>CAVYEK010000001.1:0-70064 GCA_963767595.1 Terriglobia bacterium
AGGAGTTCGCCGACGTCGAGACCGCGAAGGCGGCGGGCCGCACCGGCTTCGGCGAAATGATCGCCTGTCTGGAAAGGCCAAGTCCTGCCGCATCCGTGCTGGTCGAAAAGACGGACCGCCTCTACCGCAACCTGAAGGACTGGGTGACGCATCGACGAGCTGGGCTCGAGATCCACTTCGTCAAGGAGAACGTCATCCTGGCTCCCGACTCCCGGTCGTCGGAGAAGTTCATGCACGGCATCAAGGTGCTGATGGCCAAGAACTACATCGACAACCTGTCGGAGGAAACGCGGAAGGGGATGCTGGAAAAGGCCCGGCAGGGGATCTGGCCGTCGTTCGCGCCGCTGGGCTACCTCAACGTGGACGGCACGAACGGCAAGCGGACCATCGTGCCCGACTCGAATCTGGCACCGCGTCATCCCGGATGTTCGAGCAGTACGCCACCGGCAAGTACTCGCTGAAGCAGATGGCCAAGACAGCGCGCGCAGACGGGCTGGCCTACCGGAAGAGCGGTGACATGGTGCCGACCTCCACGGTCCACAAGATCCTGCGCAACCGCATCTACTCCGGCGACTTCGATTTCGACGGCACGACGTACCACGGCACCTACGAGCCGGTCGTCTCCCGCGAGCTGTGGGATCAGGTCCAGGCGATCCTCGACGGCCGCGGCGCCAAGAAGACCCGCAAGGTGAAGGAGCAGTTCGCGTTCAGCGGCCTGATCACGTGCGGCCACTGCGGCTGCGCCATGGTGGGCGAGATCAAGAAGGGGCGCTACATCTACTACCACTGCACCGGCTTCAAGGGGAAGTGCCCGGAGCCGTACACGCGCGAGGAGGTGCTGGAGGAGAGGTTCACGGGCTTGCTGAAAGGGATCGCGTTCAGTGACGAGACGCTGGTCTGGGTGCGGCAGGCGCTACGCGAAAGTCACCGGGACGAACGCCAGTTCCACGACGACGCCATCGCCAAGCTTCAGCGTGAGCACCGCCGCCTCCAGGACCGCATCGACGCGCATGTACGAGGACAAGCTGGACGGCCGGATCGCCAACGACTTCTTCGACACCAAGGCCGCGGAGATGCGTGCGGCGCAGACGGCCATCATTCGCGACCTGGGGGCGCACCAGACGGCCAACCACAGCTATATCGAGGAAGGCGTCCAACTCCTGGAACTGGCGCACAACGCGCACGCCCTGTTCGAGAGTCAGCCCGCAGCGGAAAAACGCAAACTCCTGGATTTTGTACTCTCGAACTGCACCTGGAAAGGCGGCGAACTGACCGCGAAATATCGCCAACCCTTTGACGTGTTGGCAGTTGCGGTCGCGTCGGAACAGCAGCGGGTGGGAGGGGAAATGGCGGAAACGGCCAGAAATGATATTTGGCTCCCCAGGTTTGGACTCGAACCTGCAACCCGCCCGCCTGCTACTGCGGATGCGTCCCGGGCCGCTCAAAGCTGATCTTGAGGCGCGTTCCGGTGGCGGCGGCCAGACGCTCGAGGGTCTTTGTTGAAGGCTTGGTCCGCCCGCCCTCCAGGCGCGCTATGACGGATTGGGTGGTATCCATGCGCCGGGCGAGCTGCTCCTGCGTAAGGCTGGCCTTAACACGCGCGTCGATCACGGCGCGCGCCAGCGCGAATTCCGGCGCCAGTTCCTCATAAGCTCTGCGGTATTCCTTGCTCTTCATCCAGTTCTGGTGCAGATCCCTGACCTTGCTCATCGCAATAGCTCCTTCGCCCGCTTCAGCGCCAACTCGATTTCCCGATCCGGCGTCTTCTGCGTCTTCTTGACAAACACGCGGACCACCACCACGCGCCGCCCGGCCGCAGTCACGTAGAGAGCCCGGGATATCCCGTCCGCGCCCTTCATGCGCATTTCCCAAAGAGGGCCGCGCACGTGCTTCACGTGCGGCGCCCCAACCCGCTCCAGGCCATACTCCTCGATCAACCCGGAGACGTAAACAAAGCGGGCGAGCATGTCGGCGGGCAGTTTTTCGACCTCCGCGTCCACAACATCATTGAGGGTTTCAACGCTCCACGTCATGACATGCACTCATAGTATAGCGTTTTTGCTATAGTCCCGCGCAAAGGAAAGCCGCCCAACGCACACTTGGGCGGCCTTTGAACCTACCGGATCTCCAGGATCTCTTTTTCCTTGCTCTTGGCGGCCAGGTCGATCTTCTGCATGTAGGCGTCGGTGAGCTTCTGGATGTCGTCGAGCGCCTTCTTCTCGTCGTCCTCGGCGAGCTTCTTGTCCTTGAGCAGCTTCTTGACCGCCTCGTTGCCGTCCCGGCGGATGTTGCGCACCGCCACGCGATGGTGCTCGGCCACGCCGTGAAGCTTCTTCACCAGCTCTTTGCGCCGTTCCTCGGTGAGCGGCGGAATGGGCAGGCGGATGATCTTGCCGTCGTTGGAAGGGTTGAGTCCCAGGTCGGAAACCCGAATGGCCCTCTCGATGGGACCGATTTGCGAGACGTCCCACGGCTGCACGGTGATCAGGGAGGGCTCGGGAACGTGCAGATTGGCCACCTGGTTGAGGGGCGTCGGAGATCCGTAATAGTCCACCCGGATGTGGTCGAGAATTCCCAGCGATGCGCGCCCGGTGCGTATGGAAGCCATCTCGTGCTGCAGATCCGAAAGGGCTTTCTCCATGCGCGCCTTCAGGCTCGCATCCACCTCTTTCACCGAGAGGAACGTGATAGCGCTGGGTGCTGCTGGTGGTTCCGTTTTCATAGGCAGTCTCTCCGGAAAGCGGCCCCGCGGCTAATGAATCAGGGTGCCGACGGGCTCGCCCATCGTCATACGCATTATATTGCCAGTTGTATTCAAATTGAAAACAATAATGGGCATCCGGTTGTCGCGGCACATGGCGATGGAAGTGGCGTCCATGACTCCGAGGCCCTTGGAAAGCACTTCCGTGTAGCCCACCTCCGCATACCGCACGGCATCCGGGAACTTCAGGGGATCCTTGTCGTAGACGCCATCCACGCGCGTGCCTTTGGCGATCACCTCCGCCTTGATCTCGAGCGCCCGCAGGGTGGCCGCCGTGTCGGTGGAGAAGTACGGATTGGAGGTGCCCGCGGCGAAGATGGCGATGCGCCCCTTTTCCAGGTGCCGTATGGCCCGCCGGCGAATGTAGGGCTCGGCCACCGGGCGCATTTCGATGGCCGTCATCACCCGAGTGGCCGCGCCAATGCCCTCCAGGGCGTCCGAAAGGGCCAGCGAGTTGATTACCGTGGCCAGCATCCCCATGTGGTCGGCCGTGACGCGGTCCATCGTCTGGGCCGCCGCGGCCACCCCCCGAAAGATGTTGCCGCCGCCCACTACCACCCCGATCTGGACGCCCGTGGCGGCCACCGCGGCCACTTCGCAAGCCAGCTCTTTGACGCGCTGGGCGTCCATGCCGAAAGCGGCGCCGCCCGCCAGGGCTTCGCCGCTCAGCTTCAACAGAATGCGTTTGTAGGCCGGCATCTATTCCGCGGCCGGGCCGTCCGCGCCGGCCGGCGCATCGCCCACCTTGAAGCGGACAAAGCGCGCAATGGACATGTTCTCGCCCAGTTTGGCGATCTTGGTCTTCACCAGTTGCTCGATGGTGAGGGTGGCTTCCTTGACGAAAGGCTGGTCCAGCAGGCAGGCCGCTTCATAGAATTTCGTCAGTTGGCCTTCCACGATCTTGTCGATAATCTTCTCGGGCTTG
Source organism: Terriglobia bacterium (assembly GCA_963767595.1). GTDB lineage: Bacteria > Acidobacteriota > Terriglobia > Bryobacterales > Bryobacteraceae > BOG-224. The sequence continues at coordinate 3,687 of CAVYEK010000001.1, forward strand.
CCTTCGGCCTTGGCGCGGTCGCGCGCGATTTCCTTTTCCTTCTCCAGGATCGCCGCCGGAACGTCTTCCCGGCGCAGATAGCGCGGGTCGGCCGCCGCCACGTGCATCGCCACGTCGTGCACCAGTTCCTTGAAATCGTCGGTCCGCGCCACGAAATCGGATTCGCAGTCGATTTCCACCATCACGCCCAACTGCCCGCCGGCGTGAATGTAGGTTCCGATCAATCCCTGGCGCGTGACCCGCCCGGCCTTCTTCCCCGCCATGGAGATGCCGCGCTTACGCAGGATCACTTCGGCCTCGGCGATATCGCCGGCGCCTTCCACCAGCGCCTTCTTGCACTCCATCATGCCCGCGCCGGTGCGCTCGCGAAGCTCTTTGACTAATGCCGCGGTGATTTCCGCCATATGATTCGAAATTATCCTTATAGATTGCCCCCAGCCGCTCCCTTACGGCCAGGGCTTGGCACAAGACTCGACGAGCCGCGGCCGGAAGGGAGATGTCGCGCGGCGCGCCGCAATCCTAGTGTCCGCTCTCGGTCGCTGCGGATTCCTCGGCCGGTTCGGCCGTTTCCGACGCCGGACCCTTGCGCGGCTGCGCGGCCTGGTCCGATTCCTCGGCCATGCTCAGGCTCTCCGCCATGATCTTTTCGGCGTACTTGGGGTCCACGTATTCCGTGTAGGCCAGCATGCCTTCTTCGCCGCCGGCCGCCTCGTCCTGAACGATCTTATCGGCCGTGAAGTCCTGTTCGGTGGCCAGCGCGCGGCCTTCGATCACCGCGTCCGCTATCTTGCTGGCGAACAGACGGATGGCGCGTAGCGCGTCGTCGTTGCCCGGAATCACCTGATCCACTTCGTCCGGATCGCAATTGGTGTCGACGATCGCCACCACCGGAATGCCCAGCCGGCGGGCTTCCTTCACCGCGATGGCTTCTTTGTTTGAGTCGATCACGAAGAGCACATCCGGTAGCCCGGGCATGTTCTTGATCCCGGACAGGTTCTGGTCCAGGTGCTTGCGCTCGCGTTCCAGGCGGATGATTTCCTTCTTGGGCCGCCCGGCATAGCCGCCCTCCACCGACGCCATGGCTTCCAGCTCTTTCAAGCGCTTGATGGATTTCTGCACGGTGGCCATGTTGGTGAGCAGGCCGCCCAGCCAGCGTTGGTTCACATAGTACATGGCGCAGCGGGTGGCCTCTTCGGCGACGGCTTCCTGCGCCTGCCGCTTGGTACCCACGAACAGCACGTTTTTCCCTTGCGCGGCCATCTCGCCCACGAAGCGGGCGGCGTCCTTGAACATCTTCAAGGTCTTCTGAAGGTCGATGATGTAGATTCCGTTGCGTTCGCCGAAGATGTACTCTTTCATCTTCGGATTCCAGCGCTTGGTCTGGTGCCCGAAGTGAACGCCTGCTTCGAGCAATTCCTTCATCGAGATTGCGGGCAAAATACCTCCTAATCGGGTTGAGGAGGGACGACGCCCCCCGTATGGCCTTCCTCCACGGTCCCACCCCCCGCGCGGCCCAAAGCGAGATTTGCGCGGCGCCGGTGGGACAGAAGACCGAAAAACGCGTAATAGACCGGACCTGCCCGGCCCCTACGCGACACGGCAAAGCCTGAAGGAGCGACTCGCGGCGCGATTACCCTCCAGGCCTCACCGGAATCCTTAGCGTTTGGAGAACTGGAACCGCTTGCGAGCGCCCTTCTGACCGTACTTCTTGCGCTCGTGCTTGCGTGGGTCGCGGGTGAGATACCCCAGCTTCTTCAGCCGCGGACGCAGTTCCGCATTGAACTCCACCAGAGCCCGGGCAATGCCCAGACGGCAGGCGCCGGCCTGGCCGATCACGCCCCCGCCGCGGGCCAGAATCAGCACGTCGAACTTGTCCGCGCTCTCGGCCGCCGCCAACGACTGCCGTACCACGGCGCGCGCGCCCTCGGTCGAGAAGTAATTCTCGAACGCACGCCCGTTCACCGTGATCTCGCCCTTGCCGGGCCTCAAAAAAATCCGCGCCACCGACGTCTTGCGGCGGCCTGTACCCAAATATTGAACCATCGTAGCTGCCACTAACCCTGCCTTCCCGCTATTTCACGGCCAGCGCGGCCGGCTTCTGGGCCGCGTGCGGGTGAGTGTCGCCCGCGTAGACCTTCAGCTTCCTGTACATCTGCTTGCCGAGCTTGGTTTTCGGAAGCATGCCCGCAATGGCATCTTCCACCATGCGCACGGGCTTCTCATGGCGCACGCGCCGGGCGCTCTTCTCCACCAAGCCGCCGGGATACCCGGTGAAATGGCGGTACATTTTGTCTTCTTCCTTCCGGCCCGTCAGCCGCACCTTGCTGGCGTTGATGACGATCACGGGATCGCCCGTATCGAGGAACGGCGTATAGGAAGGTTTGTTCTTTCCCATCAGCAACATAGCCGCCTTACTAGCCAGCTTTCCCAGGACCACATCCTGGCCGTCGATGACGTGCCACTGACGGGTGACGTCGTCCTTGGAGGGGAACTCGGTTCTCATTGACACACTTCTCCAGATATTGCCTGCAAAGTATTTAGCGTACCGGGAGCGGGTGGCCCTTGTCAAATTCGGGTTACAGGCCGGAACGGGGCGGCTTGGCCTGCGAAGCGATCCCGGCCATGGGGGACGGCCGGAGCGCTACACTAAGAACACGCATGTTCCGCCTTCGGCCGGAGCAGAAGCCTATGCAGGATCGGAGTTCGTGTCGGTGGATCGCCGCACGTCCGGCATGAGCCGGGAGCGATATTTCGAACTTCTGCGAGGTTCGTGAAGATGCGCAAACAGCCCAAACGGAAACCGCGGTCCTCCCGTCTCGGCGACGCCACTCGCGTCGATTACTGCCCCCATTGCCGCGTCTCCACCACGCAGCGCATCGCGAGCGTGTCCGCCTCCAGCGAGGAGGTCTGGCGAACGGTCACATGCGAACAATGCGGGTCGGAGATTGAGAGGAACTCCTTTCCGAAGCTTCCGAAGGCGGACGACGGGTTCACAGTTTCGCTCCACTCCGCAAAGCCCCGCGCGCCCGATCAGCGGTAGGTGTTCTTCGAGCGGATGAGGATTCGGATAACGAACACCCTCTTCGTGGCGCGGTCTGCGGTGAAGAGCAGACGATGGGAACCGATGCGCCGCCGGAACGTGCCCTGCCACTCGGGGCCGGCGAGCGCTTTCACGTCGCCTTGGAAGGGACCGGTTTCCATGACCTCCACGACGCGCGCAACACGCTGTCGAATGGCTAGCGGAAGCGCCGCGAGATCCCTTTGGGCGGCCCTCGAAAAACTACAGGCCCAAGTCACGCTTTACGTCCGCCCATGGTCTCGTCTTCCCTTCCTTGACCTGGCGCAGTCCGAGGCGCAGCTTTCTTGCTTCGGCGGCCGTGAGAACCTCGTCGGGATCCACTAGCCGTTTCGGCTTGACGAGCACGCCGTTGTCCTTTTGGCTGAACGCCACGAAATCCCCCTCGCGCATGCGAAGGCTGTCGAAGATTTCGCGGGGAATGACCACCTGGCGGCGCTGCCCCACCCGCCCGACCGGTTCCCGCACCGATGCCGAAGACTTGGCGCTCATAGCTTCAGACTATCTGACTGTCAGAAATTGTCAAGCGCTCGTCTTTCACGGGGTTAAGCGCGACACGAAAATGGATGGCGAGACGATTGGCCAACAAGGCGGTGTCGAGAAGGCCCGGGCCATTCTCCACCGGCCAAAACCCTCCATGTATTTCGGATTGTCGGCCAGATCGTTGGGCAGTCCTTTCACCGCGCCGGCAAGGTCGCGCGCCAGGTCGTAACACGAGACCGCGCCGGCCGGCGGTTGCTCGCGCAGACCCTTTTCGAGGCTTTCCCGCACCAACCGGGATTTCGTCACCCGCCTCGCCTTGGCCTCTCTACCAAGCTGGGCGAGGAGGTCGTCGGGCAACTTCACGGAGATCGCGCGCATGGTCCCAGCGTAATACGCGCCGTTCTCCCGCGCAATACTGCATCACGCCAGGGCCGCCTACCCCTGCGGCCGGTTCTTGGCCTGCTCCATGGCGATCTGGTTGATGTGCGACAGCGCCCGCGCGCCGCTCGCGCCCTCGATGGCTTTTACCGCGATATCCTGCACCTGCTGTTTGGCCTCGGCAAGCTGCTTTTCCAAGGCCGCGATCTGCGCCTGCTGGCGCGCGGCGGCTTCTTCCAGCGTCTTGATGCGCAGCTCGGCCAGGCGCTTCTCGCTCTCGGCGTCCTTGCGCAGCCCCAGCGCCTGCTGCTCCAGGCGCGCTTCGGTTTCCTTGCGCGCCTGCTCGGCCGCCGCCGCCGCTTCCTTCTGGAGACGCGCCGGGAAGCCCTCGGCTTCCTTCTTGAGCCGCGCCAGCTCTTCCTCCTGCTCCTTCAACGCGGCCTCGCGCTGCTTCCAGCCCTTTTCCAGGGTTTCCTGCCTTTCGGCGTTCTTCTTCTCCAGCAGCCGCACGTCTTCGTCGTACTTGTCCTGCGCCTTCTTGCGCTCCAGGGCCTTCTTGTACTCGTAGTCTTCTATCTCGCGCTGGCGTTGCTTCTTGAGGCCCTCTTCCTGCTCCTTGCGCTCGCGCTCCGCCTTGGCCGATTCCTCCTCCCAAGCGGCGCGCCCAGCCGCGATCTCGCCTTCCAATCGCTGCTTCTCGCGCGCATAGTCCTGCACCATTTGATCGAGCGCCGTGGCCGCCACGTCGATCTGGTGCAGCCGGTCGAGTTCCTTGCGTTCGAGCGCCACCGCCTCGCGCAGCGACGCCAGCAACTGCGTTTCCTCGGCCAGCCGGCCGGAAACCTCCGCCAGCGCCTTGCCGATTTCCAAACCCAGGCCCGCGATCCGCTGCACCACGGCTTCCACCGTGACCGACGCGACCGCCTGCCGCACCTCCGTCTCCCGCAGGCGCGCGGCCTCTTCGGCCTTGGGGTCGGCCGCTTCGCGCTCGGCCTCCACCCGCGACTGAATCTCCTCGAACTCCTGCTGCACTTCCGCTTTGGGGCGCCGGCCGCGCACCGGCGGCTTGGCGGCTTTTGGTGGCATGATCTTCTCTCCGATTGGGTAGCTTAGCACGGGCGCCGCCGGTACGCTACGATCAGGTCATCGCCAACAATTGGAAAGACAATCTGCGCGTCGTGCTCGTCTCCACGCGCAATCCGCTCAACATCGGGGCTTCGGCGCGCGCCATGGCGAATTTCGGGTTCGCCCGTTTGCGGGTTGTGAATCCCTACGACGTGGCCTACCGCGAGGCGCGCTCCGCCGTCGGCGCCGCGCCGCTGCTCCAGGCCGCCGAGGAGTGTTCGAGCGTGGCCGCCGCGGTGGGCGATTGCCGCCTGGTGATCGGCACCACCTCGCTGGGCCATCGCGGGTTGCAGCACCCCATCCGCCGTCTGGAATACGGCGCCCGCCTCATCAAACGCGCCCTGGCGGAGGCCCCCGTGGCGCTGCTCTTCGGCTCCGAGAAGTTCGGCCTCACCAACCAAGAGCTAAGCCACTGTCACTGGCTGATGCGTATCCCCACCGTGGACGCCGATCTTTCCATGAACCTGGGCCAGGCCGTGGCGCTGTGCCTCTACGAGCTGGCGCGCGATGGCAAGGCGGCCCAGGCCAGCCCGGACAAACACAGACCCGCCAAGGCCGCCGAAATCGAGCAGATCACCGTGATGCTGATGGAAGCGCTCGACCGCAGCGGCTACATAAACCCCGTAACCGGCGCCTCCACTGAAGAGAAAATACGCCGCCTGGTCCGCCGGCTGGGCATCGTGGCCCGCGACGCGCCAGTGCTGCTAGGCATGTTACGGCAGATCCTCTGGAAGCTGGAGAAGTAGCGGGTATTCTCCCAGGGCCGGTAAGGAAACACCCTGACGGTCGCGGCTCGCCAGAGCGATAACGAGCCGCGACTGTCACGGAGCGGTAGGTCCTGGCTGGGCCAGAGGTGGGACAGACGATCGGTGTTCGTCGTCTGTCATTCACCCCGCAGTCCGGAGGCTTGACCACCAAAACCGATGGTCTGTCCCACCCGTTCAGCGCCCTCCCCGCCGTCTCTCCGGGCCCTGTCCTTTGGCCGCGCCGGCAAACCGCAAAGTCACATCCACGATGTGCTTCTGCTGGTCCACTTTGGTCTCCGGCTTGGCCTCGCCCAGGTTGTCGAACATGCCCTCTTGCCGCACCCTAGCCAGGAAATAGTCGGGATACTCGGCGTCGAACGGCTTGCCCTCCTTGATGGTCCAGACGCGGTTGATTTCGGCCTCGCCATTGAGATCCAAACCGACTACCGTCAGCTTGCCCATGAAGTACTGCGCACCGGCGTCCACCCGCAGCGCCAGGTCCACGGTCTTCTCGGCGTCGTGAACATCTCGGTCCGCGGTAACCTTCGCATCCAGGTAGCCGGCATGGCGCAGGGCTTTGCGCACCTTCTCGATCCCGTCGTTGACACGATCGAAATTAGCCGCCTCGCCGGTCTTGAACTCGCCGGCTTTGATAAGGTCCTGCGGCCGGAGCGGCGCCGGCCCGGTGAGCGCCACCTTCCCCAGTTTGTAGTCGTTGCCCTCGTCCACGGTCACGAATACATGCACGCCCACCACGTCGGTGGCCGGCTCGGTGCGAAGCTTGGGAAACGTCACGCGCACCCGGCCGTGCGCTTCGTAAAGCGGGCGAATCGAGGAATCGAGCAGCTCCCGAAACTTCTCCTCGGTGTACGCAACCCCCACGGCCACCGGCGCAATGGCTGCCCGCAGGGCTTCCTGGGAGAGCGCCTGGTTGCCTTCGAAAGTCACCTGGGCTACGGCGGGCAGGTTCTTGGCGGGGCGGAAGACCACCGCCATCTCGTTGGGCCAGGGGGCTACGCCGCCGGCGATTCTCTCGGTGATCCCGTGGGCAGCCAGGTACTCCTGAATCCACGCCGTGTGCCGGTCGATCACGATTCGGTTGGCCGCCATCGCGTCCATGGTGAAGAGCGGATCGCGGGCGCGCAGCATCCTCTCGATGTCGCCGTCCGGTACGCCCAACTCCTGGAAGCGGACGGGCAGCGTATCCACCTCCGTCACCCGGAAGGTGGCGTCGTAACCGTTCCCGCTGGGATCGGGTGCGAACCGGTAGCCCACCGTTTCGAAGACGCCCGTCGCCACCAGGCGGTCGTGCGCCGCTTCGAACTCCTCTTTCCCCACCACTTGCCCCACCTTCAAACCGGCCACGGCCAGCACCTGCTCGCGCGTGTATTTCCGGTTGCCCTCCACGGCGAGCGTGGCGATGGGGTACTTGGCCGCCAAAGCCGCGGCCGGGGTGGGGCTCTTCGACGAGTCCGTCTTCCGCGCCGGCGCCTTGGTCTGCCCGAACCCGCCGGCGGGGGCCAGCATCAGTATGATCAACAGCCACTTCATGGCCTTTTCCATGGTAGACGCGGCGGTCGCGGCCCGGATTACCTGGGTCATTGGAAATTGCAGGACACGGGTTTCCGCCGACTCCGCCTGCATCCCTTCATCTCATCGCCCCCCATCGCCCGCCAGTGCGTAGACCGCGTACCTGGCGTTCTCGAACACCGGCGGTTCCGGCAGGCGGGTCCTGGGCTGCAAGACCACGTATTGAATGCCCAGCGCTTGGTACTTCGGCAGCATCGAGGGCCGGAAGCGGTTGGCGTTGGTCTGCTGCCAGCGGAACCACCACTCTTCGGCGAATCCGGGCAGGTAGTTGACTTGCCCGCCGCCTTTCCAATCCACGTAGATGGCGCGTACGGCCTCGGCGCGGAAGATGCCGGAATCGCCGCTCCGCCCCGCGTCGGCGAAAAGGAACACGGCGTCGGACGGGGTGGAAGCGCGCGCCCAGGCGGAAAGCTGCGCCAGTTCGGGGTTGTGCGAGGACGGGTAGTTGACCACGCCGCCGATGCCGGGGATGGCGAAGAAGGTCGCCAGACCGAGAGCCAGCGAGACGCCGGCCAGGCGCGGCGAGAGCCGGACGGCCAGCCACGCCAAGGCCGCCAGCCCGGCGGTCACCGCGAGGGTGCGAAGCGCGTACCTTTGCGTGAAGACCGGCTGCAAGGCCGGCAAATAGGCCACCGCGAACCATGCCACGGCCTCGAAAGGCCGCCGCGCCGCGGCGGCGCGCACTCCCGCCGCGGCGGCCAGAAGCACCATAAACAGGATCACAAACAGCAGGCAGCGCATGGGCTGAAGCTCGGGGAGCAGCGCCCAACGCGCGCGCTCGAGCAGCAGGAAGCTGGCCGGCATGCTCAGCATGCCGAGCGCCGGGAGCCCCAGCAGGAACATCCGCAGCTCCGGCCCGATATCCCGGCGCAGGCGCGCATACGCCGCCAGCAAAACCGCGAAGGCTATAGCATAATGCGGAATCAACTCGCGCGGCCAGGTGGAGATCCAGTTATACGAGGCGCGCAGCCGCTGCACCTGCTCGCGAAAGGGGGCGATCCGCGCGAAAAGCTGCTGGGCTTCGCCGGGGACCTCCTGGCGGTGCGCGGCCAGAATCAGGATGGGGATCGCCACGGCAAGTGGAGCCATGCCCCAGAGTGGCGCACGCACTCGTGCGTGCCGCGTCGGCACTCGTGCCGACGCTTGGTTCCCCGTGCCCGAGCAGGTGTCGAGAGGGGTCTCGACACGGCACGCACGAGTGCGTGCGCCACAAAGCACAACGTACAGGCCCCAGAACGGCAGCGCGGTGGGCGCATGAAGAAGAAACGCGGCGGCGCCGGCGATTCCGGCGCCCAAATACCGGCGATGCGCCACCAGCCCGATGGCGCAGATCACCAGAGGCAAGGCGAAGGCGCGCGGCGTGGGTTCGTACTCCACCGTCAGCACGGTGGGGCCGGCGACGACCGCACCCAGGGAACAAATGGCCGCGATGAACAGCGCCATGAGGTCGCGTTTACCCGTCGTGCCAAGGCTCGCCAGCAGGCATAGCGCGCACAGGTACAGGCCCCAGATGCCCAGGCCGCGGGCGGCGATCTGCTCCAGGTCGAGCACCCGTTCGAAATCGAGCCGCGTCACCGCGCGCAGCGCCAGGGCCGCTTCGTCGTACAGGGTGTAGGCCACGTGCGGCCGGGCGGTCAGCAGATCGTTGCGCAGCGCGGCGGGATTCTCCAGCCGCTCCAGAATAGGAGCGTAGATCTGGCTGTCCTGTTGCAGCCAGGTGTGCCCGGGAAACTGGAAGAAGGTCAACAGGGCGAGCGCCAGACAGGCGGCGGCGACTGCGGCGGGCTTCATTTGGCCGGGATCTTATCCAGCTCCTGTCTGGCCCACACGCGGTTGGGATCGATCTCCAACGTCTTCGAGAGGGCCTGGCGCGCTTCGGCGTCTTTGTTGTCTTTGCGCAGGGCGATGCCGAGCCACAGCCAGGCGTCGGCGTTGCGGGCGTCCAGTTCGATGGCTTTGCGGAAATCGGCGATGGCCGCCGCGGTCCCACCGCCAAGCTGGGTGGGCACGTAATAATTCCCCACGCCGCGGCTGACGTACACCTGGGAGGAGCGCGGGGCCTTTTCCACCGCTTTGTTGATGGCGTCCTTGGCACGCGGTCCGTAGTTCAGGCCGCTCAACAAGTCCGTAATGGCCTGGGCGTAGAGCGTTCCCAGGAGGCGATAGTTTTCCGCCTCCGGTTTCAGCGCCACCGCCTTTTCGGCGGCGGCGGCGCCGCGCACGGCCGCCGCCTGCGCCTGTTTCTTGTCGCGCTGCTGCTGCGCCACCTCCGCTATGTAAGAGCACGCCAGGGCGAAACGGTACTGCGCGGCGGCGTCGTTGGGCGTCTTGGCCGCGGCCGCCGCGTAGTCGTCGGCCATCTTCTGCAGCGCCGGGCGGTCCTGGCGGTCGCGCGCCAAGTCCAGCGGTGAGGTCGCGCCGGCGGCCAGCAGCGCGGTAATCAACAGTGCCCACATAGTCTCGTCGTCCCAATTAAATCAAAGCTCGGCGACCTTGCGCTGGCCCAATAGAAAGTACAACGCCATGGCGGCCAGCGCCAGGCCGTTCACCGCCAGCACAATGGGAGCCGAAAATAGTACGACGAGCCACCCGGCTACCAGGTTTCCAGCCATCATGCCGCCGCGAAAAGCCAGATTGTAAACGCTCATCACGCGCCCGCGCATTTCGTTGGTGACGATGAGCTGCACCAGGGAGTTCACCGAGGCGAAGACGGCCATCATGGAGGCCCCGGAAAAGAACAGCGCCACGTAGCTCACGGTAAGTGAACGGGAGACCGCGAACACCGAAATGGCGCCTCCCAGGGCGATCAGCATGGTCAGCGCGACCCGGCCTTTCCTGCGGATATTGCCCAAACCGGCCACCGTGAGGGCGCCAACGATGGAGCCTATTCCGGAAATGGAGAGGAACATGGCGTAGGTTCCCGCCTGCCGCCCGAAAATCTCCTTGGCGAATACCACCAGAAACGTGCGGCTGGGCACGGCCAGGAAAGTCATGGAGAACGCCAGCACGATCAGCAGCGCCATGGAGCCCTGCTTCCAAACGAACCGCAGGCCCTGTTTCAGGCTGGCGTACATCGTCTCGGTGGTTTTGACCGGGAGAAAGCGGACCGTGAGCAGGCTGAGCGCAATGACCGGCGCGAGAAACGACACGGCGTTCAGGGCGAAACACCAGGTCATGCCCAATCTGGCCAGCACGATGGCGCTCAGCAACGGCCCCACGAACACCGCCGCGTTGAACTGGATGGAGTTCAGCGCGATGGCGTTGGGCATATCCTCCTTATCGACCAGCGTGGGGACCAGCGCCTGGTAGGCCGGGCCGCCGAAGGCTTGCGCGAATCCCACCACGAACGAGCACGACAGTATGTGCCAGACCCTTATGACCCCGAACCCCACCAGGAACGTAAGCAGCGTCGCGCAAGCCATCTGGATGTACTGCGAAATCATGAGCAGGTGGCGCCGTTCCATGCGGTCCGCCGCCACGCCGCCCACCAGCGAGAGAAGGAAGATGGGCACGGTGGTGAGCACCGGGTCAAGCGCCAGCAGGAAGGCGGAATGGCTCAACTGGTAGATCAGCCATCCCTGCGGCACCATTTGCATCCAGGTGCCGATGCTGGAGGTGCAGGCGCCGATCCACATGAGGCGGAAATCGCGGTATTGGAATGCTTTGAAGACCCGTCGGAGCACGTCGGTTGTCCAGAGACCGCCTGTCGCCGGCTGCCCGGCCTGTCTGTGAAGCGGCGCGGGTCCGCTCCGTCGGAGGCGCGAAGGAGGATTGTAACAGTTCGCCGCGCTCGGATGCGCACTGTATTATACTGACCGCTTCCGAAGCTATTCGGATCTGAAAAGGAGTGGCCATGCTGCCAGACTACATCGCCAAGGCTGTGCCCAACCCGGCGGAGAAACGAGCTCCGTGGTATGCCAATACCGCGCCCAGCTATGCCGGCATTTTCCTGTGGATCGCGTTCTACAGATCGATGGCCGATGGTACCTTGAATCGCGGCGGCCTGCTGATCTGTTTGGGAGGCCTGGTCTTCGCCGCGGCGCTGTGCTACCTGTTCTACTACCGCGCTCCGGCCATGCTGGGCATGAAAACGGGCTTTCCTCTGTACGTCATCGGCAGCTCCACGTTCGGAACCAAGGGCGGCTATCTCATGCCCGGGCTCCTCATGGGTCTGTTGCAAGTGGGGTGGTTCGCGGTGGCCACGTTTATCGCCAGCGATTTCATCCTGAAAGCCATGGGCAGCGCCGCCGGGCCGGGCAGCGCGCCGTTCATCGTGGCCGGTCTACTGTGGGGCGGCGTTTTCGCCTTCGTGGGGGCCAAGGGCATCCAGTATGTCGCCCGGGTGGCCACCTTCCTGAATTTCATTCCGCTGCTGATGCTGATTGTGGTTTTCTTTAAGACCTCGGGCGGCGCGGCCTACCAGGTTCCGGTGGCGCAGGCGGACCCCTGGGTGGCCTTCACGGCGATCATCGCGATTGTGATCGGCTTTTTCGCCACGGCGGGAGCGGCGGGGGCCGATTTCGGCATGAACTCGCGCCATGAGCGGGACGTACGCTGGGGCGGGATGGTAGGGGTGATGCTGGCGGCCATCGTGGCCGGCGGGCTTTCGCTCGCCGCCGTGGCCAATGCCAACGGCGCCAACCCGAAAGTGGGCTTCGATTATGCCAACGTGCTCCAGGGCATCGGCGGTCCCATCGCCACATCGATGTTCTTCCTGTTCGCCCTGGCTTCCATCCCGGCCACCTGCTTTTGCATTTTCATCGCCGGCAACAGCTTCTCGACCATGATCCCGGGCGTGCCGCGCGTGGCCTCCAGCCTGGCGGCCGGCGCCGCGGGCATCGTGCTGGCGGTGACCGGAGTGGCGGCGAATCTGGTGGGCTTCTTCAACATCGTGGGAGCTTCCTTCGGCCCCATCTGCGGGGCCATCACGGCCGACTATCTGCTCTCCGGGAAACGCTGGGCGGGCCCGCGCGAAGGCGTGAACATGGCCGGATACATCGCCTGGGCCGTGGGCTTCGTGGTGGGCATACTGCCGAGCCTGGTCCCCGCGGAAATCAAGCCGTACGTGCAGCCGGCCCCGCTCTACAGCTTCGTAGCCGGCGCGCTGGTATACGCCATTCTGGCGAAGGCCGGGCTGGAGCCCAAGGCGGCGGCGAAGTAGGCGCAGGCGGCAGGCCCGTCCCGATTCCGGTCGCCAGGACGAGCACTCCGAATGCGCGATACTGTACTTAGGGCTATGGCGACAGAATCGGACGTCTTCATCTCGTACGCCGCGGATACCAAGCCGTTAGCGGAACAGTTGACGCTGGCGCTGCAGACGCAGGGGTTCCACCCATGGGCGGATTTCAAGGACTTGCGGCCGGGCCAGGTCTGGCAGGATGAGATAGAACGGGCGTTGGAAAACGCACGGTCGTTCCTGATTCTCGTCAGCCCGAGTAGCCGGGCAGGTTCCTGGCAGGAGGTCGAGTGGAGAGCGGCTCTCGCCAAGGTTTGGTCCGATTCCGACAAAAGGATGATCCCCGTTGTGGTCGGTGGAACGGAACCGCCGCCGTTCCTTCGTAGTTGGGTCGCGCTGATGGTGGATCCAGCCGCCGAGCCCGCGAACTGGACGCGTCACGTGGTAAGCGCCCTGTTGTCGGCGCCCAATGAGCGCGCCCATGCTCCGAGCGAAGAGAACCGGCGAGAACGTCTGCGACGCTTCGACGAGATCAGCCGCATAGCGGAGGAACTCGGAAAGAATGAACCGGACCAACCGGACTTGCCGCCAGGTTTGAAGCGTTGAGTTCCAACCCTGCCCGGCGCGCGCACTTCGGCGAAGGCGAACCGGCGCTCGATTCCTCAAAATCGGTTTTCATCAATTGCCCTTTTGACGCGGCGTTCTTGCCGCTTTTCGATGCAATCCTGTTTTCCACCGTCTGTTGCGGCTTTACGCCTCGGAGTGCGCTGGAAAGCGGAACAGTTGCGGAACCACGCCTGCCGACCCATGACGGTTCGGTTGAGAGCGTCATGATTTCAGTCATGGCCTGGCTGTCGACCCGGCGAGATGCGGTTACCCCCACTACTCCGCGGGAAGTGCTGTCCAGGCTGCCCCTATTTCAGGCCGAGAAACGGAAACTCGATGCCGATTGGGGCGGGAATCCGCCTTGGCGGGACATCGTTTTGGCGGCAATCGACGTGGCCAAGACACTCGGCTGAATGCTGTCACATGAGCCTGCCGGGCGGCGATCTCAATCGTCCCCCGAAATCTCCACCAGGCTGCCTTCCGCGATGGACGCCGCCTGCTCGGGCGTGAAGCTCTCCACTTTCGCCGAGATATTCATCGAGCAGAATTTGGGCCCGCACATGGAGCAGAAATGGGCGTCTTTGAAGCCCTCTTCGGGGAGCGTCTCGTCGTGCATGGCGCGGGCCGTATCGGGGTCGAGCGAGAGCGCAAATTGCCGGTTCCAGTCGAAACGGTAGCGCGCGCGGGACAGTTCGTCGTCGCGGTCGCGGGCGCCGGGGCGGTGGCGCGCGATATCGGCCGCGTGGGCCGCGATCTTATAGGCGATGATGCCGGCCTTCACGTCCTCGCGATTGGGCAGCCCCAGGTGCTCCTTGGGCGTGACGTAGCACAGCATGGAAGCCCCGTACCAGCCGATCATGGCGGCCCCGATGGCCGAAGTGATGTGGTCGTAGCCGGGGGCGATGTCCGTAACCAGCGGTCCCAGCGTGTAGAACGGGGCCTCGTAGCACATCTCCTCTTCCTTGCGGACCTGCATCTCGATCTGGTCCATGGGGATGTGGCCGGGCCCTTCGATCATCACCTGTACGTCATACTCCCAGGCCTTCTTGGTCAGCTCGCCCAGGGTTTTCAACTCCGCGAACTGGGCCTCGTCGCTGGCATCGGCTTGGCTGCCGGGACGGAGCCCATCGCCCAGCGAGAACGTCACGTCATGCTTCTGGAAGATCTTGCAGATGTCCTCGAAACATTCGTAGAGCAGGTTCTGGCGGTGGTTCTTCACCATCCACTCGGCCAGGATGGAGCCCCCGCGGCTCACGATTCCGGTGATCCGCCGGGTGGTCAGCGGGATGTGCTGCACCAGCACGCCGGCGTGGATGGTCATGTAGTCCACGCCCTGCTCGGCCTGCTCTTCGATGACTTCGAGCATCACCCGCTTGTTGAGGTCCTCCACCCGCCGCACCCGCGAGAGCGCTTCATAGATGGGCACGGTCCCGATGGGCACGGTCGAGGCGTCCAAAATGGCCTTGCGGATGGCCGGAATGTCGCCGCCGGTGGAGAGGTCCATCACCGTATCGGCCCCGAATTTCACCGAATCGCGCAGCTTCTCCAACTCCTCCCCGATGTTGGAAGTAACCGCCGAGTTCCCGATATTGGAGTTGATTTTGCATAGGGACGCCACGCCGATGCACATCGGATCGAGGTTCGGATGGTTCACATTGGCCGGAATGATCATCCGGCCGCGCGCCACCTCGGACCGCACCAACTCCCCGGACAGCCCCTCCCGCGCCGCGACGCAGTGCATTTCTTCGGTGACTACGCCCTGGCGGGCATAATGCATCTGCGTGCGGATTTTGTCGTTTTTTCTTTTTGCAACCCAGTCTGTGCGCATGATGACTCCTGTGGCCGCGGACGGGCCGGCCCAATGACGGCCCGTCCACGCCGGTCCCGAGGAACGCCTACTTCTTCTTCTTGGGCTTCTTGGTCTCTTTTTTCGGGCTCTTGTCTTTAGCCACGAGGATCCTCCCTTATGTTGAGATTATACCCGCAAGAGGGGCGGCGGTTGAGATTCGGCCAAACCCAATTCGGCGACACCCGAGGTTCGCGAAATGCCCGGATCGTTTCCTGGGGGTGTAGTTGAAAACGCTCCGCGAGGGTCTTTGGATGTGTAAGGAAACCGCCATGTCCGCTCCTCAGGGACTTCGTGGGAATAATCGGCCGGGAGCGGGGCGGCGAGCTTTACGAAGATCCGTGCAGGGCAGGGCGCGGTGCCATGGCAGCGGCCGACACAACCAAACATCGTATTTCCCGGCCCGATGCAGCTTTCAGACCGGGTGTTCTCATGGCGCACCTGCTATGTGTACTGAGCCTCGCCCTGCACTTGGGGGCAGAACAACCGGGGGCGATCACCTATGTGGCTGGTCCGCCTGGCTCGGTGGTGGGATTCGCAGGCGACGGGCAGGGGAATGTCTATGTTGTGGGATCTCCTAACAGCAATTTCAGCCCAACGCCAAGGGCTCCTTACCCAGCGCTGACTAGCGCCACGGGTTCTTACCTCGCCAAGTTCGACCCCCAAGGCGCGCCCGTGTTCGCCACATATCTTCCGGGTTTGGTCTCCGCCTTAGCTGTAGATCAGGGTGGAAATGCAATCGTTGTCACCGGCGCGGGGTTCGACGTTCCGCCGCAGCAGTTCTCGCTGGTGACGGTGGATGCGACCGGGACCAAGGCCACGGTCGCGCAGGCACTGACGTGCACCGGTTGCTGGAATTTCCTAACAAACATCGCTCTGGATGGAAGCGGCAGCGTCTACCTGGCTGGCTATGACCCAGGGACGGTCGCCGCGACACCGGGCGCGTTTCAGACTCAGAACCGGGGGGCAAGTGCATTCATTCTGAAGTACAACCTGAGCGTAGGCAAGATCGTATACGCCACCTACCTGGGCGGTTCGGGTCAGGAACGGTACTTGGCACTGGCCGCGGATGCTGCCGGAGACGCGTATGTCGTGGGCTCTACTACGTCGTTGGATTTTCCGGTCACGCCCTCGGCATATGAGACAAAGACCCCCAGCACCCCTTACCCTGGTTTTGCCACCAAACTGAGCCCTGACGGTTCCACGCTCGTTTATTCCACCTACTTGGATACCGGCGCCGGCATCGTGGCGCTCGATTCGGCGGGTGACCTGTTTCTGAGCGCCGCAGGCGCTCTCTTTGCGCTGAGCCCCGATGGCCGGAAAGTGGTCTCGTCCATATCGCTGGACGTCCCCGGCTATGTCACATCTGACCCTTCCGGCAACCTTGTGGTCACCAGCGGCACGTTCTCCACGTCATTTGCCGGGGTGAACCCGCTTCAGTTGCCGGGAACTGCGGCCTATCCTTTCCAGGATACTACCTGCTATTTTGGCGAAGGACGGTACTCCGCGTGTACCCACGCAGTCCTTGCGACGCTCGATCCGCAAGGTAAGGTCATCTGGTCCAGCCTGCTGGGTGGCGATGGCTTTCCCGCCGGGCACTCGGGAGTAAACACTTATGTTGCCGGAGCGAGCGTGGATTCCTCGGGCAATATCTATGCCGCCATCGGCGGGGTTGGCCTGGCTGACGGGTTCGACCTGATTAAGGTCGAGCCCGTGGGTCCGCCGCCCCTGCTCGTCAGCGCAGGCGTGGTCAGCAGCGCGGGGTTTAAGGCCGGCATCGCGCCTGGTGGCTTGGTATCGATTTTTGGGACCGGGTTGACCACAGCCCAGGGCATCGTGCCGGCTTCCTCGTTCCCGCTTCCGACCACGTTGGAAGGAACCTCGGTTTCAATGAATGGGCAGCCGGCGCCGATTCTGGCTGTCGCCGATGTGAACGGGCAGGAACAGGTGAACGTGCAAGCTCCTCTCGGTGGCTTCTCCTCCTTCTACGGTTGCATCGTGCGGCGGGGCCGCGCGATGGGCTTTGCGTTCGACGTGGAGGGGCTAAATACCTGGCCTAGTATCTTCGTCGGCGCCGATGGGGCGCCGGCAGTCACGCACGCCGACTATAGCCTGGTGACGGCGGCGAATCCGGCGCACGCCGGCGAAACCATCGTGATCTGGGCGACCGGCGGAGGGGCCGTGACGCCGCCTGTCGCCGCCGGGGCGGCAGCGCCGGCGTCACCGCTCTCCTGGACGGTGAACACTCCCGTGGTGACCATCGGCGGGCAAACCGTCCCGGTTGGGTTCTCCGGGCTGGCGCCGGGTTTTGCGGGCCTATACCAAATCAATGTGGCCGTGCCCGCCGTCCCCGCCGGGCAGGTGCAGCTATCGGTAGGAACCGCGATTTCCGTTACCAGCACAGTGACGATTGCAGTTCAGTAAGCATCGGCGGCATGCGCCGGTCCGGCGAACAGCCACTACCAGAACAAACCGGTTCGCTACTTCCGCGCCTTCCCCTTGGCCTTCGGCTTGGGCGCTTCTTCCACGATGGCGGCGGGCTGGGGAATGGCCGCGCCGGGGTCGACCTTCTTCAATACTTCGTCGAAGAGGGCCTGCTTGCGCGGGTCCACCTTGGGCGGCGGGGCCAGCTCGTGGCGAAAATCGTGGTCGCTGTGGCAGGTGCGGCAGCGGACTTTGGCGGGCTCGGCGTGCAACACCGAAACCACCGAGTGGTTCATGATCCGTTTGCAGCGCACGCAATAATCGTCGATATCATCGCCCAGGCGGCATTCTCTCATGGGGGCTCCTAGGGCGCCGGCTCCAGACCCACCGGCTCCGGTTCGCCATGCGGTTTCGGCTCGGGGATAAACCACTGGGCGGGCTCGAAACCGACGTACTTGCAGACTCGCAGTTGCCCGTTTTCGCTCTCCAGGAGGTCGCCCACCTCGAGCGGCGAGCCGGAGTCTTTCAAGGACTGCCAGGCGTCGTATTCGTTGAGGGCCGTCACGTCCCCGCGCTGCTCGTAATCCCTGGCCTTCACCGAGGCGGCGCCGGCCACGTGCGGGGCCCAGCGGAACTGCTGCCGAGGCGAATCCTTCATACGATAGATTCGGTAGAGCGGCATAGCCCTACATTGTAACCAATGCGAGGCCGCCAGGGCGGTTTCGGAAAACGATTGCGCAAAGAGTAGAATCGGGGATAGATGGGAAAGAAGCCAAAGGGCCGGCATCGAGCCGCAAACAGAAAGTGAAAACGCCATGAGCAGTATCACCAAGTCGCTTTACGATACGGATTTCGCCGAATGGTCCGACCGCACGGCCGCGCTCATCCGGGCGGGACAATTTCACGAAATCGACGCCGAGAACGTGGCCGAGGAGATCGAGAGCTTGGGGAAAAGCGAGCGTCATCAACTGCGCAGCCGGTTCACCCGGATTCTCGAACATCTGCTGAAACTCAGCCTGACCCAGGGGCCCATGCGCGAGAACAACGAGCGCCTCTGGCGCGGGTCCATCCGCCGTCAACAAGCGGAGATCAGGCAACTGTTGGGCGACAGCCCCAGCCTGCGCCGCGGGCTTACGGCCGAGACGTTGCAGGATTGCTATGCGGATGCGGCCGGAGCGGTCTCCGCCGAATACGACGTGAATCCGCCCGCCGAATGTCCCTTCGGCTGGGACGATGTGCTGCCGGCCGGGGAAGAGGGCGCCGAGCGGCGCTGAGTAGCGCAACCGCATGGATAGCCTGACTTCGGATTGCCGGCCCTAACCAAAACCATCGTCTATTTCGGCTCCATCTCCTCTCAGTTGACGCGCCACCGTAATCGAGGTAAGCATCCGATTCGCGTCGCGTTCTCCCTGCTCGACCCACCGCTCGACGTTGGCCCGCGACCAGCGCGCCGCGTCGCGCAGGCTGCCCAAGGGCGTGGAGGGCTCTATGAGCGAGATGTGCAAGGCCGCGGAGGGCCGGCGTTGCCCCAGTAGACGGTGCAGGGCGCGAAACATCGGCGTGTTGAGCGCGTTCACGGCAATCGCGCGGGTGGCGCCCATTTCGCAAGCGGCCCACAGGGGCAGCGCGCCCAGCAGGCCGCCATCCACGTACCTCCGGCCCCCAGTCTTCACGGAAGGAAACAAGACCGGGATGGAGCAGGTGGCCGCCAGAATCGGCCAGGTAACCTCGGCGCCTCGCACCAGGACCGGCCGCAGGCGCGGGACCTCCACCACCGTGAGGCCGAATGGGATTTGCGGGCGGTAGCGGTCGAAGAGCTGGCGCGCCCTCTGGTGCAGCGCCTCGGGCCGCATGAGGCCGAGGCGGCGCCAGTCCGGCCGCATTATGTCCGCCGCGGATGGGTCGAGCCAGGACTCGATCAACTCCTCCACCGGGCAGCCCCCCGCGATGGCCCACCCGTTCCAGGCCCCCGCCGAGGCGCCCACCACCATGTCGGGCTGGAAACGAGGGCCGAGTGCTTTCCATACGCCGACTTCCCAGGCGGCGTACATCCCGCCGGCGGAGAGCACCAGGGCAGTGGGCACAATCCGATGGTAGTACGCGGGCCGGTCAGGCGTCCGGGCCGATGTCCACCCGCCCGCACAGGTTCACCCGGATGCCGAGTTCGGCCAGCATGGCGGCCTTGGCCGCCAGCGCGCGGCCGGCCTCCGAGGCGCTCGGAGCATATGCCACATTCACGTGGTTGGCGCGGTGGCGGGCCATGAACTGGTCGCGCGAGACGCCGTGCAAGACGGCGTGCATGATGGGCCACTGCGAAGTGGTCTCGCGCCAGCGGCGCGCGGTTTCTTCCTGGGGCAGGGAGACCACGGTGGCGCGTCCCAGATCGCAATGCAGCGCTCCATTTTCGACGAACACGCGGCTCCAGACGATCTCGCCCGGCTTGCACACGCCCTTCAGCGTGCCGCCGCCCATCCGGAAATACATGGGCGGCTGGCGCTCGCTGATGGCCCCGGCGTAGCCGCCTATGTAATGCGAGGCCGGCGCGGCCCCGGAAATTTGAAACACCCACACGAAATCGTCGATGCCATCGCCCCGGTAGTGTTCGCCCCAGCGAACGTCGTGCAGGGTGGTGGAGGGGTCGAAGCCCAGCGCGGTCCACACCCGGTTGGTGACCAGGGCATCCACGCCGGCGCATTCGTCCACTTCGTTGAAATGCGGCAAGGGCTGGCCGGCGAACAGCGGCTGCCCGTCGGGGCCGGAGACCGGCGGCCGGTCGGGGTTATTGAGCAACCCTTCGGCCAGGTCCGAGGCGGGCGTCATGTCTTTCAGGCCTTGCTGATACTGGATTCCGATGAGGTCGCAGCCGAAACTGTGCGCCATGCGCAGGGCGGCGATGTACATTTTGCCCTGTTCCAGGATCTGGGCCTCGGTGAGGTCGGTTTCCGGGTTGGGCCCGGTGGCGAAGTGCACCCCGCGCCGGTCGAGCCAGGCTTTCACCTCGCGCGCCTCGGCTAGGGGAACCTCGCGCATGGCGGCCACCAGCGCGGACTGGCTGAGCCGTTCCTTGTAGATGCCGGCGGCGTTCAGCAGCTCGTCTTCGACGATGGCGTTGTACATTCCCATGCAGCCTTCGTCGAAAATGCCCATGATGGCTTTGCGGCGCAGGAGTTGGCGGGCGAGGTCGCGTCCCAGCGCGGCGGCGGGCTCCGGAAGGGCGGCGGGATCGAGCGGGCGGACGTGGCTGAGGTCATGGCTCACATGGTGTTCGGCCAGCCATTGGCGCAGCCCGCGGCGCAGGAAATCGTCCGTGAAATCGAGGCTCCAGGTGCTGGAAAAGGGTACGCCGGCCTTGTACAGGCACCCGTTCAGGTTCAACATCCCAACCAGCCCGGGCCACTGGCCCGACCAGTTGGCCACCGTCAGGATGGGCCCGCGGTGGCTGCGCAAACCGGCGAGGACGTGGTGGCTGTACTGCCAGACGGCCTCGGCTACCACCAGGGGCGCTTCGGGATGGATATTCAGGAAAACATCCATCCCCATCCGCTGGCTCGAGATGAAGCCGTGCCGGGTTTGGGGATCGTAGGGGTGCGCGCGCCGCAGCGTAACGCCCTCGGCCGCGAAGGCCGCGGCCAGCTTGCGCTCCACTTCGGCCTGGGCGGGCCAGCATACTTCGTTGGCGCTTTCTCGGGAATCGCCGCTCGCCACCAGCAGCGCCTCTCCGGCGGCCGGAGGCAAAGGATCGGAAGGAAGCGGAATGTGCGTAGCCATCGTCTTTGCTTCTATCACCCGGTTGGCCGCGATGCAAGTGGATGGCGCGACGTGAATGTGGAACAGCCGGTCGCATGTGGGGTCAAGCCTTCGGGCTTGCCGCCGGCCTTCTGGCCGGCGTCCTTCGCGCTGGTACGAGACGCCGGAGCGGCCTTTGAAGAGTGCAAAAGGCAGGTTCCAGCCCGCCTTCCGTATGTTCGGCAGCTCATAGCTGCTAGAGTTTTATCCATGGGGCGCTTTATATCTGTTCCCGTTCTCCTGGCCGCGGCTGGGCTGTGCCTGGGCGCGGATGGTCCGAATCTGACGGACCAGTACCGCGCCGCGGCGGACAAGCTGACCGCCGCCGCGATGGCCGATACGGAAGGATACGAACGTCTGGCGTACCTCTGTTACCGCATCGGCGCCCGGCTCAGCGGCTCGCCTTCCCTGGAGCGCGCCATCGCCTGGTCGGCGGAGCAGATGAAGGCCGCCGGCCTGAGCAACGTGCGGGTAATCCCGGTCAAAGTTCCGCACTGGGTGCGGGGGGCCGAATCGGCGCGTATGCTGGAGCCCGTGGACAAACCCCTCCACATGCTGGGGCTGGGGATGAGCATTGCCACGCCGCCGGGAGGAATCGCGGCGGAGGTGGTGACCGTCTCCAGTTTCGAGGAACTGGCCGCATTGGGCCGCGACCGGGTGCGGGGCAAGATCTTGCTCTATAACGAGGCGTATCGCGGATACGGCGAGACCGTTGCGTACCGCACGGCGGGTCCTTCGCGGGCGGCGGCGCTGGGGGCGGTGGCGGCGCTGGTGCGCTCGGTCACGCCGCTGGCCATGGAGATTCCCCATACCGGGACCCTGCGCTACGAGGAGGGCCAGCCCAGGATTCCGGCGGCCGCGGTTTCTCCCGAAGACGCCATGATGATCGCGCGCCTGTGCGCCGCCGGCGTTCGCGTCAAGGTCCGCCTGGAGATGGCGGCGCGCATGGAACCCGACGCCGATAGCGGCGACGTGATCGGTGAGATTCCTGGACGCGAGCGCCCGGAGGAGGTGGTGGTCATCGGCGGCCACATCGACTCCTGGGACGTGGGGCAGGGCGCGCAGGACGATGGCGCGGCCATCATGGCGAGCCTGCAAGCCCTGGTTCTGGTCAAGAAACTGGGTCTTCAGCCGCGGCGCACCCTGAGGGTGGCGTTTTGGGTGAACGAAGAGAACGGCAGCCGCGGCGGACAGGCCTACCGCGCCTGGGTGGGGGACCAGATCGGCAACCACGCGGCGGCTATCGAAATGGATGGCGGCGCGGAAACCCCGCGCGGATTTGGCGCCGGCGTGGATCGGAGCTCGATGGAAACGCTGAAGCAGATCGGCGAGCTCCTGGAGCCTGTCGGGGCCGGCGAAATCACGTTCGGCGGCGGCGGGGAGGACATCTCGCCCCTGCTTCGCGAGGGCGTTCCCGGCCTGGCCGAACGCGCCGCGGGCACGCATTACTTCGATTGGCACCACACCGAAGCGGATACCCTGGACAAGGTGGATTCCGGAGACTTCCGCAAGAGCCTGGCGGCCATGGCCGTAATGGGCTACGTGCTGGCCGACATGCCGGGGAGACTGGTGGCGGCGGGCGCGCGCGGACAGTAGCGCCGACGGTCTTGCCGTCGGCGGTACCAGTTACACTGGGAACTTGCCGAAGAGTCTCATCCCTTGGTGGAGAGCCGCGCTCCTTTACTGCGGCATCGTTTTCGCCTCGGCGCTGGTGGCGATGGTGGGGGCCGAGATCTACCTCTCCCACACAATGGCTCCTCGCTTTCCTCTGCCGTTCTACAACCGCCTGTACCCCTACGTGATGTTCCGGCCCATGGAGAGCTATACGTACGAGACGCCCGATACATATGCGATGTCCCACTTCAAGAGTCGCGCGTTCGTGTACACCAACGAGGACGGGTTCCGCATCCCGGCTCCCGGATATAAGCTGCCCAAGACGAAGCCGCCGCGCCAGTTGCGCATCGCGGTGCTGGGCGGTTCCACCACCCAGCTTGCCAGCACCTTCGATACCACCCTGCCTGGGGCGCTCAAACTCCTGCTCCAGCGCCGCTATCCCGGACGCGACATCGAAGTCATCAATGCCGGGATTCAATCCTGCGTGTCGCGCCAGTCCCTGGTGCAACTGGTGACCACGGTGGTGGACTATCACCCGGATATGGTGATTCTGTACGACGGCATGAACGATCTCGGCCTGCCGCTCACCTACGAATCGCGGCCCAACTTCCCGTACAATTCCCAGACCATGGAGGAAGCCTGGGATGAATACCGCCAGGAGCGGCGCGCCTCCCTGTTCCGCATCGCCTGGGCGCGCAGTTACCTGGCGCGCGCGCTTCGGGAACGCTTCAGTCCCAGCCGGAGGGGGCTCGTGCCCACGGCCGACGACCCGTACGCCGGAACCAATGCCGTGCCCGCGTCGCGGATCATTTCCGATCCGAGCCTCGTTCAGACCCACATCGCGGCGTATCTCTCCAACTGGCGGAAGGTGGTGGAACTCTCGCGGGCGTACCACTACCGGCCGGCCTGCATCCTCACGCTGGTCCCCGGCCTCGAAGCGCGGTACGCCGCCCCTTTCATGATGAAGTCCTTTCATCTCAGCCGCGAGACGGCGCTCGAATGGATCCACGCCTTCCAGGTTCTGTATAGCGAAGCCGGCCGTCAGATTGACGAGCTGCGCTCCGCCTTGCCGGAGGCGGTTTTCCTGAACATGAACACGACCAACGATTTCCAGCCGGCCGAAAAGTACTTCTGGGACCTGGCGCACGTCTACGACGAGGTCAATATGACCATCGCCGAGCGGATTTACCCGGCTATCCGGCCGGCCGTCGAAGATGCGCTGCAGTCCGTCGCGCGCGAGCCGTTGGCCGGCGCGGTCCCGGAGCCGGCAGTCATCCCGTAATCTTCAGCGGCCACGATTCCGAACTGATGCCGGCGCATTCCACTCGGAATCGCTGTTCGCCTCTGGGCGCATCGCCTGGAACAGCGGCATTGATCTGACGGCATCCTTCGAGGTCCGCTTCACCGACATATTCGACTTCGAGCCGGCATGGTCCGAGATGCGCGCCGACATTGCCGCGATCCGCATTTTCAGGAAGGCCCTTCACCCAACAACTGACCATCCCGCCGCCCCTCGCCGCAATTTCCTCACGGCTCCAGGTGATTCCGTCGCATACCACCGTTAGAGCCAGGCAATCCACCCTCAGTGGAATATCGACGGCTATGCGGAGCGTGGGTCCGAATCCGCTGTCCGCGAACCGAAGACGAACGGCTTTCCATCCGCCATCCAATCCCGGCGGAAAGCCAAAAATCGCCTTCCAAACGCCATTTCCTTCACCTCTCGCGTGGACCGCCGGGACGCCGCAGCCGTCAACTTCAAGACGAAGCCGCTCACGAGCCACGGATTCCAGGCGCGTGCGAAACCAGCAAGCGATGTATTCGTCTTTGCGAGTGGTGAAATTGACGCCCGAGTCTCTGTTATTGGCGACGGTCAGCAGCTCCGGCGGTTCCTGGTCCGTCTGAAGGGGGACCGCCTCCCACTTCCGGTGGCACGCAACAACCGCGTGGGATCCCAAGACGTGCAGGAGTTCCACACGGGCAAACCCGGCGGCGCGGCACATGGCCATCAGACAGCCAACGCTGGGGCCGATCCAGTTGTCCAATTGATTTCCCAATTCGTCGGTTTCGTAGAACTCCATCGTCGGGATGCTCTCCCGGCGCTCCGGCCACGTCTCGGCGTCCGTAACGAAGCATTCCACGATGGCCATGTCCGTGGCGAGGCCGCACACGATTTCCAAGGCCAATAGCGGGTGCTTGAGATGGTACAGAACTCCAAGGAAGAAGACGAAATCGAACTTCCCCAGGCCGGATTGCGGCAACTCGTAAAAATCGAGGATACGGTAATCCACCTTGGACGACAGTCTGCGGCGGATGTCCAGGAAATTCTCGATTTCCACGCAGTCGATGGCGGTGACCTCGGCCCCGTGCCGTTCCGCCTCGAAGCTGAACCAGCCGTCCCACGCCCCAATATCCAACAGACGCTTTCCCCGCAGGTCGTCCGGAATTGGAAACAGGGCATACCGTTTTCGTTGCCAATCCAGATCCATGTACCCGTCGATGAAGGCGCCATCGGGCAGCTCAAAGCTGTGATACCAGCCCTTTTCAGCAAGCGCCTGGCTGAAGTCCTTACCCCGGCTGGGCCTCCGAATCGCTGGGTCCATCCATTCATGCTACCGCCATCCCAGCCATCCACAGGGCCATCGCGGAACGCGGTGCGTGGCTGGAATTTCCTCGGGAGGACGCATGTTGTCGCTGGCTTCGGGCCCCCGGTAGGGCGGCTCCCACGTGGGCTACCCTGGTAGTACGTTCACGCCACTGCTGGCCCATTTTGGGCAAATTGCCCAAATCGAGTCCGCAAGCGGTTGAAACATAAGACTTTATTTTGGCGTCCGAAATATTTTGGGCAAAATGCCCAAAACCGCTCCTCTTCGATATGGGATAGCCAGGAAGGCGCGAAAGCGCCGGTTATCCCGGTCCTTTTTCGACCGATCAAAATAAATCGCGCGGTTCAGACCCGTTTTCCCAATCTGTTAACCTCCAAGGATGGAACTCCCTGGCGGCGCGGCCGCGATTGTTGACCTCTCGAAGCTGCGGGGCTACTGCCTTGATCCGCGTCATCCACGCGGGCGGCACAAGGCTCGGGTCTTCCTTTCGGCGCTGGGCCTGGGGCAAGGCGATGCCGATTTCCTGCGGGCCGCCCTGCTGGAGGCCGCCCGCGAAGGCGATGCAGTTGCTGGCGAGTCCGATGACTATGGTGATCGCTACAACGTTGATTTCAGACTGGCCCTCGGTGACCGCGAGGCCAGAATCCGGAGCGCCTGGATTCTGCTGCGCGGCGAGTCGGCCCCACGGCTCACCAGTTGTTTTGTACTATTGGATTGAGGTCTGCTGTGCGCGAACTCGAACTGCTCTCGGTGGTTGCGTTGCTCGAAGATGTTTCCGGCCAGAACCTTCGGCGGGGCCAGGTCGGTACGGTCGTCGAGCGACTTGCCCCTGGTGTGTACGAAGTTGAGTTCAACGACGACGGGGGCCGGACGTACGCTTCTCTGTCCCTGCGCGCCGATCAATTGCTGCAGCTTCAGCATGAGCCAAGCCGTCAGGCGGCTTGATTGGCCCGATCCGGCTTGTTCCGAAACCTGCGTCATAGACAACCCCCGGACCATCTCCCTCACGGCGGCGGATTGTCCCCTCGAGGGAAGCCGGGGAACTGTCCCCCTTTTCTTGCTCCGGTTATCGCGGCCGTTTTTCGACTGATCAAGAATAAATCGCGCAGTTCAGTGGAGTGAACCCCAAAACTGAGACAGCGTAAAAAGTGACACTCTGATGGAGTGAACCCCGAAAACCGTCGATCACAACCCCCGCAAGATTATTCGCCCATCCTTTTCAACGACTTGCCAGCCCCGTCCCAATAGCCCTCCCAATCCGCCCTGCTATTCTGAAATCGAAAAAAGGCTGCTCGCTCGCCGAGAAGCAGCTCGTTTCGGAACCACGTCCGGCGCCCAATACCGCGCGGGGGCTGCAAAGTCGGATTCATACGTGGAGCAACGTTCGTAAGGCGGCCATAGTGGCTTGTTCTCCTCCTCGTGAGGAGAAAGGAACCGGTTCCTACAGCCCCGGCAAGGCCTCAAAAGCCAGATGCCGGGAACAGAAACAGATTAGAAATGAGATCCCATCCTAAGAGGCGGCCATCTACGAGCTGATGAGTCGCCAAATTGGCTTCGTTCCGCAACTTCGCCCCAGCCCGAAACAGACATCCGTCCCGCGGAGTCCCCGCCCCCATCGCGTCGGCCGGTTCGGCTGCGCACTGAGGCGCAGGCCAGGCAGAACACGTCTGGCAAAACACGTCGGGCCGAACTACGCCGTCCCGGAGCCTACCGAAAACCGGATGCGGGTCGGTCCGGCGGCCGTCAGCCGGCTGGCGAGGCCGGCTCGGACGGACGAGACGTTACCGTCCGGGTGAACGGGTCATCCTGAATCCGGAAGCGGGTCGCCTGCGGTCAAAACGGACCCTATCCGATCGATGAATTCCCTCGGGGTTACAACCCTCGTGCCTTCGTGATGAAGCGGAAAATGCCGGGTGTTCCTGGTGATGAGGAAGTCCGCTTTGCCGGCTTCGGCGCACTCGTAAAAACGATTATCGGGTTCGTCGCGCGAGATCGAAAGCCTGCGGGCCGGCGTGACGAGCTCGCTGGTCCTGCGAATGACCGGAGAGCGCCTGGTTGACGTACGCCGGGCCGAGCTTGAAGCGCGGACGGCGGAGCACCTCTGCATACTCGGCCAGGATGTCAGGAGAAACAACCATCAGAACTTTCCTATTCGCCGCCAGGTCTAGAATTGAAGCAGGGAGGCCCTCATCGGCCAGGGCGCCAGACACCACCACATTGGTATCGACGACGATCCGGATCATGCCGCGGGCTGTTTACGCTTCCGCTCGCCCTGCGCTCGACGCACGGCCGCAATCTCGCGGTCGATTTCGCGCATGCTCAAGGCGCCCGTGCCTTTGCGTTTCGCCTCTTGGCGAGAGGCGCTGTAGGCCGCCGGCGTTGGAGCCATGTTCTTGATGTAGTCCTTGACGCTCATGATGATGACCGCCGGCTCCCCGCGGCGGCCGACCAAAAAGCGCTCGTCCTTTTCCCCGGCTCGCCTGAGAATCTGCCCCAGTTGCGTGCGGGCAGTGACGGCCGAAATCGTGTTGCCCATGGATTTTACCGACTGTTTAATACGAAGCCTCCTTGAACTGATCAATCAGTTCACTCGAAGTGTAGCAAATCGGCAGGGGCTCTCGAGTGGAAAGGGGAGAACATGCCTGCGCGGTGCGGGAGCCTGTCGAAACCGGATGCGGGACGGTCCGGCGGCCGTCAGCCGGCCGGCGAGGTCCATCTCGAGCGCTTTGTTTCGGAACGGCCCTTAGTACGGTTCCCCAGGCAGCGGCGGCAAAACCGGTGTTACCTTGCCCCAGCCTTGCGTCTGGGTTGTCTTCATGTCCTTGATCAACTGCTCGGGCAGAGTCGTGTTCAGCTTGGGCCGCGCGGGCCGGTTGCCTAACTCCCAGCTTATGGCGGCGACGGTCTGGGAGATCTGCTGCATCTCCTGGTAGTCGATCTTCTCCGGCGTGTCGGTGGGGCGGTGATAATCCACGTGCAGGCCGGTGGTGAAGAAGGCGATGGGGATTCCCATCTTGGCGAAATTGTAGTGGTCGCTGCGGTAGAAGATGCGCTGCCCGTTGGGTCGCGGTCCGAGGTTGTCGTGAGTGGCGTCGGGCGCGGTCACGTCGTAGAAGTGGTTGAGCTTTAGCCTCCGATAGGCCCCGTTGACCTTTTCGATGGTCTGCTCCAGGTCGTCACTGCTGATGTTGGGGCCCACGAGCAGCACTTCGCCTGGATTCACCAGGACGTGGGTGGCGTCGTTATCCACCGAATTCGGACTCTTGGTGCGGCCGATCATATCCAGGTTCAGGTTGACCACGATTTTGCCGACGTCGATGGGCGGGAACTCCAGGAAGTACTGCGACCCCCAGAGGCCCTTTTCCTCGCCGCCCATCCACAGGAAAAGGATGGAGCGTTTGGGGCGCATTCCTTTGGCCGCCCCCTCGGCAAAGGCGCGGGCGATGGCCAACATGCCGGCGCATCCGGAGGCGTCGTCGTCGGCGCCGTTGAAGACGTTGTGTCCGTCGGGCTGCGGGGCGCTCAGACCGAGGTGATCGAGGTGCGCGCTCAGCACCACGTACTCGTCCTTCAGCGACGGGTCGCCGCCTTCCAGGATTCCAACCACATTCTCGCCGTGCCCCTGTTCGGCGTGGACTTCGAGATGGAGGCTCAGCCTCTTACGCGCGTCGAGCTCGAAGGAATCCTGCTTGGCGTTCCCTCCGGCGGCGTAGAACACCTGAGAGCCGCTCAGCTTCTCGCCCTGAAAGAGGGCGTTGGTCAGATCGAGCCCGGCGGTGATCGACGGCGCGCTGGGGCAGGCCTGGGGCGTCTGGAATTTGGCGACCTGAAAGTTGGGGCCGTTGAGCGAAGGGCCGCGGCCGCCGGCGGCGGGATTGGCCATTCCGGCCAACTGCTGGAAGCTGGCGATGTCGACTACGGCCAGAGCGCCGTTCCGGGCGGCGTACTGTGCGGGAGTCCAGTAGTCCGTGCAGGCTTCGCCCAGCGGATTCGGCGCAGCCGCGCCGCCTCTGCCGCGGCCGCCGGCCGCCCGCGGAGCGGCCAGCTCGGGAGGCAAACCGGCCACCACAATGATCTTGCCGCTCACGTCCAGCCCTTCATACGGGTTGACGTGGGTTTTGTCGATCACGTAGCCGTTGCCGGCGAAGACCAGGTTTCCGGACCCGTCCACGGGAGCCGGCGCCGCCCCGCCGCGGCCTCCGCCCGTCACTGCGCCGCCCACGGTCCAATCCTTGCCATACTCGAAATTCGTGGTACGGGGTTCGGCGGATGCAGTCCCGCCGCCGCGCCCGGCCGGGGCCGGCGCGGTGAGCGAAACCTTGCTCTGGGCCGGAACAATCTGCCTGGCCACCATCTCCATGGGCATGAAATAGGGCTGGAGCGGGCCATTGACTCCGGTGGCGCTGCCGCCCGGCTTAAGCCCCCATTCGGCCAGGTGGCTGGCAAGGTAGAGCGCGGCGGTGTCATAACCGCGGGACGGGATGTTGCGGCCTTCGAGCTGATCGGAGGCCAGAAAATACTCGTAGGCCTTGAGCTCTTCCTGGGTGATGGCGTCCGCGTTTCCATAGCCGGGAAGGGCGGCGGTCTTTTCCGCTTTGGCGGCTTTGCCTTTTGCCGGCGCGGCGGCCTGGTCCGACCCGGTGGCGGACGGCAAGGCGAACAGAAAAACGGCTGCCATGGCGCAGCCAGCGAAGATTCGGCGCATAGACCCTCGAAACGGCACGGTGGGAAACGGTATTCTAACCCGAATCGTTCGGCGCTTGAATTTTATACGTTTGCGGCGGCATCTCCGGCCTTCGGCAACGCCAGGCTCCCGGCAAGCATCCCTATACTTGAAGATGATGAGGCGGGGCGGGACGCTTGGGTTGGTGGTAGGGTTGGGGCTGCTAGGCTTGTCCCTCAGCGCCTTCCAGAACCCCTTCCGGCGCTATGTGCCGTGGGAGGACTACGCGAATTATCCGGTTCCGGGCGACTGGCGCCAGCCGGGCGAGTGGACCTACGCGCGCCTCATGTACCCCTCCTCCCGTGTCCAGATCGACTGGCAGTTCCGGCCATACCTCGACTGGCGCGTGGGCGGCACCAATTGGTCCATCGACTATCCCCGCTCCGACCGGCATCTGGCCGCGGCCGTCCGGCGGCTGACGCGCATCGACGCCAAGTCCGTCGAGCAGCCCATCAACCTGGACGACGACGACGACGTGTTCAATTACCCCTGGCTCTACGCGGTGGAGGTGGGGCACTGGGCGTTGACCGATTCGCAAGTCCGGAAGTTCCGCGAGTTCCTTCTGCGCGGCGGCTTCTTCATGTGCGACGATTTTCACGGCACGGACGAATGGAACGTGTTCATGCAATCCATGGAGAAGGTCTTCCCCGACCGCGCGGTGGTGGACATTGAAAACGAAGACGCCATTTTCCATTCGGTATTCGACCTGGACGGCCGCTACCAGGTGCCGGGCGCGCAGTACATAACCACCCGAAGCACGTGCGAAAAATGTCCCACCAACCCGCGCTGGGGAACCGGCGGCGACAACCCCCACTGGCGCGCCATCTACGACGACCGGGGCCGCATCATGGTGGCCATCTGCCACGATATGGACCTGGGAGACTCCTGGGAGCACGCCGACAACCCCGACTACCCCGAGAGGTTCTCCGAACTGGGCATTCGCATCGGAGTCAACTACATTGTCTACGCCATGTCGCACTAAGGGGTTGAGAAAGAGGAACTCTCTCCGCGTCTCCGCGGCTCCGCGGTGAAGGCCCGTTTCTTCCCCCACCAGACTGGTCTCCCAGCCCCCTGCTCCGCGGTGAACCGAGCTTCCGGAGGCACGCTTGGGCCGGGCCGCGCCATCGCCTACAATCGGAATAAGCGGAGCCCAAACGATGGAACCCCACAACGAGGAGCCCCTGGTCAAGTGGAGCGCTCCGCAGTGCCTCTACACGGTGGAGTACGCCCCCTCGACGCTCGACGACATCCGCCTGGCGGTAATGGATGCGTTCTTTTCCCTGCCTCGGGGTGGAGCGGAAATAGGCGGTATCCTGCTGGGGTATTTTCGCGACGGCGGGCTGCGGATTCTCGACTATCGCCCTCTCGACTGCGAACATGCCACGGGACCTTCCTTCACGCTTTCCGACCGTGACCGCACCCGCCTGGCGGAGCTTCTGGCGGAAGCCGCGAAAGGTCCCCCGGAACGGCAGCCCGTGGGCTGGTATCACTCCCACACGCGCAGCGAGATCTTCCTCTCCGAAGCGGACCGGGAAATCCACTCCCAGTACTTCCTCAAGCCCTGGCAGACCGCGCTAGTGTTGCGGCCGCACATCTTTCACCCGGCAAGGGCGGCGTTCTTCTTCCGAGAAGCGGATGGATCCATGACCGAAGAGGTCGCCGGCCGGGAGTTCGTGCTGGAAGCCCTGGCGGTCCGGCCCGCCCCGGGCGCCCAATCGGCCGCCGCCGCGCAGCCCGTCCCCGAGGCGCCCGCCCCAGTCCAGTCCGAAGCGCCCGCCATTACCCCGGCTCCCATGGCCAAGAGCCGTTTTGCGACGTCCGCGGACGAGCAGCCGGACGAGCAAGAGCCGACTATTCCGAGGTTCCTGGAAACGCCGTCGGCGGGGAGTTCGCGCCATGCCGTACTGAAGCTCGCGATACTGGGAGGGTGTTTGGCGGTGGCCGGAGCGGCGTTTCAGACCAGGCCGTTGTGGCTGCCGCGCGTGGCGGCTCTATATCGCCATTCCGAGCAGCCGCCGCCGCTCTTCCTGGGCCTCAATGCCATCGACCTGGCCGGCCAGTTGCAAATCCGCTGGGACCGCAATTCGCCCGCCGTGCGGCAGGCCGCCGAAGGCCTGCTCGTGATTCTGGACGGCACTGCGCCGCACGCCAACGAGTTGGACGCGGCGCATCTCCAGGCCGGCGTTTTCACCTACGCCCGTCGCACCGAAAGGGTCGACATAACCCTCAGCGCGCGCCTGCCCGACGGGCGCGTGGTGCGCGAAGCCACCAGCTTTCTGGGTAAACCGCTCGAGCCGGGATCCACCACCGGGAACCTGGAGCTGCGCCAGACGCAAGAGGATTTCGCCAAGCAGACCGCCAAGTTGAAATCGGACCTGAAAGCCCAAACCGAGCGCACCAGGACCCTCGAGAAATCGATGGCGGCGGTGCAGAAGCAGCTCAAGGATCAGCAGTCCAGGCGAATGCTGAATCAGGAGGCCGGCAAGTAGCGGCATGACCGCCTGATTTCCTCCCTTTGCCCGGCGAAGCACGCTGAGCGGCGGGTCGGGCACGCCCGGCCCCTGGAGTTTGTATATTTCCGAAGCCCGGAGGGCGAAAGACACTAGCCCACGGCGTGAGCCGTGTGGAACAGCACGTGAGAATGCGAGCCCCGGAACGGGGCGAAAGGCTGTTCTCAGCCCCAGACTTTTCTCCACGGCCGGCGCCGTGGGCTAAGATGTTTCGCCCTCCGAGCGGCCGGATTCACTTCTTCAGGATCTCCATCAGGTAGTCGGCTGCTTCGGGCGATTTCATGCTGGCCAGGCGACCCACGATGTACCGCGCCATTTCCGGATCGCGTTCGGCGCGCGCCACGGACACCAGGGCCTTCACGTTGTTCCGCGAGTAAAAGCCATCCACAATGGCGCGCTTGACGTTCTTGTCCTGATTCGCGTTATAGATCACCGTCAGCGCGTCGGCGCTGGAAGCAAGCAGCGGGCCCAGGCGCCGCACCGCATCCGCCAAAAGCTCCGGATTCCTCTCGGTCTTGGCGATCTGTAACAGCCGGTCGCTGTCGCTGTTGATGCTCGGGGAATTCAAAATGGCCCGCTTGACGTTGATGTCATTGCTCGATTTGTAGATGTCGAAGAGAACCTGGGCATTGCTCTCCCGCCCCTGGGCGCCGGGGACGATCCCCCGCTGCGCCGCGCCAAGGTAGGTGATGGCCTTCACCTGGAGGTCGGGGTTTCCGGCTCCGCCGCGCGCCACCTGCTCGACAATCTGCCGCGCCTTGGGCGAGCTGCTCTGGGCCAGAACGTAGAGCGCCCGTTCCTTGAGCCGGGGAGGCTGCGCGCCTTTCAGAAGACTCTCGACGGCGGGAATCGCGCGCTCGGGGTCGGACTCCATCAGGCCGTTGAGCGCCATCAGCTTGAGGTCTTCGTCGGTCTGGCTTTCCGGGGATACGGGCTGGCCGTTGGCCTGTTTGACCTCCATCTCAAGCGCCTTGGCGTCGTCCAGCCAGCGGCTGGCGGCGTAGGACTTGCGCAATTCGGCGATGGCGGCCAGGGCGTCGTCGCGGCGGCCCAGCTTATTCAACACGTAGGCCTTCCAATAGAGGGCGCCGTCGGCGCGAGCGCCGCCTTTTGCAGCGGCCTGGGTAAAATCGTTCAGCGCCTCGTCCCAGCGATGCCCGTCGAGCGCGCTCTGGCCTCGTGCGTAGAAGGAGTCGGCGCTCATACGAGCGGCCAACCCCTCCTGCACGCTGCTGAGTTCGTCCTGAACCCGGCGAAGTTCGTCCTTCGCCGCCTGGGCGGCCTGCGAGGATAGGCCGCCGCTCTTGAGCTGTAGCTCCAGTTTGACCATCTGTTGCTGAAGTCTGTCACGAAGCACCATGTCATGCTGCAGGGCCTCCTGAAGTTTGTCCTGAATCCCCATCGCATGCTGCAGGGCCTCCTGGGACGCCGCGGCAGAGGCCTGGAGCGCCATCGCGCTCATAAGGTCGTTCGAGATACCGAAGGGCGCCGCGGATGCAACTGGCAGGGAGGATGGCGCCGGCGCCGGGACGGGCGCGGGCGCTTGGGCCACGGCTGCCCCGGCCAGCGCCAGCAGGCAGCCAATCGAAATGAGGATTCGCAATCGCATAGTGATCTTGGCCTTTCTCAGAGTCTTTGGCGGGCAGGGGGCTCATCGGGCGCTTCCTCGCGCTCGACTTTCCTACCCAACACCCGCATTTTGAAAATGATTCCTTCGGATTGCAGCCGCTCGCGCAGCTTGTCCACAGCCTCCGGCGAGAGGTGCGCAGGCTCATGGGTGATGTCCACCAGAACGCGCTCCAGATCTTCCAGAAGTCCGGCCACCGCGCCATCGCCGGTGCGTGCGGCGGTCTGGCGATAGAGCCGGGTTTCCGATACGAGGTCTTCGGCGCGAGCCTGCTCGGCGGAAATGTCCAACCCGCCGTTGGCATTGGCGTTGGCCAGCTCGATCAACACCATTTGGGAGCGCTCCAGGTAGTCGCCCACGGCCACCAGCAGGATGCGCTCGCGGACCTGCGAATCCGCCGCCGCGGCCGGTGCGGGCCTGCCGGGAAGGAACCGGCCGGCCAGGAAGGCCGCCGCCAGCAGGCCAGTGAACGCGACTCCGGCCGCCGCCCAGCGCCAGGGGTTGCTCCACCACCACACCTTCGGCCGGGACTCCAGGCGGCCTTCAATCCGCTGCCAGACAAGGGCGCCATACTCGGCGTCGCGTTCGGGCACGGGCGCGCGGTCCACCGCGTCGAGCGCGCCCTGGAGCGAAGCGTAGAGGCCCCGGCACTCGGAGCACTCTTCCAGATGCCGCCCGGTCTCCAAGGGGTCGCCCTCTTCGCCGTAGTAATGCAAAATCAAATCTTCCTCGCTCAAATGGTCCATTTCACGGTACTCACCGCGGGCTCCAGAGCCCGCCGCAATTTCTGCACGGCGCGGAACACGCTGTGCCTGGCCGCGCCGGGCTGGCAGCCCAGAACGCGGCCCATCTCCTCGATTCGCATGCCCTCGAAGTGCCGCAACACAAATGCAGCCCTCTCGGTGGGGCTCAGCCGCGCCATGGCCGCGGCCACGCGCCGCCGGATTTCGCCGCTCAAGGCGAGGCACTCGGGTCCGGCGTCTTTGGATGGCGCCTCGGCGATCGGATCCACCGCCTCATCCCCGGCCGGGGCAAACACCTCCATGCGGCGTCCGCGCGAGCGGATCAGGTCGAGCGAGCAATTCACCGCGATCCGATACAGCCAGGTCCCGAAGCTGGCCCGCTGGTCAAACCTCTTGAGCTGCCGGTAGGCGCGCAGGAAGCTCTCCTGCGCCACGTCTTCGGCGTCCGATTCGTTTCCGGTCATGCGATACGCCAGGCCGAACAGAGAACGGGCGTGGCGCTCCACCAGCAAGCGAAACGCGTCGGGCTCGCCTGCGCGCGCCTGGCCGACCAGGGCTGCGTCTGTCTGCTCCATCCGGCTGTACTTTAGACTACGGGATTCCGGGGCGGTTAGCAGGAATTGCGGGCTGGTATGAGGCGGGCGGAAGCGGTTCTTGAAATGCCCTCTGCCCGGCGCTACACTCGCGTTGGCACAATCATGCAGACTCTTCCACGCGCGATACTCATCCTCGGACTGGCGGCCGCGGCCATGGTGGCCGGCGCGTCCGGCGGGCTTTTCGGGCAAGCGGTTCCGGGGCCGGTCCTGCAGATCGACGCAGGCCGGCCGGGGGCGCGGGTCAGCCCCATGTTGTACGGCCTCATGACCGAGGAAATCAACTTCTGTTACGACGGCGGGCTCTATGCGGAGCTGGTTCGCAACCGCAGCTTCAAGGAAGACGCGAAGACGCCGGCGCACTGGCGGCTGGTGGAAGAGGGCGGCGGCTCGGGGGCGATTTCGCTCGACCCCTCCCAGCCATTGAACGAGGCCATCGCGACGAGCCTCAAGGTGACCATCGCGCAGGCCGGCGGAAGCCAGCGGGTGGGTATCGCCAACGAGGGTTTCTGGGGCATCCCGGTGCGGCCCGGGACGCGATACCGGGCCTCTTTTTACGCCAAGGCCAGCCCCGAGTACAAGGGGCCCATCACGGTGGCGATTGTGAGCGACGAGAGCGGCGCGGCGTACGCCAGCGGCCAGGTGGCGGCGCCGACCGGCGTGTGGAAGAAATACGAACTGGGGTTGACTGCTTCGGCCCAGGCTCCGGCCTCCGCGAAGAATCACCTGCTGATTTCCGCCGGCGGCAAAGGCGCGGTGTGGTTCGGCATGGTCTCGCTATTTCCTCCAACCTTCGACAACCGGTCCAACGGAAACCGTAGAGACATCGCGCAGCTTCTGGCGGACATGAAACCGGCCTTCCTGCGCTTTCCGGGCGGCAATTACCTGGAAGGCAACACCATCGAGACGCGCTTCGACTGGAAAAAGACCCTGGGCGACGTATCGGCGCGGGCCGGCCACATGAACGACGCCTGGGGATACTGGTCTTCCGACGGCATGGGCCTGCTGGAGTTCCTGGAATGGTGCGAGGAGCTGAACATGCAGCCGGTCATGGCAGTCTACGCGGGGTACTCCATGCGCCAGCAGCGGGTGAAGGCGGGGCCCGATCTGGAACCTTATGTAAAGGACGCGCTGGACGAAATCGAGTATGCGACCGGCGACAGGAACACCACCTGGGGCGCGCGCCGCGTCCGGGACGGGCACGCGGCGCCGTTCCATCTGGAATACGTGGAAGTGGGCAACGAAGATCAGTTCGACAACGAAAAGGGGAGTTACGAAGGCCGCTTCGCGCAGTTCTACGACGCCATCAAGGCGCGCTATCCCAAGATCAAGATCGTCTCCTCGACCGCCGCCGGCTCACGCGTCCCGGACGTGGTGGACGAACACTACTATCGCCGTTCGGAAGACGAGATGGCCTCTCATGCGAACGACTACGACAACCGTCCGCGCACCGGGCCCAAGGTCTTCGTGGGAGAATACGCCACGCGCGTGGGCGAGCCGACCGGAAACATGAGCGCCGCTTTGGGCGACGCGGCGTGGCTGGCGGGGTTGGAACGAAACTCGGACCTGGTGGTCATGTCTTCCTACGCTCCCCTGTTCGTGAACGTAAATCCGGGGGCCATGCAGTGGCGCACGGACTTGATTGGTTTCGATGCGATGACCAGCTACGGGTCGCCCTCGTACTACGTGCAGAAGATGTTCAACAACAACCGGGGAGACGTGACCCTGCCGGTGGCGGGGCAGAGCATCCCCACGCGGACCTGGCAGCCGCCGGCCGCGGGACGCCGCGGTGGACCTCCGGCCGCCGCGCCGCCCGCGCGCGAGGTCCCCACGCTGTTCTACAGCGCCTCGCGCGACAGCAAGGCGGGGACCATTTACCTGAAGATCGTGAACCGCGCCGGCGCGCCGCAGTTGGTGCGCGTGGAGGTGAAGGGCGTGACCAGCGTGGCCTCCAAAGGGCAGGTCATTACCCTTGCGGGGGCCAGCCAGGAGGATACGAACTCGATCGCGGCGCCGGACAAAATCGCGCCCGTGACTTCGGCGGCGGAGGACTTCGGACCCAGCTTCAGCCGGACCTTTCCGCCGTATTCGGTCACGGTGCTGAAGCTGGCGGCGAAATAGGACTCAGTCCCGGCGAAAGGTGGGACAGACCATCGTTCTTCGTGGTCTGTCAGCCTCGCCCTACCTCGACCGAGTGATTTGCTACCTCGCGGGCCGGGCATGCCCGGCCCCTACGGCGCTAAGCGGCAGCGGAGAAGAATGCCGGCACAAATGCCGGCATGGCAGGCCGGAGGCCCGCTCTACTTCGCCGAACTTATGATTTGCACCGGCCCCAGAAGGCCGGAGGGCAGCAGCGGGGAGTTCTGCTGGTAGAACTGCTGCGCGGTGTAGGTGTACTTCCTGGGGGCGTCGGGCTGTTGGTCGCCTATCAGCCGGTTGACCCACAGGTTGGTCACCTTCACTATGAGAGTGTTCGGGCCGGGCTTCATGACGGCGCTCACATCCACGCGGGACGGCGCCTTCCACACGATGCCCAGCGGCTTGCCGTTGACGGATACCTCAGCCAGGTTCTTCACGTCTCCCAGGTCGAGCCACAGCCGCGCGCCTTTCTTGAACCAGCCGGCCTGAGCCTGGACGGTCTTCGAGTAAGTCCCCGTACCCGAGAAGAACTTGACTCCGCTATCGGAGTTATCGCTCCAGGAGGTCAACTTATCGAGGGTGATTTTCGGGGGCGCGCCGCGGTTCGGCTGGAAGGCTACCTCCCAGGGACCATCCACCGTGGCCATGGGAGTGTCCGTCCACACCGGCAACGTACGCGAGGGCGCGGCCGCTGGGTTGCGGAACACCACGAACACGGCTTCGTAAGGCTGCAAGCGCAGCGGCACGATGGTACGGCCGTTGGCGGTGCGGTAAGATGCGGGCTCGATCTTGCCCGTGTCGGCATGCCACAACTCGGCGGCCTTGCCCCGCACCCGGAAAGTGGCATCGAGGCTCTCGGCGCGGTTATTGCGGTTATCCACCCAGTAGACTTCGCCTTGCGGCAGGATGCGGTGTACGAACAACAGCTTCGTATCGCTTTGCGGTTTGGCGTAATCGAAGTCCGGCGCCACTTTCATGTCGGTGAGGGCCTCGGCCGCGGTCTGGCCCGCGTAGACCACGCCCTTGCCGCAGGCGCGCCGGCCGGTGCCCGAACCCCACACCTCGCCGGCGATGGCGCGGAACTCCGCCTGGTCGTCGCTCAGGCTGGGGCTATCCATAGGTTTCGCGCCAACTACCACGGCGCCGGCATTCGCCAGGTCGCGAATCTTCCTCAGAACCGGCAGCGACATATGCCTGGCATAGGAATCCAAAACCAACCCCCGGTAGCTCATGCCGCTGGGCGTAGTAATCCGTCCTCCTTGCACCGAAAGGCGGTGGATCAACGCGTCGGCGTTGACGTAGTCGAAGTTATACCCGTCCGGCACGTCGGGTGACTTACTCGCGAACAAGGCGGTGAGGTTGGAATCCTCGCCATAGAAATAGATGACGTCGGCGGCGAACTTACCCTGCTGGAGCATGAAGGAGCTGCGCGCCAGATAGGTGGTCCAGGGTTTGGCCAGCTCGGCCCAGGTTTCATGGCGGGTAAACCACTGGCCGTACTGCCCCAGACCGAGACCCGGAATCTTGTCCGACACAGGCTGATGGACCGAGGTATGAATGACGAAGCGGTTCAGGCCGGCGGCCAGCTCCGCATCGGCGGTGGGCTTGAGCGTCTCGGGCGACCAGGACCAGGCCCCGGTGGCCGCGGTGAGAGACTCGGCGGCCACCAGGTTCTGGCCATAGATATGGGCCACGGAGGCGGATTCGCGAATATCGGCGTTGGCCCCGTACTGCACGTTGTTGACGCCCGGCGACTGGGTCCACATGGCGCTCATGGGAACGTCGGCGCCGCGCTTTACCTCCATGCCGTCGCCGATGAAGGCGCGGCCGGATTCGTGCGATTCGCTGTAGCGGCCCATGCCGCGCTGGTGAAGGATGGCGGTGAGCTGATCGTAGTGGTTCTCGGCGGTCAGCTCGCCGATGGTCTTGCGGAAATCCCAAAGGAAGCGGTCGGTCGACTCGGCGCTCTCCACCACGCGGCCGGTGAGGGCCGGCAGCCAGGGACGCGGATCGTAGCCGCGGCGTTTGGTGAACTCGGCGATCATATCGTCGGTCCAGTTAGTGACTCCGGCCTCCCAACTATCGGTGACCACGAAGCGCAGGCCGCGCTGGCCCATCAGGCCGCCGACGGTATCCTTATACTGTCCGAGGTAGTTGTCGAAATAGGCCTTGACGAAGCCGCGGTTGAGCTTGTCGACCTCGAGGCCGGTGGCTTCGGGCGAGGCCGGGGAGTTGCGCGCGCCGGTGAGCGAATCACCCAGGCGCAGCACCACCCAGCGTCCCGCCGGCGGGGTCCAGTCGAGCGTTCCATCGGGCTTCATCCGGGCTGTCAGATCGAGCACGTCGGCCTTGCGGACGGCATCCTGGGCCGCCGCCGGCGGAGTGGCGAAACCGTAGAGGTCGGGCACGGCGGCGAAAGCGGCCTTCTCCTCGAAGCGGTTCACGCGCGCGCCCGGGTGCAAGACCAGCTCCGCGATCTGGTATCCGGCGGGGGCGCCGCCGCGCCCGGCCGCCGGCGGCTGCGCGGCCGCGAAAGTCACGCGGAAAAAGCGGGCCGTGACCGGCGGGAAGGCGATGGTGTGCTGGGCCGCTCCACCGGCGGGAATCGTGGCCACGGTATGGAACTGCTGGCCGTCGTCGCCGGCTTCCAGGGCTTGGGTGGCGCCGCCGCCGCGGCCACCCCTGCCGCCTCCGGTGACCATGGTGAGCGCTTGAATGGCCTGAGGTCTGGAGAACTCCATCTGGATCCAGGCTTTCCCGCCCGCCGGCGCGGCGGGGAGGGTGGTGGACTTCACCAGGTCGCCATCGGTCAGCGCGGCCAGGTCGAAGGAGCCGCCGCTGGAGGTCACCTTGGGCTGCAGCTCCGCCATCGGCGCGTCGTCCGACGGCGCGCGATAGGCCACCACGGCGGCATCGGCGTAATACTCGGCGGTGGCGCCGGCGCGGGGAATGTTCTGAAACGGTCCGGTGGTGGTGGGGGGCTTGGGCAGCGCGCCGGTGAAGGGCCGCCCGCCTTCCACGCGGGTCTCGCTCCACACCAGTTTCTTCATGGCCTGGGCGGGCGGCACCCAGGGGCCGCCGCTCTCGCTCCAGCCGGGCGAGCCGGCAATGG
Source organism: Terriglobia bacterium (assembly GCA_963767595.1). Lineage (GTDB taxonomy): Bacteria > Acidobacteriota > Terriglobia > Bryobacterales > Bryobacteraceae > BOG-224. The sequence goes on from CAVYEK010000001.1 coordinate 44,587, forward strand.
CCAGTTCGAGGCCCAACTGGTCGGCGAGGGTGGCGGCGTAGCGGAAGGCGTCCTTCCACTCGGGGGTCATGTAAACCAGCCGCTTCTCGACAATCTGGGGCGTGTTGAGCGAGGCGTCGAAGTTCTGCATGCCGGCGATGCCCACGCGCTTCATCCACTCGAGGTCCAGCTTGATGCCCTCCTTGGTGATGTTGCCGTTCATCCAGTGCCACCAGACGCGCGGCCTGGCGCTGTCCGGCGGGTTGGCAAAGCCGCGCTCCAGGGCATCGCCCGAGCTTTGGCCGGAAACCACCCATGTCCCCGCCAGCGCAAGGGCCGCGGCGGTGCAGACGAGGCATTTCGATCCGATAAGCGCTTTCATGGTGGCGCTCCTTCGCTCCACATTCTAAGTGGTATCGGCGCCGGTCTCAATGCGGGGCCGGCCGGAAGAACGCCGGCGAGGACGCCGGCGTGGCAGGCCGGAGGCCCGCTCCACGGCTGGAATCGTCGCGGCCCGGCTTGTGCCCGGCCCTGGGTGTAGCTACAATGTAGTACGTGGCCGGGAAGCGGAACAGGTTCGAATGGGACGACGCCAACCGGAGCCACATCGCGCGGCATGGCGTGACGCCGGAGGAATTCGAGCAGGGGATGAACAACCCAGTGTTCGTCGCGGAATACGAGATCAAAGGGGAGGTCCGCACGCGCGTGGCCGCCACCACGAATGGGGGCCGCTTGTTGGAGTTGGTGTATACCGTGCGGCACGGGTGTATTCGGGCGGTAACCGCGTTCCCGCTGAAGAAGAACAAGAGGGGGCTTTATTCATGGCCAGTTTGAAGATGCGAAAGCTTTGGGACAAGTTGGGGCTCTACGATAGGGGCGACGGCGTCGTCGGGATTCGGAACGTCCCTGAATTCCATAGCGAGCTTGAGGAGGTCGAGTGGATCGAGAAGACGAGCGACGCCACGTTTGAGTTTGCAAAGGAGCACGGCCTGAAGGGCAAGCGGCCGGCGCCCGGGGTGGCGCGGCCGACGTCCATACGGCTGCCGCCGGACGATATCGAGCGGGCGCGGAAGCTCGCGGCGCGCCGCGGCCTGGGGTATCAGACGTACCTGAAGATGCTGCTGCACGAGGCGCTCGAAAAAGAGGAGCGCGCGGTGGCGTAAACGGCGAGGCAGGCCAGGAGGCCCGCCCCACGAGCTACCGCACCACCAGCTTGGCCCGCGGAAACGCGAATTTGCGTCCTACCTCATCCACCACGTTGATCTGGCACATGTACTCGCCGCGGGCGATGTCTTGCAGCGGCACCTCGACCTGCACTGGCACAGCCTCGGGACGCGTAGGCGAAAGCTGCGTGGCATCGAGCGGACCCACCTCGAACGTCTTCACGTTCTTCTCGTTGAACAGGCTCATGGAGACCTTCACGCGGCGCCTCCGGCTGTTGGCGGGATCGGGCAGGGCGTCGTAGACATCGAAGTTCACGTACATGCTCCCGGTGCGCCGGAACACGTGGGTGATATTGGGGATCATCTTCTGATCGCCCACGATCAGGGGATTGGCGACGATCTCTCTTCTGGCGAACCGCTGCGCCGAGCCCACGGCGGCCGTCACCGGCTCCCGCTGGCTGCTCCACACGATGGTGCTGAGCTTGAGGCCCGAGGTGTCGGCGCTCAGGTCGGGCACCGTGAAGCGCGTGTCGAACGTGCCCATCTTGCCGCTGACGTTCTCGCGCACCACGAACTTCATGCGATACTGGCCCGGCTCGAGGGTGAAGCCGGCGTCGTACTGGTAGTTCTTTCGCCCGGCGGCCGCCGCGCCGGCCTGGTCGAGCTTGACCTGGATATTGTCGCGGACGTTGCCCACCACGGCGTGCCGCTCGTCCTGAACCTGACCCACGAAATCGAGCTGCGTGACGCTGGCGCCGCCCTTGGCGGCCAGGGCCACAACCGAACCCGGCACTTTAATCGACACGGGGACGAAGTAGGCGGTGGATGAGATGCGGAAGGCATTCACCTGAAGGGCCAGCGGCAAATCGGTCACGGGATCGCCGGCCGACAGCGCCTCGGTAAGCTGCTGCTCCTTGTCCTGCGCGTTCAACTTGCCCCAGGTCTTCTCGGCGTAGTAGCCTTCCCGGTGCTCCAGCTTGGCCACCAGCTTGGAGGAGTTACTCAGCTTCACGTCTATCTTCCGGTACTTGCCGTCCATGGCATTGTTGGAGCTGTAGTAACCCAGCAGATAGTAACTGCCCATGGACTCCTGGGTTTTGACGATGCCCAGCCCTATATCGTTGTTGTCGAAGAAGGTTTTGCCGCCGGTCTCGGCGGCCAGAGTATAGAGCGTGTCCTGTGAAGCCAGGGTGCTGGAGCGCTGGGAGTTGAATACCGACCCGTTGAAAATTCCCGCTCCCCGCGACCCGGCTTTGCTCGCGCCGCCGCCCGGAGGATCGCCCATCAGCCCGCGGGCGTCGATGGCGTAGATGGCCACGTTCGCCCTGCCGGCGGCGTTGATGGTGGCCTGCAATTGGGCCTCGTTGTCGAGGCCCGTCCGGGTGACCCCGCTGGAGAAGTAGATCAGCGCTTTTTTCTCGGGAAAGGGCTTCAGCATGCGGGCGGCCTGCTCCAGGGCCGCGAGCTTCTGGTCGGTATTGAATATGTTGAATTCGGTCTCGTCGGCCACAAACGCCGCCTGCGTATCCTCGCCGTTTTCGTCGCCCGTGTCGGCCAACCCGGCCAGCTCGCTGGCTTCGCCTATGGGGAGGGTTCGGATGACGCGGGTCAGCACGTCGCGGTCGTCGGTGAAGTCGCTCAAAACCTGAACCGCGCTGGCATAGAACAGGATCGCCACCACGTCGTCCTTGGTGACGTGCTTATTGAGGTAATCGAGCGCTCCGTCCTGCGCCCGCAACTGCTCGGGAATCTGCATCGACGAAAAGTCGAAGAAGAACACCATCAGCCGCTTGTCGTGGTACTGGATCTGGCCCGGCGTGGCCGCCGTGATGGTGGTCTTGGGCGCCTCGGGCAACTGGAGCTGATCTTCCAGCTTGATCTCCTGGGGAGGCTCCGGGGTGTCGGAGATGCGCTGGTATTCGAACACCGCGATCTTCTGCGGCTTGCCGTCCTCGAGCACGGTGAAGTCCTCCTGGCGCAGTCCCTCAACGGACTTACCGGACTTATCCTTGGCGGTGACATCGACAATGACCAGATTGGCATTGGCCTGGAAGGTGAACGTGCCGGCGTTCGCCACGGGTGTTTTGGCGGCCGCGGGCGGCTGGGCCGCGGGTCTCTGGGCGGCCGGCTGTTGCGCCAGCGCCGCTGCCAGCGCCAGCGCCACCATGGCTGTGGATTGAAAGCTCTTATTCGGCATAGGCATCAAAAAGCGAACCGCATGGCCAGCGACACGGTGCGGGTTGCGGAGGCGGCGGTGGGCAGGCCGTAGGTCTGCGAGTTCACCGTGGTTCCGAAGCCGGTGATGGAGACGTGGTTGAGTACGTTGCTGGTGGTGATGGTGACACTGAGGGTGCGCCGGCTCTCGCCGAAGCGGAAGGCGCGGTTCATGTTGGCATTCAACGAGGTGATGAACGGGCCCGGAATGGTGTCGCGGCCGGCGTTGCCGAACTGGCCCGAGGGCGGCGTGGTAAATGCGGCCAGGTTGAAGTAAGTGTAGCCGGACGCATGAATCGGCAGCCCGGTGGCCTCGGCGCGGATACTTCCCCCTCCAGCCGCAAGGCCGCCGGTATTGGCCAGGTTGCCGGAGACGTACGCCGTGAGCGGCGCGCCGCTAGAGGCGCTGAAGGTAGCGGCCAGGTTCCAGTTCTTGAGCGCCTGGGTCCTCCAGCCGGAGCTGCGCATGAATCCTCGAACCCCCACGGGAGAGGAAAGCTGGAAGCTGCCCGAGAGCCTATTCCGCTGGTCGAAGGTGGAAAGGCCGCGCTCCAGGCGCAGGTCGTTCAGAAACTCGACCGAGGAGCCACCCGTGCCGCTGAAGCTCGACGCATCGTCGATGGATTTCGAACGCACGTACAGCGTGGTAAACGAGACGCTGCGGGAAAGCCGCTTGGTGAGTTGCACCTGTCCCGCGTTGTAGATGGAGTTCGCGCCGTCCGTCTGATAGGTGAAACTGGTGGCGTTGGAGATCTGAAGCTGCTGATTGGAGATGGAACCGTTGACCGGGCGGTTGGGGCTCTCCAGAACTCCCAGGTGCGTGCCCTTGGTCCAGATGTAGTCCGTAAAGAGCACAAACCCGTGCGGCAGCGTGTGCTGGAGACTGAGATTCGCGATCTGCGCGTACGCGATCTTGAAGTTGGGATCGATGGCGTAGGTGTTGGTGAGGATGTTGGGATACGACGGGAACCCATTTTGCAGGGTGAGTGGCGCGGCCACTGAAGTGGTGAGCGAAACCGAAGTCGTGAACGGCGGCTGGGTGTCCATCTGGCCGGCGATTTGGGCGTAGGAGGAGCCGCTGTAGAAAATGCTATAGCCGGTGCGAACGATGGTATTCAACCGCTTGAACGGCCGCCATGCCACGCCGATGCGCGGCGAAAAGTCCCTGGGCATAGGGCGCACGATGCTGCTCGGCAGGCTCCCCGAGTACGGTCCGTTCTCCCCGGAGGTCACCACCGAGACCGCCGTAAAGCCGGGGCTCACGTCGAGGTTCGCCAGATGTCCCCGCAGCTCGGTGTAGGGGGCCCAGAACTCGTAGCGGAGACCCAGGTTGATGGTGAGCCCGGCGGCGACGCGGTAATCGTCCTGCGCGTAGGCGCTGGTGGACCAGCCGCGGGGATAGAGGCTGGTTCCGAATCGCAGCGAGGTGGACTGCGGGTATCCCAGCAGGAAGTCGGCGAAATCGTAACCGGTCCCTTTCACCGGCTGCCCGGCAGCGTCCAATTCGCTGGTGAGCAGTCCGCTGAAGCTGAACGAGCCGCGCGCGTTCCCGTAGTTGAGGCTGTTCGTCTCCAGGCGATTGTAGGAGTAGCCAAAGGTAAAGTTGTGTTTCCTTCGGAACACGTAAATGATCGAGTCGCTGAAAGCAGTGGTCCGGTTGTGGCTCTGGGTCGAGGAGCCGTCGCTCAGGCCCGAGAAGTTGGTGAAGGAGAGGCTCGGCGGTCCATAGGTGAGCGGGATCTGCTCGGTTCCCGCAATGCCCAGTTGGGAGGCGATGTTCGCGCCGTTGGCGAAGAAGGGAGTGCCCATGGAGGAGGAGCGGCTGGTGGAAAAGGTGGCGCTGTTGTTGAGACGCGGCGCGAAGCTGTGGCTCCAACTGGTAGAGAAGCTGAAATTCGCGCCGATACTGCTGTCGAGGAAACCAAATAGCGTGTGGGACTTGGAATCGCTGGTCTGCCTCTGGAAATTGAAGTTCAGCCGGTCTTTGTTATTCAACGGCGCATTGAACCGCACGCCCACGCTGCGGCTGGCGCTCGGGTTGGTGATGACGAAGCCGTAATTCTGCACGATTCCGGGGTAGATGGGATTCGGAAAATAGCCAAGCAGACCGGCCGAGGCGGGGTTGATGCGCGATGCGGGAATGGCGTTGTTGGGGAACGGCGCGCTGTTGAGCGGGTCGTACAGCACCGGCGGGGTGGCGCCAACCTGCGAAAAATCTCCGCCGCGCTCGGCCGCGGTGGGGACCGAGCCCACCATGCTGCTGCCACTGCGGTTCAGGGAACCGGAGAAGCTCAGGGTGAACTGGGCGCGCTGCCAGTTCACAATCTTGGGGATGTGAAGAGGCCCGCCAATATTGGCGTTGATGGTGTTGCTGGCGGAGTAGGGCTTTTGCACGGCCTTCCCGTTGAGGGAATAGGGCGCGGCGTTGAGGTCGGAGTTCCTCACGTTCAACTGCACCGATCCGGTCAGCGGAGGAGTAGTGCGCCGCCGGTTTCCAAAGCTGGCGAACTGGCCGTTGTAGGGACCCCGTCCGCCGAGCCCGCCGCGGCCGCCCCCGCCGCCGCGGCCGCCACGGCCACCGCCACCGCCACCGCCGCCGCACACCAGCGCCACCGCCGCCAGCGCCACCGCCGCCAAATCCGCCAAAACCCCCGCCGCCGCCGCCCACCCCCAGGCCGCCGGCGCCGCCACGGCCGCCGCCGGTGGGACCCACATCAAAGCCGCCACTGATGGCGGTGGCTCCGAAGCCGCCCAAGCCCAGGCTGTCATTGGTCACGGTGGCGGCCATTCCAGGAGGAAGCCCCGCCGAGTTGGTCAGACCCTGGGCGGCGGACACCGCGCCGCCGCCTCCGCCCGGGCCGCCGGGGCCGCCGGGGCCGCCGCGGCCAGCCATTGCCTGGCGGCGGGTTTCGTCGTCGCTCGATTGCCCCAGCCCTCCGCTCACGCTGCCATTGACCAGGAACGCATCTTCGTCGTCCAAAGCGGAGTCGGGGGCCAGGGGCGTATTCTGTTCGGCTGTCGCATCCACCGCCGCGGCCGCCTGCTGGCCTTGTTCGGTTTGGCGTACGGCGGCTCTCTGATAGCCCGGCGCGGCCTGGGTCCCCGGGCTGTTCAGAATATCGATAAGGTTGGTGGAATCCGAAGAGCCGCGGCCGGCCGTCGCGGTGGAAGCACCCGCCGCGCCGCCAGCGGCGGGCGCCGTGGCGGCAGGCTGCGCGCCCTGCCCCGCGGCGCCGCCCTGCGCTCCTCGGCCGCCGCGTCCCGCGAAACCCCTGCCGCCGGCGCGCCCGCGGCCGGCAGCCGCGCCGGTGGCCGGCGTGACCGGCGTGACCGGCGCCGCAGCAATGGCCGCCGACCCGGCCCGCGCCGCCACCTTGGGCATGTTCAACACCCAGTTCCGCGTCAGAGCGGCGGCCCCGACTTCCACTTGCCCGCTGGCCGGAGTGAACTCGAACATGTCCACCTGAATATCCCAAACGCCCGGCGCGAGATCCATGGAATAACGGCCGTTCTCGTCGGTGAAGACCGTCACCTTCGTCTCGCCCTGGCGAGCGGTCACGGTGGCCCCCGGCACAAGCTGGTCGGCGGCCCGCACCGAACCGCTGAATTGGGCCGCCCGCAGCCAGGGGCTGCAGACGGCCGGAATCAAGAAAATGGCGGACGCCCAGCGCATGAAATTACCCCACCGACCGTGATAAACGCTCACTACAGTGGCGGACGCCCAGCGCCTGAAGTTACTTGAGCGACCGTAATGAACGTCGACTTCCAAGGGAGTCGTCTCTTTCAACGGAAAATCGACAACGCCCCTATTAATATTGATTCCGGTCCACGGCCCTCGAAGTTCCATTGAATCTTTTCGGCGGAATAGTTGACCGCAATACGAATTCTCTCTTGACGCGCGGCCCACGAATCGCGGAGAATCAGCCTGTCGTGAGATATCCCGCGCTTCTTTTCGTTTCCCTGCTGGCGCTGCCCGCGCCGGCCGATGAAGGCTTGTGGCTTTACAACCAGTTCCCCACCGCGACGGTGAAGCAAAAGCACGGCTTGGACGTCGAAACCGCGTTTCTCGACCACCTCCGGCTGGCCTCGGTGAAGATCGGCGGTGGATCGGGGGCGTTCGTTTCACCCGGCGGCCTGCTGCTCACCAGCCGGCAGATTGCGGGGACGTGCCTGGCGAGCCTCAGCTCTCCCCAGCACGACTATTTTCGGGACGGCTTCCAGGCGCCCGATCGGGCTTCCGAATTGAAATGCCCGGGAATGGACGCGAGCGTCCTGATCAAGATCGAGGAAGTGAGCGACGCGGTGAAGGCGGCCGGCCAATCGCTGCCGCAGCGCAATGCGGCCATCGCGCGCCTGGAGAAGGAGTGCGCCGCCAAGACCGGGGATGTGTGCGCGGTGGCGCGCCTCTTTTCGGGCGGCCGGTACGATCTATATCACTATAGGCGGTACGCCGACATACGGCTGGTTTTCGCGCCCGAATACACCATCGCTTTCTTCGGCAAGGAGCGCGACAGCATCTCCTACCTGCGTTACGGCCTGAATATCGCTTTTCTACGGGCCTACGAAAACGGCCAGCCCGCGGCCACGCCGGAGTATCTGAAGTGGAGCGCCGAGGGCATCAAGGAAAACGACCTGGTATTCATGGCCGGCAACCCCGGCCCCACCGGACGCCTGTCCACATCCGCGCAGCTCAACTTCTACCGCGACGCCGAACTGCCGCTGCACATCAACAAACTTCAGCCGCGGATCCAGCAACTGAACACCTTCGCGGTGGCCAGCGAGGCGAACCTGCGCGCGGCGCAGTCCACCCTGGCCGCTCTTTTGACGATGTACAAATCGGACGCGGGCAAGCTCATCGGGCTGCGCGACGACCGGCTGTCCACCCGCAAGACCAACTTCGAGCTCAAGATCCGCCGCGCGGTGGAGGGGGCCGCGAAGACCGGCGCGGAAGCGGGGAAGGTGTGGGACGAGGTGGCGGCGGCCTATAAGAAATGGACGCCTTCGGAGAAGTCATACCAGATTCTCGAAGGCTTCGCGGCCCCCGGCTCGCGCCTGTTCCGCATGGCGCGGCAGATTGTCCGCGGAGAGGCGCTCGAGCAATCCGACGATCCGGTCAACGACGAGATGGAAACCCTGATGCTGACCCAGTACCTGGTGGAGCTGGTGAGCCTGGGCGAGAAGGAAGTTTCCCTGAAGACCATTCTGGCGGGCGCGACCCCCAAGCAGGCGGCCGAGAAGATGGTGAAAGCGAGCCACCTGAAGGACGCGGCGGAGCGGCGGCGCCTGGCCGCCAATCACGAGGCGGCGCTCGGGTCCGGCGACGGCATCATCGCCCTGGCGGCGGCTCTGGAGGCCCCCGCCGAGCGTCTGCGCAAACAGCGCGAGGAGATCATCGGGACGCTCGAAGTCACCGCCACCGAGAAGATCGCGCAATACCGGCTGAAGCTCTTCGGAGCCGCGGATTACCCGGATGGCACGGGGACGCCGAGAGTCGAATTCGGAGTAGTCAAGGGGTACGTGGACCGCGCCGGAGTGACGCAGCCCTGCGCCTCCACCTTCAGCGGCCTGTACTACCGCAAGGACAACGAGGGGCCCTGGCAGGTTTCCGATCGATGGGTCGACATAAGGGAGTCACTCAATGCCGTGATGCCGCTCGATTTCGTGAGCACCGGCGATATAGGCGGCGGCGACTACGGAAGCCCGGTGGTGAATCAGCGCGGCGAGTTAGTGGGAGTTACCTTCGACGGCAACCTGGAGAGCCTGCCGGTCACTTACCTATACAGCGACGATCAGGCCCGCGCGGTGCACGTGGACGCCGGAGGAATCGTGGAAGCGCTGAACAAGGCGTATAAAGCGACTGCGTTGCTTAAGGAGATCGGCGCCAAAGCAGGGCAGTAAGAGCTTGGGCCGGGTGGGACAGACGATCGGTTCTTGTCGTCTGTCAACGCCGAGGCGCTTCTCAAGCCCGACAGACCACAAAAGACGATGGTCTGTCCCACTAGCGAATCTCGGAGCCCGCGGCGGGCCTGAGAATCGAGTTACTGATATTGGCCACGATCTCCGCATCGGAGTTACCCGGCGCGGTGCTGAGCTTGCGCCACTCGGGGTCGGAGCTGAAGGCGGCCCAGGCTTTGTCGTGCCCGGCCATGCCGTCGTAGGCCACCATGTAGGTGATGCGCGGCAGGTTCGAGCCTACGATGGCTTCTCCGAAGAACACCGGCTGCAAACCGGCGCGGCGGAAAATCGCAATTTCGCCTTCGTTGAACATCTTGACCTTGCGACGCAGGGTGGTTTCATTGTCGGATTCATAGACGCGCAGCTCGAAGGTGCGCGCGCCGCGGCCTTCGGTGGGAGCCACCTCGATCCTGGGCACGGCGTCGAAGCAGCGGAACAGGGCGCTCTCCATGCGGATATAAGCCAGATCGGGGGCGGCGTTGTAATCGGCGAGCACCTTCTGGTATTCGGCGTCGGCGGCGAGCTTCTCGAGGGAAGTCTGCATACCGGCGAGGGACGGGTAACCGGAAGCCACCAGGAGGAACGGCGTCTCCGGGGCAATGGAGGCGCTGAAAATTCCGACGGGCCCGATTCCCGCCCGCTTGGCGGCCGGCGCGTAACCCTGGGAAAGGAATTCGGTGGTGCGCCGCACCTGGTTGGCGCGGCTGTTGCGCATATGGTAGTAACGCAACTCGAAGAAGGAGTTCTTAGGCGGCTCCTGGGCGGAGGCCATGGCGAAGGACCCGCCGGCCGCCGCGGCAAACATCTGTCTGCGCGTCATACACCACGATGATACACAGGATTGGGTGGGGCGGGCCTCCTGGCCTGCCTTGGCTGAGCCAAAACATGTCGGGAGGCCTACCCGCCGGAGATTAGCCAAGGCAGGCCAGGAGCCAGGAGGCCTGCCCCTGGAGTCTGTATATTTCCGAAGCCCGGAGGGCGAAAGACGCTAGCCCACGGCGTGAGCCGTGTGGAAGCGCACGTGAGAATGCGAGCCCCGGAACGGGGCGAAAGGCGGTTCTTAGCCCCAGAGGTCGCGCATGTCGTATTCGATCCCATGCTTCCTCGGGAATGACGAGCAGGGAAGCGAAACAGTGTGGCATAGACTTACGCCCCGTTCCGGGGCTAGGCGGCCGGCCGACCTCTTCCCCACGGCTTGCGCCGTGGGCTAAGATGTTTCGCCCTCCGGGCTGGGTAGTGGACGACTCCAAACGGATGGTGGCCACAAGGCGCGGAGATCTCACCAAAAATGTAGAAACTCCAGAGGCAGGCCAGAACAGGAGGCCTGCCCCACTCTACGCCAGTTTCGCTTTCACCGCCGCGGCGGCCTGGTCTATGGGTGTGTCCGTGGAATTCCTGGTCTTGCGCTCCACCAGCTCCACCATGCCGCTCGAGAGTTTCTTGCCCACTACCACGCGCCACGGCACGCCGATCAGGTCGGCGTCCTTGAACTTCACTCCGGGGCGCTCGTCGCGGTCGTCGAGCAGGGCATCGAGCCCCAGCGCCAGGCAGCTCTCGTAGATCTTGCGCGCCGTCTCCATTTGCGCGGCGTCGGAATTGTTGGCGGGCGTGATCACCACGTCGAAGGGGGCGATGGAGGGCGGCAGGATCATACCGTCCTTGTCGTGGAACAGCTCGATGGCGCAGGTCAGGATGCGCTCAATGCCGATTCCGTAAGAGCCCATGATGGGAGTGATTTCCTTGCCGTCGGCGTTGAGAACCCGCAGGCCCATGGTGTCGGAGTACTTATACCCGAGCTTGAAAATGTGGCCCACCTCGACGGTCTTGACCACCCGCAGCGGCTGGCCGCAGCGCGGGCAGCCATCGCCGGCGGCCACCTGGCGCAGGTCGCGGATCTCGGCCTGGAAATCCTCACCCAGGGTGACGTGGCGCAAGTGATAGTCGTCCTTGTTGGCGCCGGCGATCATGTTCCGCCGTCCCGCCAGCGCCTGGTCCGCCAGGATGACCATGTTACCAACGCCCACCGGCCCCAGCGAGCCGGCCTCCGCCCCGAACCACTCGCGGATCTCCTCGGGACGCGCGGCGCGGAACTCGGGGTCGTTGGCCACCGCTCCGAACTTGGTCTCGCTCAGTTGATGATCGCCGCGCAACAGCGCCAGGACGGGACGGCCGTCGGCCACCAGCACCAGGCTTTTCATCTGCGAAGTCTCAGGCAGCCCCGTGAAGGCGGCCACCTCGGCGATGGTCTTGCGGCCGGGGGTGTGAAACTCCTCGGGGGCGAGGTCGCCTTCGGGATCGGGCCGGCCCGGCGCGGCGGGCGTGGCCACGGCCTTCTCGAGGTTGGCCGAGTAGCCGCAGGCCGAACACCGGGCGACGAAGTCCTCGCCGGCGTCCGACTCGACCATGAACTCGTGCGACTGGCTGCCGCCCATGGCCCCCGAATGCGCCTCCACGGCGGTGTACTGCAAACCGCAGCGGTCGAAGATGCGGCGGTAGGCCTCAAAGTGCTTTTCGTAGGCGGCGTCCAGGCCCGCCTGGTCCATGTCGAAGGAATACGAATCCTTCATGATGAACTGGCGCACGCGCAGCAGGCCGGACTTGGGGCGCGGTTCGTCGCGGAACTTGGTCTGAATCTGATACCAGATCTGGGGAAGCTGCTTGTAGCTGCGCAGCTCGCCGCGCGCGATGACGGTCATGATCTCTTCATGGGTCATCCCCAGGCACAGGTCGCGCCCGAAGCGGTCCTTGAGCCGGAACATGTTGTCGCCCATGATGTCCCAGCGGCCGGACTCCTGCCACACTTCGGCGGGGTTGAGCGCCGGCAGGTACATTTCCTGCCCGCCGATGGCATCCATCTCCTGGCGCACAATCCGCTGGATCTTGAGCAGCGAGCGCTGGGCCAGAAACAGGTAATTATAGAGGCCCGCCGAAAGCTGGCGGATGTATCCGGCGCGGAGCAGCAACTGGTGGCTGGCGACCTCCGCCTCAGCCGGGTTCTCGCGCAGCGTCGGAATGAACAACTTGCTCCAGAGCATAGGGTTGGAAAGGGAAAAAACAATTCTAGCATGGTAGAATCGAAGCTTCTCCACTTATGCGAATCGCCATTGGCGCGGACCATGCCGGTTTTGTCCTCAAAGAGAAGCTGCGCCGCGCGCTGGCCGAGGAAGGCCACCAGGTAACGGATTTCGGAACCGATTCTGACGGAGCCCTGCGACTACCCGGACTTCGCGCGCGGGGTGGCCCGCGAGGTGTCCAGCGGGGCCTGCGAGCGGGGCATCCTGGTGTGCTCGACGGGCATCGGCATGGCGATCGCCGCCAACAAGGTGGAGGGCGTGCGCGCGGCCCCCGCGGAATGCGAGGACGAAGTGCGGCTCACGCGCGAGCACAACGACGCCAACGTGTTGACCCTGGGAGCCAGGTACGTGGATGAGATCCGCGCGCTCGATCTGGCTCACGTGTTTCTGAGCGCGCGGTTCGCCGGCGGAAGGCACGCCCGGCGGCTGGAGAAGATCGCGGCCATGGAGCGCGGCGAAGTTATCCGCCACGCCGTGAGAGATTCGCCGCAAGGAGGATTTTCCCTATGAATGCAGCGCAACGAATGGCGCGGCCCCTGGCCGAGGTCGATCCCGAAATCTACGAGGCTATCGGAGCACGAGGTGGAGCGGCAGCACTCCCAACTGGAGCTGATCGCCAGCGAGAACTTCACCTCCGAAGCGGTGCTCGAAGCCACCGCCAGCGTGTTTACCAACAAGTATGCCGAAGGGTATCCGGGCAAGCGCTACTACGGCGGCTGCGAGTTCACCGACGTAGTCGAGGACCTGGCGCGGACGCGCGCCAAGAAGCTCTTCGGCGCGGAGTACGCCAACGTGCAGCCGCACTCCGGCTCGCAGGCCAACCAGGCCGCCTACGCCGCGGTGCTCTCTCCGGGCGATACCGTGATGGGCCTGAACCTGGCCCACGGCGGCCACCTCACCCACGGCCACAAGCTCAACTTCTCGGGAAAGACCTACAACATCGTGCCCTATGGCGTGCGCCGGGACGACGAGCGCATCGACTACGACGAAGTGGAGCGCCTGGCCCAGGAGCACAAGCCCAAGCTGATCATTACGGGCGCGAGCGCCTACCCGCGCACGCTCGATTTCGCCCGCTTCCGCCAGATCGCCGACGCCGTAGGCGCGGTGTTCCTGGTGGACATGGCCCACATTTCCGGGCTGGTGGCCGCCGGCCTGCATCCCAACCCCTGCGATGTCGCCGACATCGTCACCACCACCACCCATAAGACCCTGCGCGGCCCTCGCGCGGGCCTGATTCTGGCCAAGGAAAAGTTCGGCGCGGCCATCGACAAGGCGGTCTTCCCCGGCATACAGGGCGGGCCGCTGGTGCACGTCTTGGCGGCCAAGGCGGTCTGTCTCCTGGAAGCCATGCAGCCGGAGTTCGTGGATTACCAGAAGCAAGTGGTGGCCAACGCCCGCGTGCTGGCGGAGACGCTGATCGGGCGCCGGTTTCCGCGTGGTGTCGGGAGGCACCGATACGCACCTGCTGCTGCTCGACGTTTTTTCCAAAGGCATTCGCGGCCGGGAAGCCGAGCAGGCGCTCGACCGGGCCCGCATCACGGTCAACAAGAACGCCATCCCCTTCGACGTCAACCCGCCCATGAACCCCAGCGGCATCCGCCTTGGGCTCTCCCGCCGTCACCACGCGCGGCTTCGGGGAGCCGGAGATGCGCGAAGTGGGCGCGCTGATCGCGGAAACGCTCCACCACATGGCCGACGAGGATGTCATCGCCTCGGTGCGGCAACGGGTCGGCCTGCTTACCGCCCGCTTCCCGCTCTACACCTGGAAGCTCGACTCCGTGCGAGCCTAGAGCCGCCCCATGGCGCTGCACATCGTCATCGACGCCCGCCGCATCCGGGATTTCGGCATCGGCACGTACATACGCAGCCTGGCCCACGCCCTGGGGGCCATCGATCGAGTGAACCGGTACACCCTGGTCAGCGCGCCCGAGGACGCCCGAATCCTGGCGGGCCTGCCGCCGAATTTCCACTCCGCGGTTTACCACCGCGTGGATAACGACCTGCTCGACAACATCGCCTTCCCCCTGTTTGTGCGGCGGCTTTCGCCCGACCTAACGCACATTCCCCTCAACCGCGTGCCGCTGCTCCTGGCACGGCCCTACGTGGTGACCATCCACGACATGGCGAGCCTGCTCTATCCGGAGGACAAGCCCAATTTCCGCATGCATTTCCACCGCTACCGCTTTCGCCGGGGCCTGGAGCGCGCCACGCGCGTAATGGCGGTTTCGGAAGCCACCAAGCGCGATGTGGAGAAATTGCTGGCCGCGCCGCCAAACCGCATCCGCAGGGTCTACAACGCCCCCGATCCCGGTTTTCTCGAGTCGGCCCACGCCACCGGGGCCGAAGACCGGCGGCGCATCATGGAGCGCTACCAGATCAACCACCCGTTCCTGCTGTACGCCGGCAACATCCGCCGGCACAAAAACGTGCCGCGCCTGGTGGAAGCGTTCGCGGTGGTGCGCGGGCAACTCGCTTCCCATCCGGTCTACAAGGACCTGCGCCTGGTGATCATCGGCGATACCATCTCGCAATACCCGGCCGTGCGCCAGACGGTGATCAAGAGCCGCGTGGAGCAGTCGGTCCGCTTCCTGGGGTTCGTCCCGTTCGATACGCTGCGCTGTTTCTACGAATCGGCGGCGGCCTTCGTATTCCCCTCGCGCTACGAGGGTTTCGGGCTGCCGCCGCTCGAAGCCATGGCGTGCGGCACGCCGGTGGTGGCTTCCAACGTCAGCTCTTTGCCGGAGGTGGTGGGCGACGCCGCCATGCTGGTGAATCCGGTGAACGTGTTCGATATCGCCCGTGGGATCCAGGACGTGCTGCTCGACGAGGGGCTGCGGGCCGATCTGATTTCGAAGGGCCGCCAGCAGGCCGCCCGCTTTAGCTGGGAGAGCACCGCGCGCCAGGCGCTGGAGATATACGGGGAGGCGGCGGCCGGCTGAGGCCCCGGGACTGGCAGGCGAAAGCGCCTGCCCCACAATGGGAGGAGGGTCGACTTTGCGTTACGCCATAGTAGCTATCGCACTGCTGGGCTGCGCCGTTTCCGCGGCGCTCGCTCAGGGCAATTACGAAGTGCAGGTCTACGGTTCCGACTTGGTCCCCAAGGACGTCACCATGGTGGAACTGCACAGCAACTTCACCGCCCAGGGGGCCCACGGAGCGGACGGAGTGCTCCCCACCAACCATGCCGAGCATGAAACCCTGGAAGTCACCCACGGCTTCGGAGAGTGGTTCGAGCTGGGGTCTTACCTCTTCACCAGCATCCAGCCGGATGGCAGTTGGATGTGGGTGGGCAGCCACATTCGTCCCAGGATAGCCATTCCCGACCGCTATGGGCTGCCCGTGGGCCTGAGCCTGTCGATGGAGTTCGGCTACCAGCGGCCGGACATTTCGCCCGACACGTGGACCTGGGAAATCCGCCCGATCATCGACAAGAAAATAGACAAGTGGTATTTCGCCTTCAATCCGGCGCTGGAAAGATCGTTCCATGGGCCGGACGCCACGAGGGGAGTGGGGTTCTCTCCCAACGTGAAATTCAGTTACGACGTGACCAAACGAGTGGCGGCCGGCGTGGAATACTATGGCGGCTACGGCCCCATCACCGGTTTCGACCCCTTGCGAGAGCAGCAGCACGACATCATACCCGCCCTGGACGTGGATTTCGGCGACAAATGGGAGTTCAATTTCGGGGTGGGACTGGGCGTCACGCAGGCCACCGATCACCTGCTGATCAAGGCCATTCTGGGCTACCGGTTCAACTTCCACAAGATCTGATTTTTTGGGCGGTTGGCAAAGTTTTTTTGACTTTTGCCTCGTTTTCCGGTAACCCGGTACTATGCCCGAGGGCTCGCACCGGTTCCAGGTCGGCTCGGTTTACTGCACGGTTCTGACGGATGGTTACTTCTCCTATCCGTCGCCCTGGTTCTTTCCGAACGCCGATCGCGTGTGCCTGGCGCGCGCCCTGGCGGAGCGCCGCCTGCCTCTCGAGAACGTGCTCTGCCCCTATACCTGCCTGCTCATTGAGACGGGGCGGAGCGTGGTCCTGGTGGATGCGGGAGCCGGCGAAGCGTCGAGCACCACAGGGGCCATCGTGGCGCGCCTGGAAATGGAAGGCATCCGGCCGCGGCACGTGGACACGGTGATTCTCACCCACGCGCACGCCGACCACATCGGCGGAGCGGTGGATGCGCGCGGACGGCCCGTGTTCCCCAATGCCCGCTGTATTCTCGCCGAACGCGAGCTGGAGTTCTGGAACAATCCGCGCGCCGATCTGAGCGGGATGCGGGTTCCCGAAGAGGTGGGACTTTCCATCGCCGCCGGCGCGCGGCGCTGCCTGGCCGGATTGCGCTTTCATCTGGAGCCGATGGCCGGCGAAATCGAGGTATGTCCCGGCGTCACGGCCGTCCCAGCCCCGGGCCATACCCCGGGACACCTGGCGGTCCTGGTTTCCTCCGAGGGCCAGCGCCTGCTGAACATAGGCGACGCGGCCGTGCATCCGCTGCACCTGGAACACCCCGAATGGGAGAACGGGTTCGACCTTTCCGCGGAGACGGCTTTGGCCACGCGCCGCAACCTGATCGAGCGCGCCGCCGCCCAGGACATGCGCGTGATGGCTTTCCATTTCCCGTTCCCCAGCGTGGGCCGGGTGGCCGCGCGACCGAACGGCGGATGGGATTGGACTCCGGGCTGTTAGGATTGTGCTTTTGCCGGCCGTGTCCGAGCTTCGCTCGGATTGACCCAGGTCCGAGCTTCGCTCGGATTGACAAGGCTGGAGCCTTATCCCACTACGGCTTGCGCGAGCCCCTTTCGGGATTCCTCAAATGAGACTGCCGGATTTTGCTTTTCTTGCGCTTCGGTTTGCTGAAAACGAAGGTCCCACTGCCCAGATACTCCGCCTTGTAGAGCTTGTCGTCCGCCAAAAGAACTCTCCTGCCATGGAATTGGATTGAGCCTTCATTGTACCGTATTCTGAAAAGGTGTTCCCAAGTCGAGATGGCGCATGCATAGCGCCCGGAGAAGAAGCGTCCGGATGCGCGGCCGGGGCTCCCGGATCCCTGGGTCGCGCGAAATGACCGGCTCCCTTCTTCCCGCGTCCCCGCGCCGCCGGCTGCGCGCCATCGCGGCGCTGGTCCTGATATTCTTCCTGCGCGCGGCGGCGCAGACGGATTCCGGGGCCAAAGCCTTGTGCGCCCAAGCCGGCGAGATCTCGCGGGATCTGACCGAGATTTCCGGCATGAAGCTGCGCCACCCCGTGCCCTGCGACTTCATCAGCAAGGCGAAGGTCAACGAGTTTCTGAAGAAGCGCGTGAAAGAGGCGGCCAGCCCCGAGGATATTCGCGCCGAAGAGCTGACCCTCAAGAAATTCGGGCTCGTGCCGCCGGACTTCGACCTGGGCTCCAACACCGTGGATCTGCTCACCGAACAGGCCGCCGCGTTCTACGACTACGACCGGAAGAAGCTGTTCATCACCGAGACCACGCCCTCCGCGAACCAGGAGCCGGTGCTGGCGCATGAGCTGTCGCACGCCCTGGCGGACCAGAATTTCCATCTGGGGAGGTACATCCGCGAGGGCCGCAAGAACGACGATGGCGCCACCGCCCGCCTGGCCGTGATGGAGGGCCAGGCCACCTGGCTGATGAGCGAGTACCTGGCCCGCAAGACGGGCCACTCGCTCAAGAAATCGCCCGAGCTGGCCCCGGGCATGAGCGGATTCAACGAATCCGACGGCGGCCAATTCCCGGTGTTCGACAGCTCCCCGCTATACCTGCGCCGGACGCTGGTGTTCCCGTACGTGGAGGGGATGCTCTTCCAGAACGCCGTGGTGCGGCGCGACGGGGACGCGGGCTTCGCCGAAGTCTTCCGCCGGGCGCCGGTGTCCACCCAGCAGATCGCCCATCCGGAAAGGTATTTCGCATCCGAAACGCCGAGCACCCCGGCGCTGCCCGAAGTGCGCCTTCCGCACGGCTACAAATCCCTGGTGGGCGGGACCCTGGGCGAGCTGGACCATTCGGTTCTGATCGAACAGTTCGCCGGCAAGGAGGCCGCCGCCGAGATGGCGCCGCACTGGCGCGGCTGCGAGTTCGAAATCCGCGAAAACAAGAAGCAGGGCCGCGCCGTGCTGCTTTACGCCGCCGAGTGGGATAGCGAAGACGCGGCCCGCCGCTACTTCGCGTTTTACAGGGACGTCCTCGGGAAGAAGTGGAAAAGCATCGCCATCGACGCCGAAAGCGCCGATTCGGCCACCGGCGTGGGCGATGACGGCCGCTTCGAGTTGCGGCGCAAAGGCGCCATGGTCACCAGCGTGGAGGGCCTGCCCCCTGAGATACACTAATTGATCCATGCCAGACCGTCGGTCCGCCTTCGCGGTTCTGGGCGTGTTCGCCCTGGCGGCGCCCGCCATCCGGGCGGCGAACATTCCACGCCCAGCGCCCGATTTCGCCATCAACCTGGCCA
Organism: Terriglobia bacterium; assembly: GCA_963767595.1. Lineage (GTDB taxonomy): Bacteria > Acidobacteriota > Terriglobia > Bryobacterales > Bryobacteraceae > BOG-224. Next base: position 63,422 of record CAVYEK010000001.1, read on the forward strand.
CCGGCCAGCACCTGACGCTGGCTCAATACAAAGGCAAGGTGGTGGCTCTGGCCTTTATTCTGACCACCTGCCCGGATTGCCAGAGGACCATCCGGATTCTGATCCAGGACCAGAACGAGTTCGGTCCGCGGGGCTTTCAGGTTCTGGCGTCGGCCATCGAAGACCAGGGCCGGGCCGACGTTCCGGGGTTCGTGCGCCAGTTCAACCCGCCGTTTCCGGTGGGCTACAACCAGCAGAGGGCGGCGCTCGATTTCATGCAGCATCCTCCGATGGTCGGCCCGGTCATGCCGCTTCTCGTCTTTATCGACCGGGATGGCGTGATCCGCGCCCAGTACGAAGGTCATGAGCCGTTCCTGGCGGCGGACCAGGTGGAGAAGAATCTGCGCGCCAAGATCCTGGAGCTGCTGAACCAGGGCGCGCCGCGCGAGCCGCTTTCCAACAGGAAGACCAAGTCGAAAAACGCGAGCCGATGATGCGGCGCGGCCGCGAAGTGCGCTGTAATTAAAGAGAATTCGTCCGAATTCGATTCCGTGGAGGGGCAGGTGCCCAAAGTCATACTCGTAAACCCCGCGACGTTCACTGCCGGATACAACTACGTCACCCCGAGGTGGTTGTTTGTGCTGGCTCAGGCCACCCCAACCGACCTGATCGGCGATCCGGTGATCGTGGATGAGACGATCAAGAAATTCAAGGCCCGGAGCGTCCAGCCCGGAGACATCGTGGGGGTTGGCATCACCAGCGGAAACTGTGTGGCCGGCTACCGGGTGGTGAAGGAGGCCAAGTCGAAGGGGGCGACGGTGATTGTGGGCGGAATCCACGCCAGCATCTTCCCGGATGAGCCGCTGGAGATGGGGGCCGATGCGGTGGTCACCGGCAATGGCGACGTCATCTGGCGCAAGGTGGTGGAAGATGCGCTGGCCCACCGCCTGCAGAAGTATTATCATGGCGGCCGCCTCCCGGGCGAGGCGATGCTCAAGGCGCGGTGGGGCCTGCTCAACCCGGCCAAATACCTGTTTCCGACCGTGCAGACCGTGGCAGGCTGCCCGGAGAATTGCAATTTCTGCTCGGTGTGGGTTATGGACGGGCGCCAGCCGCGTCTGCGGCCAGCCGCCAACATCATCGAGGAAGTCAATGAGCTGGCCTCCATGGGCTTTCGCCTGGTGGCTTTCGCCGACGACAATTTGAACCCGTCTACCCTGGGCCGGATCGCGCGCGAGCCCAGCCCGCAGAAGAGGAAAGAGCTGGAGCGCGTGCGCGAGGAGCGGTTGCGTTTTTTCGCCGAGTACGGCCGGAGGGTTCCCAAGAACGTTCTCACCATCAGCCAGATGACCGCCGAAGTGATCGACGACGAAGAGTACTTTACGGCCATGAAAGAGCAGGCACGGATCACGGCCGCGCTGATCGGCGTCGAGTCTTTTTCCGAGGAGACCCTGGCCAGCGCCAATAAGCAGGGGAACGCCTCCGGCCGGAACATGGTCGAGATCATCCGCAGATTTCAGGAAAGGGGCGTCGTGGTGATGGGATCGTTCATCTCCGGTCTGGAGTCCGACACCGCCGAGACGCTCGAGACCACCCGCCGGTTCGCTCTGGAGTCCGGCGCCTTGCTGGCCCAGTTCACCAACTACGGCCTCTACCCCGGAAGCAAGGATTACCTCGAAATGGTCCGCGACAGGGAAAACGCCGGGCGTCCGGACTATGTCCCAAAACACAAGACTCAACTCCTGCGGGACCGCTATTGGCTCACTACGCTCAAGCCCCCCGATTATCTGCGGCATCCCAGCATGAGCCGGGAAGAGTTAATCGCCGAGAACAAGAAGTGCTGGGATAGTTTCTACTCCTGGCAGGCAATTCGGGAAAGGCTGAAGGGCGAGTTTTTGGGTTCGCGGTCCTTTTCCGCGACGGTGGCCTACGTCTTTTTCTGCCTGGGCTTCAAGCGGATCTATGCCGGGCATGGGACTTCATCCAAAAAGGTGCGCAAAACGAGCATGGGGTTAACGACCAGATCCATCGTCAGATTGGGCCTGGCGTTGTACGGTTTCCTGTACCGCCGGAGGTTCGGCTTCCGGGTTCCCCTGGTACGCCCCGCCCCGCCCCAGTGAGCCCCGGGGGGAGAATCGAAATCTCGAATTAGAGCTTCTCGATGACCCTCTCGAGCAGCTCTTTCTCGGGAACGCTGCCCTGCGCCATGCGCGGGTTCCCGCCGCCGCGCCCTCCGCAGGCTGCCAGAGCGGCTTTGAGGACCTTGCCGGCGTCCGTCCCGCTATCCTCCGAGGCGGCCAGCAGCACCGATGGCGGTTCCGCCAGAGCGGCCAGAAACACCGCTTGGGGCTGCGCCGTGAAGCTCTGGGCGATGGCGCGGAGTTCCTCCAGGCTGCCGCGCTCGGCGTGCCGTACCACGCGGCGGACGCCATCCTCGCCGGGGGCCGTGGCGGCGTAGAGTTCCCTGCCATGGAAGCCCGCCAGGTCCAACTCCAGCTTGCGGCGGGCCTTCTCCGCCGCGCGCGCGGATTCCAATTGCGCCGCCACCAGCGCCGCCGTTTCCTCGAGCGGCGCGGAAAACAGTTGCGCGGCCTTGGCGAGGGTTTCGAAATCGGCGCGCGCCCGCGTCACCGCGCGCGCGCCGCACAGAAACTCCACCCGCGTGGCCTGCCGCACTTTCTCGATCTTGCGCAGCAGGATGGGGCCTATCTCGCCGGTGGCGCGCACGTGGGTTCCACCGCATGCGCTACGGTCCAATCCTTCGATGGATACGATGCGCAGCTCGCCCGCGCGTGGCGATGGTTTGCGCAGGTCCGCCGCCTCGGCGGAATCCTCAAACCGCACCGTGACCGGCCGGTTTTCGACCGCGATTTCGTTGGCCCGCCGCTCGGCTTCCCTGAGCCCGGGAGCCTCCAGCGGGCCACCTTCCAGATCGACGGTCGATATCTCGCCGCCCAGATGAAACCCCACCGTGCGCAGTCCGAGCAGCCCGTCGAACACCGCCGAAAGCAGATGCTGCCCGGTGTGCTGTTGCATGTGGTCGAAGCGCCGGCTCCAATCCACGGCGCAGGCCACGGTGTCGGAGGCGATCGGCGCGGCCACGCGATGGGCGATGCGCTCGCCTTCATCCATCACCTCCACCACTCGAACCCCGGCGATGGCGCCCGTATCGAACGGCTGGCCGCCCGAGGCCGGATAGAAGGCCGTGCGATCCAAATAGAGCGTCAGCCCATCGGGGCTCCGCTGCACCACCCGCGCGGTGAACTCGCGCAGGTAGGAATCCGTGTAGTAAAGGCGTTCGGTCATGGGAACCCCACCATTTTGGCAGACGCGAGGCGCGGGCGGACGAACTTCTGACGCGGAGACGCGGAGACGCGGAGAAAATCGAGAAGAAAGAAAGAGCAAAAGAGAAGAGAAAATCCGTGCAGTAAAGGCGTTCGGTTTTTGGCAGACGCGAGGCGCGCGGACGAACTTCTGACGCGGAGACGCGGAGACGCGGAGAAAATCGAGAAGAAAGAAAGAGCAAAAGAGAAGAGAAAATCCGTGCAGTAAAGGCGTTCGGTTTTTGGCAGACGCGAGGCGCGCGGACGAACTTCTGACGCGGAGACGCAGAGACGCGGAGAAAATCGAGAAGAAAAAGACAGCAAAAGAGAAGAGAAAAGAGAAGAACGGAATTGAGTAAGTACGTGCGAGAAGGGAGGCGCTGGGGACAGCGGAGAATGGCAAGAAAATGGCGGCAACCAGTAAGCCAGTCGTCAGCGGCTGCGCTCGGCGGATTTCGGCTTGGCTGTCGTTTCTTCTTCTCTTTTTTCTTCTCTTCTCGATTTTCTCCGCGTCTCCGCGTCTCCGCGTCAAGAGGTCGTCCTCGTCAAAAAGGCACCCCGGTTGCCCCGCGCTTTGTCTGCGTCTAAGATAGGCGCATGATGCGTGTGCGAAGAAGCGTGGCGGTATTCGGGGTCCTGTTCCTGTTGGTGGCGGCGTGCCTGGTGGCGCAGCGGGAGGCCGCGCCGGGCGGCCTGGCGGAAGTGAAGCGCGGCTTCGAAAATCCGCCCGACGACGCCCGAATCATGATGCGCTGGTGGTGGTTCGGCCCATCCGTGGTCCAGCCGGAGCTGGAGCGCGAGCTGCGCGCCATGAAGGAGGGCGGGATCGGAGGCGTGGAGATCCAGCCGGTCTATCCGGTGACGCTGGACGACTCCGCGCGGGGCTTGCGCAATTTCCCGTATCTCTCGGACGAGTTCATCGGCGACGTGCGGTTCGCCAACAACACTGCGCGCGGGCTGGGCCTGCGCGTGGATATCACGCTGGGCAGCGGATGGCCCTACGGCGGTCCGCACACGTCCATCGAGATGGCGTCTCCCAGGCTGCGCGTGGACCGCGTGGCCGTGCCGGCGGGGGCGGATACGGTGGCTGTTCCGAGCCTGGGCGCGGGCGAAAAGCTCCTGGCCGCGTTTCTGGCGAATGGCGAGCCGCGCCGCGAATCCGCCGAGGGCATTCGCCAGTTGACCCTCGTCGACGGCCCCACGGTGCGGCTGCCCGATACCTCGCAGTCCGCCCGCGTGGCGCTGTTCTTCAGCCTCAGCCGCACGCGTATGATGGTGAAGCGCGCGGGCGTCGGGGCCGAGGGCCTGGTGCTCGATCACTACAGCCGCGCGGCCATCGACAATCATTTGAAAACCGTCGGCGACCGCCTGATGGAGGCCTTCGGCCCCAACCCTCCCTACGCGGTGTTCAGCGACAGCCTGGAAGTGGCCGGCTCGGATTGGAGCGCCGATTTCCTGGCCGAATTCCAGAAGCGCCGGGGCTATGACCTGACGCCGCTGCTTCCCGCTCTGGCTCTCGATACTCCGGACAGCGCCGCCATCCGCCGCGACTGGGGCAAGACACTCACCGAACTTACCAACGAGCGCTACCTCACGCCGGTGCGGGAGTGGGCGCAGGCGCATGGCACGCGGTTCCGGTCCCAGACTTACGGCACTCCGCCGGTGAACATATCGAGCTACGGCTTCGTCGATTTGCCGGAGGGCGAGGGTTCGCAGTGGCGCACGCTTTCCTCCACGCGCTGGGCTTCTTCCGCCAGCCACCTGTACAACCGGCCGGTGACCTCTTCGGAAACGTGGACCTGGCTGCATTCGCCGGTGTTCCGCGCCACGCCGCTCGATATGAAGGCCGAAGCCGATCTGCACTTCTTGCAGGGAATCAACCACCTTATCGGCCACGGCTGGCCGTATTCGCCGCCCGAAGCCGGCGAGCCGGGCTGGCATTTCTACGCGGCCGCGGTATTCAACAATCACAACCCCTGGTGGCTGGTGATGCCGGATATTACCCGCTACCTCCAACGGATCAGCTATCTTTTGCGCCAGGGGAAGCCGGTAGCCGACGTGGCCGTGTATCTGCCCACCGACGATATTTACGCGCGCTTCACTCCGGGGCGGATCTCGATCAACGAGGGCGCCCGCACGGTGCTCCAGCCGGAGCTGGTTCCGGCCATCCTGGACGCCGGCTACAACCTCGACTTCATAGACGATGACGCCATGGCGCAAGTTGGGATCCCCTATCCGATTCTGGTGCTGCCGAATGTGGAACGGATTCCCCTGGCGACGTACCGCAGAATCGACGACTACGCGCGCAAGGGCGGCGTAGTAATCGCCGTGGGACGTATGCCCGCGCTGGCGCCGGGGAGGATGGGAGCGGCGGCGGAGACGGCCGCTATTCGCGAGCTTTCGCGCACAATCCGCGGAGGCGAAGCCCGCGCGAGACTGGCGCCCGCAAACGGCAACCTGGCCGCCGCCCTGCGCGCCGCGCTGACGCCGGATTTGTACTACGAACCGCCCGAGATCGGCTTCGTGCACCGCACCCTGCCGGATGCCGAGGTTTACTTCCTGGTGAACACCAGCAACCGCCCCGTGACCTGCGAGGCCGGGTTCCGCGTCACAGGCGGGGCGCCTGCGTGGTGGAATCCGTTCACCGGCGCCACCACCAGGGCGCAGGGTCCGAACCCCGTCCACGTGGAACTGGCGCCGTACGAATCGAAGGTGCTGGTGTTTCCGGAGCATTCCCTGGAAGCCGGGCGCAAGATGCGACCTTTGGCGGGGGTCCTGTATGACATGCACATGTTTTCCCTCGGTCAGGTGGATCTTTCCGGCGGCTGGAAAGTCTCGTTTGCCGGTTCGGCGCAAGCCATGAATATGGACCGGCTGGTTTCCTGGACGGAAAGTGAGGCCACACGCTACTTCTCCGGCCAAGCCACTTATGAAAAGACCATAACAGTGGATGACTCGCTGTTGAAATCGGGACGCCCGCTCTATCTCGACTTCGGCGAAGGCACGCCCGTGGCCGCCCAGGAACGCCGGTCCGGCTCGGGCATGAGAGCCATGCTGGAAAGCCCGGTGCGCGAGGCCGCGGTGGTCTTCGTGAATGGCCAACGGGCGGGATCGGTGTGGTGTCCGCCCTATCAGTTGGAAATCACAAGCTTGCTGCATCCCGGTGAGAACAACCTGCGGATCGTGGTGGCGAACTTGGCCATCAATGCGCTGGCGCACCAGCCATTGCCGGATTACAAACCTCTAATCGCCAAGTACGGCGACCGCTTCCAGGATCAGGACATGGGCAACTTGCAGCCGCTGCCGGCCGGATTGCTGGGGCCGGTGCGGCTGAGGGCGAA
>CAVYEK010000002.1:0-37256 GCA_963767595.1 Terriglobia bacterium
TTCCGCCTCCGTTTCACCGGCGGATGCGCAACCCGGCAGTTCCGGACATACGGCGGAGTAACTTTGCGCCTCGGGATCGTATTCGAGTATGACGCGAAACTTCACGTAACCAGTATACGCCGGCGTCTCTGCTGGAGGACTTCCCGACAACCTCGATCTGTCGGCGGTTAGCTGTTCGTCCGAAATGTGGGCGTTGCCGGCCCACAGACCCTCGGGCGATTTCCAGAGCCGCCGCCTTCTGACAGGCCCCACCATAGCCATCGGGCGGCCGCGCTTGGTACATGATCGTACCGCCCTGGTGGTCGATCTCATAAGCAAAGCGAGGCACTTCGCCTTGAATTCGGTCACGCTGACCACCGGCTGTTCATGGCTGGATGGCACGGCCCAACTGGTAGGTGACCAGTGGCGAAAAACCGATGTGGATACGCTTCACAATGGGTTCGCGTTTTCCCTTCCCAATGATAGACTGATCTGGAATCGGGTTTGACCATGCTTGAAACGATATTCGGATCGAACAATCCGCTGGGGACGGCTCGGGGATGGCGTTCGCATTGGGTCCGCTTTTCCTTCTTACCTGCGGTTTTACCTCGAGCGTCAACGCGGCTGTTTCGGTTTTGTCTAGCAGGGTGGGCCCTCCCGATAGTGTACGTGCTGCTGGTCTTGGCCGTTCACATGTTAAGACGTCGCGCCATCGCCTCCGGTCCGAGCGTCGCGGGGACCATCAGGTTCACCAAGGTCCGCGAGGACCGGCACTCCTTATTGCAGCGCCACCTGCTTATTGTCAACTACAAATACTATCCTCAGAATGAGCCATACTGGGGTTCCAACGTTCGGCGATTCCCAGCGAACTTGAAGCCGAGGGCGCGGCCGCCGGGTTGTGCGGGAGCCCGTGACGGTGCACTATGACCCGCGGCATCCCGACCGGTCCATGTTGGCAGCGGCTGGACCGGCAGCCTCCACCTCGCCGGCGGAGGAAACCCGCACGGGAACACAAGAGATCTCCCCACCGGAGGCGCCCAGGCGTGGGGTGTTCCGGTAACCCAGGCGCCTCCAGCCCGGTCTCAGCCGGCCCCTAAGCAGGACGCGCCGAAGCATCGCGGTACAATGTTCTCGCCATGGACAAACAGCATTACTATTTCAAGCTGATCCCGCCCCGGCCGACCTTCCCTGGGGACATAACAGATGGAGAGAGGGCCTTGATGGAAAAACACAGTGCGTATTTCCGGGAGCGCTTTGATGGCGGCAAGTTGCTTCTCTACGGTCCGGTGATGGCTCCCGGTGGAGCTTTCGGTGTGGCAATCCTGGAGGTTGTGGACGAGGAGGAAGCCCGGCGATTCGGCGAAGACGACCCATCCGTCGCCGGCGGCCTCAACCGCTTCGAGGTTTATCCCATGCACGTGGCCGCGTCTCGCGCAAAGAGTTGACGCGAGAGCAGGCACCCGGAAGCCAGCGGATCTCGAATCTTCGACCGTCGCCTTGTTCCATCACGTCGAGACCTTCGCCATCGATATAGAAGACCGTAAGCCCAGCCGCAAGCGCCTCTTCGAAGGCTTTGTGGCCTGCTTCCCGCACCGCATCGTCGAACTCAGGGCTACCGAAATCGTAGGCCACAGGCATATCTAAATTATGCACGCCAGCCGGATGGGCTCGGATGATGCCTACCGCTGCTCGCGAAACGCCAGCCGCACCTTGTCCACCGGGGTTCCCGCCACTTCGATCTGGCCCATGTCGCTGGCGCCGATGCCCGCTTGTTCCGCCAGCGCGAGCGTGTTGTCGCAGTTCTCGAAGGGGGCGGCGCCGCGCGCGGCGGTGGGGCTGAAGCCCATCACCGCGGCGGCCACCGCGTCCGCGCAGACCGGGTTCAGACTGGCTAGCAGAACGCCCGGCTTTACCAGGAGCAACTTGCGTTTGGCGTCCGGCTCCAGGGATGCGTCCGCGCCGGCGGTCTGGGTTTCAATGCCGTCGATGATGGCCAGGTGAACCGGCCGGGCGCGCACGATATCCACCGTGATGCGGGGCACGCGGTAGCCGAATTCGCGCGGCGACTTCTCGTCCTTTTCCTTGGGCGTGCCCTCGGGCGGCTGCCGGTTGCCGATGTGGAACATGGTGCGCGCGCCGTAGGGCCGCGCAGCGGGCTCGTCATAGCCCGCCGAATCGCCGTAGATCGTGCCCGGAGGCGCTCCCATTATGTTCTTCAGGCTGAGCGAAAGGCCGGCCTTCTCGTGCTCTTTGAGCTTGGCCATGGAGACCATCACATCGCATTCGGCGTAGGAGTGGTTGCAATCGAAAGCCGGGTAAATCAGGCCTCCTCCAGGCACGTCCAGGGTCTTGTACTCCTTGCCGAGCCCGAGCGAACCGGTGTTCTCCATCTCCACGTTCCTGGCGGCGTTCAGGATGGTGTCCGGGTCCCAGCCGCCGATGAGGAAATTCTCCTCGAGCGGGTGGTCGTCTTCGGAAGAACCTTCCACGACGCGTATGCGGGTGACGCCCGCTTCGCCGATCAGCCGCACGGCCGCGCCGATCACCTCTGGATGGGTCCAGCGCGTGAACCAGGCGGAGCGGTAGCCGGTGCGGGCCCGCAACGAGCCGGTCATATTGATCTTGATCGCCACGGTCTTCCCGGAAACCAGTTTTCCGATACCGCCGATCTGGTCGAACAGGGTTTTCAGGGCTTCCGGAACCCCGTGGTCGTAGGATGTGCAGCGCGCCACGGCCACGGTGGAAGAAGGCGCGGCCGCGCGCGCTCCGCGGGCCAAGCTCGCCGCGGCCGCCGCGGCCAGCCACTCGCGCCTGGTCCATGAGCTTGGTTGTTCGCGCATGTCAGGCCTCCAGCTCCACCACGGCATAATCGGTAAACTCGCGCACCGGAATCTCGAACCCCAACGGGCCCCTGGCGGGCCGCACCGCCATTTCCGCCGAAAGCGTGAGCACGCGGGCCCTGCGGTAGGCTTTCTTCAGGCCCAGCGTGATGGGCAGCGTGGGGCCGGAGGCGTAGGGAATCAGGTGTACCACCGCCCGGTCTTCGGCCGGATTGGCGACGTAGAAGGTATCCATGTCGCTGTCGTTCCACACCTGCACGGGGTCTTCGCGATGGCTCACCAGGACGTGCACCTGGTCCACCAGGGTGAACGGGTCCTCCCATTTCTGGAGCGGCATGGCCACGCGCCCCTTGCCCAGGCGGCGCAGGGTGTGCTCGGCCTTGCGTTCCTCCGGCGGCGCATCCACCGTCCCCTGGGGCGCGATCAGCAAGCCCCCCGCCTGCGCGAATTCGAGAAGCTTCGCGCGCACCTCCGGCGGCGGCGGCGTGGTCTCCAGATACAGCACCGCCTTCTGTTTCTCGAAGGATGCCTGGGCGACGTCCTGGACGGTGAACGCCCGGTAGGCCAGATGCCTCCGCGGAGCCAAATTGAGAAACTCCTCGCTGAGCAGTTTGTCGTTTCCGGCGAAGGTGGAAACCACCGCCAGCGGCGCCACGACCTCCCAGTCCCGCCACTCGCGGCGGGTTTCGAAGAAGCGCATGGCGGCGGTCATCCGCTTCCATTGCGCCAGGGCCTTCTCGTCGCGCTTGTCCAGTTGCCCGGTGAAGAAACTGTCGAGGGCGATCACCCATCGCCCCCCAAAGGCCTCGGCCTCCGCAATGGGCCGCACAAAGCTGTCGAGCGGCACGATTTCATTGCCGCCCGGGGGCGTGTAGGTGAGCCACACCATCTTGCCCGGCTCGGTTACGCGGGCCAGGCGCACCACCCAGGCGTTATTGTCCACCCAGGCGCTGCCGGTGGCGCCGCCGCCAGCGGCGTCTTTCTTGGTGGCGGGCAGCACGCGTGGCCACACGCCCTCGCGCAACGCGATGCCCTCCGGCGGGCGGTCCTTATCCAACTTCACGAACGGCAGGTTTCCCAGGGGGAAGGGCGGCGGCGAATCGCCCACCAGGCAGTTGATGGGCGTCCCCTTGAGCAGATCGAGCTTCGCGGGGTCGCTCCAGGACGCCGGCCATCGGAACGGAATCAGCTCAGGCATGTTCGGTGGACGGAAGAGGCAGGCCAGGAGGCCCGCCCCACTTGTTTATGCCTTCGTCATGGCCAGCGGAACGTTCTCCTTCGCCTGCGCCAGCGTGGTCATTCCGATCACCACGCCGCTCAGGTTCTTGTTTTGCAGCGCCCAGTAGAACCCCTTCTGGAACAGGTTCATCTTTTCGCCCGGAACCAGCTTGTTGAGGATGGCCACCCGCTCGGGGATCATCTCGCGGCGATTGTACGGGTTCTGGAGAACGCGGCTGGCCTTCATGCACAGCACGCCGAAATCCGCCTTCTTGGCCTTTTCGATCACCGGGTCCACGCGCTTGGCGTTGAGGAAGTGGTAGGCGAACAACCCCAGCGAATACTGGCCCGTGTCGATGGCCGCATCGAGCACGCCGGCCGGATCGGAGTGCGCCGAAAAGCCCAGGAACCGGGCTTTGCCCGCTTTCTTCAGGGTTTCGAAGGCTTCGAAAACTTCCGTGGTGTGGGTGATCTCGAAGGGCGTTTCGACGCCGCGCATCAGGCAGCAATCCAGGTGGTCGGTTTCGATCTCCTTGAGGCTCTCCTCCACCGAATCGACGATGTATTGCTTGTAGACCTTCTGCGCGTCCACCTTATCGGCGTATTTCTGCGAGAGGATGTTCGAAATGATGGCGGAGCGCAGCCCGCCTTCCTGGCCGTTGAAGTAGGGGCCCAGATAGTCCGGCTCGTTGAGCTTCTTGCTTTTGATCTCTTCGTCGGCCTGGGCCGTGATTTTGGCCTGCTCGTCGTCCGGCAGCGTCCGGAAGAGCCGCGAATAGGTCATGGTCCGGTTGGGAAAGACGTTCACTTTGGTGGACTGGAAGAAGTTCTGCCGCCCCCGCTGTTTGTGTACCACCGCATAGCCCTTCTGGCTTTGTCCGCGGTTGTAGCCCGGGGCCGTATCGAAGTAATTCAACCCCTGGTCCACGGCCCAGTAGACCTGGTCGAGATTGTCCGGGGCGATGTCGTCGCCGCCCATGCCTATGGAAGAGACCATATAGCCGGTGCGGCCCAGCCTCCGGTAGGTCATGTCCGGATGCCGGTTTTTCCACTCCTCGGCGGGAGCCGGAGCGGCCAGGGCGCCGGCGGAAATCGCCGCCGAAGCCATGGTGGCGGCCGACGCCGCCAGAAAATCGCGGCGGTTCACTTTCCCATCCAAAATATTCTTCACGGTTTACTGGTCTCCTCTGCTGTAGGGGCCGGGCATGCCCGGCCCACTGCGCGGCATCGGGGCTCCGACGTCTTGGACTCCCCGGGGAATCCCTTCCTGGCGCAAATGGTAACAACACGCCGCTGCGGATTCAATGTGGGGGCAAGCCCGAAGGCTTGTTCCCACACGGCAATCCCGGCCATGGCTGCCCGTTTTGGCTATAATCGGAGCAGAGGAGTACTGGGATGCTGAGGAATGTGTTTACCGGCCTCGCCGTGGGGGCGCTGGCTGTTTCCGTTTCACTGGCCGCCGGGCTGCCTGCCCGCGCCATCGACGGCAATTACATCGAGGCCCGCACAGCGGACGTGTGGACCGGCCCTTGCTTCGCCAACGGCGAAGTCGAGATCAACGGCAAGGAGGCGGTGCTTGGCTGGCGCATCGAGCATGGAGGCTGGCAGGGCGTGAGCCTGGCGGGCTTTTCGGTGGTGGGCGTCGTCCGCACCGAGCACACCCTGGGCAACGTGAGCGAACCGGTCAACCCCGCGCGCGCCGTGCTCATCGTCGACAGCCGCGCCGGCGCCGCCGAGCGCGCCGCGCTCGAGAGCTTCGCCCGCTACATGGGCGGCGACCTGCTGAGGAACGTAGTCAAGGTCTACTACTCGCCCATCGAGCTGACCATCGAGAATGGGAACATCCACGGCGGCGCCGCCCGGCTCACCGCCGGCTCGCTGGCCTCGGTCGAAACCCGCGCGCTCAACGAGGGCGACCGCCATTGCGGCAACGAGATGATCTACTATCCGCCCCTCAGCGAGAAGCTCGACCACTCCATGCCCGCTTACGCCGAAGCCAATACCTACCAGGGCGGCGGCCTGGGCGAAACCTGGAGCGCGCCGGAGCGCCGCAGCAGCTTCCTGGGGACGTTCCGCGTGGCTGGCGAATAACTTCGGGCGCCGCCCACTCGCGCCGGATGGCCGGCGCTCCCGGTGCGCTTCGGCCGCGCCGCCGGCAAACCTGCTAAAACAGTGAACATGCCCGACAATGCCACCCTCCGCCGCGAGGCGGAGCGGGGCCGGATTGCCGACAGCCGCGCGCCCCACTGGCGGATTTTCCTGGAATGCATTCGTTCGCGGCGGAGGCCGGTCAGCGATATCGAGCGCATCGAACGGCGTATGAAACTGGAGGTTTGAATCTCATGAAATTGTTACGTGTGTGCGCTGCCGCGCTGGCCCTGGTGGCCGCGGCGAGCGCCCAGAACCTGACGGGCCGTTGGGAGGCGCGATGGTCGCCGGTGGATGAAGCGCGCAAGATGATTCTGGCGTTGAACGTGGAAGGCGGCAAGGTCACGGGGTACGTAGCCCAGCCGAACGGGTCGCCAGTCCCGATTGTGGAAGGCACGGTCAACGGCAGCGAGCTCAGCCTGGTTGTCGAGCGCCCCGGCCGCGGCGGCGCCGGCGCGGGTCGCGGCGCTCCGGTCCGTACCACCTACACAGCTTCGCTCAAAGGCGACAAACTGATCCTGACCATGCCTCCGGGCCGCGGCGGGGCGTCGCAAACGCGCGAGTTCACGCGCGTTTCCACCGAGGCCCCCAAGCCGCTCCCTCCGCCCGCGCCGCCGGTGGCGCTGCCCGCGCCCAAGCCGGTTTCCTACAACGGGCTCGCCAAGACGCCACCCATGGGGTGGAACAGTTGGAACAAGTTCGCCGAGCGGGTCACCGACAAGGATGTGCGGGACATGGCGGACGCATTTGTATCGAGCGGCATGAAGGCCGCCGGTTACATCTACGTCAACATCGATGATACCTGGGAACTGGGACGCGACGCCAAGGGAAACATCACCAGCAACTCCAAATTCCCGAATATGAAAGCCCTGGCGGATTACGTTCATAGCAAGGGTTTGAAACTGGGCATCTACTCTTCGCCCGGACCCACCACCTGCGCAGGCTACGAAGGCAGCTACAAGCACGAAGTGCAGGACGCCAAACAGTACGCGGCCTGGGGAATCGATTACCTGAAGTATGATTGGTGCAGCGCCTCGCAGGTCTACACCCCCGACTCCCAGAAGGCGGCCTACGCCCTGATGGGCGACGCCCTGCTCAAGTCCGGCCGGAAGATCGTGTATAGCCTGTGCCAGTATGGCCAGCAGAACGTGGGCGAATGGGGCGCCAGCGTGGGCGGCAACCTGTGGCGCACCACGGGCGACATCAGCGACCGGTGGGCCTCTATGTCGAACCTGGGGTTCAGCCAGCAGCTCGAACGCGCCAAGTTCGCCGGCCCGGGCCACTGGAACGACCCCGACATGCTCGAGATCGGCAACGGCGGCATGACTGACGTGGAGTACCAAACGCACATGAGCCTGTGGTCGCTGCTGGCCGCGCCGCTGCTGGCGGGCAACGATCTGCGCACCATGACGCCGGCCATCCACGACATTCTGACCAACAAGGAAGTGATCGCCGTGGACCAGGACAAACTGGGCACGCAAGGTGTGCGCATTTCACCCCCCGGAACGGCCGCCAACACGGGGAGCCTGGAAGTCTGGGCTCGTCCGCTGGCGGATGGCGGCCGGGCGGTAGGCCTGTTCAATAAGGGCGCCGACAGCGCCAAGGTGACTGTGAAGTTGTCCGACCTCGGCATGCAGGGCTCGCACAAAGCGCGCGACCTATGGAAGCATGCGGACCTGAGCTCCGTGAGCGGAGAATACTCCGCCGAAGTGCCCTCGCACGGCGTGGTAATGATAAGAGTGGCAAAGTAGTCCTGGCCTGCCCTGACCAAGGCAGGCCGGGAGGCCTGCCCCACTCTATGAGTCTCGATCTGGTTCGCCGGTGCTGCCGGTCTTACCCGCACGTCACCGAATCCGTGCAATGGGGCGACAACCTGGTGTTCAAGGTGGCGGGCAAGATCTTCGCCATCGCCTCTCTCGAACCGGGAGACATCTGGCTCTCTTTCAAATGCGACCCCGAGGAGTTCGCGGCCATGGTGGAGCGGCCCGGCATCATTCCGGCGCCTTACCTGGCGCGGGCGCAGTGGGTGGCCCTCGAAACCGAAGATGCGCTGTCCGTGGCGGAGCTCAAACAGGGCCTGCGCAACTCATACGACCTGGTGTTCGCCAGGCTGCCCAGGAAGACGCGCGAGGCGCTGGCGCACTCATAACGTCCGAGCTTCGCTCGGATTGACAAGGCGGGAGCCTTATCCCACGGTGGATCAGCGCCGCAGCAGCCTCTTCAGCCGCGCGATCAGCTCCACGTTGTTGAAGGGCTTTACCACGTAGTCGTCGGCCCCCAGCGTGAAGCCGCGGGAAATGTCGTTCTCGTGGCAGCGCGCGGTCAGCAGCATAACGGGAAGCGGCAGCCCCTGCTCGCGGATGGCGGCCAGCACCAGGTAGCCGTCCATGCCGGGCATGTTGACGTCGAGCACGGCGGCGTCCGGAAGCTTCTGGCGGATGGACTCCAGCGCTTCCGGCCCGGTGCCCACCAGGCGGCAATTCATGCCGTAGTTTTCGAACGTTCCACGCAGCAGCGAGCGGACGATGGGATCGTCGTCGGCCACCAGGATGTCCGGCGGGCCGGACGTTCGGGGGGCTTTCCCCGACTTAGGGGCCGCGGCCGCAGCCACAGTCGCGGCGAGCGGGGCCGCGACCGCGGCGGCGGCTCGCGAAAGCGCGAAACAGCAGCGCAGCAGGACTTCCTCGGGCTGCCAGCCGTCGATGAGGAACTCCCGCGCGCGCGCCTGCGCGGCGGGGCTCAACGCCAGCAGGTCCGCTCTTCCGCCCGCCAGCAGGAGAGGCTGCGCCGGCGACGCCGGCGAGTCCGGAGCGAGCCACCGGGAGCCCATGGTCTCGCGGCGTACCCGCACCATCACCAGGCTACAGTCCTTGACCGGCCCGAAATCCGGGGAGTCGCCCGCCTCGAACAGCCTGGGGCGGGCGCCTACGCGATCCAAGGCGGCGCACAGACGGTCCGCGTCATCGGGTTCGAAAGCCACCAGCGCCACGCGTTTCCCGGAGAGCGCCTTGGCGATCCAATCCGGCAGCACATCGAAGGTGGCTTCGCGAGGTCCGGAGACGGCCAGCCGGAGATTGTCGAGGATCTCCCGCCACTTGGCCGGGTTCGGCTTGGCCTGAGCCAGGAATTCCTCGCCCGCCCGAGCCGCTTCGGAGATGCCGGAATAGCCCAGCGCGCCGGCTACCGCAACCCACCGGCACATAAGGGCCGAGGCTTTCGCGAAATCGATGGCGGCGCCGGCGGTTTCGAGCATCCCGTTCACCATCCGGGCCGCCTGTTCGAGGAAACGCCGCCGCAGAGTCTCGAACTCCTGGTCGGTGAGCGCCAGCCAGTCGGCCTGGATGAGGGCGGACGGGCCGCCGGTCGAGGCCCTGGACCGGCGTTCCAGAAAACTGCGAACCTGGTTCCCGAGCCCTTGCGGATCCAAGGGTTTGGCGATCGAGCCCGCGCAACCCGCCTCCTCGGCCTGCTCCCGTTCTTCCAGTGAGGCGGACGCGGTGAGCGCCACCACGACGATATGGCGGGTAGCTGGATCGGCCTTAACGCAGCGGGCCAGATCCAGGCCGTCCATGCCTGATAACTGGGCACTCACCAGCAACAGGTCCGGCTGGAAAGCGCCCAGCGCGGAGAGCGCTTCGGCCGCATCGCGGGCCGTCTGCACGCGAAAGCCTTCCTTGCGCAGAAGGATATCGGCCAGCTTCAGGTTGACGGGAGCATCGTCGACGATGAGGATGGATTCCCCTGGCATTCTGACCTCACAGGATGTTCCCCGGCACGACGGCGGGAAAAGCGGGATACAACCGTCCATCCTAGCACCGTGGATGGGACAGAGTCTTGACCGGCCCGGAGAAGAGCCTCATGCGCTGGACTGCAAGGCCAGAGATCGCTTGCGCGCGGCCGTAAGCATCGCGGCGGAGAACTAAAAGGCGAACTTCAGCGCCATCTGAATCTGCCTCGGCGGCAGTTGATTCTGGACGATCCCAAAAGTCGGATCGTTCACGATGCGGCCGATCAGGTTGTAGTTGGGGTGGTTGAAGAGGTCGAAGAATTCCGTCCGGAATTGCAGGCTGCTGCGTTCCGTTACGCGGAAGTTGCGGGCTACGGTTAAGTCCAGGTTCGTGAGACCGGCGCCGATCATGGTGTTGCGCCCCACGTCTCCGAACGAAGCGACCGGCTGAACAAAAGCCGCCGTGTTGAAATAGCGGGAAGTGCTTCGCTGGTCGGACGGCAGGCTGGGATCCACGGGCTGCCCATCGGCGGTGAGCACGTAGTTGGGCCGGACCAGAATGCCGCCGCTGCCGCCGCCTATGTTGATGGGGTCGCCTTTGTAGTCGATGGTGTAGGGAAAGCCGGTCTGCGCCTGGAACACGCCGGACAACTGCCAGCCGCCCAGGACAGCGGCGGGCACGCCCTGCGAGAACAGCCTTTTGCCTTTTCCGAACGGCAGATCGTACACGGCGGAGGTCACCCAGCGGAACTTGGTATTGAAGTACGCCGGGCTGCGGTCGGCGGCCAGATTGAAGGAGTTCTGCGGCGGTGAATTCTCGTCCCCGGTGATGCCGCCCGCGTTGCGGTATTGCGGCGCGTCGGTGAGGGCCTTGGAATACGTAAACGAGCTGAGCAGCGAAAACCCGTGGGTGAACTTGTGTTCGCCGCGCACCAGGAGGGCATGGTAGTTGCTGTGCGCGGAGTGCGGGAAATAGTTGATAGTGGTGACCGGGACAACGCCGCTGGTGGCCGGAAACGCCAGTGCGGACTGCACCGACGGGGCCAGCGTGAGTCCGTAATAGGGTCTCTTCACGGCGGTCCCCGGCATCGAGTTGTTGATCTGTACGTTCTGTTCGAGATGCACGCCCGACGTCCCCAGGTACCCGGTCTCGATCACGGTATTGGCTCCGAGGGACCGCTGAATATTGAAGCTCCATTGCGGAGAATAGGGCGTGCCCTGGTGGGGATCGATGGCGGCCGCCTGAATCGACGCGCTCCCGACAACGGCGGGAGTGAAGATGTTGGCGATGGTATATGACGGCGCGTAGGCGTTCTCCGTCAGCGTCTGGGCGTACGTGGTGGGAAGAGTCTGCGCCATCTTGAGCAGGGTGTTGCCGTCCTGGGTGCCATAGTAGATTCCGCCTCCCGCGCGGATCACGGTCTTGCCGTTGAGCGACCAGGCCACACCGGCGCGAGGGCTGAAGTTCTTCCAATTGGTATAAGCGCAGCCTGCCGGGTACCCGCCCTGCCCGCAGACAAACAAGGTCGGACTGTAGATGCCCTGCAGGCCGTCGGCGAAAATGGCGACGGGCGGCGGCGCCGTGCCGAAATCGATGGAAGACATTTGATTGCGAATGTCCGCCAGGGGCGGAGAAACCTCATACCGCAGGCCCAGGTTGAGGGTCACGGAGGAAGTGACGCGGAAATCGTCCTGGACGAAAGCCGCATAGTTCTTCTGGCGTCCGTCGATGCGGTTGGCCCCCAGCGTCCGCACGGCGGTCTGCGGCAGTCCGAGCAGCGCGGAAGCCAGGGCGTCGCCGCTGTGGTCGGCCGCCTTCGGCGCCGCGGCGGTGGCGTTGGTGTAGCCCTGAGTAAAGGTGAGCGAGCCAAGCGAGTCGGCGTACTCGAAGCGGACGTACTGGGTGGCGTCGAACTCGCCGCCGATTTTCAGGGAATGACGTCCCAACTGCCAGGCGAAAATGTCCCAGGCTTGATAGACGTTGTCGCGCGCTTGCGCAATGCCGCCCGGACCGGTGGCGTTGTAAGGGCCCGCGCCGCCGAAGTTGAGCTGGCCTACGATGAAGTTCGGCAGCGTGGTTTCGATTCCGCCGACTTCGAACTGCGGCTCCTGCAGGCCGTACAGGAAATTCAAGCGGCTGAAGCCCAGCCTGATGTCGTTCACCTTGTTGGACGAGATGATCTGGGAGAATCCCGCCGCCGCATTGCGCGGGACGGCATTATCGAGGCTGGCGCGGCCAGGCAGCGTGGCCGGTATCGAGGCGTCCTCCACGGCTCCCGAGTAGCGCCCGAAAAGGCGCAGCCTATCCGATATTGTGTAGTCCACGCGGGAGGAAGTGTTGTCGTTGGTCTGGCGCAGGACATCGGTGGTGTTGATGTAGAAGTTACCGGGAAGATTCGGCAGCGGCAGAGAGTTCATGGCGGCGGAAACCAGCGGATTGATCCGTCCCGAGGGAATGACGTTGCCGGAAAACGGGGTGCGCAGTCCGCCGCTCAAGGGGATGCTGGGATCGTAGATGACGGTGGTCGCCGTCTCTTCGGAGAAATTGCCGCTGCGCTGCAATGCGTCGGGCACTGCCACAGTGGTGAGGTTGGAGGCCGCCTGCCGCACGCGCAGGCCTTCGTAAGTGAAAAACCCGAACAGTTTGTTCTTCAGGATGGGCCCGCTCAGAAGCCCGCCGAACTGGTTGCGGCGGAATTCCGGGACATTGGGAGAGGTCGTGAGATTGAACGGACGCGCATCGAGAACGTTGTTGCGCAGAAAGTCCCAAGCCGCTCCATGCCATTGATTGCCGCCGGATTTCGTTAGCACGTTGATCTGGCCGCCGGAGGCTCGGCCAAATTCCGCGCTGTATTGGGCCACCTGCACCTGGAATTCGGCGATGGCGTCCACCACCGGCACGTAGGTCAAGGCGTTGTAGTCCGGGTCGGTGTTCATGACCCCGTCCAGCAGGTATGCGGAATCGTTGGTGCGCTGGCCGGCTACGCTCAGACCGCCGACTTCCCCCTGGCGCAAAGAGTTCTGCTGAACCGCGATGCCCCCGCTGTTGGCCCCCGGCGACAACAGCGCCAGTTGCAGGAATTGGCGTCCATTGAGCGGCAGCGCCTCGATCTTTTCCTCGCTCACGATGGTGCCCTCCGCCACGGAGACCGCGGCCAGCGGCGACACTTCCGTAGTGACCTCCACGGACTCGGCGACCGCGCCGATGGAGAGAGCGATATCGAACGACGCGGTCTTGGCGACCTCCAGATGGATGCGCGAATCCTCGAACGTCTTGAATCCTTGCGCGGTGACGCGAACCGCATAGTCCCCCGGAGGGAGCAGATCGAACCGGTAAGCGCCGTCCGCCAGAGATCTGCCGTTGCGGAGAGCCCCGGTCGCCTGATCGGTGAGTCTGATCTGAGCGCCGGAGACCGCGAGCCCGCCGGGATCCACCACGCGGCCACTGAGAGTAGCGGTCTGATTCTGCGCGAAGGCCGCGCTGGCGCACGTGAAGAGAAAGATGACCTTAGGGAGAAGGGGCTTGGACATATGCGACGCAGGCTAACACGCCCCTGTTTGGAGCCGATTACAGATCGGTGTCGGATCGGTTTCAGTTTGCGCCGCCGTTGAGCGGTTAAGTCGGATTCCTCACAAATGGCCCGCTCCGAACACCCGCTTGAAGATCCGGTCCACATTGCGGGACGCCCGCGGTCCGCGTATGAGCGTTAAGAAAGACACGGTCCCAGGTGGGACAGACCATCGTTCTG
Source organism: Terriglobia bacterium (assembly GCA_963767595.1). Lineage (GTDB taxonomy): Bacteria > Acidobacteriota > Terriglobia > Bryobacterales > Bryobacteraceae > BOG-224. Next base: position 13,662 of record CAVYEK010000002.1, read on the forward strand.
TGTGGTCTGTCAGGCTCAGGAAGCGCCCCGGAGTCGTCTGTCCCACAAGGCCGTTGCCCGGGCGGTCACCTGCGTCAAGCCAACAGCCGCATCGCTCGGTTCAGGCTGCCGCTCAGGCGGCCTCAAGATCCACCCGCACGCGGCAGCCCAGCGCCGTCGAGATGTTCACCAGGGCGTCCAGCGAGAAACGCGAGACCCGGCCGCGAAGCAGATCGTTAATCCGCGGCTGCGTCACCCCGCAGTGGTTCGCCGCTTCGACCTGCGTCCAGTCCTGCCGTTTCACGAAGGCCGCGATCTGCAGCATCAGTTCGGCCCGCGCCCGCAGGTTCGCCGCCTGCTTGGGCGTGTCCGCGATAGCATCCCAAACACTGGCGTAGCTCTCGGGTTTGCTCATTTTCCACCTCTCCGCAATTCCGCGTCGCCGGATTCGCCTGGTTCGCTAAGGCTTCATGCGCGTCTTCACGAACGTTCTGATCTTATCCTTATCCAACTTCGCCCAGGCATCGTCCACCATCTCGGAGAGCTTGAAGACGAGAATGCCGACCTGGCTGTCTTGGAAAACAAAAGGGATCGGCCCGGTGCTTGGAATGAGCCACGATCCGGCATCGATCATCGCGTTGTGCGCAAGGCGATTCCTAAACGCCTTCTCGATGATCTTGATTTCTGCGGTCGTCAGCGCCAAGCCAAAGATCGAGTGATTGAGCACGCGGAACGGCTCATTCCTGATCTTTTGGGCCTTTCCGTCTACGACAACTTCGTCGTCACACAGGTAGGTCCCAAACGTGTCGATAAGACACAGCATCAGGAGGGTCGCGGGGAAGCCCAGACATCCGCCGTTCGACTTGCGATGCGTCAGGCAAGCTCGGATCGTCAGCAGGTACTCTTCAATAGCTTCTTCGGAGAGTTCCCAGAGGTTTGGATAAATAGCCATAATTCGACTTTAGTCTGCTGCGAGGCGGATTGAGGGTAGAAGGCGGTTACGGCTCATCTGGCTCTCACCGTCGCAGAAATCTCCGACCGTAGAAAAGCCCGACCCCGCCCGGATCCGGCTACCGGCTTCCGAACACCCGCTCGAAGATCTGGTCCACGTGGCGTAGCTGGCGGGTCAGCGAAAACGCTTCGGCGATTTGCTCCGGCGCTAGCGCGGCGCGGATTTCCGGATCGGCCTCGATGGCCGCGCGAAAATCGCCGTCTTCCTCCCAGGCGCGCATGGCGTGGGCCTGCACCACGCGGTAGGCCTGCTCGCGCAGCATCCCGGCGGCCGCCAGGTCCAGCAGGAGCTGCCCCGAGAAGACCAGCCCGCGCGTCATATCGAGATTGCGCCGCATGCGTCCGGGATAGACCAGCAGCTTGTCCACCAGTTGGGTGGTCTTGTGAAGCAGATAATCGGCGAGGATGGTGGAATCCGGCAGGATCACCCGTTCTACCGAGGAATGCGAGATATCGCGCTCGTGCCACAGCGCGATGTCTTCGAAGGCCGCCTGGGCGTTGGCGCGCACCACCCGCGCCAGGCCGCAGATCTGCTCGGAGGTCACCGGGTTGCGCTTGTGGGGCATGGCGGAGCTGCCCTTCTGCCCGCGCGCGAAGTATTCCTGCGCCTCGCGCACCTCGGTGCGCTGGAGGTGGCGCACTTCCAGCGCGATCTTCTCGCACAACGCGGTTACCAGCGCCAGCGTGGCTACGAAGTGGGCGTGCCGGTCGCGCTGAATCACCTGCGACGCCACCTTCGCGGGCTGCAGGTCGAGCCGGGCCAGAATCTTCTCTTCGGCCTCCGGCCCGATGTGGGCGAAGGTGCCCACCGCGCCGGAGATTTTGCCCACCCGCAGATCTTCCGCCGCGGCGCGCAGGCGGGTTTGGTTGCGGCCGGCCTCTTCGTACCAGATGGCCAGCTTCAGGCCGAAGACAATCGGCTCGGCGTGCACGCCGTGCGTGCGCCCGATCTGCACCGTGCTCCGGAACTCCAGCGCCCGGCGCCGCAACACCGAGCGCAGCGCCTCCAGGCCGTCCAACAGAATGGCCGACGCCTGGCCCAGCATCAGCGCCTGGGCGGTGTCCACCACGTCGTTGGAGGTGAGCCCGTAGTGCAGCCATCGCGACGCCTCCGGGCAACCCGCGGCGGCCATGGTCTCCGCCACCGCGGTGGTGAAGGCGATGACATCGTGCCGCACTTCCGACTCGATCTCCAGTATCCGGGGCACGTCGAAGCCCGCGTGCGCGCGCAGCAGGCGCGCGGCGTCCTGGGGAACCACCCCCAGCTCGGCCAGGGCCTCGGATGCGGCCAACTCCACCTCCAGCCACTGTTGAAACCGGTTTTGGTCGCTCCAGATGCGGCCCATTTCAGGCCGCGTGTATCGAGGAATCATGATGAGATCTCTATGGTACCGCTACCTGACGAGAGAGGTTAGAGGAGAGGCGGCTGTCTTGACGCAGAGACGCAGAGACGCCGAGAAATTCGAGGATGGACGAGAGAGGTTAGAGAGAGCGGGAGAGGTGGCCGGGAGTCGCTTGACTTCCATCCTCGAATTTCTCGGCGTCTCTGCGTCTCTGCGTCAAGAGCTCTCAAATCCTCTCTGAGATCTTCTCTCAATCTCAGAACCGAAATACTTCGGTCGGCGCGCGCTGGGAGGCCAGCGTCAATTGCGTATCCAGGCCGCGCTTCCCCAGCGCTTCGTTGGCCATCAGCCGCACGATCTCCGGATGGTTATTCTGTTCGCTGATGTGGCCCAGCACCAGTTGGGCGGTGGCGGCGCTCAAGTCGCGCAGCAGAAACTCCGCCATGCCCAGATTCGAAAGGTGCCCCACCCGGCTCATGACGCGCTGCTTGACGGACCAGGGATAGGGCCCCACTTTCAGCATATCCAGATCGTGGTTGCTCTCGAGCAGCAGCACATCCGTGCTGCGCAGGTGGAACTTGATGGAATCGGGTATATAGCCCAGGTCGGTGGCCATGCCGATGCGCACGCCTTGCGCCTCCAGACGGAAGCCCACCGGGTCCGCGGCGTCGTGCGGCACGCTGAAACTGCGCACCTCGATATCGCCGATGGGGAAGCTGGAGCCGGCCTGGAAGGTCTCCAGGCGCGAGGGCCGGCATTCGCCCCAATCGATGGCCGGCTCGGTGAGCCAGGTCAGATACATGGCGGCTTTCAGGTTCTTGTTGCGCGCCAGAACCGGCAGCCCGGCCACATGATCGGAGTGTTCGTGGGTGATGAGGATGGCGTCGAGATTGCACATATCTTCGCCGATAGAGGCGAGCCGCCGTGCGAGTTCCCTCATGCTCAGCCCGGCGTCTATCAGAATGCGCGTGTTTTCGGTGGCCAGCAGGGCGGCGTTCCCCGAACTGCCGCTTGCCAGGACGCAGAACTTGACCGTGGCCGCCTCCCTTGACACTTCAGAATACACTGAACCGTCTCAAAACAGTTGGCGCGTGGGGATTTGGGCGCCCCTGCCAGGCTGGATGCTCCGCGGTGAAAGCACCGGCCCCGGAACTGCTACTTCTCTTCCCGGATCTGCTGGCTCAGGTACCGCTCGTAGCCGATCTCGTCGATGAGGTGCTGCTGCGCCTCCAGCCAGTCCACGTGCTCCTCTTCGTCCTTGAGCAGGCGCTCGAACAACTCGGCGGAGGCGTTGTCGCCCTCCTGGCGGCAGGTCTGGATGGCGGCGTTGTACATGCCCACGGCGCCGATTTCCAGCTTGAGGTCGCTTTCGATCTGCTCCTTGACGTTGCTGCCCACGGTGAGCTGGATGGGGCCGGTGAGGGTGGGGGCGCCGTCCAGAAACAGGATGCGCTCGATGAGCGTCTCGGCGTGTTTCATCTCGTCGATGGACTGCTTCTTGATAAAGTGGCCCAGCTTCTCGTAGCGCCAGTTCTCGCACATCTCGGCGTGCAGAAAGTACTGATTGATGGCGGTCAGCTCCTCTTTCAACCCTTCGTTCAGGAGCGCAATAACCTTCGGTTTTCCTTGCATAAACCGATCCTAGCAGGGGCGGCCGTGGAGGCATGGCAGCCGGGGGCCGCGGAACAGTGAGAAATCGCACAACCCGTGCAGGGTGGGGCACGCTTTAGCCTGCCCGTTCCGGTCCGGGCAAGCTTGAAGCATGCCCCACCCATTCCGGACCGGACAAGCTGAAGCATGCCCCACCGAGCCTGCTAAACTGAATGTTCGCCATGGCTATCAGCAAAGAACTGCTCGAAATACTGGTGTGTCCGATGTGCAAGGCAACCGTGGAGCTAAAGCCCGACGAGAGCGGGCTGAAGTGCGTGGAGTGCCACCGCGTCTATCCGATTCGGGACGACATCCCCGTCATGCTGGTCGACGAAGCAAGAATCGAAGAGTAGGCGTGGGAAGCGTTCTGGCAGGCCTGCCGCGGGAGGAACGGGTGGCCGTGATCCGGCTGCGGTCCCTGGGGGATTGCGTGCTGGCCACGCCCGCGCTCGATATCCTCAAGCGGTTCCGGCCCGATCTGCGCGTGGCCATCGTGGTGGAGGAACGCTTCCGCTCGGTATTTGAAGGCAACCCCGATATCGAGCGGATTCTGCCGCCGGAAGCTGGGGCGGTGCGGAGCTGGCGGCCGGCTCTGTGCCTGAACCTGCACGGAGGGACGCGCAGCGCCTGGATGACGGCGTGGAGCGGGGCGCGCTGGCGGGCGGGCTTTGGGCATTTTCGCCACCGGCTGGCGTACAACGTGCGCATTCCGCGCGCGCAGGAGATTCTGGGGATGGAGCGCACCGTACATACCGCCGAACACTTGGCCAGCGCGATATTCTACCTGGGGGCGCCGGTGGGTGAGATTCCGCGGGCCAAATTGGTGGTTGCGGGCGGCGGCAGCGCGGACGGCTCGACGGCGGTGATTCATGCCGTGGCGGCGGCCCCGGAGAAGGCCTGGCGGGCGGACGGATTTCTGGCGGTGGCGGAGTACCTGAAAGAAACGGGGATGGAGCCGGTGTTCATCGGCGGCTCGGCGGACGACCTTGGGCCGTTCGGCGCGTATCGCACGCTGGCGGGGGCACCACTGGCCGAGGTCAAAGCGCTGCTAGGCGGGCGCGGCGCTCTTCGTGGGAAACGATTCCGGGCCGGCCCACATGGCGGCTGCCTTGGGAGTGCCTTCCGTAGTGCTGTTCGGTCCCTCCGACCCGGCCATCTGGGGGCCCTGGCGCGCGGTTTCGAAGGTCATCCGGTCGCCCGAGGGCATTGAGCGCGTGAAGGTGGCGGACGTGCTCGACGCCGTCTCCGGCTTGAAGGCGGCGGCATGAAGGAAGCGCTCCGCCTGCTGTCCTACGCGCGGCGCTACACGGCGCACCTGGTGGGAGCGGTGGTGGCGATGGCCATGGCCGGGGCGGCGCAGGCGATGCTGCTGCTGCTGATCAAACCAGTCTTCGACCGCGTGCTCGACCCGCACGCGCGCGAGCAGACCGGGCGGATTCCCCTGCTGACGCACGCGATCCGGGGACATCAGTTCTACCTGGACCAGTTCATGCCGATTCCGCATGCCACCACCTGGAAGATGGTGGGCGCGGCGATTGTGGCCGTGTTCCTGATCAAGGGCCTCTGCGATTACCTGGGCAACTATCTGGTGAGCTACGCCGGGTTCTCGGCGGTCACGGCCCTGCGCAACTCGGTTTTCAACAAAGTGCTGAAGCAGGGAGCGCAGTTCTTCGAGGCGCATTCCACCGGCCAGCTCATGTCTTCCATCATGAACGACGTGGACAAGGTGCAACTGGCCACCTCGCAGATGATGGCCGATTTTCTGCGGCAGTTGTTCGCCGCGGCGGGGTGCATGTTCGTGGTGCTGAGCGCCGCCCCGAAGCTGGCGGCGGTGGCCCTGACGGTTCTGCCGTTTGTGTTGCTGCCCACGCGGCAGATTGGCCATAGGATCAGGCGGACCAGCCGGAGGACGCAGGCGCGGCAGGCGGAGCTGAACCAGATCTTGCAGGAGACCCTGAGCGGCCACATGGTGGTGAAGGCCTTCGGCGCCGAAGGCTACGAATCGCGGCGCTTTCGCGAGGCCTCGCGCAAGCTGCTGAAGAGCAACCTGCGTTACGTGCTGCAGCAGGCCATTTCTTCGCCCCTGATCGAGTTGTTCGGAGCGCTCACCATTGTGGCCGTGATGACCTACGCGGTGACCCAGATCAAGAGCGGTGCGCTGACCTCCGGCGATTTCATGAGCTTCGTTTCCGCGCTGCTGCTGCTTTATGAGCCGGTGAAGCGCCTGGTGGGAATCCACAATATCTTCGAGCAGGCCATCGGCGCGTCGGAGAAGGTATTCGAATACCTGGATCATACCGAGGAAATCGTGGAGAAGCCGGGCGCGCCGAAGGTGGCGGGGTTCGAGCACGCAGTGATCTTCGAAAACGTCTCGTTTCGCTATCCCGGCTCGCCCAACGGTTTCTGCATCGACCGTCTGGACCTGGAAGTGAAGGCCGGCGAGGTGGTGGCCCTGGTGGGTCCGAGCGGCGCCGGCAAAACCACGGTGGCGAACCTGGCGCCGCGCTTTTACGACGTGCAGACGGGCGCGGTGAAGATCGACGGGCGCGACGTGCGCGAGATCGACCTGGCTTCGCTGCGCGCGCTGATCGGCATCGTGGCGCAGGATACCTTCCTGTTCAACCTCTCGGTGGCGGATAACATCGCCTATGGGCGGCCGGGAACGCCGATGGCGGACATCCACCGCGCGGCGGAGACGGCCCTGGCCCACGAGTTCATTCTGAAGCTGCCTGAGGGATACGATACGATAATCGGCGACCGCGGCGTGAAGCTCAGCGGCGGGCAGCGGCAGCGGCTGGCCATCGCCCGGGCGCTGCTCAAGAACGCCCCGATTCTGATTCTGGACGAGGCCACCTCGCATCTCGACACCGAATCGGAGATGCTGGTGCAGAAGGCCCTGGCCAACCTGATGGAGCATCGCACGGTGATCGTGATTGCGCACCGGCTGTCCACCATCCGCCGGGCCGGCAAGATCGTGGTGCTCGAAAAAGGACGCGTGCGGGAGACCGGAACGCACGAGGAACTGGTGAGCCAGGGTGGGATTTATCAGCGGCTCCACGAGCTTCAATTCGAGGACGCGGGAGGGGTGGTGGACCTGTGAGCGTGCGCAGCATGACCGGCTTCGCCCGGGTGAGAAAGGCCCATGCGGAGGCCGAGATCGCCGTCGGCATCAAGAGCGTGAATCACCGCGGGCTGGACCTGCAATTGCACCTGCCCGCGGAGCTGGAGCCGCTCGAGAGCGAGATCCGCGGGGCATTGAAACAGGCCCTGGCGCGCGGCCATGTGCAGGTGAGCATTTCGATCGCACGGGCCTCCGCCGGAGGCGCCGGCGCGCTCAACCGGCCCTTGTTCGAGGCCTACCTGCGCGCATTTCGGGAAGCCGCGGAGATTCTGGACATCCAGGCGCGCCCGGACCCCAACGCGGCCTTGCAGATGCCCGGGATGCTGGGCTCGGGCGAGCGGGACGCCTTGGACGATGACGCGGCAAAGGCGGCGCTTGAAGCGGTGGCCGAGGCCGTTGCCGCGTTGAACCAGTTCCGGGAGCGGGAAGGCGCGGCCATGGCGGTGGAAATGCGCCAGCGCTGCGAAGCGGTTTGCGGTCTGGCGCGGCGCATGGAAGAGATTCGCGCCGGGGCCACGCCGGCTTTCCAGCGGCGGCTGCGGGAGAAACTGGCGGAACTGCTGGACGGGGCCGGAATCGAACCGCAGCGCCTGGCCCAGGAAGCCGCCCTGCTGGCGGACCGCAGCGACATCGCCGAGGAGCTGCTGCGGCTGCGCACCCACGCCGGCCAACTGGACCAGATGCTGGAGGCCGGCGGCGAGGTCGGCAAGCGGATGGAGTTTTTGCTCCAGGAAATGAACCGGGAAGCCAATACCATTCTCTCGAAGACCGGCGGGCTGGGCGACCTGGGGCTGACCATGACGGATCTGGCCCTGGCGGCCAAGAGCGAAATCGACAAGATCCGCGAGCAGTCGCTGAACCTGGAATGAAGTCGTGCAGCCTGCTGGCAAGCGCCATGAGATCGATAGCCACGGATGAACACCGATAAGCACGGATTGAGCCTGAATCCCGAGGTTGGAAGCGCCGCATCAGGGCACGGCTTCAGCCGTGCCACAAACCGTGGACAAACGGGGGGCTTTAGCCCCTGTTTGACGCGGAGACGCGGAGACGCGGAGCACAAAATCAGCCTGAAGTCCGAAGTTGGAATCCTCGTATCAGGGCACGGCTTAAGCCGTGCCGCAAACCGTGGACAAACGGGGGGCTTTAGCCCCTGTTTTCCAGCGCGAATGAGAAAGCCCTGCGCGCGAGATCTACCGCCACAGGGGCTAAAGCCCCGCAGATGCATTCGTTCGGCACGGCTGAAGCCGTGCCCTGATACAGGTTCCGACTCTGGCCAGGGAGCGGCAGCCCACGGCCGGCAATACCTTCAATGACCACCGTTTTCATTATTTCGGCGCCTTCGGGGTCGGGGAAATCGACGCTGGTGAATCGGCTGATGGCCGGCGTCGAGGGGCTCATGTTTTCGGTCTCCTGTACCACCCGGCCGCCGCGCGGGCATGAGGTGGACGGGCTGAATTACCGGTTCACCACGCGCCCGGAATTCGAAGCCATGATCGCCCGCGGCGAATTCCTGGAATGGGCCCAGGTTTTCGGCAATTATTACGGTACCCATCGGGGAGTGCTGGAAGAAGCCCAGGCCAAGGGCATGGACCTGGTACTCGACATCGACGTTCAAGGTGCGAGACAATTGAAGTGCAGCATTCCAGAGGCCGTAACCGTTTTCATTCTGGCCCCCTCGCGCCAGGTTCTGGAGCACAGGCTGCGCGCGAGAGGCGAGGACCCGGACGACGTGATTGCCAGGCGGTTGCGGGACGCGGCGGAGGAGATCCGGAACTACCAGGCTTACGATTATGTCCTGATCAACCGCGATCTGGACGAATCCGACGCCGTATTGGCCGCCATCGTGAGGGCGGAGCGGGTGCGGCGGAGCCGGATCGAGGACCGTATCCGGCCCGTGCTGGAGACATTTCAAGTTTGAAGAGGCATCGAGAATTATGGCTGACAAAGCTCCCCGGAACAATGCGCACTGCACCATTCCCGACGACGCCGAGCAGAGCACGTACCGGTTCATCATCGTAGCGGCCAAGCGGGCCCGGCAGTTGCAGGCCGGCGCGCGTCCCGTGCTGCCCACATCTTCCAAGAAACCCACGGTGATCGCCATGGAGGAAGTGCGGCGGGGGCTGGTGAAATACAGCCTGACGGGCGAGGCGCCGCAAGAAATGCAGCCGGAAGAGGCGCTGTAGGCCTGGCCCGTACATGAAGATCATTCTGGGCATAGGCGGCGGCATCGCGGCCTACAAGGCCGCCGAGTTGGCGCGCCTGCTGATGCAGCGCGGACACCAGGTGCGGGTGGCCATGACCGCCGCGGCGCGGGAGTTCGTGCAGCCGCTAACCTTCGCCGCATTGACCGGTCAGAAGACGCTCACCGACCTGTTCGCCATCGAGAGCGCCATCGAGCACATCGCGGTCGCCCAGGAAAACGAGCTGCTGGCGATCGCGCCGGCCACCGCGGACCTGATCGCCAAGATGGCGCACGGCCTGGCGGACGACTTCGTGACCACCCTTTACCTGGCATTCACCGGACCGGTGGTGATTGCCCCCGCCATGAACGCGAACATGTGGGCGCACCCCGCCACGCAGGCGAACATGGCGACGCTGCGCCAGCGGGGACACCTGATTGTGGAGCCGGAGAGCGGCTACCTGGCTTGCGGGATGACCGGCCCGGGGCGGCTGGCGGACCCCGAGACCATCGCCGCCGCCATCGAGCGCGCGGCCGTGACGCGCCACGACCTGGAAGGCGAAGTAGCCCTGATCACCGCCGGGCCCACCGAGGAGCCGCTCGACCCGGTGCGCTATCTCTCCAACCGTTCGAGTGGAAAAATGGGCTATGCGCTGGCCGAGGCGGCGCTAGCGCGCGGCGCCCGCGTGATCCTGATTTCGGGGCCGGTGCGCCTCACGCCGCCCTTGGGCGCGGAGACCATCCAGGTCCACACCGCGGCGGAGATGCGGCAGAAGGTCTTCGAGAACCTGGATGCCGCCGGGATTGTGATCAAGGCGGCGGCGGTGGCGGATTTCCACTTGAGCAAGCCGCCCGAGCGGAAGATCAAGAAAACCGCCGCGCGGATTTCTCTCGAACTGGACCCCACGCCCGATATCCTGGCCGAATTGGGACGTAAGAAGGGCGACCGCCTGCTGATCGGGTTCGCCGCGGAGACCGAGAACCTGCGCCAGGAGGCGCGGCGCAAGCTGGAATCGAAGAACTGCGACATGGTGGTGGGCAACCTGGTGGGGGTGGCCGGCACGGGGTTCGAATCCGACGAAAACGAAGTAATCCTCGCGCTGCGGACAGGCGAGACGATCGAGCTCGAGCGCGCGCCCAAGCGCGAGATCGCCGACCGCATCTTCGACGAGGCGCTGAAACTCCGCCTGGCGCTCAGTGCATCCGATGGACGCTGATTATGTTCCGTGGCGAAAGCACTCTTGCGTGCCGCATCGACACTTGTGTCGATGCCCGGCGGCGAACCAGAAGCGTCCCCAGGAGTGGGGACGCGGCACGCAAGAGTGCGTGCGCCACATCGGAGCCGAAGCAGACCTGAAGGGCGATGGGATCGGACCCCGAGATGGAAACTGAACAACTGCGACAGTACCTGGAGTTCTACCGGGACATGGGGATTCGCACGCTATACCGGCGCGAAGCCAGCGCCGCCGATGTGGGGCAGGCAGGCCCAGAGGGCGCCCCGCCTGAGGTGGGGCAGACGATTTCGCCTGCCAACCCGCCCAGGCAAGTCCTCCCTATTGTGGGGCAGGCGCTTTCGCCCGCCAATCCAATTGTGGGGCAGGCGCTTTCGCCTGCCAATCCAAGCGCCGAAACCCTGACCCAAATCCTCTCCGACATCGGCGATTGCCATCGATGCCGCCTGCACGAGGGCCGCAACAAGATCGTATTCGGCGTGGGGAACGAGCGCACCCCGCTGGTCTTCGTAGGCGAAGGACCGGGGGCCGACGAAGATGCGCAGGGCATCCCCTTTGTGGGCCGCGCCGGCCAACTGCTCACCCAGATGATCGAGAATACCGCCCGCAAGGAAGGCATTGCCCTCGCCCGCGCGGACGTCTACATCTGCAACGTGGTGAAATGCCGGCCGCCCGGCAACCGCACTCCCGAACCGGATGAGATGGAGATCTGCGGGCAATTCCTGTACCGCCAGCTTCTAAGCATCCGGCCAAAGGCGCTATGCGCGCTGGGCGGGACGGCGGCCCGCGCCCTGCTGGGACGGGGCGAAGGAGTCACCAAGATGCGCGGCCGCTGGTTCCAGTGGAAAGACATTCCGGTGATGGTCACATACCACCCCTCCTATCTACTGCGGCCCTACAACCAGGACGCCAAGCGCGAAGCCTGGGAAGACCTCAAGAAAGTCCTGCACTTCGTCTACGACTGACGTTCGTTCCATAGGGGACGTGAGGCCCGGTGCCTGAGCCGTTTACGATAACGTTCATCGCCCGGAATCAGGAACCGGCCAGTAGAAATCCACCCGGCGTTTGACGGCCTGTTGTCAAATATGACAACATGACGATAGGCGCTGGGAGCCGGGATGGCCGAGACTCGCAAGACGCGACCCGTATCGTGGCTGAAGGCCGCGCGACGTGATTTCGAGAAGTTCCCCGAAGGCGCGAGGATGGTGTGTCTCACGGCGCTCACCATCGCCGCTGAGGGCGGCAAGGCTGATATCGCGAAGCCGTTGCAGGGAATCGGTTCTGGAGTGCTGGAAATTGCCCTCCCATTCAAGAGCGATGCGTTCCGCGTGGTCTATGCGCTGCAGATCGGCCGGGATATCTGGGTGATTCATGCTTTTCAAAAAAGGGCGACCACCGGAATGAAGACACCCAGGCGCGAGATCGATCTTGTGAAAGACCGGCTGAAACGCCTGCGGGAGATGCTGAAATGAAGCGCGAAGAAACGATGGACGTAGAACGGGGTACTGGCAACGTATTCCGTGATTTCGGCAGCAAAAACCCGGACGCGGACCAATTCAAGGCCATCCTCGCCACCGAAATCATTAAGGTCCTCGACCGCGAGCGCCTGACGGTGCGGCAGGCAAATGCCCGGACCGGGATCGCTGCCGCCGACTTCTCCCGCATCCGCAATGCCGACCTCGACCGATTCACTGTGGACCGCCTCATGGCGATTCTGAACCGGCTCGGAACTCGAATCGAGGTGAAGATGCGCGTGCGGCGTGAAAGAGCCGCGTGAGGTTCGTCTCGTCGAGTCGTTTCCTTCGGCGTTGAGGCCCCCAGAGTACCCGCAGCGGCCAACAATCTCGTCAATCGAAACAAACGCCGTTTTCCTGGCGTTATCGGAAATACCCAGGCAAACCGCGTTCACACGCGTTACTCTATTTCCGTGAGTCGTTCACGTGGTTTGGCCAAGTCTGCGATGTTTTCGCTACTCCTGGCATCGCAAACCGCCTGGGCGCAAGTTCCACCGGGGCCGAAGGGGATGTATTGCGGCGGGAATGAGATCATTCAATATTCCCGCCACATTCGGGCGCGGAGCCTAAGAGGAACCGTCTTCGATCAGTCGGGCGCAACTGTTGCGGCGGCCCGGATTCAGGTGCAGCGGCAGGGCTCAGACGCCCTAGTCGTCGACATTACCGCCGATGAGAATGGGCGATTTCGCCTGCCCAAGTTGGAGGCGGGCGCCTACTGGCTGGGGATATCGAAATATGGCTTCCAACTGCACGTATGGGACTTGCGCATCGTGCGCTTTGGATGGTCGAAGGAGCTGAAATCGAAGCTCTCAGTAGGAACATAGCGCCATAGTTTCCGACCGGCGGTCGAAAAGTGGCGTTACCACCCCTCACCGCAGCGGCAACAGCCGAGCCCTGACTTTGTCGGACCAGTCAAGCGTCAGAATCGCGCCGCGTTCCAGCTCCTCGGCGCAATCCGCGATAGCGCGTAGCAGAGCGGGAGCCCGCAGTTCCGGCAAGAGCGGCTCACCTCGCAGCAGTACCACGCTGGGTCTTGCTTCAGCCGTCAGTGCCAGGATCTGCGGGAAGTCCAGGTCATTGGTCACGAGCACGTAGCCGTGCTTGCGTGCATACTCGCAGATTTCAGTGTCCGGAGTTTCACCCGGCCCGATTTCAGACCAGTGACGGCACTCTTGCCCGGCCTCCGTCAAGCGCTGAACCCAGCGAGGCGTCAGGTTCATGTCGATCAGAAAGCGCATCAACTGGCCAGGGGAATTTCGCGCCATTGAGCGAGGCTGGCTGCGTAGGCCAGAGCCTCACGGATATCCGGCTCCTCCAGATACGGGAAATCGGCCAGGAGTTCCGGAATCGTGCGACCCGCGGCGATTGCCCCGACAATCATCCCCACGGTCACGCGCATGCCACGGATACACGGCTTGCCGCCCATGACCGCCGGATTGACCGTGATTCGACGAAGTTCCTGCACGCCCTCATCATAGCGCAGCGCGCGCCAAGGGCGCGCCAAACCACAGGATTGGCGGCTATCACAAGCAGGTGAATAACGGCTGTCGGGATGCGATCAGATGTTTCTGAGGATTAGCCGCCGCGAAGCCGAACTACCAGCGCACATCAACGCCAGAGCCTCATCACGCCAATTCAGCCCCTCAAAGCAAAGTGGACATTCAGTGGGCTTCATGGAAACTTGGCCCCGGACTGGAGCGGCCTCGGGCCTCGGACCGATCAAATGGACGAGCCTTTGGCGGCTTGCCCGCGAAGCAAGAACGTCTTGGGATACGGCCCCCGGCCACAGATCTTGAATGAACCGAAGTCCTTGTACCAATCACCATCCGGCGCCTCAGGTTTGGACTCGATCCAGAGCCGAAGCTGGTTGAGGTCCGCGATGCCGATCGACCGATCACGCATCCGCTCGATCAGATGCTGGCGTACCGCGACGGGTAGATTGTCCCACGTCTCGATCTTAGGCATCAGCCGCCGAATACCATGCGCCCGAGCTCATCCCCCAGCCGTTTCACTTCTTCCGGATCGGCGGCGCCGCGAAAGCGTTCGGCCAAATCGAAGAACCGCTGCTGTTTTCGCTTCTGCGACTCCATCCCGTCCTCAATGAGTTCCACGAGCAGCCGGTTCGCGCTGAGCCGGCGGGTTTTGGCTAGAGAGCGAACCTGGGCGGCAACGCCGGCAGGGAGGCTCACGCTCTGACGGATCGTCTTGTTCCCTGTCCTCATGACACCATTATGCACCAGATTGATGCACATTCGCACGAGCACTCGCGAGCGTGGCCATGGACGTAGCTGTCGAGCCTCCCGCGAATCCGGCGGCGCCCGAGCTTCGCTCGGGTTGAAGGCGAAAGCGCCTGTCCCACAACTCCGGAGAACCGCTCCCAAATGTAGAAACTCCAGTGACAGGCGAAAGCGCCTGTCCTACCCGGCATCCGCGCGGACCTCTGCTGCTACCATGGAACCAATGACTCCCAATCAGCCGGGCGAAATGCCCAAAGTGCCTATTGCCGGCGTGAAGAACCTGATCGCCGTCGGTTCCGGAAAGGGCGGCGTCGGCAAGACCACGGTGGCCGTCAACCTGGCCGTGGCCCTGGCCTCCCTGGGCCACAAGACCGGCCTCATGGACGCCGACGTGTACGGCCCCAACGTGCCCCTCATGATGGGAATCAATCGCACTCCCATGGCTTATGGGGAGCGCATCCAGCCGCTCGAGCAGTACGGGGTCAAGCTGATGTCCATGGGGTTCCTCAACCCCGGCGACAAGCCGCTCATCTGGCGCGGCCCCATGTTGCACAGCGTCATCCAGCAGTTTCTCCGGGGAGTGGATTGGGGCGAGCTCGACTACCTGATCATCGATCTGCCTCCCGGAACCGGCGACGTGGCGCTCTCCCTCATCCAGACCGCTCCCATCACCGGCGCGATCGTGGTGACCACCCCTTCGGACGTCTCGCTCGAAGACGCGCGCAAGGCGGTCTTCATGTTCCACCAGGTGCGCGTGCCGATTCTGGGCATAGTGGAGAACATGAGCTACCTGACGTGCCCGCACTGCCGCGAGCGCATCGACGTTTTCAGCCATGGCGGCGGGCGGCGCACGGCCGAACAGATGGACGTGCATTTTCTGGCCGAGCTGCCGCTCGATCCGCGGGTGCGCATCGGCGGCGATACGGGCGACCCGGTGGCCCTGCGCGAAGAAGGCCGGCCTTACGTCGAACTGGCCCGCGGCGTGATCGCCCGCGCCGCGGAAGCGGCCGGGGAGGAAGGGCCGAAAATCGAAATCGGCGAATAGCCGCGCGAAAGCGGACCGCGGACTCCGTAAATCGGTTACACTGTCACCCAGGGCGCCTGCCGCGCCGGCGCCTATTCAGAAACCAAGGAGAACACCGTGAACGTTCGACGCCTCTTCCCCATGCTCGCCCTTCTGGCCCTTGCGCCATTTGTCGCGCAGGGCGCCTCGGTGCACTTGATCCACCTGGACTCGCCTCCTGCCATCAGCGGAGGCTGCCCGGCCGTGGTCCACTTCACTGGACACATCGAGACCGATGGCCCGCTCCAGGTCACTTACCAATGGCTGCGCAGCGACGGCGCCGGCAAAGAGCAAACCATCAATTTCAACAGGGCGTCCCGGCGCGACATCTCGACGAGCTGGTCCATCAACAAGAACTACGAGGGTTGGATGCAACTCGTCATTCTGTCGCCGAAACGGGAGCAGACCATCAAAGCGCCTTTTACGGTGCACTGCGGCAAGAACTAGGAAAGCGCCGGCCGTCCGCGGGCGAAGGCCCGGACCTTCGCCTCCGGCCCGCAGGAAGGCATGGAACGGCGAGGGCCTCGCTGGCTGGGTTAAAGCCCCGTCGAGGCCCAAGGAGAACAAGTGAACCTTCGACCCTTCTTCCCCCTGTGGTCGCTGCTGGCCCTTGCGCCGTGCGTGGCGTGGAGCGCCCAAGTGCGCGCGTTCTACTTGAACCCGCAAGCTGCCGTAAGCGCGGGCTGCCCGGCCCAAGTGACTTTCACGGGGTACATCGAGACCGACGGCCCGCTCCAAGTCACCTACCAATGGCTGCGCAGCGACGGGACCCACTTCGAGAAGGTCCTCAGTTTCCCCAGGGCGTCCAGGCAAAACGTCTCGGCGCGGTTGTCCGTCAAGAAGACCCTGTCGGGCTGGGTGCAACTCGCCATTCTGTCGCCGCAGCGGTTCCAGACGGCCAAATCCGTTTATTCGGTGAACTGCGGGAAGAAGTAGGAGCTATTCCTTTCTAAAAGCCATCCCTGCGAAGCTCACCACGCTGCGTTCGTCGATATTCCACTGCTCGTAGCTCAGCAGCTCGCCACGCGCCTCCGGGGCGGCCTTGAGAAAGGCGTAAAACGGCGACGAACCGCACCACTTGAGGTCGTCGCGCCGGGGGCGCACCAGCTCCCAGAAGCCCGCCGGGTCGCCGGTTTCGATGCGCGCGATGCGCGCGGCGTCGCGGGCGGCCACCTCCGCCATGGCGCCCTGGTTGGCGTGGGCGGGGAAGCGGTCGTTGTAGCGCGCGCCCATGTGCGCCATGTCCACGCCCAGGATGAAGAAAAGGCGTTCGCCTTCGCGCTCGCGAAGCTCGCCCAGGGCATCGAGAAACCGCCGCACGCGGTCGTCGTCCTCGGGATTGCCGCCGTTCAACAGGCTGTGGGCGAAGGGGCCGCACAGTATGGGAAGAACGCGCACGCCGGGCCCCAGCGCGTGTTGCAGAAACACCACCTGCAATTCCACGGTGTGCTCGAAGGAATGGCAGAAATCCTCCATCGACACGCCCTCGCCGCCGCGGGCGGCCAGCCAGTCGATCAGGGGCAGGTCGGGGGAGGCGTCGCCCAGCGGCGTGCGGAAGCTCTTGCGCGTCAATCCGAAGGTTTCGGGCTGGCCGTAATGCGAGGTCGCCAGAATCACGAAGGTGCGGTCGCGGTGCTGGGGACCCAGCAGGCTGTAAGCTGTGCGGTAGGATTTCCATCCCCCCGAGGGGCTGACGTGCGGGGCGGCGATGGCGAACAGGCCGTCGCCGGCCGCGCGCGGCGGCGGGGGGGCATCGCCGGCCATGTACCCCGCCAGGGTCTGGCGTAATTCCTCCGGCTCGGCGGGATAGGCCCCGCCCGCGTGAGCGGGTTCCCGCACCGGGCTCTGGGCGAATTCGCGGAGCCGCTGTTCCCGCATGGCGCCGAAGGTCTCGTCTTCCAGAAAACCCGCCCCGCTGAGCGCCTCCACCAGCCCGCGCTCGATCTCGCCGACTTCCAGGCTGCCTGTGGTTCGCACCAGCAGCTCGCGCAGGTCCAGGTCCGTCCGCCCGCCGTCGAAGCATTCCAGGCAGGCCACCAGCGGCGGAGGCACTATCAGGACGGCGTCCGAAAAGCGGTACGGATCGCGAATCAGCAGGCCCGGATGCTCCTCGGAAGGCGACGGCATGAAATCCAGGGTGGGGCGAAGGCGCGGCAGTGGCTGGGACAAATCCTATCGTACCGCGCCCGAGGCCCCCAACTCCCCTGCTCTGGGACAGATGTGGGACAGACGATCGGTTTTCGTCGTCTGTCATTCGTCACTCTACGGCGCGACAGGCCACAAAAGGCGATGGTCGGTCCCACCGTTCCACCAGAGCCCGGTACTTGCGCAGCAGCTCGTAGACCACCACGCCGCCGGCGGTCGCTACATTGAGCGAGTGCTTGCTTCCCAGCATGGGGATGCGAACATGGGTGTCGGCGAACCCGGAAACCTCCGGCCGGATGCCCTCTACTTCGTGGCCGAAGACTAGGCACACCGGGAAGCGGGGCCGCCAGTCGAACAGGTCCACGGCATGTACGGTAGTCTCCACGGCGGCGATTTCGCAACCCCCGCCGCGCTCCGCTTCGAGCAGCCGAAGAGGCTCCCAGTCATGTTCCCAGGGAACCGATAACTCGGCTCCCAGCGCGGTCTTCGAGATCGCCTGCTTGGGCGGACACCCGGTGATCCCGGAAAGATAGAGTTTCGAAACCCCCGCCGCATCGGCGGTCCGAAAGAAAGACCCCACATTGTACAGACTGCGGACGTTGTCGAGGAGAATCGAGACCGGCAGCCGCCCCAAGCCATCGTAAAGCGCCCCGGCCCGCGTAACCTGGAATGGGAGACGGTCCATCGGCAATAGCCTATCAAGAATTCGCCGGCTTCCTGAATACAGGGGCTTGAGGTAACACCAGAAGGAAGGAGTCGCCGGCTCCGCCATGACGCCCGAAGACCAGCCCCTCACGAAAGCGACTTGCGCGAAGCCCTGGGCCACGCCGTCGAAGGGATCGCCGACGAGTTCACAGGCCTCCGCAACGAGATGAACCGCCGTTTCGACCGCGTCGACCAGCGCTTCGACTCCCTCGACCGCCGCGTGGAACGCATCAGTTCCCAGCAATAGTCCGTGACCCGGCCCCTGAGCCCCTCCCAAAAGCTGCTAGTCTGAAATCTGATAGCTCCCTATGCTGTCCATCGTCATCCCGATCCACAACGAAGAGCCTTCCATCCTGCCTCTGTACGACCGTCTCACGGCGGTCCTCGAACCGTTGCAGCGGCCCTACGAGATTCTGTTGGTGGACGACGCCTCCACCGACCGCAGCTTCGAGCTGCTGGCCAACCTGGTGGAGACCGACGGCCGCCTGAAAGTGATCCGGCTGCGCCGCAATTTCGGGCAGACGGCGGCGCTTTCCGCGGGCTTCCACGAAGCCAAGGGCGACGTCGTCATCGCCATGGACGGCGACCTGCAGCACGCCCCCGAGGACATCCCCGCGCTCCTCGCCAAGATCGACGAGGGCTACGACATCGCCAGCGGCTGGCGCCAGCGCCGCGTGGACAACGCCATCAGCCGCAAGCTTCCTTCGCGCATCGCCAACTGGATGATGGCCAAGGCCTCGGGCATGGCCCTGCGGGACTTCGGCACCACCTTCAAGGCCTACCGCGCCGAGATCCTCAAGGATGTCAACCTGTACGGCGAGCTGCATCGCTTCATCCCCGCGCTGGCCAGTTTCTACGGCGCGCGGGTGGTGGAAGTGCCCATCCGCAACGTGCCCCGCGCGGCGGGCGGCTCGCATTACGGCATCGGCCGCACCTTCCGCGTGCTGTTCGACATCCTGACCATCAAGTTCCTGCTGAAGTACTTCACCCGCCCCATGCACTTCTTCGGCTCGCTGGGGCTGGTCGGAACGGGGTGCGGCGGCGCCATCATGGCCTACCTGGCCGTCGAGAAAGTGCTGGGCTACGAGATCGTCATGGAGCACGGGCCGCTGATGGTCGCCGGCGGCCTGCTCCTGCTGGGCGGGTTGATGATGTTCAGCACCGGCCTGATCGGCGAGATGATGATGCGGACCTACTTCGAAAGCCAGGATCGCCGCATCTACGCCGTGCGCGAGATCCTCACCCAGAAGCGGCGCGGGGTTGCGGGCCGGAGCTGACGGTTACAGGCCGCGGCCTCTGCGCCAGTGTTCTTCGAACAGGCCCTTCATGGCTTCGCCCATGCCCTCATGATGGAACACCACGGAGGTCCAGGTGGGCCGGGTGATTACCGGATCGAGCAGCGCGATCATGCCATCGCGGGAATCGAACAGCGCCAGTTTCATGGGCAGGGCGGTGGCGATTCGCACTTCCACTCCGGCCGCGGCGTACTCGCTGAGACGCTGCCGGTGCTCCTCGTCGAGCGACTCTTCCACCACCAGCAGCCGGCAGGATACGCCGGCGTCGCGAGCCTGCTTCACCAGCTTTTCGTCCAGCGGGTCCACGGCGTAAGGCGGGCGGGAGAACTCCACGTACTCCTGTTTCACTTCCGAGAGCATCGCCGGTATTCGGCGGCGGTCTGCGCCGGCTCGGTGACGATCCGCAGGAAATCCAGCGTGCCGCGGCCGCCCTGGCCCTCCGAGTACAGGCTCTTCAGATCGTCCATGAGGGCCGAGCCGGCCCGACCGTTGTCGGTCAGTTCCTGCTCCAGAATCTGGCGCCGGCGCGCCAGGTAGCCGGGGATCGCCAGGCTGGGTTCCACCGCCGAGAACAGCTTGGTTTTCTCTTGCACCACCTGGGCAAAGCCCTTTTCCACCAGGCTGTCCAGAACTTCATAGATCTTCTGCCGCGGAACGTGGGAGCGCGCCGCCAGCTCCAGCGCCTTGAACTTGGGATGGCCAAGCAGCACCAGGTACGACCGCGACTCGTAAGCATTCAGCCCAAGCTGTTGCAGACGCCGCCAAAACCGTTGAAAATCAACTTCGGCCAATTCTTCGCTCATATTCTCTTCACCTTAGCAGAAGGGGTCGAAAAAGGGCAGAGGGGGATCGAAAAGGCTCCCAGACCTCCCGCCTTCGGGCTGCCATCTCAGTTTGGGACGTCCCCGGTGGGTCGTACCGAGCCCCCGCATGGGGAAAATACCCTACGTCGATAGTTAAGGTTCGATTGACTTGGTACTATAGGGACTCTACAATAAGCGAAGAACGGTATCCGTATGTCCGATAACAGTATTGCCCTGAATGGGCCTTCGGCAGTTCCCAGCGACAGCAAAGCCAAGATTCGGATCGTGGTGGCGGACGACCATCCCATCTTCCGCGACGGGCTCTGCAAGCTGCTGGCCCTGGAGGAGGATTTCGAGGTGGTGGCGCAGGCTCAGGACGGGCGGCAGGTGCTGGACGTACTGCAACAACTCGAGCCGGACATCCTGTTGCTGGATCTCAGGATGCCCGGCCTGGACGGTCTGGCGACCCTGCAACGGCTGCAAGCGGCAAAGAACCGCACACGGGTCATCGTGCTGACGGCCTCGGACGACAAGAACGAGTTCGTGCAGGCCATGAAGCTGGGGCATCGGGCATCGTTCTCAAGCAGACCGCCACGGAACTGCTCATCAAGAGCATCCGCAAGGTGCACGCCGGCGAGATCTGGCTGGATTCGCACACCACCGCCGCCGTGATGCGGCAGTTCGTGGCCAATGATGAAACGCCGGCGCCGTCGATGCCGCAGACCCAATCGCGCGAGCGGAGCGTCTCCGCTCAGCCAGCGCGAACGGGAGATCGTGGCCCTGGTGGCGCAGGGCTACAAGAACAAGGAAATGGCCGAGAAGATGTTCATCAGCGAGCAGACGGTGAAGAACCATCTGCACAACATCTTCGACAAGCTGGGCGTTTCCGACCGGCTGGAACTGGCGCTGTACGCCATCCACAACAATCTGCACACCGGCAGGTAGACCCTGGCGGCACGGACCATCGTCTTGCGTGGTCTGTCGAGCCCCCGGAGTTGGCTTGGCCGACGAAGAGCGTCGTCTGTCCCGCAGGCAAGAGCGCTATTCCCAGGTGCGCTTCGGAACACCCCGGTCGCGGTCTTTCACGCGGTCGTATTGATAGTAACTCGATACCGTTCCCAGCGAGTCGTTGTAATAACTCTCCTCGCCCAGCGCCTCTTTGAGGTCTTCCTCGAAATCGTGCAAGGCCTGCAGTTCGCCGGCGATGGCGGGCTGCCGCCGCCCGTCCGGCGCCCGGAAGAAGTTCTGATAGCCGCCGTCCACCAGGGCCGCGATCTCTCCGCCCAGCAGGAGCCGGCTCGTCCGGAAAGCCGGACGGCGCCGTCCACTTCCCGCAAGTCCACGGCGCAATTGTCGCGGAAGACGCGCGACCGGGCCCCGGCCAGCGAGGCGACCGTCAGGCCGGCCTTCCGAAGGCTGTCGAGCCGGTCGGCGAAAGTGGGAGCGACCGGACGTTTTCGGCGGAAGAACATGTCCCCATTCTCGCAGATGAAACGTCCTCCAAGGATCCTCGGAGGTCCATCCGACGGAAATGCGAGGGGGATATGAGAATTGCGCTAATAGGTGCGCTTTGAGCGAGTCTGGTACTGGCAGCAGCCGTCCCGGCGAATCCGGGCGCGGCTGGCGGCAACGCTTACCTACAGCACAACCTGGTGGCCGACGTTGCCGGCGTGGCCCATTTCACCGATCCAAACCTGGTGGACGCATGGGGCATCGCGACCTCGGCCACCAGCCCGTTCTGGGTGAATGGCAAAGCGGACGGGTCTGGCGACCCTTTACACCAGCACCGGTTCCGTGGGCGGACGAAGGTGATCGTGTCGCTTCGGAGTCCGAATCCCGCCTCCACTCCCACGGGCATCGTATTCAACGGCACCGGCGGTTCGCGATGGCCACGGGTAAGATGCAGAGTTCCATGTTCGCGACGGCGGCGGCGCGATATCCGGCTGGGTCTCCTCGGTGAATGACGACGACGCGGTGCTGAAGGTGGACAGTCGGGCTCGGGCGCGGCCTATACGGGGTGGCCATCAGCAGCCACTCCCCGGGGCCTGCTCTACCCGCCAACTTCCACGGCGGGACCATCGATGTGTTCGACGCCAACTGGGCCGCGTGCCCTGCCCGGCGCATTCACGGATCCGGTCGTGCCGGCGGGCTACGCGCCCTTCAACATCCAGAACCTGGGGGGCCGGCTCTACGTCACCTACGCCAAGCAGGACGCCAACAAGCGTCACGCCGTCGCGGGCCCGGGCAACGGCTAGTCGCGGTGTTCGATTTGAACGGCAAGCTGATCCAGCACCTGGCCTCGAGCGGACCGCTGAATTCGCCCTGGGGCGTGGCTATAGCCCCGGCCACCCTTGGCGTCTTCGCCAACGACCTGCTGGTGGGCAACTTCGGCGATGGGCTGATCCACGCCTTCGACCCGGCGACCGGGATACTGCTGGGCGCGCTGCAAGATGGCTCGGGCTCCAACCTCAGCATACCCGGCCTGTGGGGACTGATCGTGGGCAACGGCGGCAACGGCGGAGGCCCAACCCCCTATACTTCGCCGCCGGACCCGCGGAGGAGAGGCACGGGCTCCTCGGCAGCCTGCAACCCGGTCCGGCGTTTACCAGCGCCTCGATTGGCGGCGCCAGCCTGTCCTAACGCGGGCATCGCGGGTAATACGTGGCTCAGCATCTATGGCACGAGCCTGGCGCCCACCACCCGGAACTGGGCAGGCCTCCGATTTCAACGGCGCCAACCTGCCCACCTCGCTCAACGGCGTTACCGTGTCTTTGAACGGAACGCCGGCGTACATCTACTACATCAGCCCGTCGCAGATCGATTTTCTGCCGCCGTCCAGCCTGCCGCCCGGCCCCGTTCAGGTGCAGACCGCGAACAACGGATTCACCAGAGGCGCCGCCACCAGCATCCAGGCG
Organism: Terriglobia bacterium; assembly: GCA_963767595.1. Lineage (GTDB taxonomy): Bacteria > Acidobacteriota > Terriglobia > Bryobacterales > Bryobacteraceae > BOG-224. The sequence goes on from CAVYEK010000002.1 coordinate 36,854, forward strand.
CAGGCGCTTCGCGCCGGCGTTCTCCCTGTTCGGCGGCAAGTACGTGGCCGCCACGCATTCCGACAACGTGTCGCTGGTGGGGCCAACTACCCTGTTTTCCAACGGCGCTTCCACACCAGCCAAGCCGGGAGAGACTATCGTCATCTACGGAACGGGCTTCGGGCCCACCAACCCGCCGGCGCCGGCCGGTATGCTGGTAAGCGCGTCGTTGCCCGTGGCCAGCTCGGTCACCATCTGGATCGACAACATCCAGGCCAAGATCGTGTCCGCGGTACTTTCCAGCGCCGGCGAGTATCAGTTCAACGTGACGGTGCCCGGCACGTCGCAAAACGGCGACCTGCTGGTAACCGCGCAGGTAGGCGGCTACAGTTCGCCGGGCAGCGTGTACCTGACGGTGCAAGGC
>CAVYEK010000003.1:0-60439 GCA_963767595.1 Terriglobia bacterium
CGGCTGGCAGCCCGAGGAAGTCCTGCTGCGCTGCTGTTTCGCGCTTTCGCGAGCCGGCACAGCAGTCGCGGCCGCGCTCGCCGCGACTGTGGCTGCGGCCGCGGCCCCTCGTCGGGGAAAGCCCCCCGAACGTCCGGCCCGCCGGACATCCTGGTGGCCGACGACGATCCCATCGTCCGTTGGCTGCTGCGTGGAACGTTCGAAAGCTACGGCATGAATTGCCGCCTGGTGGGCACCGGGCCGGAAGCGCTGGAGTCCATCCGCCAGAAGCTTCCGGACGCCGCCATGCTCGACGTCAACATGCCCGGCATGGACGGCTACCTGGTGCTGGCCGCCATCCGCGAGCAGGGGCTGCCGCTTCCGTTATGCTGCTGACCGCGCGCTGCCCGAGAACGACATTTCCCGCGGCTTCACGCTGGGGGCCGACGACTACGTGGTAAAGCCCTTCAACAACGTGGAGCTGATCGCGCGGCTGAAGAGGCTGCTGCGGCGCTGATCCACCGTGGGATAAGGCTCCCGCCTTGTCAATCCGAGCGAAGCTCGGACATTATAGTGCGCCAGCGCCTCGCGCGTCTTCCTCGGCAGCCTGGCGAACACCAGGTCGTATGAGTTGCGCAGGCGCTGTTTTAGCTCCGCCACGGAAAGCGCATCTTCGGTTTCGAGGGCCACCCACTGCGCCCGCGCCAGATAAGGCGCGGGATGATGCCGGGCCGCTCCACCATGGCCGCGAACTCCTCGGGGTCGCATTTGAAGGAGAGCCAGATGTCTCCCGGTTCGAGGAGGCGATGGCGAAGATCTTGCCCGCCACCTTGAACACCAGGTTATCGCCCCATTGCACGGATTCGGTGACGTGCGGGTAAGACCGGCAGCACCGGCGAACCAGATCGAGACTCATCGAGTGGGGCAGGCCTCCCGGCCTGCCTTGGTCAGGGCAGGCCAGGACTACTTTGCCACTCTTATCATTACCACGCCGTGCGAGGGCACTTCGGCGGAGTATTCTCCGCTCACGGAGCTCGGTCCGCATGCTTCCATAGGTCGCGCGCTTTGTGCGAGCCCTGCATGCCGAGGTCGGACAACTTCACAGTCACCTTGGCGCTGTCGGCGCCCTTATTGAACAGGCCTACCGCCCGGCCGCCATCCGCCAGCGGACGAGCCCAGACTTCCAGGCTCCCCGTGTTGGCGGCCGTTCCGGGGGGTGAAATGCGCACACCTTGCGTGCCCAGTTTGTCCTGGTCCACGGCGATCACTTCCTTGTTGGTCAGAATGTCGTGGATGGCCGGCGTCATGGTGCGCAGATCGTTGCCCGCCAGCAGCGGCGCGGCCAGCAGCGACCACAGGCTCATGTGCGTTTGGTACTCCACGTCAGTCATGCCGCCGTTGCCGATCTCGAGCATGTCGGGGTCGTTCCAGTGGCCCGGGCCGGCGAACTTGGCGCGTTCGAGCTGCTGGCTGAACCCCAGGTTCGACATAGAGGCCCACCGGTCGCTGATGTCGCCCGTGGTGCGCCACAGGTTGCCGCCCACGCTGGCGCCCCATTCGCCCACGTTCTGCTGGCCATACTGGCACAGGCTATACACGATCTTCCGGCCGGACTTGAGCAGGGCGTCGCCCATCAGGGCGTAGGCCGCCTTCTGGGAGTCGGGGGTGTAGACCTGCGAGGCGCTGCACCAATCATACTTCAGGTAATCGATTCCCCAGGCCGCGTACTGTTTGGCGTCCTGCACTTCGTGCTTGTAGCTGCCTTCGTAGCCTGCGCAGGTGGTGGGTCCGGGCGAAGAGTAGATGCCCAGTTTCAAACCCTTGCTATGAACGTAATCCGCCAGGGCTTTCATATTCGGGAATTTGGAGTTGCTGGTGATGTTTCCCTTGGCGTCGCGTCCCAGTTCCCAGGTATCATCGATGTTGACGTAGATGTAACCGGCGGCCTTCATGCCGCTCGATACAAATGCGTCCGCCATGTCCCGCACATCCTTGTCGGTGACCCGCTCGGCGAACTTGTTCCAACTGTTCCACCCCATGGGTGGCGTCTTGGCGAGCCCGTTGTAGGAAACCGGCTTGGGCGCGGGCAGCGCCACCGGCGGCGCGGGCGGAGGGAGCGGCTTGGGGGCCTCGGTGGAAACGCGCGTGAACTCGCGCGTTTGCGACGCCCCGCCGCGGCCCGGAGGCATGGTCAGGATCAGTTTGTCGCCTTTGAGCGAAGCTGTGTAGGTGGTACGGACCGGAGCGCCGCGACCCGCGCCGGCGCCGCCGCGGCCGGGGCGCTCGACAACCAGGCTGAGCTCGCTGCCGTTGACCGTGCCTTCCACAATCGGGACTGGCGACCCGTTCGGCTGGGCTACGTACCCCGTGACCTTGCCGCCTTCCACGTTCAACGCCAGAATCATCTTGCGCGCTTCATCCACCGGCGACCATCGCGCCTCCCAACGGCCCGTCAGGTTCTGGGCGCTCGCCGCGGCCACCAGGGCCAGCGCGGCAGCGCACACACGTAACAATTTCATGAGATTCAAACCTCCAGTTTCATACGCCGTTCGATGCGCTCGATATCGCTGACCGGCCTCCGCCGCGAACGAATGCATTCCAGGAAAATCCGCCAGTGGGGCGCGCGGCTGTCGGCAATCCGGCCCCGCTCCGCCTCGCGGCGGAGGGTGGCATTGTCGGGCATGTTCACTGTTTTAGCAGGTTTGCCGGCGGCGCGGCCGAAGCGCACCGGGAGCGCCGGCCATCCGGCGCGAGTGGGCAGCGCCCGAAGTTATTCGCCAGCCACGCGGAACGTCCCCAGGAAGCTGCTGCGGCGCTCCGGCGCGCTCCAGGTTTCGCCCAGGCCGCCGCCCTGGTAGGTATTGGCTTCGGCGTAAGCGGGCATGGAGTGGTCGAGCTTCTCGCTGAGGGGCGGATAGTAGATCATCTCGTTGCCGCAATGGCGGTCGCCCTCGTTGAGCGCGCGGGTTTCGACCGAGGCCAGCGAGCCGGCGGTGAGCCGGGCGGCGCCGCCGTGGATGTTCCCATTCTCGATGGTCAGCTCGATGGGCGAGTAGTAGACCTTGACTACGTTCCTCAGCAGGTCGCCGCCCATGTAGCGGGCGAAGCTCTCGAGCGCGGCGCGCTCGGCGGCGCCGGCGCGGCTGTCGACGATGAGCACGGCGCGCGCGGGGTTGACCGGTTCGCTCACGTTGCCCAGGGTGTGCTCGGTGCGGACGACGCCCACCACCGAAAAGCCCGCCAGGCTCACGCCCTGCCAGCCTCCATGCTCGATGCGCCAGCCAAGCACCGCCTCCTTGCCGTTGATCTCGACTTCGCCGTTGGCGAAGCAAGGGCCGGTCCACACGTCCGCTGTGCGGGCCTCGATGTAATTGCCGTCGATGGCGCGGGCAGGCAGCCCGGCGGCCAGTGAAACGGAAACAGCCAGCGCCCCCACGGCGAGGCCGGTAAACACATTCCTCAGCATCCCAGTACTCCTCTGCTCCGATTATAGCCAAAACGGGGAGCCATGGCCGGGATTGCCGTGTGGGAACAAGCCTTCGGGCTTGCCCCCACATTGAATCCGCAGCGGCGTGTTGTTACCATTTGCGCCAGGAAGGGATTCCCCGGGGAGTCCAAGACGTCGGAGCCCCGATGCCGCGCAGTGGGCCGGGCATGCCCGGCCCCTACAGCAGAGGAGACCAGTAAACCGTGAAGAATATTTTGGATGGGAAAGTGAACCGCCGCGATTTTCTGGCGGCGTCGGCCGCCACCATGGCTTCGGCGGCGATTTCCGCCGGCGCCCTGGCCGCTCCGGCTCCCGCCGAGGAGTGGAAAAACCGGCATCCGGACATGACCTACCGGAGGCTGGGCCGCACCGGCTATATGGTCTCTTCCATAGGCATGGGCGGCGACGACATCGCCCCGGACAATCTCGACCAGGTCTACTGGGCCGTGGACCAGGGGTTGAATTACTTCGATACGGCCCCGGGCTACAACCGCGGACAAAGCCAGAAGGGCTATGCGGTGGTACACAAACAGCGGGGGCGGCAGAACTTCTTCCAGTCCACCAAAGTGAACGTCTTTCCCAACCGGACCATGACCTATTCGCGGCTCTTCCGGACGCTGCCGGACGACGAGCAGGCCAAAATCACGGCCCAGGCCGACGAAGAGATCAAAAGCAAGAAGCTCAACGAGCCGGACTATCTGGGCCCCTACTTCAACGGCCAGGAAGGCGGGCTGCGCTCCGCCATCATTTCGAACATCCTCTCGCAGAAATACGCCGATAAGGTGGACGCGCAGAAGGTCTACAAGCAATACATCGTCGATTCGGTGGAGGAGAGCCTCAAGGAGATCGAAACCGACCACCTGGATTGCTGCCTGATGCGCGGCGTCGAAACGCCCTTCGAGATCACCCACACCACGGAAGTTTTCGAAGCCTTCGAAACCCTGAAGAAAGCGGGCAAAGCCCGGTTCCTGGGCTTTTCGGCGCACTCCGATCCGGCCGGCGTGCTCGATGCGGCCATCGACACGGGCCAGTATTCGCTGGGGTTGTTCGCCTACCACTTCCTCAACGCCAAGCGCGTGGACCCGGTGATCGAAAAGGCCAAGAAGGCGGATTTCGGCGTGCTGTGCATGAAGGCCAGCCGCGTTCTCCAGAACCCGTACAATCGCCGCGAGATGATCCCCGAGCGGGTGGCCATCCTCAACAAGCTGGTTCCGGGCGAAAAGATGAACCTGTTCCAGAAGGGGTTCTACTGGGCGCTGCAAAACAAGAACCTGAGCGGCGTGGTGATCGGAATGACCACGCTGGCGCAGGCGAAGGAGAACGTTCCGCTGGCCATGACGAAGGCATAAACAAGTGGGGCGGGCCTCCTGGCCTGCCTCTTCCGTCCACCGAACATGCCTGAGCTGATTCCGTTCCGATGGCCGGCGTCCTGGAGCGACCCCGCGAAGCTCGATCTGCTCAAGGGGACGCCCATCAACTGCCTGGTGGGCGATTCGCCGCCGCCCTTCCCCCTGGGAAACCTGCCGTTCGTGAAGTTGGATAAGGACCGCCCGCCGGAGGGCATCGCGTTGCGCGAGGGCGTGTGGCCACGCGTGCTGCCCGCCACCAAGAAAGACGCCGCTGGCGGCGGCGCCACCGGCAGCGCCTGGGTGGACAATAACGCCTGGGTGGTGCGCCTGGCCCGCGTAACCGAGCCGGGCAAGATGGTGTGGCTCACCTACACGCCCCCGGGCGGCAATGAAATCGTGCCGCTCGACAGCTTTGTGCGGCCCATTGCGGAGGCCGAGGCCTTTGGGGGGCGATGGGTGATCGCCCTCGACAGTTTCTTCACCGGGCAACTGGACAAGCGCGACGAGAAGGCCCTGGCGCAATGGAAGCGGATGACCGCCGCCATGCGCTTCTTCGAAACCCGCCGCGAGTGGCGGGACTGGGAGGTCGTGGCGCCGCTGGCGGTGGTTTCCACCTTCGCCGGAAACGACAAACTGCTCAGCGAGGAGTTTCTCAATTTGGCTCCGCGGAGGCATCTGGCCTACCGGGCGTTCACCGTCCAGGACGTCGCCCAGGCATCCTTCGAGAAACAGAAGGCGGTGCTGTATCTGGAGACCACGCCGCCGCCGCCGGAGGTGCGCGCGAAGCTTCTCGAATTCGCGCAGGCGGGGGGCTTGCTGATCGCGCCCCAGGGGACGGTGGATGCGCCGCCGGAGGAACGCAAGGCCGAGCACACCCTGCGCCGCCTGGGCAAGGGGCGCGTGGCCATGCCGCTCCAGAAATGGGAGGACCCGTTCACCCTGGTGGACCAGGTGCACGTCCTGGTGAGCCATCGCGAAGACCCCGTGCAGGTGTGGAACGACAGCGACATGGATACCTTCTACGTCGCCAATCCGGCCGAAGACCGGGCGGTGGTACACCTGATTCCCTACGCCTCCGGCCCCACGCTGCCCATCACGCTGGGCCTGAAGAAAGCCTACCGCAGGGCCCGCGTGCTCACGCTTTCGGCGGAAATGGCGGTGCGGCCCGCCAGGGGCCCGTTGGGGTTCGAGATTCCGGTGCGCGAGTTTACCGATTATGCCGTGGTGGAGCTGGAGGCCTGACATGCGCGAACAACCAAGCTCATGGACCAGGCGCGAGTGGCTGGCCGCGGCGGCCGCGGCGAGCTTGGCCCGCGGAGCGCGCGCGGCCGCGCCTTCTTCCACCGTGGCCGTGGCGCGCTGCACATCCTACGACCACGGGGTTCCGGAAGCCCTGAAAACCCTGTTCGACCAGATCGGCGGTATCGGAAAACTGGTTTCCGGGAAGACCGTGGCGATCAAGATCAATATGACCGGCTCGTTGCGGGCCCGCACCGGCTACCGCTCCGCCTGGTTCACGCGCTGGACCCATCCAGAGGTGATCGGCGCGGCCGTGCGGCTGATCGGCGAAGCGGGCGCCACCCGCATACGCGTCGTGGAAGGTTCTTCCGAAGACGACCACCCGCTCGAGGAGAATTTCCTCATCGGCGGCTGGGACCCGGACACCATCCTGAACGCCGCCAGGAACGTGGAGATGGAGAACACCGGTTCGCTCGGGCTCGGCAAGGAGTACAAGACCCTGGACGTGCCTGGAGGAGGCCTGATTTACCCGGCTTTCGATTGCAACCACTCCTACGCCGAATGCGATGTGATGGTCTCCATGGCCAAGCTCAAAGAGCACGAGAAGGCCGGCCTTTCGCTCAGCCTGAAGAACATAATGGGAGCGCCTCCGGGCACGATCTACGGCGATTCGGCGGGCTATGACGAGCCCGCTGCGCGGCCCTACGGCGCGCGCACCATGTTCCACATCGGCAACCGGCAGCCGCCCGAGGGCACGCCCAAGGAAAAGGACGAGAAGTCGCCGCGCGAATTCGGCTACCGCGTGCCCCGCATCACGGTGGATATCGTGCGCGCCCGGCCGGTTCACCTGGCCATCATCGACGGCATTGAAACCCAGACCGCCGGCGCGGACGCATCCCTGGAGCCGGACGCCAAACGCAAGTTGCTCCTGGTAAAGCCGGGCGTTCTGCTAGCCAGTCTGAACCCGGTCTGCGCGGACGCGGTGGCCGCCGCGGTGATGGGCTTCAGCCCCACCGCCGCGCGCGGCGCCGCCCCCTTCGAGAACTGCGACAACACGCTCGCGCTGGCGGAACAAGCGGGCATCGGCGCCAGCGACATGGGCCAGATCGAAGTGGCGGGAACCCCGGTGGACAAGGTGCGGCTGGCGTTTCGCGAGCAGCGGTAGGCATCATCCGAGCCCATCCGGCTGGCGTGCATAATTTAGATATGCCTGTGGCCTACGATTTCGGTAGCCCTGAGTTCGACGATGCGGTGCGGGAAGCAGGCCACAAAGCCTTCGAAGAGGCGCTTGCGGCTGGGCTTACGGTCTTCTATATCGATGGCGAAGGTCTCGACGTGATGGAACAAGGCGACGGTCGAAGATTCGAGATCCGCTGGCTTCCGGGTGCCTGCTCTCGCGTCAACTCTTTGCGCGAGACGCGGCCACGTGCATGGGATAAACCTCGAAGCGGTTGAGGCCGCCGGCGACGGATGGGTCGTCTTCGCCGAATTGCCGGGCTTCCTCCTCGTCCACAACCTCCAGGATTGCCACACCGAAAGCTCCACCGGGAGCCATCACCGGACCGTAGAGAAGCAACTTGCCGCCATCAAAGCGCTCCCGGAAATACGCACTGTGTTTTTCCATCAAGGCCCTCTCTCCATCTGTTATGTCCCCAGGGAAGGTCGGCCGGGGCGGGATCAGCTTGAAATAGTAATGCTGTTTGTCCATGGCGAGAACATTGTACCGCGATGCTTCGGCGCGTCCTGCTTAGGGGCCGGCTGAGACCGGGCTGGAGGCGCCTGGGTTACCGGAACACCCCACGCCTGGGCGCCTCCGGTGGGGAGATCTCTTGTGTTCCCGTGCGGGTTTCCTCCGCCGGCGAGGTGGAGGCTGCCGGTCCAGCCGCTGCCAACATGGACCGGTCGGGATGCCGCGGGTCATAGTGCACCGTCACCGGGCTCCCGCACAACCCGGCGGCCGCGCCCTCGGCTTCAAGTTCGCTGGGGAATCGCCGAACGTTGGAACCCCAGTATGGCTCATTCTCGAGATAGTATTTGTAGTTGACAATAAGCAGGTGGCGCTGCAATAAGGAGTGCCGGTCCTCGCGGACCTTGGTGAACCTGATGGTCCCCGCGACGCTCGGACCGGAGGCGATGGCGCGACGTCTTAACACGTGAACGGCCAAGACCAGCAGCACGTACACTATCGGGAGGGCCCACCCCGCTAGACAAAACCGAAACAGCCCGCGTTGACGCTCGAGGTAAAACACGCAGGTAAGAAGGAAAAGCGGACCCAATGCGAACGCCATTCTTCCGAGCCGTCCCCAGTGGATTGTTCGTCCGAATATCGTTTCAAGCATGGTCAAACCCGGACTTCCAGATCAGTCTATCATTTGGGAAGGGAAAACGCGGAACCCATTGTGAAGCGTATCCACATCGGTCTGTCGCCACTGGTCACCTGACCAGTTCGGCCGTGCTATCCTGAGCCAATGAACAGCCGGGTGGTTAGCGTGACCGAATTCAAGGCGAAGTGCCTCGCTTTGCTTGATGAGATCGACCACCAGGGCGGTACGATCACGGTCACCAAGCGCGGCCGCCCGATGGCTATGGTGGGGCCTGTCAGAAGGCGGCGGCTCTGGAAATCGCCCGAGGGTCTGTGGGCCGGCAACGTGCACATTTCGGACGAACAGCTAACCGCCGACAGATCGAGGTTGTGGGAAGTCCTCCAGCAGAGACGCCGGCGTATACTGGTTACGTGAAGTTTCGCGTCATACTCGAATACGATCCCGAGGCGCAAAGTTACTCCGCCGTATGTCCGGAACTGCCGGGTTGCGCATCCGCCGGTGAAACGGAGGCGGAAGCCCGTCAGAATATCGGGGAAGCCATCCGTCTTTACCTGACGCCGTCCCAACTCGACTTGCCGGATAATGCCAGCCTTGTTGAGGTGATGGTCGGGTGAACGCGCGACGCCACGCCTGACCGCGGAACAGGCGATCGTCATCCTGCGCCGCGGCGGATTCAGACTCGCCGCCAGTTCCGGAAGCCACCAGAAGTGGCGCAACGGCGCATCCGGCAAACAGGTGATCGTTCCCTATCATCGCGGCCGCATCCTTCCACTCGGCACGATGCGCGCGATCATCGAAGGCAGCGGAATCGAGATCGACAGATGGTTCGACTGAGCCACCGCATGACGCGGCCTTGCCGTTTTCACGCCGGCGCGAGCTGCCGGTAGCGGCTGCCGTAATACACCAGCGGATCGCCCTTGTGGACCCGCCCGCACAGCATTTCCCCGATCAGGATGTCGTGATCTCCAGCCGGGACCCGGCGGTAGAGCGCGCACTCGATTTCAGCCAGGACGTCCGCCAGCACCGGCGCGCCGAATTCTCCGCGGCGCCACACCAGGCCGTCGAAGCGGTCGTGGCCTTTTCGCGCGAAACGCGTGGCGAGCTTCCGCTGATCTTCCGCTAAGATATTGATAGCAAAGTGCGAAGCCGCCCGGAAGCTGTCGATGGAAGTGACCTCGTGGCCCAGGCAGATGAGGATCAGCGGCGGTTCGAGCGAAACGGAGGTGAAGGAGCTTACCGTCAGGCCATGAGGGATTCCCTGGGCGTCCATTACGCTGGCGATGGCCACCCCGGTTGCGAAAGCGGCGCAGGCCCGCCGGAACTCCTCGCTCGAAAGCCTCGGCGCGGGCCTCGAATCCGCCTCGCTTGACATGGGTATAAATTCAATCCTATCATGTGGTTGACTGGTGCGGGAAGCAAGCTCGCGCGGCGCCTGGACAAGGAGGCTGTTTTGATCAAGCTGGATATCATCAACGAGGTCGTGAACAGGACCGGCATCACCAAGACCAAAGCCGAAATGGCGGTGGAAACCGTTTTTGAATCCATGAAGAAGGCGCTCGAGCAAGGTGACCGTATCGAACTACGCGGCTTCGGCGTGTTCAACGTGAAGCCCCGCAAGACGGGGATCGGACGGAACCCGCGGACCGGAGCGGAAGTATCCATCCCGCCTGGAAAAGCCGTGCGCTTCAAGCCCGGCAAGGAGTTGCAGACGCTGCAGTAACCGCTGCACGCGGCGGCCACCGTGTCCTCTCAGGATTTTTCCCCCGCCCCGTTTCCCTACTTGGCCGGGAACGGCGGAGTCCAGCCATCCGTCACCGCGGCAGTCCGTAGCCGGGAGCGCTATTGGCTGCACGGGCTCCTGTTCGCGCTCACCCTGCTCACCACCACCGCTGTGGGCGCGTGGATGATGTCCGACTTCGAGCGCAACACGCCGTTCGACATCGAACGTTTTAATTTCCTTTTTGCCTTCCCCGGTTTCTTCGCTACCTATGGCCGGTTCTTGTGGCATCCGTCCAATCTGTTGAGCGGCCTGCCATTTTCGCTCACTCTGATGACCATTCTGCTGGCCCACGAGATGGGGCACTATCTGGCTGCCATGCACCACCGCGTGGATGCCAGCCTGCCGTACTTCCTGCCCTCGCCGCTGATGGGCACTTTCGGCGCGTTCATCCGCGTGCGTTCCCCGATTTACTCCAAGCGCGCGCTGTTCGACATCGGGGTAGCCGGTCCGCTGGCGGGGTTTGTGTTCCTCATGCCGGCGCTGGCCGTGGGGCTGGCCTTCTCCAAGGTGATTCCCGACATCGGACGCCAGGGAGAGATCCAATTCGGAGCGCCGGCCCTGCAATGGATTCTGGAGCGCCTCATATTTCCGGGCGTGCGCTCCACGGATATTTATCTCCACCCGGTGGCGCGGGCCGCCTGGGTGGGGATGCTGGCCACCGCGCTGAACCTGCTCCCTATCGGCCAACTGGACGGCGGCCACATTCTATACGCCTTCTTTCCGCGCCGGCATCGCGTGGTTTCCCGGTGGCTCTCCATCCTGCTGCTCCCGCTCGGGTTCTTCTGGCTGGGATGGCTGTTCTGGGGACTGCTCCTGCTATGGCTTGGAAGAAGGCATCCCTTGATCTGCGACGATACCCGGCTAAGCCCCGGCCGCCGCAAACTGGGCTGGATCGCCCTGGCCGTTTTCCTTCTTTGCTTCATCTACGCGCCGGTGGCCAACGGCGGCCTGTGAGCCATGAAGATAACCGCCACCATCATCACCCTCGACGAGGAGCGCAACATCGCCCGCGCCATCGAGAGCTTGCGCTGCGTGGACGAGATTCTCATCGTCGATAGCGGCTCGGTGGACCGCACCGTGGAGCTGGCCCGCAACCTGGGCGCGCGCGTCATCGAGGCCAACTGGCGCGGCTTCTGCGCCCAGAAGAATTGGGCCGCCGAACAGGCCACCCACGATTGGGTGCTCTCGCTCGACGCCGACGAGGCGCTCAGCGAGGCCCTCGAAGCCGAGATCTGGAGCCTCAAGAAGACCGGCCCGCGGTGCGATGCCTACACCATGCCGCGCCTGGCGCGGTACCTGGGCCGCTGGATCCTGCACTCGGGCTGGTATCCGGACCGCAAGGTGCGGCTCTACCATCGCCAAAAAGCCAGCTTCACCGGCAGCCTGGTGCACGAAAGCGTCGAGGTGCGCGGCCGGGTGGGGCGGCTCGAAAACAACATCCTGCATTTCACCTGCGAATCGCTTTCCGAGCACGTGAAGACCATGGACCGTTACACCACGCTGGCGGCCCAGGAACTGGCGGCCCGCAAAGTGAAGATCCCGCTCTCCAAGCTGGTCGTCGATCCGGCGTGGACTTTCCTCAAAACGTACTGCGTGCAGCGGGGGTTCCTGGACGGGCCGGAAGGGCTGATCATCGCCCACATGGCGGCGTTCTACACGTTCCTGAAATACTCCAAGGCGAGAAACATGAGTTGATGCGCATCCTGCACCTCGATACGGGCGAAGAGATGCGCGGCGGCCAGTGGCAGGCGCTGCGGCTGATCGAAGGCCTGCGCGCCCAGGGAGTCGATTGCGTCCTGCTGGCGCGCGCCGGCTCGCGGCTCGGCGAGGCCGCCCGGCAAGCCGGTTGCCAGGTGGCCCCGGCGGGGTTCGCCAGGGCCGTCATTCTCGCCCGCCGCTGCGACCTGGTTCACGCCCACGACGCCCGCGCCCACACCCTGGCGGCGCTGGCCGGCGGCGCCCCCCTGGTGGTCTCGCGCCGGGTGGCCTTCGGCGGCGCCGGCGGGATCGCGTCGCGATGGAAATACGGCCGGCCGGCCCGTTTCATCGCCGTCTCGGAGTTCGTGAAATCCACCCTCGTCGCGCGCGGCGTTCCCGCCGAGAAGATCGCCGTGGTCTACGATGGCGTGCCTCTTCTCGATGCCGCCCAACCGGCCGCCGGCCGCCCGCGCGTGCTCGCGCCCGATACCCGCGACGATCCCCAAAAAGGCCTCGCGCTGGCACGCCAGGCCGCGCAACTGGCGGGCGCCGAATTGCAGCTTTCCGGCAGCCTTCAGCGCGATCTCCCGGGGGCCGCTGTGTTCCTCTACATCACCCATAGCGAAGGGCTCGGCTCCGGAGCGCTGCTGGCCATGTCGGCGGGCGTCCCGGTGGTGGCCAGCCGGGTTGGCGGGCTGCCCGAGATCATCCGCCATGGCCACAACGGCCTGCTGGTGGAGAACCAGGCGGAGGCCATCGCCGCCGCCGTTCGCGAGCTGCTCGACGATGCGTCCTTGGCCCGGCGTTTAGGGCTCGCCGGGCGTCATACTGTAATGGAGCGATTCACCGTGGAACATATGGTTCGTGGCGCCATGGAAGCCTATCGGCAGGTGCTCTCATGATCGCCGTTCTGGCGTTTCTCCTTGGGCTGCTCATTGGCAGCTTCCTCAACGTGTGCATTTATCGCTGGCCGCGGGACCTGTCGGTGGTGCGGCCGCGCTCGCACTGCCCGGCATGTGGGAAAACCATCGCCTGGTACGACAACATACCGCTCGCGAGCTTCGCCCTGCTGGGCGGCCGCTGCCGCCACTGCCAAGCCCGCATTCTCCTCCGCTACCCGGTGGTGGAGGCCATGGCGGGGCTCCTCTTCCTCTATTTCGTCGGGACCCTGGGCCTCACGCCGGCCGCCGCCAAGATGTGCGTCTTCGCCGCCGCGCTGATCGCGCTTATCTTTTCGGATCTCGAACAGCGGATTCTGCCCAACGAGCTGACCCTGGGCGGGACGCTGGCCGGCTTGGCCTTTGCGCTGGCCGTCCCCACGCCGCCCGATGGCCTGCGATGGCTGCTGGGCCTTCACGGCGCGGCGGATTCGCTGGCCGGGTCGGCGCTCGGCGCTATCCTCCCGGCCGCCTGCCTGTGGGCCGCCGGATGGCTCTACCTGAAAGTACGCCATCGCGAGGGGTTGGGCTTAGGCGACGTCAAGCTGGTCGCCATGGCGGGCAGCTTCCTGGGGATGTACGGGGCCCTGCTCACGCTCCTCTGGGGCTCCATCGCGGGCGCCGTTCTGGGCTATGCCTACATCCGCGCCACCCACAAGGACCCCGCCACCTATGAGCTTCCCTTCGGCGCATTCCTGGGCGCCGCCGCGCTACTGGTGGCCATCGCGGCGCCGGCGCTCCTGCCGTGAAGAATTATTCCCGGAACGAGGGCTGCGAAGAAGTCGTTTCGAGCCCCGGAGGAACGCCGGTTCTCAATTCGCGGCGCCGGCGTCATGGGCGCTGATAGACAACCCTGCCAGTCGACAGAATCTCCTGGATGAAAGGACCGTTGCGACGCAGCCGTTGCTCCATCTCCGTCCATGGCCGCTCACCCGCCCGCCTTCTTTTTTCTGCCGTGGCCGGCTTCCAGAACCTCGCGCACTTTTCCGGCCAGCGCCGCTGGAGCGAACGGTTTCTGAATGAAGGCCGCATCCGGCCACGGATCGTCGCCGCCCCGGATGGCGCTGTCCGCATACCCGGACATAAAGAGCACCTTCATTTCGGGCCTGTCCTTCATCAGTTGGCGCGCCAGATCGTGCCCGCCAACTTGCGGCATCACCATGTCGCTGATCAGGAGCTCGATGGAAGTCTGGCAAACCTCGGAGACGCGATGCGCCTCCAGGGGGCCGGCCGCGTCGAGAACTACATAGCCTTCGCGCCGCAGCGTCTCCCGCACCAACGTCCGAACCATCGCATCGTCTTCCACCAGCAGGATGGTCTCGTTGCCTCGCTGCGCCCGCGCGCGGGACCGCGCCGATTCCACCGGCGCCGCCTGACCGACGCGCGGCAGGTAGACCTTCACGGATGTTCCCCGGTCCGGCTCGCTGTGCACCTGCAAACTGCCGCCGCTCTGTTTCACAATGGCCAGGACCGTGGAAAGTCCCAGTCCGGTGCCCTTGCCGGTTCCCTTGGTGGTGAAGAACGGCTCGAACAGGCGCGCCTTGGTCCGCTCGTCCATCCCCACCCCCGTATCGTTCACCACCAGCAGGATCTTGGGTCCCGGCTTGCAGATGAGATGGCTTCCGGCGTGACCTTCGTCCAACTCCGTGTTGGCGGTTTCAATGGTGAGCACGCCCCCACGCGGCATGGCGTCCCGCGCGTTTACCACCAGGTTCATCAGGACCTGCTCGAGTTGGCCGGGATCCGCGCTCACGCGGCCCAGATCGCCGCTCAGGACCAGCCGCAAGTCGATGTCCTCGCCGATCAGCCGGCGCAGCATCGCGCTCAGGCCGGTCACGAGCTGGTTCAGATCGAGCACCTTGGTCTCCAGCGCCTGCCGCCGGCTGAAGGCCAGCAACTGCCCGGTGAGGGCCGCGGAGCGCTCGCCCGCCTTCACGATCTGCTCCATCGAGTCGCGATTCGGGTCGGAAGGCCCGAGGCTGTTCAGAACGAGCTGGCCGTAGCCCGTGATAATCGTAAGGAGGTTATTGAAATCGTGCGCGACGCCGCCCGCGAGCATGCCCACCGCCTCCATCTTGCGGGCCTGGCGAAGCTGATCCTCGATATTCTTCCTGCCGGTGAGGTCCATCAGAACCACCAGAGCCGCCGGCCGGCCGCCGTACTCGATTTTGTGCACGGCCATTTCCACTTCCACTACGCGGTGGTCTTTGGTGGCGTGGGCTCCGGCCATGGATGGCGGCGTCGCCGGATCCCGCGGATCCAGGCTCAGAGTCCGCGCCTGTTCCTCACCCAGAATCCGCTCGAGCGGCATGCCGCGGAATTCCTCGATGGAGTATCCGTACAACGCCGCGCAAGCCGCGTTCCCCGCCAGTATCAGCCGGCTCTCCGGATCGAAGATCCACATCGGCTGGGGGTGATCGGCGAACAGCAGACGGAAGCGCAGTTCTTTGGCGTTCAGAAGTTGTTTGGCAGGCATGTTCCCCGGACCGCGGCTGGCTCCCCACCAACAGCGTAGCGGGTAGATATGCCGCCCTCAAGGAGCGATCGCGCCCGCCTGTTCGATTCGGTACGGTGGGGCGCGCCGGATGGATAGTTGCCGCACGAACCCGCGCCCGCGGGCGAGGGCCAATGGGCTAAATAGGACACTATCGTCGCTTGTGGCGCCATTTCCACCGGAGGCGCTGCCGAACCAAGTTTGACGCAGAGCCGCGGAGACGCCGAGGATTTGAGAGAGAAGATCTTGACGCAGAGCCGCGGAGACGCCGAGAATTTTGAGAGAGAAGATCTTGACGCAGAGACGCGGAGACGCCGAGAATTTTGAGAGAGAAGATCCTGACGCAGAGCCGCGGAGACGCCGAGGATTTGAGAGAGAAGATCTTGACGCAGAGCCGCGGAGACGCCGAGGATTTTGAGAGAGAAGATCTTGACGCAGAGACGCGGAGGCGCCGAGGATCTGAGAGAGGAACAACACACGGAACATGTGTTAGCTTCTATCCTCGAATTTCTCCGCGTCTCCGCGTCAAGCCCTTGCCCTCCAAATTCTCCGCGCCTCGGAGTCAAACTCCCGCCCCCTACCTCCGCTCAAAGCGCCCCATGTAGCGGGCCTCCCCCAGCGTGTGGCCCTTCAGCGCCCGCGCCAGCTCGCCCGCCTTCACCCCCGCCGGAAGCCCCAGTGTGTGCACGTCGAGCGCATACAGCTTGAAGAAGTACCGGTGCGGCCCGTGGCCCTTGGGTGGGCATGGGCCGCCGTAGCCCGGTTTGCCGAAATCGTTCGCGCCGGCCAGGCCCACCTCGCGGCTGCCCTGGGCCAGGTTGTGCGTCCGGGGCGGAATGTCGTACAGCAGCCAGTGCGTCCACACGCCGCCTGGCGCGTCCGGGTCGTCCACTATCAGCGCATAACTGCGCGTCTCGGGAGGTTCGCCCATCCACTCCAGCGCGGGGGAAATGTCCGCCCCCTGGCACGAATGCAGCTCGGGAATCGAGGCGCCCTCGGCGAAGGCGCTTGAAAACACTCTGAATGCCATAATGATCGCTCCAGCCGTTCGATGGTAGCGCAAAAGCGCGCCCCCCGCTTGCGGCAGCTTCCATTCGGGAGTAAGCTCCTGGTTAGAGGGACCTTGTCATGAGGATAATTCTGCAAATTACTTTATGCTGTGCGCTGGCCGGAGGCGCGATGGCGCAGAGGGGCGGCGGGCACGGCGGAGGCGGTGGCGCGCGTGGCGGCGGCGGTGGGAGTATCGGCCACTCGGGCGGAGTTTCGGGCGGCGTCGGCCGCGTGGGCGGCTACAGCGGCGTCGGGCGGGTCGGTGGAGGCGTCTCCAGCGTGGGCATCGGCGCATATGGCGGATTGAGCGGCTACCGCGGGACCGTCGGATACCCCGGCTACCGCACCGGCTTCTACCCGGGCTACTATGGCTACCGCGGGTTTTACGGTTATGGCGGCCTCTACTGGCCCTATGCGTACGGTCTTGGGTATTACTACGATCCCTACTATTCGGATTATGGCTATTACCCGTACAGTCCCGATTATGGATACGGCTATCCGTCCACCTATCAGCCCGACGTGACGATGGCGTACCCCCAACAACAGCCAAGCGCGCCCGTTAGCGTGTACACCGCCAGCCCCGTCATGCGGCGCTACGACGAATATGGCCAGGAGATTGCGCCGCCGGCTTCGGAAACTCCCGCCGCCGATTCGTCTCCGCTGTATCTGATCGCTTTCAAGGACCACACTATTGTGCCCGCGATGTCTTACTCGGTGACCGGCGATACGTTCGACTACGTGACCCTCGATCGCGAGGCCAAGCATGTCCCGCTCGCCAGCGTGGACCGCGACTTCAGCCGCCAACTCAACCGCGAGCGCCGCGTGGCTTTCAACCTTCCCGGCCAGTAGGCTGCGCCACGCCCATGCCCGTGCCGCCGCGGGGCCTGCCCGCGGCTGTAGTACGATACGGATTGGAGTGTGTTCTGAAGCAAGCCGACGTTAACCAAACCACGGTTCCAACTTCCGCCTCTTCCTGGCTCGTCGCCGTGCGCGCCGCGGAATCCAAGAAAGCCACCGACATCACAGTTTTGGACCTCACCGGCATCACTTCCTTCGCCGACTACTTCGTGATCTGCACGGGAGCCAACCAGCGGCAGATTCAGGCTATCGGAGACGAAGTGAATCTCCGGATGAAGAGACAGGCCGGCGAATTGCCCCTCAGCGTGGAGGGCTATGCGCAGGCCGAGTGGGTGCTGGCCGACTATGGGGATCTGCTGGTGCACATTTTCTCTCCCAAGGCGCGCCAGTATTACGATTTGGAACGCCTGTGGCGCAGCGCCAAGACGATGGAGATTCCTCCCGAGCCCGGCTCCACGGACGCCGGGTAGGCCATGAGGACTTTCGTGTACTTCGCCGCCTTTGGCAGGCTAAAGCCCGCCCCACCCGCATGAGAATCTTCGTGTATTTCATCGGCAAGCCGCGCGACCCGCACGCCAACGCTCTGGCGGAGGAGTTTCTGGGGCGCGCCGCCCGCTACGCCACCGTCGAGATGCGGGAAATCCGTCCCGAGCGAACCGATTTGCGGATCAAACATCCCACCGCGCAGCGCATCTTCCTCGATCCGGCGGGCAAGCCGATGGACTCCGCCGCCTTCGCCAACCTGGTCGCCCGGGCCGAGATGGAAGCTCGCGACCTGGTCTTTCTGATTGGCGGCCATGACGGCCTGCCCTCCGGCTGGGCGGCCCGCGCCGACCGGCTGGTCTCGCTTTCCAATATGACGTTTCCGCACGAATTGGCGCGCGTCATGCTGGCCGAGCAGATCTACCGGGCATTCGCCACCTTGCGGGGCCATCCCTACCCGCGATAACGTGGAACCTGCACCATGTCCTGGTTCAAAAGCGACAAGCCGCCCGAAGACAAGCTTCCCAAGATCGAAGATGCGGATCGCCGCGTCCGTACTGAAGGCCTCTGGCAGAAGTGCGCGGGCTGCCGCCAGATCATCTGGAAGAAGGAAATGGAGGCCAACTGGAACGTGTGCCCCAAATGCGGCGCGCACGGGCGCATCGACGCCGCCGCGCGCCTCCGGCTGTTGTTGGACGAGGGCCGCTACGTGGGGTTCGACGCCGGGCTGAAATCTTCGGATCCGCTGGACTTCGTGGACAGCAAGCCTTACACCGCGCGGCTGGCCGCCATGCAGCAGGCCACCAGCCTCAAAGATGCGCTGATTGCGGCCGAGGGACGCATCGACGGCCGCACCGTCCAGGCCTGCTCGATGGAAAACAGGTTCATCGGCGGCAGCATGGGCAGCGTGGTGGGCGAGATGATCACGCGCTCCATCGAGCGCGCCGTGGAACGCCGCACGCCGCTGATAATCGTCTCCGCTTCCGGCGGCGCGCGCATGCAGGAAGGCGCCGTCAGCCTCATGCAGATGGCCAAGATCTCCGCCGCGCTCATGCGCCTGGATGAGGCCCGCCTGCCCTACATCAGCGTGCTGACCGACCCCACCACGGGCGGCGTGACCGCCAGTTTCGCCATGCTGGGCGACTTGAATATCGCCGAGCCGGGGGCCCTGATCGGCTTCGCCGGTCCGCGCGTGATCGAGCAGACCATCCGCCAGAAACTGCCGGAAGGCTTCCAGCGCGCCGAGTTTCTGCTTAAACACGGCATGCTGGACGCCGTGGTTCCGCGGCTGGAGCTGAAGCCGTACATATCCAGAGCGCTGAAATTCTTCGTGGGCTAGGAGCTTGTCGCGGAATCGCATTATCGACGGACGCTGTGGCGCACGCACTCGTGCGTGCCGTGTCGAGACTCTTCTCGACACATGCCCGCGCACGCGAAAACAGACGCCGGCAAGAGTGCCGGCGCGGCACGCAAGAGTGCGTGCGCCACGTAAGTGAACTATCCCGATTCGGTCCAATTTCTGTACGCCCTGGGCAACGAGATCCGAACCGCCAAGTTCGGCCTGGAACGCATCCGCGCCGTGGCGGACGCCCTGGGGCGGCCGCAGGACCACGGCGCTTCGGTGCACGTGGCCGGCACCAACGGCAAGGGGTCCGCCTGCGCCATGATCGAAGCGGCGCTGCGGGCCGCCGGCCGGCGCACCGGCTTGTTCACCTCGCCCCACCTAAGCGAACCCACCGAGCGCATCCGCATCAATGGCGAGCCCGTCACGGCCGCTCGTTTCGCGGCCGCCTTCGAGCGCGTCCACGCGGCCGTCGAGAGACTCCTCGAGCGGGGCGCCATCGATCTGCACACCACCTACTTCGAAACCGTTACCGCCATGGCGCTCCTCATCTTCGCGGAGGAAGCCGTGGAGACCGCCGTGCTCGAAGTCGGGCTGGGCGGCCGGCTCGACGCCACCAATATCGTACGGCCCCGCCTTTGCGTTATCACGCCCATCGATTTCGACCACGAAGCCTGGCTGGGCCGAAGCCTGGATTCCATCGCCGGCGAAAAGGCCGGCATCCTGAAGCCCGGCGTTCCGGCGGTGTTCGCGCGCCAGCGGCCCGAGGTGGCCCCCATCCTGATGGCGCGCGCGCGGGAAGTTGGCGCGCCCGTGACGCGCACGGCGGACTGGCCAATTGATTACCTGGAGATGGATGCGCGCGGCAGCCGGTTCGAGTTGGGCGTACTGCGCATCGAGTGTCCGCTGGCCGGAGAACACCAGGTGGAGAATGCCGCCACCGCCGCCGTGGCCGCCATGCAACTGGGTCTTCCCCGCTCCGCCATCCAGGCGGGCATCGCCGGCGCGCTCTGGCCGGGCCGCCTCGAGCGGGTCTCCGAGGACCCCGAGATCATCCTGGATGGCGCCCACAACCCCGCCGGCGCCCGCGCCCTGGCCGCCTACATCGAGCGCTTTTACGCCGGCCGCGCGGTGCGCCTGATTTTCGGCGCCATGCGCGACAAGGCGGTGGCCGAAATCGGCGGCATCCTGTTCCCGCACGCGCAAGAGGTGATTCTCACCGCGCCCCGCCAGTCCCGCGCCGCGGCGCCGGAAACCCTGCGTGAAATCGCCGGCCACGCCAACGCCAAAGTGGCCGCCACCATCGAGGATGCCCTGGCGCTCGATCCGGCCGCGCCGGCGCCGGTCACCTTCATTACCGGATCGTTGTTCCTGGTGGCGGAAGCGCGCGCGATTCTGGTTGAATCCAGGTAGGATGTTTTGTCATACTAGGTTCGTGGTGCAAAAAATCGCCGTAACGTTGGATCGAAGTGCTGTCGCCGATTTGGACCGGTGGGTCAAAGAGGGCAGGTACCCGAACCGAAGCCGGGCGTTGCAATCGGCCGTCAATCTGCTGAGCGAGCGCGAGAAACGCACCCGGCTGGCGCGCGAGTTGGCGAAGCTCGATCCCCAGGAGGAAAAACAGTTGGCCGAAGAAGGTCTGGGTGACGCTTGGCCCGCATACTGAGAGGCGAGATCTACTGGGCGGACTTGGACCCGGTGAGGGGCCGGGAACAGTCCGGGCTGCGCCCCGTCCTGATTCTCAGCCACGACGTGTTCAACAGCAGGTCCGAAACTGTGATCGCGATGGCCATCACCAGCCAGCCGCAGAGGGCGGGGTTCCCATTGACTCTCGCTCTTCCGCCGGCAGCGCTGCCCAAGGCGTCATGGGTGAAGATCTCCCAGATTCGGACCATTTCCGTTCACCGCCTTGGCAAGAAGATCGCGGTTCTCGACCCGGAAGCGCTCAGCCAGGCATTGGACGGGCTGCTCGAATTGATCGGATAGTTCGCCCTTCCCGGCGTTCAGGCCCGCGCCCCTTGTTATGATTGGGCGAAGCGATGAGCCTCCTCCGGTCTCTGTTCTTCTCCGCCCCCTTGATCGCCGTCTCGACCATCGTGCTGGGCACGGTTTCCCTGATCGCCTCCTTTTTCGATAGCTCCGGGAACACCCAGCACGCCGTGGCCCGCGTGTGGGGAAAGGCCCTGCTGGCGGCCGGCTTGGTACGCGTCCGCGCCGAGGGTCTGGAGAAGCTGGACCCGCGCACTCCCTACGTGTTCGTGTCAAACCACTCCAGCTACATGGATATTCCCGCGATTCTCGCCCGGCTGCCGCATCAGTTTCGCTTTTTCGCCAAAAAGGGCCTTTTTAAGATTCCGTTCCTGGGCTGGCATCTCCGCCGGGCTGGACACCTGGAGGTAGACCGTTCGAGTCCCCGCGCCTCGCTCAAGACTATGAGCCAAGGCGCCCGCGTGGTCCGCGAGCGCGGCGTCTCGGTGCTGCTGTTCCCCGAAGGGGGGCGCTCGCCGCATGGCCTGCGCGAGTTCAAGGAGGGCGCCGCCTATATCGCCATCAAGGCCGGCGTTCCGGCGGTCCCCATCGCCCTGGTGGGAATGCGGCGCATTCTCCCCATGGGCTCCATCCATATCCGCGCCGGCCGCGCGGTGCTGCGCGTGGGCGACCCGATTCCCACCCAGGGTCTCACCATCGCCGGCCGCGCCGCGCTCAACCAGCGGCTGTATGCAGAGGTGTCCCGGCTATCGAAGCCGTGACCGCAAAAGCTCCATCCTTGTGGGGCAGGCGCTTTCGCCTGCCAACTTCTTCACACCTATAGCGTGTGGGACATGCTTTAGCCGGACTCTCTTAGGTCGTCTATCCCTGGCCCCATTGAGGCATGACGCCGCGGTCGTCGCATGATACCGTCGGACCATGAGCTATTCCTACCGGCGGCTGGCGTTCTTGCTTTGCATGGCCGCGCCTCTTTCCGCCATCGAGTTCTCCACTTACATCGGCAATGCGAGCACGAATTTCCAGGTTGTGCGCGTGGTTTCGGATTCCGCGGGCGACACTTACATCGCCGGCAACCGTGTTTTCAATTCCCAGTTACTGAACGAAGGCCCGGTCTCCACCATGTTCGTGATGAAACTCGATCCCACCGGCCAGACGGTTCTGTACGCCACCTTCGGCGGCACGGGAGAAGATACGGTCAGCGACCTGGCAGTAGATGCCGCCGGCAACATCTACGTTGGTGGGGAGACTTCATCGCCGGTCTTCCCCATTCACAACGCGCTCCAAAGTGCGCCCGGCCCCGGCTTCCTGGTGAGGCTCAACCCGGACGCGACCGGGTTCATCTGGTCCACCTACTTTCCGGAGCCTATTTATGCGCTCGCCGTGGACGCCTCCGGCAACGTGTACGTGGTGGGCACTACCTTTTCCTCCAGTTTCCCGGCTACGCCCGGAATCTCTTACGGCCAGGTCACTTCTGGCGAGATCCCCGCCGTTGGAGGCGCGTTTCTGACCAAGATCTCCGCGGCGGGCGACCGCATCGTGTACTCGTCGGTGATCGCCGGCGCCCTCAAGCCTTGCGGAGGAGGAAGTAGTTGCTTTCTGAGTAACCGCAACACCTACGCAGTAGCCGTCGCGGTGGACCCCGCAGGCAACGCCTACATGGCAGGCAACACCGACACCATCGACCTTCCCACCACGCCGGGAGCGCTGATGCCTTCGGGACTCGGGGCTTTCGCCATGAAGATCAACGCGGCGGGGACGGCCATCGCCTGGCTGACGTATATCGGTTCGGGCAGCTACTCGACGATTACCCCCTTCATCACCTCTGAGAATACAGCCACCGCGATCGCGGCGGACGCCGCCGGCAACGCTTATGTGGTCGGTTCCACGATCGACCCCAACTTCCCGGCGACCGCGGGCGCATACCAAACGGCCCTTGGCAGTCTGCCGCCGGGTAATCCTCCGCAGACTCCGACCGATGGCTTTGTCGTCAAGCTCAACGGCGGCGGCGGAGCGCTTTGGGCTACGTATCTCGGCGGGCAAGGCGCCGACAGGGCCAACTCCGTGGCCGTCGATTCTTCCGGCAACGCCTGGGTATCCGGCGCCACCGCGTCCGCCAACTTCCCCAACGCCCAGGGATGGAGCACGGGCGGCGACTTCGTGGTGGGCTTCAACGCTTCCGGTTCGGCGCTATCTTACGCCGCGCGTTATCCCACCGGCTCGGTGGCGCAATCGATCGCCACGGACCCGGGCGGGTTCCTTCACCTGGCCGGATCGGGCGGCCTGATCTCCACCCTGCTTCCGGGGCAACCCACGGCGCGCGTTTTCGGGGTGGCCAACACCGCGTTCGGCGTGCTGCAGGGGATCATTGCGCCGGCCGAGATCATCTCGATTTACGGACCGGGCATCGGCCCGGCAGTTCCCGTGAGCGCCGTGCCCGACGCCTCCGGCATGTTCCCGAAGTCGCTGGGAGGGGTGCAGGTTTCCATCGGCGGCGCCTCCGCTCCGCTGTTGTACGTATCGGCGTCCCGGATTGACGCCGTGGTCCCGTCTTACCTGCCCGGCTCTGGCGCGGCCATCCAAGTGACCGTGAATAACGCCGCTCTCCCGGTTTTCACCGCCTCCATTGCACAGACCGATCCCCAGGTCTTTCAGAACGCCGACGGCTCGGCCGCCGCCATCAACCAGGACGACACCCTCAACTCGGCCGCGAATCCGGCGCAGCCCGGCTCGATCGTTTCCATCTGGGCCACCGGGACGGGCGCGGGCGGCTCCATCCCGGACGGCCAGGTGGCGACGGCCGCCCAGGTGTACTCGTGCTGCTTCGTGGTCTTCGACGCCAGCGTTTCGGAGGCCATCCCCGCGGCCATCTACTACGCCGGCGCCGCGCCCGGCTTGGTGAAGGGCATGACCCAGATCAATTTCCAGGTCCCGCCTTCGGGCTCGGCATTCCGCCTGGGCGCCGGAGAAGGCATCTCCGGGATAGTGACGCTCGATGTGGCCCCCGCGGCCCCATAACCCTTCGAGGTGGGATAAGGCTCCCGCCTTGTCAATCCGAGCGAAGCTCGGACGGGCCGGCCGCTTGCCGCCGAAACTCGGCCCTCCGAGTTTCGTTCCTATCGACAAGCCTGAAGGCTTATCCCACACTACGCCGTCCCCTCGAGCGGCGTCACCGGATCGAGCAGCAGCCAGAAAATCACTCCCGTGGCGTAAATGGCCGCCGAGACGTAGAACGTGAGGTTCCAGTTGTTGTTGGTCCATCGGAGTATGTAGGGGATGGCCAGCGGAGAGATCGCGCCGCCCCCATTGCCCCACATGTTCATGGCCCCGGACACGGTGCCCGCGTATTTGCCGCCCACATCCATGGCCGCGGCCCAGGCCGGGGCCATGTTCAGGTCGTTGCCGAAGGCGGCCGCGCTGATGGCCAGCATGGCGTACAGCGGATCGTTCATCCGGGTAGAAAGAAACAGGGCGCAGGCCGCGCCCGCGAAGCCCACCGAGGATACCGTGCGGCGCGCCCAGGCCACCCCCAAAACGGGCGTCAGGCGCTCCACGGCGAACGCGCCCACCGGGTTCCCTAATCCCCCGAGGAACAGCGGCAGAATGCCCAGTATCGCGCGCGAGCCGATGGCCAGATGACGCTCGTCGCGCAAATACGTGGGCAGCCAGGTAATGTAGAAATACCAGCCCCAACCGGCGGCGAAATACTGCAGGCACAGCATCCACGTCTGGCGCGAGCCCAGCAGCCTGCCCCAGGGAGCGCGGCCGTGGCCCGCGGCCAGCCTGGCGCTGGGCCGCAGCAACTCGCGCTCGGCCTCGTTCAGCTTGGGGTTGTCGAGCGGGTTGTCGCGGTACCAGAAATAGAAAAGTGCGGCCCAGATCGCTCCCAGGCAACCGAACATCTCCAGGCCGTGCCGCCACCCCACGCGCAGCATGACCAGCGCCACCAGCGGCGGCGTAAAAGCTCCGCCCCAGCGCGCCGACAGCCACATGATGCCCTGCGCCCGCGCGCGCTCGCGTTCGGGCAGCCAGGTGGCGAGCATCTTGGCGAGGTTGGGAAAGCCGCCCGCCTCCCCGAGGCCGAACAGGGCGCGGGTGACCAGCAGCGAAGGCAGGTTCCAGACCCAGGCCGTGGCGGCCGTGAAGAAGGACCACCACGGGGCGATCACCAGCAGTACCCGGCGCGGCCCCACCCGATCACCCAGGAAACCCACCGGGATTTCGAACAGCGAATAGGCCACGCCGAAGGCCAGGAAGGTCCAACCCATCTCGACCTTCGACAACCCCAGGTCGCTTTGCATGGCCGGGGCCGCGAAAGAGATGCACACGCGGTCCACATAGGTGATCACCGCCAGCGTGGATGCAAACACGATCACCCAATACCGTACACGCGTAGGCCGCATAAGCTCGCATCAGAACATGACGCGAGGCGGGAAAGCAACCATGGGCACGCTCGGGCGCCTTCACCGCGAGACGCGGAGACGCGCCTTCACCGCGGAGACGCTGAGACGCGGAGGAAGCGCGGAGAACTTCTGATTTCTCTTCGATTCGATCCTGAAAATTTGAAGTTCTCCGAAGTTCTCCGCGCTTCCTCCGCGTCTCAGCGTCTCCGCGGTGAAGTACGGTGCTCCCACGGACGAGCATGAGGCTGCCGGACTATAAGCCGGTTTCTGTGCCCTTGCGGGTGGCAGTCATTCATCTACGCCGCACATTGCTGTGCGGCTCTAGCAACCTACCCGGAAGTCGAGCGGGACGGGCCGCCCCTCCTCCCCTATTTGGTCTTGCTCCGCGTGGGGCTTGCCCTGCCGGCGGAATTGCTCCCGCCGCGGTGCGCTCTTACCGCACCATTTCACCCTTACCCTCCGCTTCCGGAAGGCGGTATATTTTCTGTGGCGCTTTCCGTAGAGCCTTGCGGCCCTCCCGGCCGTTAGCCGGCACGCTGCCCTGTGGAGACCGGACTTTCCTCTCCCGTTTCCGGAAGCGACTGCCCATCCGGCAACCTCACCCGACAATTGTCGCATTTTCAGACGCGATTCGTCCGGTATATCCCTCGGCCGGGTGTCCCTCGATTTGTGCGGAATCGTTCCAATCGCCCGTTCTGTGAGGGGAAGACCCCTTTCGGAACGGTAATGTCACGGATCTTGTTCAAATTGCAGGCCGTCCGTTGTATCCTGTTTAAGAATACTCCGTGAGATCGGCTACGGTTGACCCGCTCTTAGGATGGGTAGCCGAGCGACGCAGTGTTGTGCGTGCGCAAGGGAATCGTGCAGGACGCCAGGCGCCTTTGCAGGTTTCCGGTCTTGTACACGCGACCAAGTTTTGAGGAGAGGGAAGACATGAAGAAATTAGCAGCGGTAGGCGCCATCGGATTGCTGGCATCCTGTCTCTTTGCACAGGGGCAGAATCCCGGATCCCAGGCCAAAGACGATTGGGAAGAGATCAATTTCGAGTTCAATTCCTCGATTCTTTCGGACGGTTATCCCAGCCTGCTGCGCCTTGCGGACTTGTTGGGGCAGCACAAGGACTATAAGGTCAAAGTGACGGGCAACACCGATTACGTCGGATCGGTCCCCTACAACGACAAGCTGGCCCTGGCGCGCGCCGAGGCCGTCAAGAGCTTCCTGGTGAAGTACGGGGCCGCGGCTGGACAGATCACCACCGCGGGCAATGGCAAGCAGAATCCGGAAGTCGACAACAAGACCAAGGAAGGACGGTTCATGAACCGGCGCGTGATCCTGACCGTAACGGACGCGTCGGGCAAGCTGATCAAGGAAGGGACCATCGGCGAGGTGATTCCGGCGTTCGACAAGCAGCTCAGCGCGATCCAGGACGAGCTGAAGAAGCAGGAGGACTGCTGCAACCAGATCCTGAAGCGGCTCGACAAACTGGACGACATCCTGGCCGCGTTGAAGGACCTGAAGGGCGAGAACGACCGCTTGCAAACGGAGGTCAACGATCTGCGCAACCAGCACAACCAGTTGCGCGACCAGGTGGCCGGCCTGCCCAAGCCGCTCACCGAGCAGCAGACGCAGACCATCGCCCACAACGAGTCGACCAGCGCGGCGGAGGAATCGAAGAAAGGCAATCAGAAGTTCTCGCTGCTGGGCTTGAACGTCGGACCCACGATGGGGAACGGCCGCCAGGGCAACTTCAACTTCAGCGGCCGCGGCCGGTTCTTCTCGCCGTTCGGCGGAGACGGCACGCACGCCGTGCAGGCGCAGGGCGAATACATGTATTTCCCGGGCCAGCAGGAAGGCCAATTCGATCTGGGTCTTATCAACCGGTGGAACAACTTTCAGGCCGGCGCGTTCGCCAGCTTCAAGTACGTCGACTTCAAGCAGTATCAGTCGGGCGGCGTGATGGGGCAGGCGGCTTTCCTGGCGGACTACATCTTCAAGGGCGGCCGCGTGGGCCTTTTCGGAACCCAGGGGTTCAAGAACTACGCGGTGCTGAACAGCGTGACTCTGGCGCCGGGCGCCTATCTCCAGACCTACGCGCGAGTGGCCAACCAGTACGGCGTGAACTTCCTGGTGGGGACATGGGGTAATGCCTACCTGCAAGGCAGCCTGGCTTACCTCAGGCAGCACCAGGGCGGCCCGGACAAGCCCGGCGGCACGCTGAAGCTGGTGCAGCCCCTCTCGGACTACTTCGCCGTCACCGCCGAAGCGGACCTCAACGAGACCCTGCTCAATTCGGCCAACAGCGGACGTCTGGCGTTCGGGATCGAGTTCGGCAATTCGATGCACCCCAAGGAATTCGCGAACATCAAGACGCCGGTACCGATGGATGTGCCGAGGGTCCGGTACGAATTCGGCACGCGGCGCGTGGGCAGCAGCCCGCCCATCGCGGATGCCGGCCCCAACCAGCTTGGCATATCGGCTGGCATGGTCACCCTGAACGGCTCGGGTTCGTATGATCCGCTGGGCGAAGCGCTCACCTATCAGTGGAGCCAGATCTCCGGTCAAACCGTGACGCTGGCTAGCCCGACCGCCCCCACTACCACCTTCACGGCGGCCGCCGGGCAGAGCTACAGCTTCCGCTTGACGGTGAAGAACACCGACGGGCTGCAGGCGTCGGCCAACACGTCGGTCTCGACCTCCTCGCCGAACGCCGCGACCATCACGCAGTTCGCCGCCACTCCGGCCTCCATCCAATCCGGCCAGAGCTCCACTCTGACCTGGAGCATTTCCAACGCGAGCGCGGCTTCCATCTCGCCCGGTCCCGGAACGGTGGACCCGCGCACGGGCTCGGTAGCGGTTTCCCCGACGCAAACCACCACCTATACCCTGACGGCTACCGGCGCCACCGGCAACACCACCGCCCAGGTGACCGTAACGGTAGGGGCCGCGGCCGCCGGCAACCCGCAGATTGTGCGGTTCGCAGGCAGTCCGCTGACCATCCAGCCGGGCGGCCAATCCACCCTGAGTTGGACCACCACCGGCGCGACCACGGTTTCCATCAGCGGCGTCGGCGCCGTGAACCTGAACGGCAGCACCACGGTGTCGCCGGCTCAGACCACCACCTACATCCTGACGGCCTCCACCGCCGATGGGCACTCGGTAACCGCGCCCGTCACCATCAACGTGACGGCGGGCTCGATCCCGCAGATCGTGACCTTCGTGGCCAATCCGAACGCCATCGCCGCCGGCGGTTCCAGCCAGTTGTGCTGGCAGGTGACCGGAGCGACCAGTATCGCCATCAACCCGGGCGTGGGCAACAACCTGGCCGGCAACGGCTGCGTTGCGGTCAGCCCGACGCAGAGCACCACCTACACTCTGACCGCCATCAACTCGTCGGGCCAGATCCAGGCCAACGCGACGGTCAACGTGGGCCAGGTGACCATCCTGTCGTTCAATTCCAACCCCAACTACTCGTCGCAGGCGGGTTCGGCGGTGACACTCTCGTGGCAGACGCAGAACGCCACCTCGGTGGTGATCGTGGGCAATGATATCTCGCCCACAAACCAGCCGGTGAATGGGAGTTTGACGGTGTATCCGTTCAGCAATGACACATACACCTTGACGGCCTACGGCCCCGGTGGGCAAACCGTCAGCACCACCATATCGGTGTTCGTCAGGTAGAGCGGAACCAGGCGGACAGAGTATCGGCCGGGCGGCTTGGCGCCGCCCGGCCTTTTTATTGCGCCGGGCAGCCTTTGTGACCCCGTTACGACGGTTCGGATGGCGGAGGGCCGAGCCGGGGGTCGCGGCGCGACACCTCACCCTCGGTGTAGATGAACTCGCCGCGCTTCATGGTCCGGTGCACCAGATTGCCGCCGAAGTCGTGGGCCAGGTCGCGGTAATCGGAGGCATTCAGTATGAGGAGGTCGGCCAGTTTCCCGGGTTCGAGCGAGCCGGTTCGGTCGGCGCGCCCGAGCGCATGAGCGCCGTTGATGGTGGCGGCGGAAATGGCCTCGGCCGCGGTCATGCCCAGGCGCATGGAAGCCAGCGCCACCACCGTCTGCGGATTCAGCGTGGGGGTGTGCAGCGGGTTGAAATTGGAAGCCAGGGCCACCGCCGCTCCGGAATCGATCAGGGCGCGCGCCGGCGGGTTGGGGCCGCCGCCGTGGAACGACGCGCATGGCAGCAGGGTGGCCGTGGTGCAGGAACCCGCCAGGAGAGCCGCCTCGGCGGCGCTGGCGTGCTCCAGATGGTCCACGCTGACGGCCAATTGCTCCACGGCGGCGGTGATGGCGGCCCGTGGAGCGGCCTGGTCGGCGTGCACCTTGCAGGCGAAGCCGAGGCTGCGCGCGGCCGCCAGGAAACGGACGAAATACTGGTGCCGCGTGGGTCCCCCCTCCCACGCTAGGTCCACGAACCGCGCCAGCCGGCGTCTTTTCAGCTTAGGCATGAGATCGCGAATGACCGCGTCGGCCGCCGGCCCGATGCGGTCCTCGCCGGAGGCCGGCAGGCGAAACAGGAAAGTGGGGATGACGTCCAGGGGGTCGCGCTTGAGGGCGGCCAGCACGCGCAGAATCTTGGTCTCCGCGCTCTCATCCGGACCGCACCCCGTCTTGACCTCGACGGTGGTGGCGCCGTGCCGGGCCATGGACTGCAGGTAGCTTCGCACGCGCATCTCCAGGCGCTGGCCATTGGTGGCGCGGATCTGGCCCGCGGCCTTCTCCAGCCCCTCGTCCGCGCCCGGCGGCGGAAACGCCAGGTGGGTGTGGCTATCCACGAATCCGGGCATGACCACGCGCCCCGCCGCATTCACGTCTTCGGCCCCGCGGGCTTGCGCCAGGTTCTCCAGCCGGCGGGTGGTGCCGGCTTCCACCAGAACGCCGTCGCGGATCAGCAGGGCCCCGTCGGGAATCAGGCCCACTTCGTTCAGCGCCGGACCGCATCGGGGTCCCCGGGAACCGCGCAAGGTCAGCAGTTGGCGAGCGCCCCGGATCAGAATCGTTCCCGTTTTCGCAGCCCCCCACTACGGTAACATCGATGTAATAGACGTACTGTGTGTTTTCAGGCAAAAGCGACAGCTGGATTGCCGCGGGCCAAATTGGCGTGAACCGCGGACGCCAGCTTACTTGGAAGACACATCGGAGTGCCAGCGCAGTTCGAGGAACGGGCCAATAAGACTGCCCCTCATTGCGAATTCTACGTTGGGAGACGAATGGAAATGGAAATCCCTCACTCCCAGCCGCACTTCGTAGCGGCCTATCCGGACGTTGAGGGCGGCGTCCATGTCCCACAGGTTGGTGTGGTGGGGAATCGCGAAGCCGGCAGCGGTGGCCTCCATGCTGATGTTGGGGGTGAAATACTCCTGCGCTCCCAGGCCGACGGCCGGTGTCACATACCACTTGGTGCCCGTGGCGTCATACTTGACCAGATCTCCATTGGCGTCTACTATCGGATTGCCGTTGGCGTCCGTGGTGGGGTTGAGCGGCGCGTTGAAAGTCGTCTGGATATCGATATACTGTACCTGCCATAAAGATCGCAGGCGAAACCGGCTGGTCTTGACCGGGTAAGGCCATGTGAGGTACTCGAAAGAAACCTTCAGGTGGCGTAGGCGGTAGGAGGTAGTGATGTAGTTGCCGGCGAAGTAGTGCCGGTTCCAGAGGACCAGATCGGTGGGAGCGGTGGTGCTGCCGCCGGCCCGCGTGATTTCGTAGCTGAAGCGCAGGACATTGTGAAGCCCGGCGGCAACGCTGAATTCCACATTCTCGCCAAACTTCCGGGCGGAGTTTAAATACAAGTCGCCGGGATACTCCGTGGCGGCGGCCCTGCCCTTCAATATGGAAACGTTAGAGGCGGGCGACCATTCACCAAATCCGAAAGAGATGCCCCGCTCACCCGGCATGCGAATGTCGACGATCTTGGGCAATGGCGGCAGGGGCAACCTGCCGCGCAAGAACGGCGATGCGCCGGTTGGGGGCTGCGCCTCGCCCGTGGGTTGCTGGGCATCCGGTGGGGGCGCTTGCGCATCCGGCGGGGCCGCCGGAGCTTCCGGCGGAGCCGCCTGAGCCTCCGGTGGGGGCGCCTGAGCTTCCGGCGGCTGCTGGGCCACCAGCGGCGCGGCGCAGCACAATGCGACCAGGCAAGCGAAGCCTGACAGACGATTCTTCACGTACACCTCGTAGGTTTCAGCTTCCGCCGCGAACCGAAACGCGGGCGGAACCGGGACATTTTTCGAATGTTTCCTTTCTATTGTGCCTCATCCCGGCGCCCCGGCGCATTGTGGAGCGCGTGGCACAGTGTCGAATTTCCGGCACGCTGGCCGGCGTGGACCCTATCCGCCAATCGCAGTCTGTTTGCCGGCGGAAGCCGGCGGTTTGCGCTTTCGCGATACAATAGCGGCTTCCATGCCCATTTTGGAGATCAACGAGATTCGCGCGCTTCTGCCGCATCGCTACCCGTTCCTGCTGGTGGACCGCATCGTCGAGATGGATGCGGAGCGGGTGGTCGGCATCAAGAACGTCACCCACAACGAGCCGTTCTTTCAGGGCCACTTTCCCGATTTTCCGGTGATGCCGGGGGTGCTCATCGTGGAAGCCATGGCGCAAGCCGCCGGCGTCCTGGTGCTGGCGTCCATTCCCGACCGGGCCAGCAAGCTGGTGCTGCTGGTGGCCATCGAAAGCGCGCGCTTCCGCCGGCCCGTGGTTCCCGGGGACACGCTGCGCATGGAGATGGCCGTGGTCAAGCGCAAGGCCAGCGTGGCCAAGTTCGCCGGCCGCGCCACCGTGGACGGCAAGGTGGTGGCGGAAGTCGAGGTGATGTGCAAGCTCGCGGATAAGGATGAAAAGCCGCCGGCCGATTCCTAGCCATGCCCATTCACCCGACCGCGCTTGTGGATGCGGAGGCGCGCATCGCCGAGAGCGCCGATATCGGTCCTTACTGCGTTGTGGGCGCCGGCGTGGAAATCGGCTCCCGGTCGCGTCTCATGGCCCACGTGTATCTGGAAGGCCCCGCGTGGATCGGCGAGGACAACGTTTTCTTCCCCTACAGCACCATCGGAGTGGCTCCGCAGGATTTGAAATACCGGGACGAGCGTTCGGAAACACGCATCGGGAGTCGCAACAAGATCCGCGAGTTCGTCACCATCCACCGCGGCACCCGCGGAGGCGGCATGGTCACCTCCATCGGCGGCGACAACCTGCTGATGGCGTATACCCACGTGGCCCACGATGTGCGCATCGGAGACCACGTCATCATCGGCAACAGCGTGGGCCTGGCGGGCCACGTGACGGTGGAGGATTGGGTGGACATCGGCCCTTACAGCGGGGTGCACCAGTTCTGCCGCATCGGGCGGCACGCCTTCATCGGGCCGTATAGCGTGGTGAAGCAGGACGTGATGCCGTATTCGCTCACCAGCCACAAGCCCGAGCTGGCGGTATTCGGGGCCAACGCCATCGGCCTGGAGCGGCGCGGCGTGGAATCGGCCGCGGTGGAGGCCCTGCAAACCGCGTTTCGGCTGCTGACGCGGTCCAACCTGAATACGTCGCAGGCCATCGAACGCATCCAGGCGGAGGTTCCGCCTTGCGCCAAGGTGGACGAGCTCATCGAATTCATCCGCGCCTCCGAGCGCGGCGTGATTAAGTAAATGCGGTACGGCCTGATTGCCGGAAACGGACGGTTCCCCATGCTGGCGCTCGAAAGCGCGCGGCGGCTGGGGCACGATGTGACCGTGGTGGCCATCGAGGAGGAGGCCTCGCGGGAAGTGGAGGCGCTGGCGCCGCGGTGCCACTGGATCTCGCTGGGCCAGCTCGGCAGGCTGATCGACATCCTCAAGGAAGAAGGCATCACCGAGGTGGTCATGGCCGGCCAGGTGAAGCACGCCAAAATCTTCTCCGGTATCGTGCCGGACTGGCGGCTGGTGAAGCTGCTGGCCACTCTGCCTTCGAAGAACACCGACGGCCTGATCGGCGGAGTGGTCAAAATCCTGGCCGCCGAGGGCATCCACCTGACCGATTCCACGGCCCTGCTCAAGCCGCTGCTGGCCACTTCCGGGGCCATGACCCGGCGCAAGCCATCGAAGGAAGAGGAAACCGATATCGCCTACGGCAGGCGCGTAGCCGATGCGCTGGCGGGCTTCGACGTGGGCCAGAGCGTGGCCATCTGCGAGCGCGCCTGCGTGGCGCTCGAGGCCATGGAGGGCACCGACGCCATGCTGCGCCGCGCGGCCGGGCTGGTGAACGGCCGGCCGTTGACCCTGGTGAAAGTGGCGCGCCGCCGCGAGCATCTCCTTTTCGACGTCCCCGCGGTGGGGGCGGACACCATTCCCGTGATGCGGCAGACCGGCGCCACGGCGCTGGCCATGGAGGCGGGGCGCACCCTGATGCTCGACCGGGAACGGATGATGGAAGAGGCCAACCAGGCCGATATCGCGATTGTGGGGTTTTGAAGTCCGTGGCGCGCGCCCTCATGCGTGCCGCGTCGACACTCACGTCGACGCTTGGCGGGTGTGCGCAACAAGCGTCCCGGTGAGTCGGGGCCCTGCACGCAAGAGTGCGTGCGCCACAACGGAAGTGGGATTGGACCTGAAAGTGGAAACCAAACACAAGCTGGCCGTAATCGGCGCGGGACAGTTCGGCAAGAACCACTGCCGCGTGATTCACGAATCGGAGCGCGCGCAACTGGTGGCGGTGGTGGATGCCGACGCCGCGCGCGCCGGGGAGATGGCCGCCCAATACGGGGCCGAGGCATTCACCGATTTCCGCCGCACGCTGGGGTTGGTGGACGCGGCGGTGGTGGCCGTGCCCACCACGGCCCACGAAACCGTGGGCTGCTGGCTGCTCGAGAATGGCGTCGACCTCCTGGTGGAGAAGCCCATCGCCGTGGACCTGGCTCAAGCCGGCAGCCTCGTCGACGCCGCCGCCCGCCACGGCCGTGTCCTTCAGGTGGGCCACCTGGAACGCTTCAATCCGGCGGTCATCGAGATGGAGCGCCGCGCCACCCTGCCCCTGTTCTTCGAAATCCACCGGCTCAACATTTTCAGCCCGCGCAGCCTGGATGTGGATGTGGTGCTGGACCTCATGATTCACGACGTGGATATCGTGCTGGCGCTCACCAAGGCCGCCCCCTCGGAGATTCGGGCGGCGGGCATTTCCATCCTCTCTCATAAGGTGGATATCGCCAACGTGCGCTTGCAGTTCCCCAACGGTTGCGTGGCCAATCTCACGGCCAGCCGCGTGTCCACCGAACGGGTCCGCAAGGTGCGGCTTTTCCAGCCCCATCAGTACCTTTCGCTGGATTACACGCGCCAGGCGCTGGCGGTGTTCTCGGTGGGCGAGGGCCGCCAGATCGGGTTTGAGCAGGCGCCGGTGAAGCAGGCCGAGCCGTTGAAGCTCCAGCTCGAGGCCTTTCTCGATTCGGTGGAGACACGCAATTCTCCGAAAACTTCCGGCGGCGCGGCGCGTCAAACTTTAGAGGTGGCGCTTTCGATCCTGGATAAGATCGAGGAGCATTCGGAAGTGGTAACTCGAACCCTGGCAATGGGATGGAAACCGTAGGAGCAGATCGGGCCGACCTCGAGCTTCACCTCCTGACGGATTGGGGGGAGTCCGGCTTCGGATCGCGTAAGCGGTCCAGAGTCGCCTTGATCTCGTTCTGTGGGGGCCTAATATCGCTGCTGCTTTTCGCCGCCGCCAGCGCGGCGCTGGCATGGGCCCCGCCGGGGGTGCTGACGCCTCTGGGGACGGCCGCCAGACGGCTGGTCATGCCGCTCGTGGAACCGCTCACCGAATTGACCCAGAAGGCCCCCAACAAGGGCAAGCTCAACAAGGAGTTCACCACCCCGGAGGTTGCGCCGCGGGCGCGCGTCTTTATACCTCCGGGGCCGCCCGCTCCGCCGCCGCCGCAGCAGGCCCAGGCGGCGCCGGCGCCCAAACCCGCTCCCAAACCGGCGGAGCCCCTCCCGGAGCCGCCCAAGATCGAGGCCAGCGCCGCTCCCAAGATCGATTTGCCGCAGGTGGCGGCCACGCTTCCGCGGATCCGGCCGGTGGAAAAACCGACGCCGGCCTTTGAGAACCCGCCACAGCCGCCGCCGCCCACCAGCGCGCTGCCGCGGGTGACGGTGGCGCAAACCCTGCGCGAGGCGATACGCAATCCCAGCGCCGCCGGCGGCGGCCAGGCGGTGAATCTTCCGCCATCCCCCGGCGTGCAGCCCAATACCATGCAGTTGCTGAGCGATCCCATGGGCGTGGACTTCACCGCCTACTTGGCGCAACTGCGCGCCTCCGTGCTGCGCTACTGGAGATCGGTGTGGCCCGAGAGCGCCAAGATGGGGCGCAGCGGGAGGGTGTCCCTCCAGCTTTCGATCGACAAGACCGGCATGGTGCCCAAACTGGCCATCGTATCCAGCTCCGGCGTGGATGCCCTCGACCGCGCGGCGGTGGCGGCCGTAAGCGGCTCGATCCCGTTCGCGCCGCTGCCCCGCGAGTTCAAGGGCAACCTGATCAAGATCCAGCTCAATTTCGACTACAACACGGTGAAGTAGGGAGCTGCTGCCGCAGTAATAGTAATTACGGATACACTAGTCCTCTGTCCGATTCGAAGATGTATGGTTCTTAACGGACGCGGTTCCGCGAGGATATTCTAATCAGCCGTGGGTCCCAAGATTGAAATCTGAAAGCCTGCTCGGCTTGGAGGATACCTCATGTTGCATTCAAGTTCCCGCTCGAATCGCCGAGTGACCCTGTCGCTGCTATTTGCCATGCTTTTGGCAGGTGTCACAGCCTGCCGCCACGCCGTTACCAGTACCAGCACCCAGACGCCGCCGCCTCCGCCCAATGCGGGCGAGGGGAAGGCGGCCCCGAAGAGCCCGAAGAAAAGTACCAAGGCGGCCCGCATGAACACTGAGGAAATCCAGTCGGTCACGGTGACGCTCCCGGAAAGGAGCAATGCGCAGCTTCTCACGAAGCCTGAGGATCAAGGTGCGAAACTTCCTCCCTCACAGATTTCCTCGCAAACTCCGCCTACGGGAATTCCCGCCTTGGCGGACTACGTTCCATGCCGTTTCACAGCCGACGCCGAAGCGCTTTTGCGGATTGGCTGGACGCCCCCGCAGGATGGCAACATAGCCCCAAAGACGCAGACCAACACGGATGGAGGCTCGACCTCGGAGAGCCGCGATGTCGGCTGCTCGCAAGCCATCCTGACCTGGGAACAGGCGCGCTGGGCATTTGGCCGCAAGATCGCCGACAACTACGTAGTGTTTCAGGTGACCGCACGCAATCTCAACGCCGATCAGGAGTTCCTGATCCAGGATCTTCAGGTGGCGGTCGCGGATTTTGGCCAGGCCGCCGCGTCCGCCGCCCAGCCGGGGCAAGCAGCGGGCTACCTCGTTCCGGGTTGTCCTGTTCGAAACGGAACGTCCACCCACTTCATGGCCGGACACGACCGAATGATCGTTCGCGGGGTGGGGCAGACCGGCCAGACGTTCACTGCCCGCAACATCAGTGAACGCGTTCTTGAGGCTGTGGCCAGCGTGCTTGGCGTAACCACGGCGGTTGCAGGAACGGCCCAGTTCAGTTCCGCCGTTCACATCTTCAGCGCCGCTGGAATCCCTGGCTTCAACAAGGTAATTCCCGACCTCAGCGCCGAACAGATCGACCGCCTGAACGATCTCGGCTTCAGCGCCTCCAGTGCCTACAAGATCGTGATCTCGAAGAACGGTTCCGTGCCGATGACCACCTTTGTGCCGTCGGCCGTCTTCGCCCCCGGCTATCGCAAGTGGAACAGTTGCGACCTGCTCAACTTCGCCAACAATTCCGTGGTGGTGCTGGGTGGCAAACACATCCAGGAGGTCGCCGACCTCGCCACCGTGAACGACCTCAAGTGCCCGGCCACCGGCAGCTTTCTCGATCTCGGCAAAGCCAGCGGCGACGATTTCAGATGCACCGTAACCGGCGCCGACCTGCAGCTCCTCACTTCCATTCGTCTGAAGAACGATTCCGACCAGAAGGACCAGGCGACGATAGACGGAACACCCTCTGTCTCCGGCTCTACCACCAGCGGAAGCGTGACCTTCTCTCTGAAGAAACTGCTTACCCTCGCCGCGCCGCGGTACCAGGCATACACGGAAGGCGCCAAAGGGGAAAGCGCAACCACCGCGCGCGTCAACCTGCCGCCCACGGCGGCGACCCTCACGCCCGCCTCGATCAAACTGGACGGAACGAGCGGCTGCGACGCGGCGCCCAATACCTGCGGGGTCAAAGTTCAGGGCAACAATCTTGATCTCGCGACCGGTGTGAAGCTGCTCAAGAGCAGCGACAACTCCGCTGCCGCTGACGGCGCATGGTCTGGCTCCTCCAAGACCAGTAGGTCGGCGACCTTCCAGTTGGCCGACCTCAAGAAACTGCAAGCTGGCGACTACCTGATTGGGTTTGTGCCGGACAATGGCCCCGTAATCCCGTCGACAGCCAAACTGACGCTCGCCGCCGCCCCTGGCAGCGGCAACTAAGAGAGATCCCTGCTATCAGACGTCAGCGCGGGTCGCTGCGCCCGCCCTCCGTAGAGCGGGCTTCCAGCCTGCCATGCCGGCATCCTTGCCGGCATTCTTCGTGAAGGCGGGTGACAAAGGCCGGCGCGGAACGAGGTCGGGAAGGAATGCCCGCACGAATGCGGGCATGGCAGGCTGGAAGCCCGCTCCACGGAAGCGGACCGCCCGAGCGCGCGTAGCGATTCCGGGCCTGTAACGCCGGATAGAGGAGCAACGCCCTCACTATTTATGGCATTCATGGCCCGCTACTCGACCGCTCTCTGCCTGGCCCTGGCGTTCTGCGCGGCCCCGCCCCACGCCGGCGCGCAGGCGCGCCCGGACGGGGTACGGGCCTATGTGCCGCTTCTTGCGCCTCTCGTGCAGACCCTGCCCGACTATCCAGCCGCGGCGCGCCCGCAGGGGGTGGAGGGAGACGTGCATCTGCTGGTGACGCTCGACGCGCAAGGCAGCGTCATCGGCGCCGAGGCGCTGGCCGGGCCGGCGGTATTGCGGGCCGCCGCCGTCGCCGCCGTCAGGCAATGGAAATTCCGGCCGGTGATCCGCGGCGGGCATCCGGTGCGCGCCATGACGGACCAGTTCGTCCTCTTCTTCGATCTCCAGAACCCCAAAGGAGGCCGATCGCACGCGCCCAATTTTGAGGAACAGGAAGCCGCCGACGCGCGCCTCGTGGAACTGGAACGCCAACTTCCCCGCTCGCCCGAGCAGAAGCTCGCGGACCTGGAACAGGACAGCGGCGGGGGCGACCCCCTGCGGCGCTTCTATGCGCTGAATCGGCTGGCCAAGGCGGCCCTCGACTGCGACGCAGCCAAGGCCGCGGCCTACGCTGAAGAACTGCTGGCCGCGGCGGCGGAGCATCCGAAAGACTGGAATTACGGGAACGCGCTGCATGACGGGCACACCGTGCTGGGGCGGCTGGCGCTTCGGCGGGGCGACACGGCCGCGGCTCGGGAGCATATGCTGGCCTCCGCCAGGACGCCCGGCTCGCCGCAACTGAGATCGGTCGGGCCGACCATGCGGCTGGCCAAGGATCTCCTCGATAAAGGAGAAAAAGACGCGGTGATCGAGTACCTCACGCTGTGCGGGAACTTCTGGACCGCCGGCGCGTTAAATCTGTCCGCCTGGAGCCAGGCGGTGCGCGACGGTCGAGCGCCGGATTTCGGTCTGAGCCTGCGATAAAGTGGGGCAGGCCTCCTGGCCTGCCTTGGCTCACAACAGTGCTGAAGGCAGGCCAGGAGGCCTGCCCCACTTTACAGTTTGTATTCCGCCCGCACCACTTCATCTTCGGTGGAGTGCTTGAGCGTGAACCCCAGCCTTTCGCAAATGCGCATGACGTCGCGGTTATCGGGGAGGATGTCGGCCCCCAGCTTGGACAGCTTCTCGTCGCCGCCCACCGTCACCAGGCGCGCCAGCAACTCCTTGCCCAACCCGCGGCCCTGCCACTTGTCGCTCACCAGCACGGCGACCTCGCCCTCGTTGCCGCCCACGAGCTTCATCATGCGGCCCACGCCGAGGATCTCGCTTTCGCCGGTTTCCGGATTGCGGCGCACCGCCACCAGCGCCATTTCGCGATCGTAATCGATGAAGCAGATGCGCGTCAGCCGCTCGTGGGTGGTGCGCTGCTCCAGGTTCATCAGATGGAAATAGCGCAGGTACACGCTGCGCTCGGAGAGCGTCTCGTGGAACTTCACCATGACCGGCTCGTCTTCGGGACGGATGGGCCGGATGACCACGGGCGTGCCGTCCTTGAGCGTCCAGGAAGAAACGTACTTGGTGGGGTAGGGGCGAATGGCGGTGGTGGGAATGTCTTCTTCTTTGACCTCCGGCCCATGCACCACCACGCGGGCATCGAGCGCCACCAGCCCGTCCGGCGAAGCCAGCAGCGGATTGATGTCGATCTCCTTGATCCAGCGCTGCTCGGCCACCAGGGCGCTGAAGCGCACCAGGAGGGATTCGAGCGCGCCAATGTCCACCGGCTTGCGGCCACGGACGCCCTTGAGCGCCTTGTAGATTTTGGTCTGCTCCATCATGCGGCGGGCGAGGGTGGAGTTGAGGGGCGGCAGGGCCAGGGCGCGGTCCTTGAAAACCTCCACAAGCTGGCCGCCGGTGCCGAATAGCAGCACCGGTCCGAACTGCGGATCGAGGCTCGATCCGAGGATCAGCTCATAGGCGTCCTTGAGCTGGATCATGGGCTGCACGGTGACGCCCTGGAAATGCTGGGCCCCCACCTTGGCGGCCACCGAAGCCTGGATGGCGTCGAAGGCGCGCTCCACCGCTTCGGCGTCGCGCAGGTTCAACTGCACGCCGCCCACGTCGGTTTTGTGGGTGATGGTTTCCGAATACAGCTTGAGCACGATGGGGTAGCCGATTTCCCCGGCCGCTTTGACCGCCTCGGCCGCAGTGGCGGCGATGAGGGTCTGGGCCACCGGGATGCCGTAGGCGGCCAGCGCCTGCTTGCTCTCGAACTCGGTGAGGATGCTGCGCCCTTCGCCGCGGCTCTTGGCGATGATGGCTTCCACCGCCTGGCGGTCCGGCGTCCATTCGGCTGAGTCTTCGCGCAGGGACGGCGTTTCGTACAGGCCCCGCAAGTTGTAGCTGTACTGCCACATGTAGTTGAAGGCGCGCGCGGCCGTGTCGGGGTAGGGGAAGGTGGGGATGTTGGCGCGGTTGAGAATTGCCTCGCCGGCGGCCACATCCACTCCGCCCATCCAGCTTGCCAGCACCGGCTTGCCCTCCTGCTTGGCGAGCGGTTTCAACTGCTCCGCGATCTGGGTGGGGTCGGTCATGGCCTGCGGAGTCAGGATCACCAGCATGCCGTCGCTGCCGGGGTCGTTAGAGGCGATTTCGAGGGCCTTGGCGTAGCGCTCGGGGGAAGCGTCGCCGATGATATCGACGGGGTTGTTGTGGCTCCACGTGCTCGGCAGCACGGCGTTGTAGGCTGCCATGGTTTCGGGAGTCAGCTCGGCCAGCTCGCCGCCGCCCATGATCAGGGCGTCGGTGGCCAGCACGCCGGGGCCGCCCGCGTTGGTGACGATGGTGAGGCGCGGTCCCTTGGGGCTGGGCTGCTTGGAGAGCACTTCGGCCATGTAGAACAGGTCGGCGATGTTGTTCACGCGCAGCACGCCGCTGCGGCGGAAGGCGGCTTCGAGAACTTCATCCGAGCCGGTGAGCGAACCGGTGTGCGATGCGGCCGCCTTGGCGGCGGCGGCGGAGCGGCCCGGCTTGATGACGATAATCGGCTTGTTGAGGGCTACCTCGCGCGCGGCCGACAGGAAGGCGCGCGCGTTGCCGATGCTCTCCATGTAGATCACGATGGAACGCGTCTTGGGATCGTTGCCCAGGTAATAAATCAGGTCGCCCCAGCCCACATCCACCATGGAGCCCACCGAAATGAAGGCGCTGAAGCCTACCATTTCCTTGAGACTCCAATCCAGCACCGCCGTGCACAGGGCCCCGCTCTGGCTGATGAAACCCACCGAACCGGGACGCGCGATGGTGGTGGCGAAGGTGGCGTTGAGGCCCGAAAGCGGGCTCATCACGCCCAGGCAATTGGGGCCGATCACGCGCACGTTGGCCTTTTGCGCCTCCACCAGAAGCTGGCGCTCGAGGGCCGCGCCCTCAGGGCCGATTTCCTTGAACCCGGCCGAGATGACCACCGCGCCGCGCACGCCGTTCTCTCCGCATTCCCGGATAATGCCGGGAATGGAGGGCGGCGGGGTCACCACCACCGCCAGGTCCACAGCCTCGGGGATCTCCGAGACCGACTTGTACGCCTTGACGCCCAACACGCTGGGCCGCTTGGGGTTGACGGGGTAAACCGTACCCCCGAAGGGGCTCGTGACGAGGTTCCAGAGCACCGTGCGTCCGACGGTATTCACGTTCTCGGTGGCGCCGATGACGGCCACGGTCTTGGGAGAGAAGA
Source organism: Terriglobia bacterium (assembly GCA_963767595.1). GTDB lineage: Bacteria > Acidobacteriota > Terriglobia > Bryobacterales > Bryobacteraceae > BOG-224. The sequence goes on from CAVYEK010000003.1 coordinate 41,865, forward strand.
ACACATCCAGAGGCTGGTTCTTCTGCTGGCGCATTTTCTTTCGTGAGGGTTTAGTCGCTTGCATGATTTTCCGTATCCGCCTTGAATCCGAACGCGGCCCGGTTGAAGGCCGGCGCCACGTCCGGAGAATTGAATCCATTCTTGCGCGCAACCGTATCGATATCGCAGCCGTCGCATGCCGGGCGAGAACGGAACATGTCCGGAATAGTCTGGGGATAACTACGCTTTACGTCGCGGATTATCGCATCCCGGCGGATGAGCTGATCGAATCGGAACATGGGCGCTGTAGAACCTGTGCACACTTGCACCTCGCCTTCCAAAGCGAGGCGCAAGCATTTCCTTTATTAATCATAGGATTTTCGGACGCCATTTGCATGGGCAGCACCAGGGCGTGGGTGATTTGCCCCAAAGTGGCATAAGGCTCCAGCCTTGTCAAGTGGGATAAGGCTCCCGCCTTGTCAAGTGGGATAAGGCTCCAGCCTTGTCAAATGGGACAAGGCTCCGGCCTTGTCAAGTGGGATAAGGCTCCAGCCTTGTCAAATCCGGGCCAGCTCAGGCCTCGCAGGCGAAAGCGCCTTCCCCACAATCTGCCAGGTATGGGCGAGGTTGCGGCACGGGAGGAATATCGGGGGAATCCGTCAGCATTTTGTAAGCCTTGGCGCAGGACTTTTGGGCCGTTTCCCGCTAATCTCGGGCCAGGAGGACTTCGTGACACAGCTTTCCGGGCGAACGTTGTTCTGGACGCCGCGGGCGTTATCGATCCTGTTCATCGCCTTTCTGAGCCTTTTCGCCCTCGATGTTTTCGATGAGCGCCTGGGCTTCTGGCAGACCCTTCTGGCGCTGGCCATGCACCTGATTCCGTGCTTTGTCCTGATCGGCGCGCTGCTCTTGGCGTGGCGGTGGGAATGGATCGGCGCGGCGTTGTACGGAGCGGCGGGAACGCTTTACGTGGTTTGGGTACTGCGTACGCATCCGCATCTTCGGGCGGCCATCAAACTGAACTGGATTCTGTTCATTGCGGGGCCGGCGTTGGCGATTGCGGCGCTGTTCCTGGTGAATTGGGTGAAGCGGGCGGAGATTCGGGCGCGCTAACGCCGACGGTCTTGCCGTCGGCGTGTCATCCTTTGCTTGCCCCGCGCCGGCGGCAAGGACCTCGGCGCGCGGGCTACCTTGTAGACTCGGAACCACGGCCCCGCACAAACCGCCAGGTGTAATGCACGCCGCTCCAAACCGTCAGGGCCGCGCACGGCCAAATGATCCATCGCGAGACGGCGTCGGGAAAAGCGCCGGGGATCGCGTCGCGCGTCATCCAGGACCCCGCCGTCAACATCTGCACGAACGTGGAGGCCTTGCCCCAGACGCTGGGCGGAAACTTGCGGGCGGGAGTGAGCCACAGCATGAGGATGGCGCCCGCCAGGATATAGAAATCGCGGGCGAAGATGATCGCCACCAGCCAGAGGGGTACGATGCGGGCTAGCGCCAGCGCCACGAAGACGCCGCTGAGCAGGCACTTGTCGGCGATCGGATCGAGATAGGCCCCGGCTTGGGTAGCCAGGCCGAAGCGGCGGGCGGCGGCCCCATCGAGGACATCGGTCATGGACGCCAGGAAGAACAGCGCCAGCGCCAGCATGTGGCGGCCGGCCAGCACCGAGGCGGCGATGAAGGGCAGCAGCGCCAGGCGCAGCAGGGTGATCAGGTTGGGCAGGTTTATCCAGCGCGGCATCTCAAGAAAGAGTGTAACGCGCAAGAGGCGCCGCTCCTTCAGGGGCGGCGGTTAGGAGCCCCGCGCCCCCAAAGGAGCGGTTCATCTCTGAGGGAGGGCCGGGCGGGACGGGAGCTCGTAATCCTATCCCGCCAGGAGGACGTTTACTAGCAGTTAGCTTTTGCCTGTATAGTCAAACGAGGGCTGGGATTGTCTCAAGATTCTTGCACTCCCCGGCGCCGGCCGACGGCTTACAATCGTAGATCCGCGGAACGGCGCCGTACCGCTCCTGGTAAGCGATCGAGATCCGCTCGCGGAAGTGCGCCGCCGCTTCGGCGCGGAGCATGGTTACCGTGCAGCCGCCGAACCCGCCTCCGGTCATGCGCGAGCCGTACACCCCATCGATAGCCAGCGCGGCCTCCGCCAGGAAGTCCAGCTCCTCGCAGCTCACCTGGTAGTCGTACTGGAGGCTGCGGTGGGATTCCACCAGCAACCGGCCCATGGCGGCGAGGTCGGCCGCTTCGCTCGCTTCCACGAAGCGGTTTACGCGCACATCCTCGGTGACTATGTGACGCGCGCGGCGCGCCACCACTTCGGGCAGAAGGTGGGCGGCGGCTTCGAACATATCGGGCGTCACATCGCGCAGGCTCTCGACGGCCGGATACTGCGTCTTGAGAATCTCCACGGCGGTGGCGCACTCCCGCACGCGGTCCTTGTAAGCCGAGCCGGCCAGGGCATGCTTCACCATGGTGTTCACGGCGATGAAAGCCACGCCCGCGGGCAGGGAAACATAGCGATGCCCCAGGCTGCGGCAATCGATCTCCACCGCCGAATGCTCGCGGCCGAACACCGAGATGTACTGATCCATGATGCCGCACGGCATACCGACGAAATTGCGCTCGGCGCGCTGGCTCAGCTTGGCCAGCTCGAGCGGGTCGATGGGCCGCCCGGCGAGAAACGCGAGCGCCGAGGAAACCTCCAAAGCGGCGGAGGAGCTCAGGCCCGAGCCATCGGGCACGGTGGCGCGGATCAGCAGATTGGCCGGGGCGATGGGGTAGCCCGCGCGGATCACCTCCCGCGCCACCCCGATCGGGTAATCGGTCCAGTGGTGGGCGGGGGTGAGATCCATCAGGCCGGCGGCGTCGAACTCGCGCATCTCCTTGCGGTCTTCCGAGTAGATCCGCAGCTTGCCGTCGAGGGAAGGCGCGGTGGCCACATAGGCGGCCATGTCCAACGCCATGGGCAGGACGAAGCCGCCATTGTAGTCCGTGTGCTCGCCGATCAGGTTGACGCGGCCGGGCGCGCGGAAGACGCGAAGGCCCTCCGCGGATGCGTAAAGCCGGCGGAATTCCGCGTTCATGCCTTGCCGCTGGCCCTCTTGGCCATGATCAGCAGGAACGCGCCGAAAGCGAGCATTCCCAGACCGCTGTATAGGTTGACGTTCGCTTCGGTCAGCGCGGCGCGCGTTTCCGGCGCGAAGACGCCCATCCCCACCAGGATGAGGCCGAGCAGGGTGAAGAACAGGCCCGAAGGCAATCTTAGATCCATCATGTCAGAATAACCAGATATTGAGAACGATCATAATGGCGCACACCGCAATGGCCAGCGGCCAGGGACGCTGATACCACACTTCGTTCGACGTGTCGGGCAGCTTGGTGAGCCCGTAAACCAGCCCTTCGAGATCCTTCTCGGGCTTCGGCTGAGTCGCCAGGCTTACCACCAGAGTCACCAGGAAGCAGCCCGTGAAGGCCAGCATGGCGATCCACCAGCTTTGCGCCATGGCGGAGGGAAACTCGTGCAGGTTGCCCAGAATGCCACCCTTGCCCTCGGCCACCGTCAGGCACCAGGTCAGCGATGCCACCACGGTGCCGGTTACCAGGCCGGAGAATGCGCCGTGACCGGTGCTGCGCTTCCAGAACATGCCCAGCAGGAAGGTGGCGAAGAGCGGAGCGTTGACGAACCCGAAGACCAGTTGCAGCAGGTCCATGATGTTGTTGTAGTGCTGCGCCACGTACGCCGCGCCGATGGAGAGCAGGACGCCGACGATGGTGGTGACGCGGCCCACGTTGAGGTAGTGCCGGTCCGGCGCGTTCTTCCGGATGTGGCTCTGGTAGATGTCGTAGGTCCACACCTGGTTGAAAGCCGTCACGTTGCCCGCCATGCCCGACATGAACGAAGCCATGAGGCCCGTCAAGCCCACCCCCAACAAGCCTGCCGGATAGAACTTGGCCATCAGGGTGGTGATCACCTGGTTGTAATCGGGCCCGCCATCGGCCGCCATCGGGAGACTGTAGCCGGAGCCCGCCTTAGCCGCCAGGGCCACGGCCGCGATGCCGGGGACGATCACGATGAAGGGCAGGAGCATTTTGGGGAACGCCCCAATGAGCGGAGTGCGCCGCGCGGCGGACATGGAGTCGGCGGCCATGGCGCGCTGCACCACCAGGAAGTTCGTACACCAGTATCCGAAGGAAAGCACGAAGCCCAGGCCGGCCACGATCCCGAAGACCTCCACCCCCATGGGGTTCGATTGCGTGCTGCCCGCGTAAGCCCACGCGTGGGTCATAACCGGTTTGAGACGCGACGCCATGCCCTCCCATCCGCCCGCCTTCGCCACCGCCAGAATCGCCAGCGGCGAGAAGCCGGCCACGATCAGCAGGAATTGCAGGACTTCGTTATAGATAGCGCTGGTAAGCCCGCCGAGGAAGGTATACGCCATGACGATGGCGGCCGAGGCGAGCACCGATGTATTGAAGTCCCAGCCCAGCGCCAGGTGTAGCAGCAACCCCAGCGCATACATCGAGATGCCCGAGGAGAAGATGGTCATCACCGCGAAGCTCACGGCGTTGTAGGTGCGCGTCTTCTCGTCGTAGCGCATCTTCAGATACTCGGGCACGGAGCGGGCCTTGCTGCCGTAATAGAACGGCATCATGAAAATGCCCATGAACAGGATCGCCGGTATGGCGCCGATCCAGTAGAAGTGGGCGGTCATGATTCCGTACTTCGCGCCGGAGGCGGACATGCCGATGAGTTCCTGGGCGCCCAGGTTGGCGGCGATGAAGGCCAGGCTGGTGATCCAGACCGGGACGGAGCGTCCGGCCATGAGGAAGTCGCTGCTGCTGGACATTCGTTTCCGGAGCGTCCAGCCAATGCCTAAGACGAAGGCAAAGTAAACAATCAGGATGAGATAGTCGACAGGCGCGAGATGCAAGCCAGTACCTCGAAGTTGGGTTTCCGATACGGAACTCTGAGTCTAACATAGCGCCGCAAGGGTGGAACCCGTTGACGCGTACGTTCTTGACGCGCACGTTCTTGACGCGGTTTGACGCGGAGACGCGGAGACGCGGAGAAATTCAAGAAGGACGGAGAAATCAAGAGAAAGACGGGTGGAAACCTCTTCCATCCTCTCTTTTGAATTTCTCCGCGTCTCCGCGCCCTCCCCGTCAAACCGCGCCCTCCGCGGCCAAATGCCTCCTGAGGAACTCCTCCGCTTTCCTGCGAGTGGATGGCCTGGCGCTGCCCAGTTCCGCGCGGGCGAAGGCCACCACCGCCGCCTGGTCTTCGATGAGGTCGAAGAAACGGCCCAGGGACTGGAGAGCATGCCCCGCCGCCACGTTGCGGCACTCCTCCGTCTGGTATTGCGCCTGGCTCACGCCCAGGATGGCGCGCGCGATCCGGTCCGCCAGACGCGGCTTGGCGCGGGCGATCTTCCAAGCCGAGCCGATCACGTTGGCGGCATCGATCAACCGTGGGCCGGGGATCACGCTCAGGTATCTATCGAGCAGCGGCTCGATCCGGTTTTCGGTGTCCGCGGTGGCCAGGCAGGCGAGCGTGCGCGCGGCGTTCCATCGGAAAACGCCGTTCGGGGAGTCCAGTTGTTTCACGAAGAAATCGAAATGCGGGTACAGCAGCGCCGGGTCGGCCTCCCCCAGCAGCCATAATGCCTTGGCGGAGCCGAATTTCACGGGCGGGCTCTGGGAAGCCGTTCCGGCCAGGAGGTCCGGGACCAGCGACGGGTTCTTGCAGGCCCGGCGGACGATGCGCGGAAAGTTCTGCTTGGAAGCGTGGAGTTGGCCGAGCAGCCAGGAATCCGTCGGCCGGGATTCCCTGGATGCACGCCGGGAGGCGGAGCCGGCGGCGGGAGAACGCCTCTGCTTGGCGGCTTGGTGGGGCATGGCGCTATCGGTTTCACCTTAAACCAGCCGAAGCCGCGGCGCAAGTGGGGCACGCTTTCAGCTTGCCGCCGGCCTTTCAGCCGGCGTCCTTCTTGGCCTGCGCCCGCCCTTTCCACATGCCGCCCCGGCCGCGCCAGTACGAAACGGCCGAGTGCAAAGTGGCGCCCAGATAAAACGCCGCCACCAAAGGCGGAAAAGGGGCCCACAACGGGGAGCGCCGGTAGAAACGCAGCGTGGGAAGCCAGGCTCCCGCCATCATGGCCCACGCGGCCACGCCCAGCCAGCGGGCCGCGCCGGGCGCCGCCAGCGCCAGCGCGGGAGGCAGCATATAGGTAATGACCAGCGCCGCCGCCGTTCCGGCCAGCACCGCAACCCGGTAGCGCAATTGCGTGAAGGCGGCGCGCGAGATCATCCGTCCCATTTCCGCAAAGCTCGCGTATCCGCGGAGGCTGTGCGTGGCGGCGCTCAGCCCCAGCCACACGCGCCCGCCGCCGGCTTTCACGGCGCGGGCCAGGGCGCAATCGTCGATCAGCTCTCCGCCAATGGCTTCTATTCCGCCCATGCGCTCCAGGGCCGCGCGCTTCACCAACATGCAGCCGCCGGCGGCGCCGGCGGTGGCGCGGCGCGGGTCGGCCACCCACGCGGGCGGGTAGAGCATGAAGAAGAAGAACACGAACGCGGGGACCAGGGCGCGCTCCGCCAGCGTCCGGCAGCGCAGCGTGGCCATGTAGGAGACCACCTCGATGGAACCGGATTCGGCGCGCGCCACCAGCTTCGCCAGGTTGTCGGGCGGGTGCTCGATATCGGCGTCGGTGAGCAGCAGGTAGTCCGGAGAGAATCGCGCGGCCTCGCGGACGCCTTGATCCACGGCCCATAGCTTGCCGCTCCACCCGGACGGCAGCGGGCGGCCGTGAATCACGGTGAGGACAGCGGGCCATGCGGCGGCGCGAGCGGCCTCCGCGGTGCCGTCCGCGCTGGCATCGTCTACCACCACCATCTGAAACGCGCCCGGATACCGCTGCGCGGCCAGCGATGCCACACTGCGGCCCACCGTCTCGGCTTCATTCCGGGCCGGCACGACGGCCACCACCGAAGGCGCCGTGGCGGGCAAAACGCCCTCGGGCCGTGCCTCCCGCATGCGCCAGAATGCGCCGCGGGCGGCCAGCAGATTCACCCACACCGCAACTGAAACCGCGCCCGCGGCCGCCAGGAGCATAGAAGGGCAGTTGTCGTGATTCCCGCCGCGCACAAAAAAGGCGGCGGCCCGTACTTCGGACCGCCGCCCCCGGTTAACGTTTTCAGCCGCCGCTCTCTACCATCTGAGGGCGACCGTCATGTTCCACATGGGCACTCCGCCGTAGGCCGTCGTGCCCCCATCGCTTCCAATGCCCGGGGTTCCGAAGGTCGAGGCGTTGGTCAGGTTCTGCACGTTGATGGTGGTGTTGGGCCCGCCCCAGTTGTACCACTTGAAGGGGTTCTGGCCGTCCAGGCGGAGCTGGAGCCGCAGGCGCTCCCAGACGTACAGATCCTTGGCTACGGACATGGACGCCGCGATGGTCCGCTGGGTATTCCACATGTTGGGGCCGTTGGTGCCCCGGCTGAACGAGGGGACATACGTGAAGCAACTGTTGCCCCAGGTGAGCACCACGGGGCCGCAGTTGCCGATCATGCTCTTGATGTCGTACTGGTTGAAGCGGTCGGGGCCGATATCCTGCCAATCGCTCCGCAACTTGGGCACCTGGAAGTCCAGGACGCCGCCGTAAGTGGGCATGTAACCTGGGAAGTTATAGGTGGTCGGTTGACCGCTGACCCCCATGCCGCCCATGTTGCCGCTGGCGATGGTGTATACCCAGGTGAAGTTCCATTGGCCGATGGCTTTATCGATCCAGCCGCTCCGGTTCAGGAAATGGCGGCCCTTGCCCACCGGGATTTCGTAGTTCATCGTGCCGGTCAGGTTGTGCGTCTGGTCGTTGCCCGTGCGGGCCTTGGTGAGGCTCCAGTCCAGGTACTCATTGGCGGACCCGCGAGACAGGGTCTTCGCGTAGGTGTACCAGACCTGGAAGTTCAGGCCCTTGGAATAGCGCTTCTCGATGCGCACCATGCCCTCGTTGTGCCTCGTGGTGTTGTCGTTGCCGTTCATGCTGAGCGTTCCGAGGTTGATCCACGGCCGGTAATACTGGGTTTGGCCGCCTTGAGACCAGCTCAGCCGGTAGGCCGCGTTGGCCGGGTCGTTCAGGTCCAAATACCCGACGCCGGTGGGGCTGGGGATCAAGCCCCACGGCCGGGCGTTCAGGTCATAGCTGCTGAGACCGTCAATCTGGGCGGCGCCCCTCCACTGAAGGCTGAGCATGTAGTCTCTGCTCAACTGGTTCTCGACGCCGAAATTATACGTCATAACGTACGGCGTGTGAAGGTTGCTCTCCAGGATATACCCCCCGCGCGAGCCGAAGTTGGTGGTGATATAGGGCACCGAACCATCCGCGCGCTGCGCCGGGTAGCCGAACGCCGGTACGCCATTGTCGATCATGAAAACCGGCCGGTGTTCGCCGGAGGCTTGCGACAGGCTGTAGCCATCCGTCATCATGTCGGTGGTGTTGAGGTTGTAGGTGCGCCAGTCCTGGTGATTTATGGAAATGCCGCCGCGAACGACCCACTTGGGCAGCACGTGCCAGGCCATGCCGAAACGCGGATCCAGCTTATCGAATTTCATGGGGTAGGGATCCGCGCCCTTCGGATGCACATAGGCCCCCATGCAGCCGGGTGGCGGGCAGGAGTAGGTCGTGTTGGTGTAGGTGGTGTTGTCCGGGACGCTCATATCCCAGATGCTGATCTCCCCGTGCTTCTGGTGCGCCGGGGTCTCTATGTTGTAGCGCAAACCCAGATTCAGGGTCAGCGTGTTGGTCACTTTCCAGTCGTCCTGAATGTACCAACTGTTCTGCCACAGGCGCGGCAGGTTGCTGTCCAGGCGGATGGTGAAACTGTCGCCGCTCATGGCGCCTACCAGGAACCCGGCGAAAGTGTTGCCGGTGTTGGCAACGGTGCCGCCGTTGCCCGTCTCGCCGGAGGTAGTGGAGTAGCTGTAGCTCCCGTCCGGGTTTTGCAGATCCCACTGATTCTCGCGCCAGCGGAGCAGCTCGTATCCCATCTTGAAGGAATGCCTGCCCCAAGACTTGCTCACATCGTCCTTGAGGGTGAAGATTCCCGTGATGTCCCGGCTGGGGCAGCCGACGTTGAGACTCTCCGAGAAGCCGCCGGGCCAGATCTGCGGCATGCAGGTGGAGGGCAGCCCGGACATGCCCAAGGTTTTCGCGTAGTTCTGGTTGTAAGCGATCGACTCGGTGATGTTCCCATACTCGTAGTAGCTAAAGTGGAGATCGTTTACCAGGGTTGGCGTGGGGACCCATGTTAGTCCCAGCGAAACGGTGTTCTGCCGGGGGCTTATGGCCAGGTTCAACGTGTTGTCGAAGAACGGATTGGCAATGGTGTACGGCGGCTGCCGCTCGTGGCGGCTGTTGTAGACATACGTACCGTATGCCTTCAGGTTGGGCGTGAACTGATGGTCGAGGCGGATCTGGTAGTTATCCCACACCACCACCTTCATGGGGCCCAGCATGATGTTGTTGCTGGGACCGCCGCTGGTCAGGGTTCCGGGCACGTTGGGGAGGCGGTAGGGGTTCATGGCCAGGACCGTCTTGGCGAGCTTGCTGAACTGGTTCAGGGGGATGACATTGTTCGGGAATTGCTGGCGGCTCCAGGTCGTCCCGCTGAAGGTCCCTGTGCAGTTGGGCGCCGGGGTACACACCGTGGTGGTTGGATCGTAGATCGGGTTGCCGACGCCTCCGAAGGAGAAATCGCCGCCCAGTTCGGCCGCGGTGGGCACCGTGTCGGTAGCCTGCTTGCTCTGCTTTTCGAGCAGGCCCGACCAGGCGAACATGAAGAAGGTCTTGTTGCGGCCATCGTAGATCTTGGGGATGTACACCGGGCCGCTCATGTTGGCGTCCGGGTTCATGACCCACAACCCCGGCTGACTGGGCCAGTTCGGCGGCGCCTGATTCACCTTGTACAGGTCCCAGAACTTCCGCTGCTGCATCAAGGCCGTGCGGAATTGCTCGGACATCAGGCCGTGCAGTTGGTTGGTGCCGTTCTTGGTCGCTACGGTCATCGTGGCGCCGTTCCCGTGCCCGTATTCGGCGGGCAGCGAGGTGGTGATCAGCTTGATATCCTCGACCGTGTTCGTGATCGGGTCGGTGGCGCTGGTGCTACCCGTGGTGCTCAGGGCCCCGTCGACAAAGACGCTCATGTTCTGGGCGGCCATGCCGTTCACCAGCATGTTGTCGAAGCGGCCGTCGTAGGCCCCCACGCTGAAGCTCACTCCAGGCGTGTAGAACAGGACCGCCTTGGTGTTGCGCTGGTAGTTGGGGAAGGCGTAAAAATAGTCGCCCGGCACGGTGGCGCCCGTGGAGGACGTCTCCGTCTCCAACTGTACCGCGTTGGTGGTGACCTCCACGGAGTCGGCCAGGGCGCCGACTTCGAGGGCCGCGTTGATCTCCAGCGTCTGGCTGATGCTCACATCGATGCCTTCGTGGACCAGTTTCTTAAAACCCTGAGCCACGACCGTCACCCTATAGGGTCCGGGACGCAGATTCCGCGCCCAGTAAATACCCTCGGCGTTCGTCGTCGCCGCGGTTTCAAAGTTCATGTCGGTTTGGGTCACCGTGACCTTCGCGCCGGCGATGACCGCACCGGTTGGATCGGTCACGCGACCCGTGATGTTCCCGTTGTCGATTTGAGCGCAGAGCGGCAAAGCTAGCAGCAGCGCCGCCACCAGCGCCCCGGATATTAGGAAACGCATTCAGACCCCCTTGTTAACTGTCCCATCCCCGGAGATCCTCCGGGAATTCAAAACCCTTCAGGCAGGCGAAGCTGGCCCGCCCGATACCCTAAACGCAGTCAACTATACCCCCATGGCGGTGTGGGTGTCTTTGGAGTTTCTATCGAATTGTTGTTGAAATACTACGATTCGATGCGCGCCCCCTGGCAACGCGGTCGCAACCGGACGAAATAGTACGATTCTCAGGCGATGCGCACATGGGGGGATCGGCTCGGGCCGAAGAGGGGGAAAGCCGGAGCGCCAACCGGAGGGCCGAAAAGCTTCATTGGCGGGGATTTCAGGCACGGCGGTGCAGCGTAATGCGCCATCGCCGCTGGCCTGCGCGCGGCTCGCAAGGGGCGATAGTTCGCACGTCAAACAAACGGAGGATAAGATCTTGAAGTCTACCAAATTGCCGCAATTGTTTGTTGGAATACTATTGCGGGCCTGATTGGCGTCAGAAGGTCCGAATGCGACCCACCCTGGACTTGGAGAAGGCCCTGCGCGCGTGTGACAATACCCGTATGGGCATGGCCGGCGAAGGCTGGGGAGGCGGCGGCTCGGCGGCGGCGTCGCGAGTTAGTTCGGAGGGTGTCTCAATTCAGACCTCCGATCCGACCTTGCCGATTGACCTGCGGTCCCTGTACGTGGGCCCTGGCGGGGACGCCGGCATTCGGGAACAGGACCTCTTCGAACTGACCTATGTCTCCGCCGGGTCGGGTGAACTCTTGATTCAAGAGCGCCACCTGCCGGCCAAGCGCGGAGACTTGGTGGTGGTGGGGACCTCGCTCGGCCATCGCCTCCGTAACTTGGCGCCAGCGCCGTTGGCGCTGGTATCCCTCCTCTTCCACCCCGATCTGATTCGCGGCGATATCGGGGAGGAGACAGGTGAATACCTGACCCCGTTTCTCTGGCAGGATGCCGAGTTCCCCCATGTGATACCCGCGCGGACGGGGATTCCGAAAGAGGTGTTCGGACTCCTGGGCCGCATAGCCGGCGAGTTGCCGGCCGCGGGCCCGAGGGCGCGCCTGGCGGTCAAGACGTATCTCAAAATGGCCCTCATGCTCCTGGTGAACCACTTTGCCAGCTACGCGGACGCCGCGGGGAGATTGCGGAGACGCCAGCGGCAGGTGGAGAGGCTGGCGCCCCTTTACCGGTATCTGGGGGCGCACACCGGCGAAGCCTTGCAGGTGAAGGATGCGGCCCGGCTCTGCGCCATGAGCGAATCGCACTTCATGGCGTTCTTCCGGGAGGCCACGGGCCAGTCTTTTGTCGCCCACCTGAACCGCCGCCGCATCGAGCACGCGCAGGCTTGGCTGGCCGCCACCGACAGGCCCGTTTTGGAAATCAGCCAGGAGCTCGGGTTCTGCGACCAGAGCTACTTCAGCGCGGTGTTCCGAAAGCTGACCGGCCTGCCGCCGGCCGCATATCGCAAGCGGTTCCAGGCTGAAGGGGCGCGGAAGCTCGAGACGCGGCGCGGAGCTGGGCCTTCCTGACGCGGGGACGCGCGGGAATTCGGAGAGAAGAAGGGTACGCCAGGATACGGCCGTCCCGGCGCGGGCGTAATTTCAAGCGCTCCAGCGTTGGCGGGGCTGCGAGGGACGGGGTAGACTTCGGTACGGGAGGCCCTATGTCCCTTCGACCCATCAAGAAGCTCAGCAAGGCCAAGCCAACCCTGGAAGGCGCGGGCGTGCACCTGCGCCGCGCGTTCGGCTTCGGCGCCACCTCCGATTTCGACCCGTTCCTGCTGCTCGACGATTTCCGCAACGACGTTCCGGCGGATTACCTGGCGGGTTTTCCGTGGCACCCCCACCGCGGGATCGAGACCATCACCTACGTCCTGGCGGGAACCGTGGAACACGGCGATAGCATGGGGAACCACGGGGCCATCGCCGCCGGCGACGTCCAGTGGATGACGGCGGGAAGCGGGATCATCCATCAGGAGATGCCCAAGGGCGACGCGACCGGCCGCATGCATGGGTTCCAATTGTGGGCCAACCTGCCCGCCGCTCTCAAAATGACGCCGCCGCGCTACCAGGAGGTCAAAGCGGCGGACATCCCGGAGGTCACCGACGACGACGGAACCAGCGTGCGCCTCGTTTGCGGGCGTTTTTGGGGGAAGGCCGGTCCCGTGGACGGGATCGCCGCCGACCCCATGTACCTCGATGTGTCGGTCCCCCCGGGCGAAGGAGGACCCTCCCCGTGGAAACCACCCGCCACGCCTTCGCCTACGTTTTCGCGGGCACGGGGAAGTTCTGTAATGCCTCCGCGCCCCTCGAAGTGCCCACCGAGGGAGTTGGATGGTCGGACACCGCGCCTCCCACCGAGGCGGACAACCGTTCGCTGGTGCTTTTCGACCGCGGCGACGAGCTCGTCGTGCAGGCCGGAGAGAATGGGATCCGCTTCCTCCTGTGCTCGGGACAGCCGCTCCGGGAGCCCGTGGCGTGGTATGGCCCCATCGTGATGAACACCCAGGAGCAACTGCGAAAGGCGTTCGCGGAGCTGGAGGAGGGGACCTTCCTGAAGCCGGCGGCGGGCTAGCCCTGTGTCGGGTCTTCGACCGCTTGGTTTGTACCTCAACGCGACGGGCCGGGCGTGCCCGCCCCGCCGCTCATAGTGCTTCGCCCAGTAAGGGAAGAAATCAGGCGGTGGCGGCGCCGGCTGGCCGGCATGGCTCACAGGGAATTCAGCGGTGATGATGGTGGGTGGGGGGCCGCAAAGACACATTTGCCGTCCGCCAGGAAGGCGGCTGCCGCGCCTTCCCCCCCGGATTCCAGCCGGAGCCGGGGGCGCCGGCGCTTTTTCGGACGGCAAACTCGATTTTCCTCTTGCTATACGTCGCGCGAGCCGCTAGACTTCTTGCGGAGGAGGTGTCGCCATGCTTCCGGCTCAGAACATCAGGGTCTTCCTGAACAACGCCCTGAGACCCACCATGATGCCCGCCGAATTGGAGGCTGACAACCCTCTGCCCGAGGCCATCCGCGACATGCCGGACCAGGTGGTCGGCCGGTTCGTCGATCTGGATCCCGCCAGGCGCCAGGACATTGAGTCGGCGATGAAGCGGGTGGTGATCTTTAACGACACCCAGGTGCTGTATACCTTCACTTTCGACTCGCAGACCAGCAGTTTCTCCGCACGAAAGCGCTAGCCCTCGCGCTGGAGACGCGGAGACGCGGAGAAAACGCGGAGTAGGACGAATTGCCCGGCGTTTCTCGCCTGCGGCGTGCTCCACCCATCGGGTGAAAGAGGATTCGGCGACCTAAATCTCAGGAATCCTCTCCGCGGTGAACCGAGCCTACGGACGGAGACGCCAATCCTCTGACTGGCGTCCCGAATCCGGTTAGCAATCCGCCCCGAACCGCTTCTCGAAGGCCGCCGCCAGCGCGGCGCCCCAGTTCTTTCCCTTGGGCTTCATCTTTCCGGCGAAGAAGCGCAGCACCGGCGGCTCCTCGTAGAACTCCAGGCCGCCCACCATCTCGCGGTTTTCCAGGAGCCACCGCAGCCGGTCCGCCACGTAGTGGAAATGCGACATCGTGTACACGCGCCGGGGAACCGCCAGGCGAAGCAGCTCCAGATCGGCGGGCACGTCATTGCCTTCGGCGTCGCGATCCATCGACACCGTCCCGCGCTCCATGCCGCGGACCCCCGAAATCAGGTACGCCGCCGCCGCCAGCGCGCCCGCCGGGTATTCGAGCGAGGGCACGTGCGGGATGAAGCGCCCCGCATCCACGTGGCAGGCCAGCCCGCCCGCGGGCGTCACCACCGGAATGCCCTTCGATTGCAGCAGGGCGACGAAGTACTTGACCTGGTCGGCCGACGCGCCAGCCACTTCCAGCTCCACCATTTCGCGCATGCCCACCGCCATGGCTTCGATTTCCTTCGAAGACATGCCCCCATAGGTGTAGAAGCCTTCGTAGAGCGGCAGCCACGGGCGGATCTGGTCGAAAAGATCCTTGCGGTTGGTGGCGATCAGGCCTCCGCGCACCGAACAGCTCTTGCGCGCGGAAAGGTAGCACAGATCGGCCACTTCCATGACCTCGCGAACAATGTCCAGGATCGATGTGTTCGCGTATTTCGCTTCGCGCTGCCGGATGAAGTAGGCATTTTCGGAAATCAGGCTGCCGTCCACCACCAGGAAAATCCCCATCGGCTCGATCAGGGCCTTGACCTCGCGCAGGTTCGCCATCGAAAACGGCTGGCCGCCGATCAGGTTTGTGGTGGCTTCCATTCTGACGAACGAAACGTTCTTCGGCCCGGCCTTTTCAATGGCCGCCTGCAGCCGGCCCAGGTCCATGTTCCCTTTGAACGGGCAGGTGCTTTCCGGGTTCAGCGCCTCGGGGCCGTACAGCTCCAGCACTTTGCCCCCGGCCATGTCGAAATGCGCCTTGGTGGTGGTGAAGTGGTAGTTCATGGGCACGATGTGCCCGGGCTTGACGAAGGTCTTGGCCAGCAGGTGCTCGGCGGCCCGGCCCTGGTGTACCGGCATCAGCGTGCCGGTAGCCGAAGATATCCGCTACCGCGGCCTCCAGCTTGTAGAAGCTCTCCGAGCCGGCGTAGGCGTCGTCGGACTGCATCATGGCCGCCAGTTGATTGTCGGACATCGCATTCGTGCCGCTGTCCGTCAGCATGTCCAGAAAAATGTCGCGGCTGCGAAGCTGGAAGGTGTTGTACCCTCCCTCCTCGATCGCCCGGAGCCTTTCGCGAACCGGCGCCAGCCGCGTTTTCTGCACAATGCGGACCTTGTGCATTTCGATGGGGAGTTCCGTTCCGTCTGATAAAAGTATGCTCATAACGCTCCGTGTGGGATTTTGCGAATTTGCAGGGGGAATAGAGGTTCGTGCAACCCGCAATTATACACGCTGGCGTCCTCGCTGTAGTCATCCACTCGCAGGAGGTGTATCCTGATTTCAGTGCATCGGACCCGGTTGGCGTGGTTTGGCCTGGCCTTGGCCGCCATGCCCGCATATCCTCAGGCGCCCGGCGAAGTCCGCGGCTCAGTGGTGGACGCCCGCGGCGGCGAGCCGCTCGCCAACGTCGATATTCAACTGGTGGGCGGGGCCTGGCGCGCCGCCACCGACGCCACCGGCCATTTCCGCATTGCGGCTGTCGCGCCGGGCGACTACGTGCTCAACGTCTCCACCATCGGCTACCGTCTGATCAAGAAGCCGTTCCACCTGGACGCCGGCGACGTCAGGGACTTCGAGGTCATTCTCAGCCCCGATACGTTTCGCCAGACCGACTCCGTGGAGGTGACCGCCGGCCCGTTCGATACCCCCCAGGACAGCCCCTCCGCCCTGGCTCTCTCCGGCAACGACGCCAAGAACCTGGCCAGCGTGCTGGCGGACGACCCGCTCCGCTCGGTGCAAAGCCTCCCTGGCGTCAGCTCCAACGACGATTTCGACGCGCGCTTCTCGCTGCGCGGGGTGGACTATAGCCGCATCGGCGTGTATCTCGACGGCATTCTCCTGCACATGCCCTTCCACACCGTCGAAGGAGGCGTGACCACCGGCTCCGCCACCGCCTTCAACGGCGACATGGTGGAGGAACTGGAGCTTCAGCCAGGCGCCTACCCCGTGCGCTTCCAGGACCGCACCGGAGGCGTGCTGAACGTCCACACCCGCGATGGCAGCCGCACCGCGACTTCCTTCCGCACCACCATCAGCCCGACCAATGCGGGCGTCATGGCCGAGGGGCCCCTGGGCGGGTCCCACAAGGGTTCCTGGCTGGTGGGCGCGCGCAAGGGCTTCATTCAGTACATCCTGGACCGCATGAGCAACATGCCCACCCTGGCCTTCGACATGGCCGACGCCCAGGGGCGCCTGGCTTACGATCTCACCCCCCACAACAGCTTCAGCCTCTATGTTTTGGAAAGCACCTCCGGCCTCGACCGCTCGCCAAGCAAAAGCAGTCTGGGCGTCAATTCGCTCATGGAGGCCGGATACGACTTTACCTTCGGGAACCTGGCCTGGCGCGCGACGCCCGCCTCCTCGCTGCTCATCGTCAACCACGCCGCCTGGATGCGCGAGAAGTTCGATAACACCAACCCTTCCAACCAGCCGCTGGCCGGCGGGCACTACGGCGAGTGGGTGGGAGATTCTTCGGCCACCTGGATGTGGACCGCGGCCACCCCGCTCGATGCGGGATGTTCCGTGCGCCGCCTCCACGATTCCGGATTCTCGAACCAACTGCTCTCTACCGCGCCTTTCGTGCGGCTGCTCGATCACCATGACGGCACGGCCCTGCACGACGGCTGTTATGCGCAGCAGTCCTGGACTCTGGCCAACGGCCATCTTCACTTGAGCGCGGGCGTGCGTGGCGACCATCACTCGCTCATGGACCGCTCCGTGGTTTCGCCGCAGGCCTCGGCGGCGGTGGTTCTGACGCCTTCCACGCGCTTGCAGTTCGGCTGGGGGCAGTATGTACAGTTTCCCGAGCTTTCCGTGCTCACTTCGCCTCTGGGCAGCGTGCATCTGCTGCCGCAGCGGTCCATGCAGGCCATCGGCGCGCTCGAGCAACGCCTGGGCCAGCGCGCCCGCGTGCGCCTGGAGTATTACGAGCGGGAGGACCGCGATCTGCTGTACCAGCCGTTTTACGATCCCCACATGCTGCTCAACGGCAAGGTGTTCGTCCCCCCGGCCAACCCGCTCTGGCGCAATTCCAGCCGCGCCTACGGGCGTGGCTTCGAGTTCCTCGTGGAACGCCACAGCGCCAACCGCCTCACCGGATGGGCCTCTTACGCCTATGGCGTTTCGCGCCAGCGGGACGGATGGGAGGGGACCAGGTTCCCCTCCGACTACGATCAGCGCCACACCATCAACCTGTTCGCCGGCTATCGCATTCGCCCCACCGTGAACCTCAGCGCGAAATGGATGTATGGCAGTAATTATCCCTACCCCGGCTTTTTCCGGATGGTGAATGGCGTCTATTACCTGGCCGTTTCCCGCAACCAGTTGCGCTTCAATCCCTACCAGCGTCTGGACTGGCGCATCAACAAATCCTGGACCAAGGATAAGTACAAAATCACCCTCTACGGCGAAGTGATCAACCTCACCGACCGCGCCAACTACTGCTTCGACAGTTTCAACAGCTACAACACCAAGACCGGACAGGTGAGCATCACCATCGACAAGCTGTTCCCCATCCTGCCTTCGGCGGGCATCGTGTTCGAAAGGTAGGTGGGACAGTTGTGGGACAGACCATCGCTTTTTGTGGTCTGTCAAGCCGAAGTTGAGGGACAGTTGTGGGACAGACCATCGCCTTGCGTGGTCTGTCAATGCCGGAGTTGTGGGACAGACCATCGCTTTGCGTGGTCTGTCAATGCCGGAGTTGTGGGACAGACCATCGCTTTGCGTGGTCTGTCAACGCCGAGCCTTGTGGGACAGACCATCGCTTTGCGTGGTCTGTCAACGCCGAGCCTTGTGGGACAGACCATCGCCTTGCGTGGTCTGTCAACGCCGAGCCTTGTGGGACAGACCATCGCCTTGCGTGGTCTGTCAAGCCTCGATCCCCTGGAATTCGGGTATTTGATCTCTTGGTCTGAACGACAGACGACAAAAACCGATCGTCTGTCCCACAAGGCTCGGCGTTGACGGACGACCAAATTCGATCGTCTGCCCCACATTCACCGGAGTGCGCTACCCTCGAATGTGGCCCACCTGCTGATCGTCGATGACGACGCCAATACCCTGGCTTCGCTCGCCCGCGCCTTCCGCCTGGCCGGGCACGAAGCTACCGTCTGTGACAATGCCGGCCGCGCTCTCGAGCTGGTCAGGTCGCAGCCCTTCGACATGCTCCTTTCCGACGTGGTCATGCCCGGCAAGGATGGCCTCTC
>CAVYEK010000004.1:0-173821 GCA_963767595.1 Terriglobia bacterium
ACAGCGGGAGGGCGGGATGGCATCAACCGGGCGCTCTACGCCTTCGGACGCTACAACGACATCGGCTTCTCGCCTTTCGGCATCGACGGCTCCAGAGCGCCCGACCCAGACCTGACCGCTGGCTACGACCTCATTGCGCAGTTGGCGCCCGTGATTCTGGCCCACCAGGGAACCGACAAGATATCCGCCGTCTTGCTCAACCAGAGCAACCCGTCGCAGAAGGTTCAGGTGGGAAATTATACGCTGACGGTGGCGGCCCCGAGGGGCCGGGCTATGCCGGGGGCGGCGCCATCACAGGCGGCCGTGCCCTCCGCGGCGGCCATTCTCATCGCCGTGGGGCCCGACGAGTATTACGTGGCCGGCAACGGCGTCACGGTCGCCTTTTCACCGAATACGCCGGGGCCTGCTCTGGCCGGACTCGGCACCGTGGAAGAAGGCAGTTTTGTGAACGGCCGCTGGGTTCCCGGCCGCCAGCTCGCCGGCGACGAAACCGGGCAGGGGGACTATCTCTCCTTGCGCAGCTTGGGCATCCAGCACGTTACCCTGTACCGCTACGAATAAGTGGGGTAAGCCTCCAGGCTTGCCAGGCCTCCAGGCGTGCCAAGCCTCCAGGCCTGCCAAGCCTCCAGGCCTGCCAGGCTGGAATCCTCCCCCATGGAGAAATCACTATGAAACTTCGAATTCTATCGTGCTGCACGCTCCTCTGCTCTCTCGCCCTCGCCGCGGATATCCCGCGCTTGCAGAAGCAGGGGACGGCCACTCAACTAATCGTCGACGGCAAGCCCTTTATGGCGCTCGCCGGGGAACTGCACAACAGCAGCGCCACCAGTCTCGAGTACATGAAGCCGGTTTGGCCCAAACTCGCGGCGGCCAAACTCAACACCGTCCTGGCGGGCGTTTCCTGGAACCAGATCGAGCCCCAGGAAGGCAAGTTCGACTTCAGCGTGCTGGACGGCGTGATCCAGGGCGCCCGGAGCCAGAACCTGCATCTTGTCCTTCTGTGGTTCGCGAGCTGGAAGAACTCCACCTCCAGTTACGCGCCCGACTGGGTGAAGAAGGACTACAAGCGCTTCCCGCGCATCCGCATCCAAGGGGGACAGACCATCGAGCTCCTGTCCCCGTTCAGCGATGCCAACCGCGACGCCGATGCTCGCGCCTGCGCCGCCCTGATGCGGCACATCAAGGAAGTCGATGGCCAGCAGCACACCGTCCTCATGATCCAGGTGGAAAACGAGATGAACGTGCACCGGGACTCCCGCGACCGTTCGCCCGTGGCCAATACGGCCTACGCGGGGCCTGTGCCGACAGCGTTGATGGACTACCTGCAGAAGCAGAAAAACGAGCTGCTGCCCGAGGTTCGCCAGGTGTGGCAGACGGCCGGCTTCAAAACCTCCGGAACCTGGGAAGAGGTGTTCGGGAAGGGCGTCGCCACCGATCAACTCTTCATGGCCTGGTACTTTGCGCGCTACGTCGACCGGGTGGCCGAGGCGGGCAAGGGTGAGTACCCGCTGCCGATGTACGTCAACGGATGGATGTCCGGATTCGGGGGGAAGAGCCATACCGGGGACGCGCTGACGCCCGAACGAGTGAACAGCGGCGGCCCCGAGGCCCACTTGCTGGAGGTGTGGCAGGCCGGCGCCCCGCACATCGATATCGTCTCGGGCGACATGTACAGTTGGTTTGTGGAGTCTTGCGCCATGTACGCCCGGTCCGGAAATCCGATTTTCATACCTGAGACGCAGGGTGGGCAGGAAGGCTCGATGCGGGCGCTCTTCGCCTTCGGACGCTACGACGCCATCGGCTTCTCTCCTTTCGGGGTCGACGGGTCCAGAGCGCCGGACGCCGACTTTAGCGGCAGCTACGACATCCTCACGCAATTGGCGCCCCTGATTCTGGCCAACCAGGGCAAGGGCACGATGTCCGCCGCCTTTCTCGGCCCCAAAGACCCGCCGCAGAAGGTCCGCGTGGGGAATTACACGGTGACGGCCTCGTATACCCAGCCCCGAAGGCCCGCGGCGCCGGCGCCGCTGGCGTCGCAGGAAGCCCAGCCCTTCGCGGGGGCCATCTTCATCGCCGCCGGTCCCGACGAGTACTATGTGGCCGGCAGGGGCGTCAGCGTCACGTTTTCCGCGAACCCGCCGGGGCCTTCGCAGGTTGGACTCGGCACGGTGGAAGAAGGCAGTTTCGTGAACAACCGCTGGGTTCCCGGACGCCAGTTGGCCGGCGACGAAACCGAGCAGGGAGACAATCTCTCCTTCCGAACCCTCGGCATCCAGCGCGTCACCCTCTACCGCTTCGAGTGAGTGGGGTCAAGCCTTTTGGCTTGCCTCGAGGGGGACGCACGGGACGTTTCCGAAGTCACCCGCGCCCAGAACCGCAACTACCTGCTGGGCGACGGCTTACGCCGCGGCGCCAGAATGTTGGCTTGACTTCTCCGGCCATCGGTGAAAAGGCGTCAGAGGCACGTTCCTTCAGCCGCCCCGATGGCGGGGCAGTGTCAGCGCTTCGAGAGCGGGCCCACGGCGCGAATCACAGCTCGGCCACCCTTCTGGCGCCAATGCGGTATTCCGCGAGCAGCCAGCGGAACACCGCTGGAGTGATGCGCGCGGCGGCGCGGATCTGGCGGCGCTGGCGCCACAGCCGCCGGCCGTTTGCCAACAAGGCTGCGTGCGCGCGCAAAACGTACCATGCCATTTTCCAGCCCGTGTGGCCCTCTGCGCGAAAGCGCGCCGCGCTCCCGCGGCCTCGCGCGATGTACCAGGCGTGCCAGAAGTAGCGGGCCAGGGTGGCCGGCGGCGTGGCCAGCAGCATCCCGATGGGGAAGTTCTTCACCGCCACGAACAGCCGGTTGCGCTCCACGTAGTAGGCCTTCAGGGGCGAGGCGCGGCCGGCGGAGTGCGAGTAGTGGTGCTCCACCGCCGCGTCCGGCGCGTAGAGGCACTTCCATCCGGCCCAGCGCGCGCGCAGCCCCAGGTCGGTGTCCTCGCAGTACAGAAAGAAGCTCTCGTCGAACCCGCCGATTTCCTCCAGCATGGAGCGCCGGTACAGCGCCGCGGACCCGCTCGGGAAAAGCGTCTCCTCGAGCGCCGGGAAATCCTCCGGAGGGCGGCCATGGCCGCGCTGCTTGCTGCTGCCGTCGCGCGCCACCAGCATGCCGGCGGAATCCAGACGGTCCTCGCCATGGAGCCGCACGGCGGAGGCGCACATGCCCGCGTCGGGGCGGCTATCGAGAGCGCGCACCAGCCCATCGAGCCAGCCCGGATGGGGCGCCGCGTCGTCATTGAGGGTGGCCAGGTAGGGGGCCGGAGACGCGCGCCAGGCCTGGTTGATTGCCGCGCCGTACCCGGCGTTGCGCGCGTTCTCGATCACTCGCGCGCCCGCCGCCGCGCCATTCCTCCGCGCCAGTCCCTGCCCGCTGTTGTCTATGACAATCACCTCGAAATCGCGCCGCGTCTGCCGCCCCAGGGATTCCAGACATTCCTCGAGCCTCGCATCCGCGGTCAGGGTGGGAATCGCCACCGATACCAGGAGATCGGGCAAGTTAAGATTTTAGCAGCGGCGCGAGCCGTCGACGCAGACAGCCTTTTGACGCGGAGACGCCGAGACGCGGAGAAATTCAAGAGAGTTCAAAGAAGGTCGCGGTGGTTCCAATTCGTTTGTTCTTCTCAATTCTCCGCGTCTCGGCGTCTCCGCGTCAAAGTGGCGCCTCGACCCGCGTGCATCGCGCGCCTTGCTTGGGTGGCTCGTGATATCATGAGGCTTCCATCCTATCCGAGGTTTTCGTGGCTAGAATCACCCGTAAAGAATTGAAGTCCGACAAGTTCGCCCAGGATGTTGGGCTCACAGTCACCTTCTTCGAAGATCACAAGCAGGAGATTGTCCGCTACGGGGCGATCGGCCTGGCGGTGGCCGCGCTCGTGGTGGGCTATTCCGTTTATGCCCGGCATCAACATGCCGCGCGCCAGACAGCGCTGTATGCGGCCATATCGGTGCAGGAAGCCCCCGTGGGATCCGCGCCCGCCGGCGGCCTGAGCTTCCCCACGCAGGATGCCAAGGACCAGCAGGCCCTCAAGCTGTTCGGCGACGTGAGAAACAATTACTCGGGCAGCGACGAGGCGGTGGTGGCCGCTTATTATGTGGGCGCCATTCACGCCGACCAGGGGAAACTCGCCGAGGCCGAGAAGGACTTTCTGGAGGCGTCCCAAAAGGGCGATGCCCAGTATGCCGGGCTGGCCAGGCTTTCCCTCGCGCAAGTCTACTTCGCCACCGGTCGCGCCGCCCAGGGAGAGGCGACGCTGCGGCAATTGATGGACAAGCCCACCGTTTTCGTTTCCAAGGAAGAGGCCGCCATCATGCTGGCCGGCTACCTGGGGCCGACCAAGCCCGACGAGGCCCGCAAGCTGCTGGAACCGTTGATGAAACTGCCTGGAAACGTGGGCCAGGTGGCCATCAACGTCAACGCCAGCCTTTCCAAGCAGTAAGCCGGCGCCACCCATGCTGGCGCGCCTGCGATTCCCGGTGGAACGAAGCCGCGGGCGGCGCTATCCCGAGCCCGAGCACCCCTATCGCAACGCCTTCCAGCGCGACCGGGATCGGGTGGTGCATTCCCGCGCCTTCCGGCGCCTGGAGGCCAAGACCCAGGTGTTCTCGCCGGGCCTCTCGGATCACTTCCGCAACCGTCTCACTCACACCATCGAGGTATCCCAGATTGCGCGCACCCTGGCGCGGGTCCTCGAGCTGGATGAGAACCTGACCGAGGCGCTGGCGCTGGCGCACGACATCGGCCACCCGCCTTTCGCGCACGCCGGCGAGGAGGAGCTCAACCGCCAGATGGCGCGCTTCGGTGAGCGTTTCGACCATAACCTGCACGCCTTGCGCATTGTCGAGACCTTCGAACAGCGCTACGCCCGCTTCCCCGGACTGAACCTGACTTTCGAGGTGCGCGAGGGGATGGTGAAGCACTCCCGGGATTTGACGCCCGGCGAATATCCCGAGTTCGACGCCTACCTGCCGGGCCTGCGGCCTGTTCTGGAAGCCCAGTTGATCGACCTGGCGGATGAGGTGGCCTATAACACCGCCGATCTGGACGACGCCTTCGCGGCCGGATTGATTGCCGCCGCGGACATCGCCGAGCACGTCCCCCAATACCGACCGATTTATGAGGCCGTGGAAGTCCAGTTTCCGGGCGCCACGGCTCGTGAACGGTTTCAGGAGGAGCTCCGGAAGTTGATCGACCTGCTGGTATCGGGCCTCATCGAAGGCGCCGTGGAAAGCGCGCGCGAAGCCCAGGTCTCCAGCGCCGAAGAGGTTCGCGAGTGCCCGCGGCGCATCGTGGCGTTCACCCCTGACACCGCCGCGGCCAGCCGCGCCCTGAAGCTTTTCCTATACGCCCGAGTGTATGGATCGGCGGCGCTGGGCGAGGACCGCCGCCGTTCCATGGCCATGGTGGCCGAGTTGTTCCGCTTCTTCGAAGAGCGCCCCGACCGTCTCCCGCAACCTTACGCCGGGCAGGCCCTAGCCGAACCCGCCCACCAGGTGGTTTGCGACTACATCGCGGGCATGACCGATGCCTTCTTTCGCCGCACTTACGAGCAGACCATCGGACCGGTGGGATAAGCCTCCCGGCTTGTCACTTCCCGAACCCACGTGGGATAAGCCTCCCGGCTTGTCAATCCACGACAAGCCTGGAGGCTTATCCCACGGGCGACGGATTTCCTCTATAGTACGTTTCATGGCCATCGTTGCGGTTCTGGGCCGGAAGGGCGGCATTGGGAAATCGACCATCGCGGGCAACCTGGCGGCGGAGTTCGCCGACATGGGCAAGAGCGTCATCGTGCTTGACGCCGACCCGCAGCATAGCATGGCGGCCTGGGCGGCCCAAGGCAAGGGGCTGCTCTCCCGCTGCGTCGAAAAAGTGAAACACGAGGGCCCCGAGGCGCTACAGGCCAAGGCGCGAAAAGCGCAGAGGGCGGCCGACGTGGTGGTGATCGATACGCCTCCGGGCGCGCCGGAGATCGCCTACCAGGCCGCCCTGGCGGCCGATCTGGTCCTGTTGCCGTGCGGGCCGTCTCCCCTGGACCTGCTGGCGCTCAAAGAAGCGTTGAGCCTGGCGCTGAAGGCCCGCGCCGAACGCAGATCCAAGAAGCCGCGCATCCGGTTCGTCCCTTCGCGGGTCTCGATGAACACCAACCTGGGGCGCAGCCTCTCTTCCTCGCTCGAACAGATGGGGAAAAAGGCGCTGCCCGCCATCGGCCAGCGAGTGGTGGTGGCGGAAGCCGTGGGCGCCGGCCTTACGGTTTGCGAGCACGCGCCGAACTCGCCTTCCCACGCGGAGTTCGAAGAGCTGGCCAAGGCGGTGGCCGGCATCCTGGAGCGGTAAATTGTGGGGCAAGCGCCTTCGCCTGCCAGCCGGCCGCCTGAGCTTCGCTCGGGTCGGCGGGCGGAAGCGCCTGGCCCACAACTTCTCGCCCCTTGTCCTAGAATGGCGCCTGCGGCCATCCACACTATGTCGTCAGGAGGTCTCCATTGAAACCAGGCGCGAGCGCCCAGGAACGAACGGCGTACGGCAAGAGCCGGCGCGATAGCGTGAGCCGCGCGGCGCACGCGGATTTACACCCCAAAGACCGGCGGTTCGATCCGACGGACGTGCTGCGGGAAACCGAGGAAGGCCGGGTCACGGAGCTGTTGCCGGTCCGCTACGAGCGCATGAAAGCGTCGCCTTTCGCGTTCTTCCGCGGCGCCGCGGCCATCATGGCGGCGGACCTCGGGAGGCTGCCCAACTCCGGCCTGCTGGCTCAATTGTGTGGAGATGCGCACGTGCAAAACCTGGGGTCGTTCGCCACCCCGGACGGCAAACTGGTCTTCGATCTGAACGATTTCGACGAGTCCATCCGCGGACCCTTCGAGTGGGACCTCAAGCGCATGGCGGCCAGCATCGTGCTGGCCGGCCGGGAGTCCGGGCATGGCCGCGCCGGATCGAAAGGCGCCGCGCAAGCGTTTGCCGCCAGGTACTGCCGGGCCATTGGCGAATTCTCGCGCCAGCCGATTCTCGAAGTGGCGCGACACGCCATCCACCGCGAGAAACGCGTCGAGCCCATCCATGCCGCACTGCGGCAGTCCCAGCGCGCGAATCCGTGCGACGTGCTTCAGAAATGCACGGAACCCGACCACCGCGGGCAGCCGCGTTTTCGCGATGCGAAACCGGTTCTGTGGCGCATTCGGGGAACCAAGGCCCGGCAGATTCTGGACTCGCTCGCCGAATATCGCGAGAATCTCGCTCCCGACCGGCGCCATCTCTTCGATCTCTTCCATGCCGTCGATGTCGGCTTCAAAGTGGTGGGGACCGGAAGCGTGGGACTGCGCGATTACGTGGCCCTGTTCCAGGGCAATGGCTCCGGCGATCCCATGTTCCTGCAGATCAAGCAGGAGGCGCCGTCGGTTTATGCGAAATTCCTGCCGGAACAGACGTACCGCCATCAGGGGCAGCGCACGGCGGAGGGCCAACGAGCCATCCAGCCGATGTCGGATCTTCTTTTGGGGTGGACCACTATCGGCCAGGAGCAATACCTGGTCCGGCAACTGAACGACCATAAAGGGAGCGTCGATCTCCGGCGGCTGCGCGGCGATGGCCTGGAGAGCCTGGCCCTGGTGGCCGGCGAGCTGCTGGCGCGGGGCCACGCGCGCTCCGGCGATGCCTGCGCCATTTACGGCTATATCGGAGCTGGCGCGAAGTTCGCCAAGGCGCTGCGGGATTTCGCCTGCCAGTACGCCGACCAGACCGTGGCCGACTACGGCGCCTTCGTGGCGGCCATCAAAAGCGCGAAGATCAAGACGGCCGGCCCATCGTCGTAGGGGCCGGGGGTAGGGAGGTGGGACAGACGATCGGTTTTTGTCGTCTGTCAACCAGTCGTCTGTCACCAGCGTCTGCCGCCCAGCGTGCGCCACCCCGTCCGCAAGGTTAGAATAGATACGCACCATGCAACCGACTGCTGCAGCGCCTCAGGCGGAGAAGATCGATCTCAAGGATCCCGAGTTGTACCTGAACCGGGAACTGAGCCTCCTGGCCTTCCAACGCCGCGTCCTGGAAGAGGCGGAGGACGAAAGGAACCCGCTCCTCGAGCGGGTGAAGTTTCTGGCCATCGTGGGATCGAACCTCGACGAGTTCTACATGGTGCGCGTGGCGGGCCTGGCCGCGCAGGTGGATGCGGGCAGCATCGAGGTAGGTCCCGACGGCATGAGCCCGCGTTCCCAGTTGGTCGCCATCCGCCGCGATGCCAAGCGTCTGATGAACGACACGCGGCGGGCCCTCGACAAGCTCATGGCCGCCCTCAAGCAAGAGGGCATCGTGATCCACGACTATGCGGAGCTGAACGATACGCAACTGCGCCGGGCGTCCCAGTACTTCGCGGAGACCGTTTTCCCGGTGCTCACGCCGCTGGCCTTCGACCCCGGCCGGCCGTTCCCCCATATCTCCAACCTGAGCCTGAACCTGGCCGTTCTGATCCGGGACAGCGCCGGCGTGGAACATTTCGCTCGTATCAAAGTGCCGGATTCGTTGCCGCAACTGGTTCCGCTGAGCGGCCCATCGAAGCCCAATCCGAAACGCACCGCGCCCAGGAAGACCGACCTGGTGTGGCTGGAACAAGTGATCGCGGCCAATCTGTCCGAGTTGTTTCCCGGCATGGAGATCCTCGAGGCGCATCCCTTCCACGTGACCCGCGACGCCGATATCGCCATCAAGGAACTGGAGGCCGAGGACCTGCTCGAAACCATCGAGGAGGGCGTGCGCCAGCGGCGCTTCGGCAGCGTGGTGAGGCTGCTGGTGGCGAAGGACATGCCCGGGCCCGTGCTCTCCATTCTGATGAGCAACCTGGAGGTGACCGCGGGCGAGGTCTATCGCACCGGAAAGCCTTTGTCCATCAAGCGCCTCATGGGCCTGTGCGCTCTCGATCGCCCGGAGCTGAAATACGCGCCTTTCGTGCCGGCCATTCCCTCCGCGCTGGCCGAGAGCGCCGATGACGACGATATGTTCGCCACCATTCGCCGGGGCGACGTCTTCGTGCACCATCCCTTCGATTCCTTCCAGCCCGTAATCGAGTTTCTGCGCAGAGCCGCGCGGGATCCCGCCGTGCTGGCCATCAAGGTCTGCCTGTACCGCGTGGGCCGCAATTCACCGGTGGTGGAGGCGCTGCTCGAAGCCGTGGAAGAAGACAAGCAGGTAGCCGCCCTGGTGGAGCTGAAAGCGCGTTTCGACGAAGAAAGCAACATCGAATGGGCCAGGGCCCTGGAGAGCGCCGGCGCCCATGTGGTCTATGGGCTGTTGGGCTTGAAGATCCACAGCAAGGTCGCCATGGTGGTCCGGCGCGAACAGGATCGCATCGCCCGCTACGTCCACCTGGCCACCGGAAACTACAACGCCGTCACCGCCCATCTCTATACCGACATGGGCATCTTCACGGCCGATGAGGAGATCGCCGAAGACGTCAGCGACCTGTTCAATTATCTGACCGGATACTCGGGCAAGTCGGATTACAAGCAGTTACTCGTCGCCCCGGTGAATCTCAGGGCGCGGATCGAGTCCCTGATCGAACGCGAGATCAAGAACGTGAAAGCTGGCGGAAAGGGCCACCTGATGTTCAAGATGAACGCCCTGGTGGACTCGCGGCTGATCCGCACGCTCTACAAAGCGTCCCGCGCCGGCGTCCGGATTCAACTGCTGGTGCGCGGTATCTGCTGCCTGCGCCCCGGCCTGGCCGGCATCAGTGAGAACATCGAAGTCACCAGCGTGGTGGGACGCTTCCTCGAACACAGCCGGGTCTACTACTTCTACAACGCCGGCGTGGAGGAGCTCTACATCGGGAGCGCCGACCTGATGCCGCGCAACATCGATCATCGCGTGGAAGTACTGGTTCCCATACGCGCGCCCGCCATGATCCGTTCCATCCGCGACGACGTGCTGGCGGTCTATCTGTCCGACAACGTCAAGGCGCGCGTGATGCAGTCGAACGGCTCCTACACGCGCCGGAAAACCGCCGAAGGGCGCAAGCAGGTCAACGCCCAGGAACAATTGCTCCAGAAGCGCCGCGCCGCCGCGCGAGGAAAAAAGAACAACCGCAAGCCGCACCCTCGGGAAGAACCCGGCGAGAGGGGCTGAGCGTTACGCTACGCGAAGTCTGGCCGCGGGCTGCGACCTGGGTCTTGGCTTAACGGTGATTTCGATATCGCGATCCAGCCGTAGCAATAGCCGCATCAGCCGCTCAATAGAGAAGCCCGACAGCCTGCCCTGTTTGAGGGCCGAGATCTTGGGTTGATCGACTCCCAGAATCGCCGCCGCCTGGGACTGTGTCAGCCGCCGCCGCTCGATTTCCCCGATGACCTTCGCGGCCAGTTCGGCCTTCGCCAGTAAATCGCCCGCTCGCGGGAGTTTCAGATCCGCGAAGACGTTCCCGGAACTCGCGGCGTGGTCTCGAATTGGCATGCCCTAGTCTCCTTTCCTTTCGGCCAGCTTGCGCGCAAGCCGAAGACGCTGTCGTATCAGATCCAGTTCCCGCTGTGGGGTGGTGCGGCGAGCCCGCGCTGGAATGCCCCCCCGCAGCCGGATGTCGCGCGACGACGACCCTACGCAGATCTCGCGGCTTCCCTCGGCTATCACCCAATCGTGCTTGGCCGCGGACCAGTACGAAAGCGCCCGCGCGCCGATGTGGATGACTACCTGCCTGCTCTGTCCCGGCGCGAGTTCGACCCGCTCGAAACCCGCGAGCGATTTCGGCGCGAATTCCGCCTGTGCGCCGGCTGGTGGGCCCAAGTACGCCTGCACGACCTCGGCGCCCCCGCGCGAACCCGCGTTGCGCAGGGTGATGGTGACATCGACGCCATCGCCGCGGCGCTTCACCGCCAGATGCGAGTACGCAAACTGGGTGTAGGATAGACCGTGGCCGAACGGAAAAAGCGGTTGAATACCCTGCTGGTCATACCAGCGATAGCCCACGGCGATGCCTTCCGAGTAAGTCGCAGCGGACTGCGACATACGCTCGGGATGCCCGGCGGCGCGCGCGGGAGCGTCTTCGAGTCGGACGGGAAACGTGACCGGCAGTTTGCCGCCGGGGTTGGTGCGGCCCAGCAGAAGATCCGCCGTGGCCCAGCCGCCCTCCTGGCCGGGATACCACATCTCGAGGATGGCGCGAACGCCGTCTTTCCAGGGCATGGCCAGCGGGCCGCCGGTGTTCAGCGCCACGATGGTTCGCGGGTTGGCGGCGGCCACGCGCCGGATGAGCTCGTCCTGGTCCTCGGGCAGTGTTAGCGCGCCGCCCATGCCGCTCCAGGCGAAGACCACCGCCGTCCGGGCAGCCCTGGCGGCGGCCACCGCGGCTTTTAGGTTCGCCTTGCGAAGCTCGGGCGTCATCCAGGCGAAGCGTATACTCAAGGGCGCCGTCCCTGTGGAGCTGGCGGTGAGCTCGAGGCGATGCGCCCCGGCGGCCAGGTGGACGGTGGTGCGCGGATTATCGCGCCCGTCGGTGGTGGGAACGATGCTCGACCACTTCTTGACGGCCGCGCCGCCGCCCGCGAAGCCGAAGCCGCCGGACCGGCCCAGTGTCTGCCCGTCGATCATGATGCTGCCATTGCCGTTGGCCGCCTGCGCCGCGAAAGTGTAGTCGCCTTCCTCCGGCGTGGTCAGGGTTCCACTCCATGCGTATTCAGTTCCCGGCGCGAGGGCCGTGGGGCCGTGAAAATCGAGTGTTCCATCCACCTGGGTGGCCCCGGTATCCGGGGTGGTCTGCCGCCGCGGCAGCCCCGGCCGGCCGTCATGCGAAAGCGCCGTCCCGGGAATGGCCACGCCCGTCAGGTCGCCCCCAACCGAGTAAACGATTCGCGCTCGCGGCGCGCTCTGGCGCAGCGCCGCGAGCGGCCCAATCAACCGGGCCGCGAAGCCCGCCGCCCGCTCCCCCATGAACCCCGCCGCCACCTGGCCGCCGGTGGGACCAATCACCGCCAGCGACGCCAGATCGGCCGCCGTGAGCGGCAGCGCCCGGCCTTCGTTCTTCAGCAGCACGGCCCCCTGCTCGGCGATTTCCCGAACGATCTTCCCATCCGCTTCGATATCGATGGACGCCGGGCGGGCGGGCGGTTGGGCATCGAGCAGGTGAAACCGGTCCATCTGCGCCAGAATGCGCCTCAGCGCCTGATCGATAGCGGAAAGGGGGATGGCGCCGCTCTCCACCGCGGCCTTCAGGGCGGAACCGAAATACGGCCCGCCGGCGCGGCCGGCGATCTCACGCCCCGGCATCTCCAGATCCGCGCCGTCGGCCAGCGCCATCGGGCTGCGCACCGCGCCCCAGTCGGATGTGACGAAACCCGTGAAGCTCCACTGCCCGCGCAGCACGCCATTTTCGAGGTCGGCGTTCTCGCAGGCGGAGCGGCCGTTGATCCGGTTGTAGGCGCACATCACCGAAGCCGCGCCGGCTCTGACCGCGGCCTCGAACGGAGGCAGGTAAATCTCGTGCAGCGTGCGC
The DNA here is from genome assembly GCA_963767595.1 of Terriglobia bacterium. Classification (GTDB taxonomy): domain Bacteria; phylum Acidobacteriota; class Terriglobia; order Bryobacterales; family Bryobacteraceae; genus BOG-224. Next base: position 12,510 of record CAVYEK010000004.1, read on the forward strand.
TCGTCGATGATGACGTTATCGGACCCGTTGTACGCAGCGAAGTGCTTCACCTGCGCCATGACTCCCTGGCTCTCGATGCCCGCCACCTCGGCCGCGCCCAGTTGCGCGTTCAGCAACGGGTCTTCGCCGAAGGTGGTGTGATTGCGGCGGAACAGGGGGTCGCGGACGATGTTGATGTGCGGCGCCAGGAGGATGTCCTGCCGGAGCGCCCTGGCGTCGCGACCCATAACCACGCCGAACAGGCGGGCCGCCGTTACGCTGAATGTGGCGGCCAGCCCCACGGGCGCGGGCATGCCGGTGGCGTCCTGGTTGACATTGATCCCGGCCGGCCCGTCGGCCAGGCGCAACGGAGGAATGCCCAGGCGCGGTAACCCCGGCCAGTAGCCCGCCTGCCCCAGTTCCTTGGGGTCGCGGGCGCCGTGGAGCAGCGAGATCTTCTCCTCCAGCGTCATCCGGCGCACCAGCGCCTGGATTTTCTCCGGAGACTGCGCCGCGGCAGGGCGGATCAAGAGAAGAGCCAAAAAACAGCCGGCTAGCGCTCTCGCCTTGCCGGCCATCAACTTCTCCACGAGCCGCGGGGCTTGTGGGATTTCGGCGCCACCCATGGCTTGCGACGGTGTGCGATAGTCGGGCGGGCCTCCGGATTGACAGACGAAAGCGTCTGTCCCACAATGCTGTCGAAGGACTTCCATCCTTGTGGGGCAGGCGCTTTCGCCTGCCAACTCTGCGGCCTCCCGCATTGAGGGGCGGATGAAAGGTGGGACGCCGGCGGCAAAACCGCCGGCGCTACCGGGCTTCACCACTCGCGGTCGGCGCCCACCGTGTCCAAATGGAAAGACGCCGAGGCGATCGTGCTCTCCCACGCCACCTCCAGCTTGGCCGCCAGCGCCGCGGTCTTGGTCAGCGTCATCTTGCAATTGGCCACTGGGGCGGGAGTTTTGCCCATGGTCATGGGTATCCGGCCAAGGTCCGATTTCGGATCGTAGGCCGCGGCCTTGGCGCCGGTCGCCTTATTGATGGCGAGCTGCCACTGAGGGCCGTCGGCCAGGATATAGAGCGTGTAGTCGCCCTCGGGAACCGCGAAACCCTTGAACGCCAGATCGGCATCGGTGTGGAAAGCGGCCGCGATGCGGCTCTTCGCCGTGGGCGCCGCGTACTTCACCGCGATGGTCTTGCTTTCGATTGTGACCGTCGTCGCCGCCTGTTGGGCCAGGGCCGCGGCCGCCAGGAAGGCGGCGGCAACCACCCGCGTCAAACCGAATTCCCGCATCGCTTTCCTCCAGACACCAATATAATCCCCGGCGACGAGTCCGGGTTACACTCGCAGGGTGAACGATTCGCCCAGATAGACGCGGCGCACTTCCGGATCGCGCGCCAGCGCCTCCGGCGTTCCGGCGCGAAAAATCTCGCCGTTGTTGATAATGTAGGCCCAATCCGTCACCGCCAGCGTCTCGCTGACATTGTGGTCGGTCACCAGGATCCCGATGTTCTGGCGTTTGAGGTCGAAGATGATGCGCTGCAATTCCAGCACCTGGATGGGGTCGATTCCAGAAAATGGCTCGTCGAGCAGCAGGAAGCGCGGATCGATCACCAGGGAGCGGGCGATTTCCACCCGCCGCCGCTCGCCGCCGGAGAGCATGTACCCGCGGCTGCGCCGCACCTTCTCCAGGCCGAGCTGGTCGATCAACTGGTCGCGCTTCTGACGGCGATGCCTGGCCCGCATTCCGGACAGCGTTTCGAGGATGGCCATGAGGTTTTCTTCCACCGTCATCTTTCGAAAAACGGAGGCCTCCTGCGGAAGATAGCTGATGCCGCGCCGCGCGCGCTGGTACATGGGAAGCTGGGTGATATCCTCGTCGTCCACCCGGATGGCGCCCGAATCCGGACTGATGAGCCCCACGATGATGTGGAACGAGGTGGTTTTCCCCGCCCCGTTCGGCCCCAGCAAGCCCACCACGCGACCCTGTTCCAGGTGCACCGTGACGTCGTGCACCACCGCCCGCCCGCGATAGGTCTTGGAGATGTTCTTGACTTCGAGTACGCTCATGTAGGCTATTTCTTCCGGACGATGCGGGTATTCACCGGTTCGGTGGGAGCGCCACTTCCCAGCAGCCTATCATCGTTAGCGAAATAGGTCAATTCAAGCCCTTCCGAAGTTCCGGAAACCGAGTCGACCAGCTTGGCTCTTCCGCCCTTTTCGGCGTCCATGACCACCTTCTGGTCGGTCGTGTAGTACTCGGCATGGCCGCCTGTGCCGGTGCGCGTGTGTCCGTTGACGGTCTGCACGATTTGAACGGCCCCATCGGCGAACGCCTTGTCGAGGCGCGACGTTGCGCCGGCCTGGGACATATAGGCGCGCAGCTCCTGGGATTTCACGTCGAGCCCCGTGCGTTTCAGGGTGACTCCCCCGGTATATACCGCCAGGCGGTTCTCGTCCGTATAGACCAGGTGTTGCGCGTGCACCACGGTGAGCACGGGGTTGGCGGGCGCCGGCTTTTGGCCGGCGCTGGCGGGCTGGTCGCTGGGCGCCGGCTTCTTGCCGGGGCCGGCGGGCTGGTCGCTCGGTTGTTCCCACAGATTGCTGACCACGTTCCCATTGGCCGTGAGCATGCCATGGTCCACGTCGATGACGTCGGCCTGAATGCGGTTGGCGCCCTGCCACATAGCCGCGTTGCCCTCGTAGTGGACCTTCCGCGCGCGGGTCGCCGGGTCCGCCCGGTGGGAATCCATCTTGCGCGCCTGGGCGAACAGCGGGTCATCGCCCGAGAGCATGTCCGAGCTCTTCTTCTGGTCCTTATCCGGAAGGCGGCTGGAATTGACGTTGCCTTCGGCCACGAAATCGCCGGTGCGCTGGTCCAGCCGTATGCGGTCGGCGGTGGTCCAACCGGTGGAGTCCCAAACGCGCGCCGAGGCATCCAGCAGGATCACGTTCTGATCCGAATCCAGGGTGGCTTTGGCGGCGCGGGCGCGGCGGTCGCCGTCTTCGTAGGTGAAGGCCCCGGTTTGCTCCATGTTGGACATCTTCGATGTCTTCGGATCGAAGCGCGCCGCCAGTTCGCGGCTGGCGGTGAAGGAGGCCGCCTGGTTGCGCTTCTTTTCTTCGTCGGTGGGATCCGTGCGGGTGCGCGCGTTGGTGGTATGGAAAGACTCGATGCGGTTCTGCAAGGCGTAAGCGATCGCCATATCGTTGCCATCGAGGGTCCGGTGATGCTGGGCGGGCAGGTTGGGCAGGAATTCCAGGGTTCCCGGCGCGTGCGTGACCACGGTTTCCATGTCGCGCCCGCCTTCGCGCATCTTCATTTCCACGGCCTGCGACCGCAGCACGTGCGTTTCGCTCAACTGGCGCCCCGGCGCGGGCAGGGGCCGGGCGGTGACTACGGCATTATCGGTGGCCGTGACGCGTTCCAGAACGCTTTCGTCGTTCCGGGAGGCGAACTCCATATCCACCGCGCCAGCCTTGATCTCCGTCGCGGTGGTGGGAGAGGTGGACGTCAGTTGCGCGCCGTTGCGCCCGGTGATCTTCCGCGTTACGCCTTCGTCGTCGAAATCGGCCAGCACCCACTCGGCCGAGTATTGCACGTTGCGGTCGGGATAGGTATCCGACCCGCGGGCCTTGACGGCCTCCACCTGGCGGATCACGGTCCGCTTCTTCCCATCGGCTCCGGTCACCTCGTGAATGCGAACCACATCGTCCTGGCCTTCCACCACCGTGTCCCCGCGGGTCAGCCGTCCCCACGGCTTCAGCCAGATTTCGGACTTGGCCTCCTGGTAGATGAGGCCGGCGGCCTCGATCTTCATGGGTTTGGCGTTGGGATGCGCCGGGTTCCAGTCGAGCTGCACCTGGCTCTTCATCACCAGCACGCGGGAGTTGGGATCGTAGGAGGCGCCCGTGGAGTGGCCGGTTCCGTGCTCGAAGACGAAACTGGTGAGGTGGTCCGTCTCCACCGTGTTGGTTTCGGTGTTGCAGGTGACGCCGGCGCTCCGGATGGCGATCAACTGGTGCTTCGGCTCCCCCGTCATGGGGATGTTGAGCGTGATCTCCACGTCGCCTTCGGAGAAGAACCGGTGCTCGCTGGTGAAATAGGACGCGCTGGCGCTCGTCACCAGGTCGTAGGCGTCGCCCTCCTTGCCGAAGAGCTGGAGCCGCACGCCGCTCAGGTCGAGGCGCGAAGAGTCCTTCACCTGGCTGTATTCCTTCGCCGTCAGGTGGTATCCGGGGTGTCCCTGCGTGGTCTCCTGGATGTACCAGTCAAGGGCGTTGGAATTCAGCTCGCTGGGCAGCGCCTTGGGCTTCTCGGGGGCCTGGGCCTTGAGTGCCTTCCTTGAGGACCTATAGGTGATTGCGACGCCGCCGACCATCGCGACGATCGCCACCAGCAGGACCCACCGCATGCCTCTCATGAGGGTATAACTTCACTATAGCAGCGCGCATGAGCCGTTATTTGTGGCACGATGGAATAGCCTCAATGAACGTGGAGCGAATTCGAATCCTGGCCACCGGGGGGACCTGCGACAAGGAATACAACGAGCTCACCGGCGAGCTGTATTTCAAGGACACCCACATTTCCCAAATGTTGCAGCTCGGCCGCTGCCATCTGAAGGTGGACGTCCGCACGCTGATGATGATCGACAGCCTGCAGATGACCGACGACGACCGGAGCATGATCCTGGAGCATTGTCTGCGCGCGGAGGAAAGCCGCATCGTGATCGCCCACGGCACGGATTCCATGGAACAGACCGCCGCCGTGCTGGGGAACGCCATCGTGGATAAGACCATCGTCCTCACCGGCGCCATGATCCCCTACACCTTCGGCAGCTCGGATGGCTTGTTCAATCTGGGAACGGCTCTGGCTTTCGTCCAGGTTCTGCCGCCCGGAGTGTACGTGGCCATGAACGGCCGCTGCTTCGGGTGGCGGACGGTGCGCAAGAACCGCGAGCTGGGCATCTTCGAGGAGGCGCGGTAGCCTTCAACCGAGGTTCGTGCGGGGCGCCGGCGGCCGGCGTCACCGGATCTGCGCCAATTCTCCGTCCTGGTAGGCGAGCACGTGGGGCCTCTTCGCTATTTCTTCCGGCGGGAGGTGGTCCAGGGTTTGCAGTCGAACCGTGATGCTGCGGTCGCCCAGGCAAAGGCTGGCGATGTACAGCTCGTCGGGACTGTGGAACGGGTCGTCCAGGATCAGTACGCTCGAACCCGGCGGAACTTTGGGCTTGACGGCGCGGAACTGCTGGATGACTTTCCAGGTGAGCGGGCCTTGCAAGACCATGGCGCGGTGCACGAAGGTATTCCGGATTCTCCAGTTGATGCGCACATACGGAAGCAGCGCCGCGATCAGCAGAACCGCCAGGGGGATGCCGCGTCCCCAGCGGCGTAGAATCGGCAGACCGTCCAGGAATCGGGCGGCCGCATCCGCCGCGTCCACCAGCGCCGTGGCCGCGAACACCGCCAAGGCGGCGAAAGGAATGTACAGGCACGCCTGGTAGCGGCCCTCCAGAAACTCGATGGGCAACGGGGCGACGATCAGGAACGCCCAGCAGAACCGCAAGACGGGCCGGTTGTAGCGCCAGGCCAGCCAGGTCAAAAGGGTCCACGTGAAGAGCAGTCCCAGCGTGCCGACGGGGGCCGCGCGAAACAGAAAATCCCCGATGCAGGTGGTCTGAAACGTCACCAGGCGGCCGAGCCTAAACACCGGCCGGTAGGCCGGCATTTTCATCATCGCGTCCGGCCCGAACTTCTTTCCGTAAAGGTACAGGAGGTTCAGCGGAACGGCGCACAGGGCCAAGCGGCCGGGGCCCAGCAGCCATGCGCGCGCCTCACTCCAGCTCCACGCCGCCGGCCGGTGATAGAAGGCCTCATACGCCAGCAGAACCAAAGGCAGGGTCAGGGCCATTTCCTTGGCATTGAGCGCGCAAAGGAACAGGCCGAAGAAGGCCGCGCTCTCCCAGCCGCCCAGCAGCCGGCCGCGCCGGCGAATGGAAGCGTAATACAGTAAAGCGCCCAGGTAGAACGTGAAGCACAGAATGTCGTAGATCACGTCGGTGTTGTAGTGCAGGCTCCCCAGCCCGGAGTGATAGGCCGCCAGGATGACCGCCACCACCGAGCGGAGCTCGTCGCAGCCCAGCACCCTGGCTAGCCGGTAAACCAGCCAGAGATTGATTCCCAGCAGGAGCAGGATGGCCACCCGATACGGCAGCGGGTTCAGCCCGAACATCGTGAAGAGAACCGCATAGAAGGCGCCGCCCATGGGCCGGTAGTCGCCGTGCCACGGCCGGAACTGCGCCAGCAGCAACTGCCACGGGCCGGGCTTCCAGGCGGTGTAGAGGTTCCCCATGTCGTCCTCCGCCCAGCGCGCGCCGAGGCCGTCCCAGGCGAAGCACAGGAAGTAGGCGGAAAGCAGGACGGCGGACGCAATCTTCGCCCAGCGGGCCAGGCGCGGCGAATTCTTCGGTACAGCCGTGGATGCGTTCACCCGAATATGGTAACGTCCCGCGGCGGTCCGTTCCGCAATCTGTTATGCCGTCCTTGAGCCACCTGCGTCATTCTGCTATCCTCAATACGTTGAATTCATAATAATGTCACCTCCCGGCCGCGGAGGCTGGGCCTACCTGCGAGGTTCAAATGTCAGGCCATTCCAAATGGGCCACGATTAAGCATAAGAAGGCGGCCACGGACGCCAAGCGCGGGAAAAGCTTCACCCGCATCATCAAGGAAATTACGATCGCCGCCCGCAGCGGCGGCGATCCCGACGGCAATCCGCGGCTGCGGACCGCCATCGTGGCGGCCAAGGCCGTCAGCATGCCCGCCGACAACATCAAGAAGGCGATCATGCGCGGCACCGGCGAGCTGGAAGGCGGCCAGATCGAGGAAGTGATGTTCGAAGGGTACGGGCCCGGCGGCGCGGCCGTGCTGGTCAACGTGGCTACCGACAACCGCAACCGCACGGTGAGCGACATTCGCCACGTTTTCTCCAAGAACGGCGGCAACATGGCCGAGCAGGGCGCGGTGGCCTGGATGTTCGAGCGCAAGAGCGTGATCGGGGTGCCGGGCGAGAAGGTGACCGAGGACCAGCTCATGGCCATCGTGCTCGACGCCGGGGCGGACGACCTGCGCGGCGACGCCGAGCACTGGGAAGTGCTCTCCGCGCCGGAGGCCCACGAAGCCGTTCTGAAGGCCCTGGAGTCGAGTGGCATCCACCCCTCCGAATCGGCCATCGCCATGGTCCCCAAGAACCTTATCAAGCTGGAAGGCAAGAACGCGGCCGGCATGTTGCGGTTGAGCGAGGCGCTCGAAGAGCACGACGACGTGCAGAACGTGTACTCCAACTTCGATATCGACGAGAAGGAGATGGAGGCGCTGGCGCAGTAACGTGCGGATTCTCGGGATCGATTGCGGTTCGGAGCGCACCGGCTACGGGGTGATCGAAACCGACGGTCTGGAACATCGCATGATCGCGGCGGGGGTGATTCGGACCAGTCCGAAATGGCCCTTCGAGAAGCGGCTGCTGGAGATCGCCAACGGGTTGCGGGGGTTGATACGGGAATACCGCCCGGATTCGGCCGCCGTGGAAGAGGTTTTCTATTCGGCGAACGTAAAGACGGCGCTGAAACTGGCTCACGTGAGGGGAGTCGCCCTGCTGGCCATCGCGGAGGCGGAGATGGGGCTGGCGGAATACTCGCCGCTTGAAATCAAGATGAGCGTGGTGGGATACGGCCGGGCCGAGAAGAGCCAGGTGCAGACCATGGTGCGCTCGCTGCTCCACCTGAGGGAAGCGGTGGAATCGGAAGACGCGGCGGACGCCCTGGCGGTGGCCATCTGCCATGCCGTACATGAATCCACCAGCCGCCGGATTGCTGGGAAGCCCGCATGAAGCTCTTTCTCGCGCTGCTGGCGGCGGGAACGCTATATGCGGCCGATGGGCCGCGGCTGTTCTACTCCCGCGCTTTTCCAGGAAGCCAGCCGGCCTACTTCCAGATCACCCTGGACAAGGACGGGAACGCGGTATACGGAGAGGCGCCGGACGACGACTTCCCGCTCAAATTCCGGCTTAGCCAGGCCGAAACACGGCAGGTGTTCGCCCTGCTGGAGAAACTGGACTACTTCAGGCATCCCGTGGAATCCGCCGCCAAAGTGGCCTTTATGGGCGCAAAAACCCTGCGCTACGAGAACGGCGACCAGAAGGGCGAGATCCGGTTCAACTACACCGAGGACCTTGCCGCGCGCGAAATGCAGGATTGGTTCGAGCGCATGGCGGAATCGGCCCAGGATTGCGCCAGCCTGGAACGCGCCGCCAAGTACGACAAGCTGGGCGTGCCCAACGTGCTTTCGCTGCTGCGGTCCGCCATGGACCACAACCGGCTGGTGGCCAAGGATCAGTTCCTGCCCATGCTGGACCGCATCGCCAAGAACGAAACCTACATGCACGCGTCGCGGGTTAGCGCGGCCGAGCTGGCGGAAGCCATCCGCAACCCGAAACCGCAATAGCCCCCGGGGAGCGGGCTTCAGCCCCATCAGTACTTCGGCCCGATATACTCGAGATGGATCAGACCGTCCCGGTAATCGATCTGCATGCGGAAGTTGACCAGGGTCGCAGCCCCGAAGATGCCGGTCATCCGCGGGGAATCGTGGCTCGTCTTTGTCAGCGGAATTGCTAATATCCCGGAGACTGGCATTCGGTAATGGCCGAATTCGAATGTCAAATTCGCGGCGCTCTGCACCTTGGCCACCTTGCCAGATAAGCCGTGCACGGTGACCCGATCCTCGCTTCGCACGCCCGTAAACTGCCGCGCGTAGGCTGGGTCGATCAACGAAGATCGCCCTCCGGTATCGATGAGGAACAACACCGGCTTGGCGCCGTTCACCCGGGTGGGTAGCAGGATATCGTGGCCAACGTGCCAAAACCGGGTGAAACCGCCAAACTCCGCGATCTTCTCCGGGTCGCTCCAAGCGTCTTCCGGGGTCTGGCGTTTGGGCAGCGGATCGAGTCTGAGGACCATCTTCTGCAGGTCCAACGTGACCAGGAACTGGGAGAAGACGTTCGTCCCGATCAGGCCGTCTTGATCGGTGAGGAATTCCCTCTCCGACACCACTATGGGGCAATTCCTGAACGACACCTGTCCCACCTGGACGGTTTCCGCCATGGCCATGTAGCCGGTTCGGTCCCCGGCATCCCCAATGCCCCCGAACCTGGCATCCGCGATTCTCGGCAATCCGGCCCTTTCCGCCGACTTGCGATTGAGTACGATGCCGCCCGCGCCCGTGTCCATCAGCAGGCGCAGAGGTTTTCCCCCATTGAAAGCAACCGGCAGGGCATACCCGCGGATTGTATTGGGATCGTACATCAGGCGGGAAAGCTTGCTCTCCGTGGGTTCCAAAGGCAACCTCAGCGCGAACAAGGGGCGGCCGCCTGCCCACTTGAGCTCCGCGATTTGCTGCCGGATCCCAGTGACGATATCGGGATCGCCCCCGTCGCCGGCCTTGGCCAAGTAGTCCTCCAGCATCGGCAGCCGCTCGGCGGCGGTTAGAGTGCTGGCGTATCGAACTTGCACCTCCAAGTCGCGGGGGTCCGCCTCATAGGCCGTCCGGTAACAGAGCCGGGCCTGCGCGCGGAGCGAGGCAGCCTGAAAGACCTTGCCCAGACCAACCCAGGCTAACGCGCACTTGCTATCCAACCGGAGCGCGCTCTTGAAGGCCATTTCGGCCTCGGAGAATTCGCCGCGCAGGTATTCGGCGTCTCCGAGAAGCGCCTGCAGATCCACGGAATCCGCTTTTTGCGCCAGAGCCTTCTGCACATCTTCGTAGGCTCCGTCCGGGTCGTGTTCTTTGAGCTTGGCGCGCGCGTTGGCTAACGGATTTTCCGGAATTTGCGCGCACAACAGGCCCGCTCCGCATGCTACAGCGCAGATCCACTTCAGCTTCATTGCAGGAAAACGGCCGTTATGATCCGGAGGAACAGTATAGCGGATCGTGTGGCCGGGCGCTACCTGTGCGGTTCCGGGAAACTCACATCCTCAGCAGGCGGATGCTTCCGTTCGACGTGCCCAGGTCGATCAGCGCGCCGCCGTTCCCCAGGGTTCCTTCCACGTGGTTCTTGCCGATGTTGCCCTGCATGCGGATATCGAAATCGGAAGTGATGGAAGAGTTACTGGTGTGCGCCACCAGGTGAGCATTGGGCTCGCGGGGAATGCGAACGGTGATGGAGCTGTTGGAGGTGGCCACGCGCAGGTCGCTTGAGAAGTTGGCGGGCAGAGACAGATCCACGCTGCCGTTGGAGGTATCCAGGCGGAGGGACTTGGCGGCCTCCCCGATCTTCGCGTCAATGCCGGCGTTGGAGGTGTTGGCGTCGAGCGAACCGCGCAAGCCTTCGGCGCGGACGTGGCCGTTGGAGCTGCGCACCGTGGCATCGCCCGCGATATTGAGGAGCTCGACGCTGCTGTTGGAAGTTTGCGCGTCCAGGCTCCCCGCCAGGTCCTGCACGCGGATGGAACCGTTGGACGTGCGCAGGCGCGCCGGGCCGGAGCCGTCGATGGTGCGAATTGCGCCGTTCGAGGTCACGATGCGGTCGAGATGGGCGCCGCGGGGAATCTTGACGATGAACCGCGCGCCCAGGTTGCCGCGGCGATCGGAGGGGCGCACGGCCCGCACGGAAACCTCCTCCGGACTGTCCGAGATATCGATCTTGAGGGCGTCGGCGGCCGTCTGGGTCGGTCCGTACTTCACGCCGCTGATGTCCACCGTGCTTTGATCCCAGCCGGAAATCTCCACGGACCCGTTAAACGATTCGATGGCGACCCTTCCGTCGGATTTCAGCGGATAGTTGTAGTGGAAATCCGTCTGGAAGCGTTCGAAATTACCCCCCCAGTCCTCGATGTCGCAGGCTGAGAGGCCGATCAGGGCGGCGCCCAGCGCCGGAAGAAGCAGTTGTGCGCGCATCAGTTGTCCTCGAACACGGATTACGAAACTCCGCGGCGATTGGTTCCACGGGATCGGCGGCCGGCTCTGGCGGCGATCACCCGGGGGATTCCGGCGAGGTCCGGCTCGATCCGCGTATCGCTCCAGCCGTCCAGCAGGCGGGTTACGTGCTCGGCGGCGCCAAAGCCCAGTTCCATGACCAGCCAGCCGCCGCGCCGGAGCACGCGGGGGGCATCGGCCACAATGCGGTCGTAGATCTCAAAGCCGGTGTGGCCGGCGAAAAGGGCCAGGTGGGGCTCCCAGTCGCGGACCTCGCGTTGAAGGCCCTCCCGTTGGGTGATGGGAACGTAGGGAGGATTGGAGACGATCAGGTCCATGGAGGCTTGCGCCATGGCTTCCATCAGGTCGCACACCACCATCCGGACCGGAGCGTCGAGGCGTTGGGCATTGCCGGCGGCCACCGCGGCCGCGGCCGGGGAGATATCGCAGGCCCAGGCTTCCGCCCCGGTTTCGAGTTGCAGGGTAACGGCCAGAGCTCCGGAGCCGCAGCCCACATCCAGGAACCGCATCGCGCCGCGCAGGCGCGGCAGGACCGCTTCGACCACGTGTTCGGTCTCCGGGCGCGGAATCAGCACATCGGGCGTAACCCGGAATTCGCGGCCGTAGAACTCCTGGCGTCCGGTGATGTACTGGGTGGGCTTGCCCTGAAGCCGCTCGTGGAGATAGCGGCCGAAGTGCAGCCATTCCACCTCCGTCAGCTCGCACTCCGGATGGGCGTAGAGGTACACGCGTTGCCGCCCGGTGGCGTGGGCCAGCAGCGCCTCGGCCGTAAGGCGCGGCGCGGCGATGCCGCCCTCCTCCAGCAGGCCAACGCCCTGGAGGAGCGCGACGTGGATGGTCATGAGAGTTTAGGCCCCGTCATGAAACGCCCTTGCCCTTTCGACGTGGCGCACGCACTCGCGCGCGCCGCCACGGCCATGATTTCGCTTATTTCGCCGGGCCGACCCTGTATAGTCCCGAGCCGTGCGGCGGAATGTGGAAGACGTACCCTCCTTCCATGGTCCCCAGGTCCTTGCGCTCCCAGAGGTCGCGGAGCGCGCACTTCGCGCTCAGGCCGAGAGCCCGCCACTCCACGCGAGCGTCGATGGGGCTCCGGTCGCCTACGTTGAAGACGCCCAGATACTTTACGCCAGGCTCCCCGTCGGCCACCCACGCCACGCTGTCGCCGCCCTCCGCGAAGGAGCGGCCATGGGAGCCGCGTTGATCCACGGCCAGGACTTCATCATTCGAAATCAGCGAGAGGGTGAACGGGTCGTTGCCCGGCAAATCGCCTCCGAACATGAGCGGCGATTGCGCAATCGACCACAGGCTCAGCAGGGTTCGCTGTTCCTCGCGGGTGAATCGCGTCATGCGGTCCTCGCCTTGTTCGGCGCGCAGTCCGATGTGGCCGAGGGGAAGCATGTCCGCGTCCGGCCACGCGCCGGGCCGGCCGAAACCGCTCCAGATCGACATCAGGATGAAGTTCTGGCGCAGCAGTCTCCAATCGTCCCAGAAATCGTCGGAGATGCGCCATAGGTTCGCGTTCTCCTGAAGGAACGCCGCGTCCTTGACCTGCGCCGGGCCCGGCGAAAGGCTCAGCGCGATGGGCCGTCCGGTTTTCAGTATGGCGCGATGCAGGCCGGCGATCTCCTCGCGATGCGCGGGGCGCGCGATGTCGTCGGCCTTGATGTAATCAACGCCCCAACCGGCGTACAGCTTCAAAATCGAATCGTAGTAATCCTGCGCGCCCGGGCGGCTCATCTCCAGACCATACATATCGGTGTTCCACGGGCAGACCGAGAACGCGTCGGCGATCTCGGCGGCCCGCGCCTTGCTCCCGGCCACCGGAAGATTGGCCTTCACCGCGAGCCGCGGAATGCCGCGCATGATGTGGATCCCGAACTGCAACCCCAGGCCGTGAACGTAATCCGCCAGCGGCTTGAAGCCGCGGCCGCCGGCCGACGACGGGAAGCGCTTCTCGGCCGGAATCAGCCGCCCGAACCCGTCCATCGCCAGTTCCGTATCCGGCCGGTAGCCGTGCGCCTGGGGGTTGGGTTCGGACCATTGAATGTCCACCACGATGTACCGCCAGCCGTGCGCCTTCAGGTTCTTGGCCATGTAATCGGCGTTGGCCTTCACCTCGGCCTCGGTCACGGTAGTGCCATAGCAGTCCCAGCTATTCCAGCCCATGGGCGGAGTAGCCGCCACGCGCGCCGGCTCGGGGGATTGCGCGTCCATCCACGCCGCGAAAACGATGAGCGAAAGCGCGCCGCCGCACACCACAAGAGCTCTTGAGAGTCGCATGTGGACGCCATGGTATCATTGCGCGGGCCGCGCGAAAGGCAACCGCCCCCTAACCCGGCGGAACCGCTAGAGAGCGGCCTTATCCCCACCCGGCCAGGGCCGCGTCGATCAGGGGCAGGAAGCGGGGCAGAAGGACGGCGGCCAGAGCCAGCACGGCGGCCCAGCCGATCAAGTCCAGAATTTCGGGCAGCGGGGAGGGCCTCCGCAAGGAGAACTCGCGGGCCACGCGGGCGCGCACGGCGGTAGCCATGCCGGGCGGCGCCGCGACGCCCGCGAAGGCCGCTTCGAAGGCGGCATCCACATCGGCCAGGGCGTCGAGCAGGGCGCGGCACTCTTCGCAGCGCGCGGCATGGCCGCCGGGGCCTTCGCGCACCAGACTCTTCGAATTCCGGGCAGGCCATTACGTCCCTCCTTTCCGGACGCGCTCCCCAGCCAGTTCCTCGGCCAGGCTTTTCCGCGCGCGAAACAGGTATGTCTTCACCGTCCCCACCGGCAGGCCCAGCATACACGCCACTTCGCCGTACGACTTCTCCTGCATATAGAATAGCGCTACCACCTGCCGGTACTTGGCCGGCAGGCGGCTGAGCAGCGCGCCCGCATCCGGAGACGGCGCGCTTGGCCAGGCGGCCGCCGCGCGCCTTTCCACTTCGCGAAGCGGCGCCGGTTCGTCGAGCGAAACAGCGTGGATGGCGCCGCGGCCCCGCGCCGTCAGGCAGGCGTTCCGGGTGATCGAGTAAATCCAGGTGGAAAGCGAGGATTCGGCGCGGAAGCCGGGCAGCCCTTTCCACACGCGCAGCAGCACGTCCTGGGTGGTTTCCTCGGCGGCGGCGCGGTCGAGCAGCATGGAATACGCCAGGCGGAAGATTTTGTCCTGGAATTCGCGGACGATCCGCTCGAACTCTTCCGCCATAGCCTATTTAGACCATAACCGGAGGCGCCAATGTTTCGAAACATTCGCCGCGCCAGGCGGGTCTCAATCGGCAAGGAGAACCGAACCGTGATTCTGATACTATTTGGGACCTTTCTGATTGTCTTGCTGATCCTGGCAATGTCGTGCCTGCTAAACCGCCAGCATTAGCTTGTTTAGACCACGCCCGGAGGCGTTGAAGTTTGGAAACATTGGCCCTGCCGGGCTGGTCTCAATCATCAAGGAGAAACAAAAAATGGCTCCGTTAGCACTCGCCTTGTTGCTTTTCGCGCTAATCCTGGCGGCGTTGTTCCTGCGAAACCGCCAGCAGTACATGCTGCACCAGGAGCGCATGTCGGCGCTCGAAAAGGGGACCGCCATCCCGCTGGGGCCGGAACCCGCCCCGTGGTCGCCCCGCGCCTACCTGCTGCGGGGCTTAATCTGGAGCTTCAGCGGCGTGGCGCTGATTGTCTGCCTGCTGGGCATTTCGTGGTCGTCGCAGCAGCCGCCGTCGGCCGTGGATGAATCGTACCGGGCCAGATCTCTCAGCCGGAATCTCGACATCCCCCTGGAGCAGGCGAGGCGGATCGTCGAAAAGGACCAGGGCAGGACGGACCTGCCGGCGGGCGTCGCTTTGCTGGGGGTGATCCCGCTGGCCGTCGGCCTGGCCTACCTGGTGTTCTACTTCACAGACGACTCCCGGAAACGGCTGGCGGAAGCGCCCCCCGAATCGCCCGCGGCGCGAGGCTGAAGCGCCGTGGGGAACAAAACAGCCCCCTGATGTGGAGTGTTTGCGCTAACCTGGAGACGAAGGGCTCTGCGATTATGACGGTCACGCTCAATCTGCCGCCGGACAAGGAAGCCGCGTTCCAGGCCGAAGCGCAGGCCCGCGGCTTGAGCCTTGAGCAGTGGATGCTCGAAGTTGCCGGCCAGCAGGTTCAGCCCGTTTCCATCGCCCACTTGCAGAGAACCGATCCTCAGGAGTGGGCGCGGCAATTTCGCGCCTGGGCTGACAGCCATGACCCGAATATCCCGGTTCTCTCGGATGAGGCCATGAGCCGGGAGAGCATTTATCCGGACCTGATATAGGGCTCCCTTTGCTCATTGACACCAACACGCTTCTTCGAACGCTACAGGTTCGGCATCCTCAGTACGAAACCGTTGCCCGCGCCCTCGAAGCCCTGACCGCGCGGGGCCGCGAGCTTCACATCGTTCCTCAAAACCTTGTCGAGTTGTGGGTGGTCGCCACGCGGCCGGTCTCCCAAAACGGTTTGGGGCTGTCGACATCGGAGGCGGCGGCCGAACTGGCGCGCCTGAAGAGCATGTTTCCTCTTTTGGCGGACACCCCGGCGATCTATCCGGTCTGGGAGAGCCTGGTAATCCAGTATCGGGTTTCCGGAAAACCCGCTCACGATGCCCGCCTGGTCGCCGCCATGCGCGTGCACGGACTCACCACCATTCTCACCTTCGACAGGAGCGGTTTTTCCCGTTACGCCGGCATTGAGGTTCTGCATCCCGCGGCCGCCGCCGCTTGAGCCGGCCCTGACGCGGGCGGCGAATGAGGCCGTTTGACAACAAGCCCCATACGAGCCTATGCTTATAAGCGGCTATATGCTTATATGATGAAAGGTGCGACTCGCGAGCCGGAGACCACCCGTCTGACCATCACCTGGTCCAAAGAGACCGATCATGCCTTGCGCTCCTTTCTGGGCGTGCAGGGCATGAAAAAAGGCGATCTCTCGAAATTCATCGAGGAAGCCGTCCGCTGGCGGATTTTTCATCAGACCGTCGGCCAAGCCCGCCAGGCTTTCGCCGATGTTTCCCCGGACGAGCTGCAGAGGATGATTGACGAGACCGTCGAAGAGGTCCGCGCGAAACGCTACCGGCAGCGCGCTCGACGGTCCTGATGCGCATCGTCCTGGACACCAACATCCTGATCTCGGCGCTACTCTCTCCCCTGGGCGCTCCGGCCAAGCTTCTTGACGCTTGGGAGCGGAAGAGGTTCACCCTCGTCGCTTCCGGCGCTCTCATAGCGGAGCTGCGCGAGGTCGCCGGCGGGCCCTTCTTTCGGGCGAGGCTACGCGCCAGCGCGGCCGAGTTGCTGGCTGCGGGCCTTCGGGACTTTTCTTTTTACTGCCGCGACCTGCCATCCGGCCCGATCGCGCCGGACCCCAAGGACAGTTACCTGTTGGCGATGGCTGAAGCCAGTCAAGCCGAGTTCCTGGTGACCGGCGACAAGGAACTTCTCGCCCTGAAACATCACAAATCCACCCGGATTCTCACTCCCGCCGCGATGATCGAACTCCTGAAGGAGACGGCGGGCGGCGAGTAACCGGGGCGGAACAGAGGAACAGGGGAACAGCGCATTGGACCAAATTACCCCGTTCCCGATGTGGTCGGATAGGTCTCAACGGAATTGGATAATTGATTACTGTCCCCTGTCCCCCCAGGGCAGGTTCTCCTGCCAACTTTCACAACAGCGCTGACGAAGCTTTTTTCGATCACAGCAAAACCAGAATTATTTCGCGTTGATTCCAAAAGCCTTAACCAAATTCTCCGCCAACCAGCCCTTGCCCTCATGCTAGCGTCAAATCAGGTAGTGGTCGTGCGCAAGTGCGGCCGCAACCTTCATCTTGGCCAAGATGCGTTGCATTACGTTGGTATCGAACTCCCGGAGCCATGAAGCCTTACGGAGGTCACTGACAGATGACCCCGACGGGAGACTTTGGAGCTAGCTTCATAACACCCCACGCGAGTGTGATCCTCCCCGGTCTCTAGGACCGGACGGGACCGGTTTCCCGTTCGGTTCTTCAGGGCCGGGATAGTCGGGTATCGAAGAGCATGGTGATTCAGTAGGAGCGGCGGGTACGCTCGTCGGCCTATGCACGAATCGGAGGGTACTGGGTTGCCAGCCAGCGATCCTAATGCCCCCGAAGTGCCGCTCAATCCAGTGGCGGCCGGAAACGCACGGTGATAAGTCCGCGAAGCCCCGGCCGCCAGCAACGCCAACCCTGGGAACGTCAATCTCCCGATTGGCGCTTTGTGACGCCGACCTCTCCGTACGCCCGAATTGTCTCCCTGCCACCCTCCGCCAGGCCCTCGTCAATCTGAACAAGTCCCGCGCGCAGGCTTACCGCGGCGCCACGATTTTGCCGTTGGGCAGCAGTTTCAGACTGCGGTCGCGCCAGTAAACCGTGTTGCCGGTGGCGCCGGCGATCCACACCGCGAAGCCGAACAGGTCGCGCAGCGGCATCAGCCAGAAGCCGGCCCGGTAGCGGTCCTGGAGCACCGCCCCGGCCAGCGCGCCGGCCGTCAGGCGCAGCGCGAGAGCCGCGGCGGCGCACCACCACTGGCCCGCGGCGCAGGCCACCGCCGCCCACACCGTGGCGTGCGTGACCGCGTAGCCGAAGTAGCCGCCGGGGCGCGATACCCTGATGGTGCGGGCCCAGCGCACCTGGTGGCGCCAGGTCTGCCGCCAGGATTCCGCTCCGAGGTCGGTTTCCACCACCACCGGAGCGAACACGATGCGTCCCCCGGCCGCGCTGATGCGGCGGCCCAGTTGATAATCGTCGGCCAGGCAGTCGGCAATGGATTCGAAGCCGCCCACCGCCCGCAGCGTCTCGGCGCGAAAGACCATGGTCGAGCCGAGGGCGAACTCCGCCTGCCCCAGCAACCGCGCCACCAGCACGCTGGGGGCGAACTCGGTGGCGATGCCCAGCGCTTCGCAGCGCGAGGCCCACGAATCCGCCCGCGCCCGGTACAGGCAGGTGACCAGCCCCACGGCCGGGTGGGCCAGCGGAGCGGTGACCGCGCGCAGGTACCCCGGCTCCACTTGGATGTCGCTATCGTTCACCAGCAGCAGCGGGTAGCGCGCGCGCCTGGCCAGCTCGGCCAGAATGCCGACCTTGGCGTTGGGGGCCGTGGAAGATACCACCGCGACCTCGATATGGATCGACGGGAATTCGCGCTGAAGGCGCACGAGATCTTCGAGCGCCGGGTCGTTGGCATCGCCGACTCCAAATAGGATCTCAAACTCCGGATAATCCTGCCGCGCGTGCGAACGGATAGCCTCATAAAAGCGGGGATCGCGTCCGTGGACGGCCTTGAGAATGGAGACGGACTTCAGAGCCGCGACCGTAAGGGAGCGGTTGCCGGTCAGCCTGCGCCAGCGCAGCGCCGCCACGATGGCCAGCAGGTAGTACGCCGCGGCCGCCACCGCCGGCACAGCCGCCAGCCACCTCACAGCGAGATCAACGCCACGCCGCAGATAACCAGCGACGCACCGGCCCAACGGAGCCAGTTGACGCGTTCCTTCAACACGTAGCGGGAGAGCGCCGTCTCCAGTACGTAGGTGATGGCGGTGGCCGGCACGGCGAAGCTGAGCTCGGAAACCGAAAGCAGTCCCATGAACGCGAAGAAGGAGACGGCCATGGCGGCCACCGCTCCGATTACGAAGCGGTTGCGCGCCAGCGCCGCCAGCACGCGTCCGATGGCTCCGGGGCGAAAGTCGCGAATCTCGCCCTGCCGCCGCATGCCCATGGCCTGCAACACGTCGGCGGCGGCGGTGGCGGAGACGATGATGGCGATAGTGACCCACTTCATGGGCCGGGCTCCGCCTTTTGGTAGGTTTGCGGCGCGGTGGCCGCGCTGACCAGCGCCGCGCCCGCCACAATCAGGGCGATGCCCGCCCAGCGCCGGGTAGTGATGGTCTCGTGCAGATACTGGCGGCCAGCCAGCGCCACCAGCACGTATTCCACGGCCGTCACGGGAAGCACGTAACTCAGGTCCGCCCAGCTCAGCAAAGCCATGCGCAGGAGCATCCAGGCGATGAGCAGCAGCACGCCCAGGGCCAACCAGGGCCGGAACAGCGCCGTGATGTAATCGAGCGGAAAGGCCAGCTCCGAGGGCATCCCGCGCTTCATGCAGAAGTTGCCGGCCACGTGGCTCGCAATCACCAGCGGGAGGCACAGCCAGGTCTTGACCCGCAGCCTCGCAATTTCGCCACGCATGCGGCCGTCAATCCCCGGAGCCGGCGGGCGCCGGGGCCGGTTTGGCCGCCCTCTGGTCGGCCACGAATTTCTTACGCTTGGCCCGCAGCGCCATGTACTCGCGCGCTTCCTTGGCCAGCCGCCGGCGCTCGTCGTGGTTGAAAATCGCCTTCCGGACAATGCGCCAGATCACCCGCGGGCGGAAGAAATACTCGCCGTAGAAGCGCTCCACCCAATCCACCAGCTCCGCCCGGTCCAACCCCGGGTAGATGATGTTGGGAAGCTGGTGCCCGGTCTCGTCCGTCATGGAGTCGATGGTAATCAGGTTGTTTTTCTTGACGTAGTCGTAGAACTCCGTGCCGGGGTAGGGGTGGGCGATGGACACCTGAATCGTCTCCGTGTCCAGCCGCTTGGCGAAATCCACCGTGCGGCGGATGCTCTCGCGGGTCTCGCCGGGCAGCCCGATGATGAAATCTCCGTGCACCAGCAGGCCCAGCTTCTTGCAGTTGGCCGTGAACCGCTGCGCCATCTCCACGGTGGCGCCCTTCTTGATGTTCTTCAGGATCTGCGGGTCGCCCGATTCGTAGCCCACGATCAGCAGGCGGCAGCCGGCTTCCTTCATGGCCTTCAAAGTGTCGTAGTCCGTGGTGACGCGCGAGGTGCAGGACCAGGTGAATTTCAGCGGCTGCAGCTTCCGGCACAGATCGATGGTGCGTTCCTTGCGGTAGTTGAAGGTGTCGTCGTCGAAGAAGATTTCCTTGATGTTGGGAAACTGCTCCAGCGCATGGCGGCATTCGTTGGCCACGTCCTGGGAGGAGCGCAGCCGCCAGCGGTGGCCCGAGTTGGTCTGCGGCCACAGGCAGAAGGTGCACAGCGCCGGACAGCCGCGCGAGGTGTAGAAGGCGATGAACGGATTCAGCAGAAACGGAACGTTGTAGCGCGTGATGTCCAGATCGCGCTTATACACTTTGGTCACCCAGGGCAGCGCATCCAGATCCTCGATGGCCGGCCCCTCGGGGTTATGAACCACCTGCCCGTTCTTGCGGAAGCTCACGCCGGGCAGCTCCTCGAGCGGCTTCCCGCGGGCGTAGTCGGCGATCTGATAATCGAACTCGCGCCGCACCAGAAAATCGACGGCCTTGTTCTCGAGCAGCGTCTTTTCCGGCTCGATGGTTACCGGCGGCCCTACGAACGCCACCCGCAGCTTGGGGTTGGCGTCCTTCATCATAGCCGCCATCTTCATGTCCACCTGAAAGCCGGGAGTGGAGGTGTAGAGCACCAGAAGCTCGAACTGCCGGGCCATTTCCACGGTCTGCGGAATGGAGATGCGGTGGGGCGGAGCGTCCACCACTTTGCTGTCGGGCAGCATGCCCGCGGGGTAACAGAGCCACACCGGGTACCAGTAAGACTCGATTTCGCGCGATGCCGGCCAGCGCGAACTGGCCCCCCCGTCAAAGTTCTCGAACGACGGTGGATTTAAGAAGAGCGTTCTCATCGATTCTCCCGCGGTCCGGTCCCGGCATGCCCGGCCCCTACGCCGCACCCACTGTGCCGCCCTAGTCTCCCTGTTTCACGCTGCCGTCAATGGAAAAATTGGTGAAGTCGATGGTCAACTCCGCTTTCCCGACCAGCCGGGTCTCCACCACGCTCTCCACCCGGCGGGGCACCGCGATCCCATCCTGTATTTCATAATTGCGGACGAACTCGACGCGCTTCAGGAATATCGAAGGATTCTTCACCAGGCGCCCGGATTCACGCACGCGAAGGTAGGTGGCGGCGTCAATCCAGACCTCGCCCTTGAACAGGCCCTGGCGTTTGCGGCGCGGGGTCACCTGGAAGACGCGAGCGTCGCGCCCGTTCCACACAGCTTTGCCCTTGTACTTGAACCTGTAGTTCTCGGGGGTCACCGCCATGGAAGGCGCCTGCTCGGTCTGCGACTCCGCTTCGGCCGAAAGATAGCGCGCAATCACCTGGTTCTTGACGGCGCCGTCGCCTTCGAACCGGAGCTTCTCATAGGTGATGCGGCCCAGCGCCGAAATGCGCCGCAGGGCGTGCAGCTTGCCCTGCTTCTTCAGTTGGGGAAGCGCGGCGTCGATCTCCACGTCCATGGAGGCGCCCTTCAGCAACTCCTGCTGGCTCCGCGCCGCGGCGCAGTAACTCTCCACTATGGCATCCGGCCCCGAAATCGCCGGGCCGCCTGCCATGCAAACACTGGCCGAAACAAACAATAGGAGTACGTTGGTCTTCAATTGCCGACACCAATGACGAGAGCGAAATGCAGATATGTTAAGTCTACCAGTAGGAGACGGCCACGGGCAATCCGGGGTTACCCCAAGCAGGTGGAAAGCCCGGCCGGCCCCGCGGCTACAGCAATACAGTGTCGATCCGTTCGTCGGCCGGGGGCGCCGCCACGCCGGCCGATGCCGCCGCGGCCCGTTCCCTGTTTCGCAGGAACCCTATCAGCTCTTCCTCGGATCCGTCGAAGAACCCGTCCAGCAATTCCCGAATCGCGGTCCGCCGCATGTCGTCGCGCGATTCCGTCGGCGAGTACGCGAACGCCCGCCCCACCTTGCGGCGCCGCAACTTGCCCTTGCGCACCAACCGCTCGAGCACGGTCATGATGGTGGTATACGCCAGCGGGCGCGTTTCGGTAACCACCCGCCGCACCTCCTTGACGTTGGCTTCCTCGAGCGACCACAGCGCCCTCAGGCAGAGCAGCTCCAGGGGCGGAGGAATTTCGCGCGCGGCTTTGGGCATCAGGTTTCCTGTCTGGGTTGAAGCGCCTGTTTCAGTTTATCCGCAAATAGGGAATCGGGTTTGGGCGGAAGCGGCGGCTGCGCCGCGGGCGCGCTCTCCACTTCGCCGGCGGCCGGGCGGCGCGCTCCCGGCGCCCCTCCGGTTCGTCTTTCAGAAACCGGTCCTTCTTCAAGGCGGTGCGTTCCAGCGCGGCGCTGTAGGTAGTGAAGCAGCCTTCCACCTGCCGGTCGTTATCGATCAGTGCGCGCATGCACTCCATCTTGGAATCCAGATCGTCCAGGTAATGCAGCAGCAGCGCTTCGGGGAACAGCGGCAGCTTGGGCGACCCAAACTCCAGGTGTCCGTGATGGCTCAGGATCATGTGTTCCACCAGGGTGCGCAACGGCGCCGGAAAATCGGGAAGCCCGCGCAGTTTATCGCCCACCATGCCGAGCGCGATGGCGATGTGTCCCAGCAGTTGTCCCACGCCGGAATAGGAGAAGCCCCGCTCGTAGTTCAGCTCGTGGATCTTGCCGATATCGTGCAGCACCACCCCCGTCAGCAGCAGGTCGGCGTCCACATTCGGATAATGCGCGGCCGCCAGCTTCGCCAGCGCGCACACCGAAAGCACGTGCTCGAGCAACCCGCCCAGAAACGCGTGGTGGATTTGCTTGGCGGCCGGCGCGCGGCGGAAACGCGCCGCCACGTCCTGGTCGTCGAGCATCGCTTCCAACAACCCCTTCAGGTGCGGATTGGTCAGGCCCGCCACAATCCCGCGCAGTTCCACCCACATCTCTTCCGGGTTGCGCCGGGAACACGGAAAGTAATCGGCGTAGTCGACCTCGCTGTCGTCCATCCTGCGCATTTTGTGGATGGTCAACTGCGGCCGGTTGTGGAATATCTGCACCAGCCCTTTTATCTTGACGAAATCGTCGCGCTCGAACAGGTCCACCGCCTCCGAGATGTTGTCCCACATCTTGGCGTCGAGCTCGCCCGTGCGGTCTCCGAGGACCAGGGAAAGATACAGCTCGCCGCTCTTCTTCTGCCGGATCTCCTTGGAGTGAACCAGGAAGCTGGTGGTGACGAGCTGGCTTGGCTCCAGCTCGTTCACGTATGGCGCCTTCATTTCTGAACCGGGGCCGCCGCGTCCGGCGGGTTTTGCGCCGGCGGCGGAGCCGCCTGCCCCGGCCGCGCCGCCGCGCCGCCGGTGGGCGTCGGCGGGCCCACCCGGCCGTACGGGATGACCCCCAGGAGATGTTTCTTCCGGCGCGCGGCGGTTTCCTCCTTGGTGGTGGTCTGCGGCTTGATCTCCGCCACGTCGTGCCAGGAAGTGTCCTTCCCCGGCGCCGCGCCGCTGTCCACGTACCCTTCTTTGATCTCCAGAAATGCGTCCAACCGCAGTTGGGTCAGGTATTCCCGCAGCTTTGGCTCCACCTTCGGCCCCGCCAGATACTGCTGGATCTGCTCCTTCACCTCTTCGAAGGAAGCCTGCCCCGCCGCGTAGCGTTCCTCAATCTTCAGGATGAGGAAGCCCGCCGGTTTCGCGATCTTGAGGGGATCGCAGACGTAGCCCTTCTTCTGGTTGAAAACCACGGCGGCGATTTCCGGGCGGAGGTCCGTTCTCTTGTAGCCGCCCGGCAGAAATCCTCCGTTCTTGGCCGTGTCCGTGTCGTCGGAATTGGCCTGGGCCAGCTCGGCGAATTTCTCTCCGGCGCGCGCCCGGCTCACCAGATCCTTGGCCCTCTTCTCCGCTTCGTCCACCTGCTGGGGCGTCTTCCCGTCGGTGGAAACCAGAATCTGGCTGAGATATACCTGCTCCTCGCGCACGAACTCGGTCTTGTGCTCGTCGTAGTACTTCCGCAGCTCGGCGTCCGGGATGATGACACGGGAGGCCACTTCCTGGGTGACGATCCGCTGCGCCAGGAGTTCGTCCTTCTTGCGCTGCTTCAGCTCCTCGAGCGTGATGCCCATATTCTCCTGCACCCACGCCGCCAGCTTGTCCGCGTCGGTAAGCCGGTTCTGGGTTTGTATCTGCGCCACAAACCGGGCCACGTCCCCATCCACATTGATGTTGGGCGTATCCTTGGCCTTCTGCACCAGGAGCAGTTCGTCGATTCTCTCGCGCAACGCGTCGCGCTGCGCCGTCTTGAGAGTTTCCTGGAGTTTCGCGCCGGTAACTCCGTCCGCGCGCGCCGCTTTCTCAAAGTCCCTGAGCGTTTCTTCGAGCTCGCCCCGGGTGATGATATCGCCGTTCACCTTCGCGGCGATCTCCTCCACCACGCGAACATTATCCGCGGCGGCCAGCGGGAGGGCGGCCGCCATGAGCACTACAAACCTGCGAAGCATAGCTATACCTGTAGTTTACCAAGTAGTTTACCAGCGTCGTTCGGCCCCCGGAATGGGCCGTGCGGCCACGGGTGGGCCGCTCCGGCCCGCCCGCCCCTGCCGGATCGGTGGGGGGCGCCGTCAGGCTGGCGGCTCGGTTCTGGCCGGCGGCATGAAGCGCTTGACGAAATTGGTGTCGAACCGGCCGGCTTCGAAATCGGGGTCGGCCAGGATGCGCTGGTGCAGGGGGATGGAGGTATGGATGCCCTCGACTATGAACATGCCCAGCGCGCGGCGCATGCGGGCGATGGCCTCGGGCCGGTCGTTGCCGTAGGCCACCAGCTTAGCCACCAGGGAATCGTAGTAGGGCGGGATCACGCAATCGGTGTACGCCCAGGTATCCACCCTCACGCCGATTCCGCCGGGAAGGTGGAAGCCGGTGATGCGCCCCGGCGAGGGCACGAATGTCTCGGGGTTTTCTGCGTTCACGCGGCATTCGATGGCGTGGCCTCGCAATACGATGGGCCCGGGCAGGATTTCGGCCAGGGTTTCGCCCTGCGCGATGCGGATCTGGCTCTTGACGATGTCGATGCCCGTCACGAATTCGGTGACGGGGTGCTCCACCTGCACGCGCGCATTCACCTCGATGAAATAGAGCCCGCCGGTCTCATCCATCACGAACTCGACCGTGCCGGCGTTGGTATAGCCGGAAGCCGCGATGGCCTTGCGCAGCACGGCGGAGATCTCCGCGCGCAGGCTGTCGGTGACGGCCGGGGAGGGCGATTCCTCAATCAGCTTCTGGTGCCGGCGCTGGATGCTGCATTCGCGCTCGCCCAGGATTTCGACCGCGCCGTGCTCGTCGGCCAGCACCTGGAACTCGATATGGCGGGGCGCGGTGACGTACTTTTCCAGATACACGTCGGAGGAACTGAAGGCCGAGCCGGCTTCCTGCCGCGCCTGGGCGAACAGAAAGGGGAGATCGGCGGGCTGCTGGACGATGCGCATGCCGCGCCCGCCGCCGCCCGCCGAAGCCTTGAGAATCACGGGGTAGCCGATGGCCGCGGCTGTCTCGAGGGCCTCCTCGGGGCTCTCCAGGACGCCCGCCGAGCCGGGGAGCACCGGCACTCCCATCTCCCGCATGAACGCGCGCGCGCGCTCCTTCACCCCCATCAGGCGGATGACGTCCGCCCGCGGGCCTATGAACTTGATGCCCGAGGTTTCGCACACCTGGGCGAACGCCGCGTTCTCGCTGAGAAAGCCGTAGCCGGGGTGGATGGCGTCCACGTTGGTGATTTCCGCGGCGCTGATAATGGACGGCACGTCCAGGTAGCTGCGCGCGCTTTTGGCGGGGCCGATGCAAATGGCCTGGTCGGCGAAGCGCACGTGCGAGCTGTACCGGTCGGCTTCCGAATAGACGGCTACCGTCCGGATTCCCAACTCCCTGCAGGCGCTGATGACGCGAACGGCGATTTCACCCCGATTGGCAATGAGAATCTTCTTAAACCGTTCTGACGGCAAACAGAGCCTCCCCGTACTCCACCGGCTGGCCGTTCATGACGAGCTTGCTTTCCACTACCCCCGCGCACTCCGCCTCGATCTCGTTCATGAGCTTCATGGACTCGATGATGCAGAGCACCTTGCCGGGCTGGATGCGCTCGCCAATGCGCACGAAGGGCGGCGCGCCGGGCGAAGGGCATTCGTAGAATGTGCCGACTATGGGCGACTTCACCAGGGCCAGGTTGGGATCGGGGCCGGGTGTGGAATCCCTCTCCCGGAGAGGTTCGGGGGGAGCCGGCGCGACATCCGCCTGCAAGGGCGGCGCGGCCGTGTACGTGGGTGGCGCAATCACGATTTCCTGCGGCGCGGCGAAGCCGGCGCGCCGGATGCGCACGCGGTTGTCGCCCCGCTGGACTTCGAGTTCCGCGATTCCGGTTTCGGACGCGAGGTTGATGAGTTCGCGGATTTCTTCAATGGTCATCTTTGGATTAGCTTAGCAGAGGGCTGGAGGGCCAGGGTGGGGTCGCTAGTCGAGAACTTTGACGCGGAGACGCGGAGAAACTCGAGAAGAAAGAGAACAGGAGAGAAGAACAGAACGTAACGAAATGGTCAGGTCTTTCTACGTTTCTATCTTTCTCTCTTCTCCGTTCTTGATTTTCTCCGCGTCTCCGCGTCTCCGCGTCAAGAGGCTGCCACGGCCGGATTCCCCGGAGCCTTTCGGGGTATACTACCCACGGATACTCGGAGCATGGGAACCCCCACTATGAGCGCTACCCAAGCCGAACTTGCGCACAAGTGCCTCTACTATATGGCGCTGATGCGGGAGATCGAAGATCGGGTGGAGCGCAAGCTCTACCGCCAGGGCAAAATCGTAGGTGGAGTGTACGTGGGCCGGGGGCAGGAGGCCATTTCCGTGGGCGCCGCGCTGCTGGCCGAGCCGGAAGACATGCTGTTCCCATCGCACCGCGATATGGCCGCGTTCCTCATTCGCGGCGTGCCGCCCGGGCGCATCCTGGCGCAGTACATGGGGCGCGAGGGCGGCCTCACTCGCGGACGCGACGGCAACATGCACATGGGCGACCTCAAGCTCCATATCGTGGCCTTCATCAGCGCCCTGGCGGCTACCGTGCCGGTGGCCGCGGGCGCGGCGCTGGCGCTCCAGTACAAAGGCAGCGGGAATGTGGCCATGTGCTGGTTCGGCGAAGGCTCCACCAGCCTGGGCCATTGGCACGAGGGGATGAACTTCGCCTCGGTGAAGAAGCTCCCGGTGGCGTGGATCTGCAACAACAACCAGTACGCGTATTCCACGCCGGTTTCCGCGCAGATGGCCTGCGCCAACGTGGCCGACCGGGGCGCGTCTTACAACATCCCCGCCGAAATCGTGGACGGCAACGACGTGCTGGCGGTGCACGAAGCCACGCGCCGCGCCCTGGCGCACGTGCGTTCCGGGGCCGGCCCGTACCTGCTGGAGTGCAAGACCTTTCGCATGACCGGGCATTCCGCGCACGACGCCGCTCACTACGTACCCCAGGAACTGCGGGACGAGTGGGGGAGGCTGGATCCCATCGAGCGCCTGGAGATTCGCATGCTCGCCGAGGGGTGGGCCGCGCGCGACGAGATCGACGCCGTGCGCGCGCGGATTCAAAGGGAAGTGGACGAGGCCGTGGCATGGGCCGAGGCCAGCCCCTTTCCCGACGCCGCCGGCCTGCTCGATGGCGTGTACGAGGACCGGTAGCCATGCCGACCACCTATCTCGAAGCCATCCGCGAAGGACTGTGGGAGGAGATGGAGCGCGACCCCGACGTGTTCCTGCTGGGCGAGGACATCGGGGTCTATGGCGGCGCTTTCAAGGTGACAGCCGGTTTTCACGAGCGCTTCGGAGAGCGGCGCGTGGTGGATACGCCGATATCGGAAGCGGCCATCGTGGGAGCGGCCATCGGCGCCTCGTTCCTGGGCCTGCGTCCGGTGGCCGAAATGCAGTTCGCCGATTTCATAAGCTGCGCTTTCGACCAGATCGTGAACTTCGCCGCCAAGTGCCGCTACCGCTGGGGCGCGCCGGTCCCGATTGTGGTGCGCGCGCCCTCGGGCGGAGGAGTGCACGGCGGCCCCTTCCACTCCCAGAACCCGGAGATGTGGTTTGTGCGCACGCCCGGCCTGAAAGTGGTGGCGCCGGCCACGGCCTACGACGCCAAGGGTCTCATTAAGGCCGCCATCCGCGATAACGACCCGGTGATCTTCTTCGAGCACAAAGCGCTCTATCGCCGCGTGAAGGAAGACTTGCCCGCCGGCGACTGGACCGTTCCGATCGGCAAAGCGAGGGTGGCCCGCGCAGGAAGAGACCTGAGCATCGTCACCTACGGGGCCATGTTATGGACCGCGCTCGAAGCCGCCGAAACGCTGGCCGGGGAAGGCGTTTCCGCCGAGGTGGTGGACCTGCGCACGCTGCTGCCGCTCGACCGCGAAACCGTCTGCGCCAGCGTGAAGAAGACCTCCAAGGTACTGCTGCTGCACGAGGACACCCGCACGGGCGGGATGGCCGGCGAGCTGGCGGCGACCATTTCGGAGAGCGTATTCGAGCACCTGGACGCCCCCATAGTGCGGGTGACGGCGCCCGATACGCCGGTGCCCTACAGCCCGCCGCTCGAAGAGGCGTTTCTGCCGAACGCGGAGAAGGTTGTGGAGAAAGCACGCTGGCTGTATAGGTATTGAGGGGGGGGACGACGATGGCCCCCCGATTTCCCCCTGGATTATCTGACGCGTCAAGTCATATAACTCGGTAACCGATGGCCCAACGAGGGGTCTTTCGGTGACTTTTTTGATGACCCAATTCGCCGGCAATCGACGTCGGAAGAGAGGGAGTAAACTCGAAGAGGAGTTGTTATGGCCGATATCGACCGGCACGACCTACACACCCTTGTGGATCATATCCCCGAGAGCGATGTGCCCGCGGCGCGCAAGATGCTGCGAGCACTGGCGGATCCAGTGGAACTGGCGATCCTGACTGCGCCGCTGGACGATGAGCCTGAGACCGAGGAAGAGCGGACATCGGTGGCGGCTTCCCTGGCCGATGCATCTCCCGACATTCCGTTTGAACAGCTCCGTCGCAGGCGGGCATGAAGCGAGTCCTGTTTCGCCCGCGGGCGGCCAGGGATCTGGAACGGTTACCGAACCGCGACCGCAACCAGGTGGAGGCCGCCATCGAACGGTTTGCTCAAACGGGCTCTGGCGGCGTAAAGATGCTGGCAGGCGAAGGGCGCCAACTCAGATTGCGCGTGGCAGACGCCGCGCGCCTCACCGCCGGCGCGCCGCTCGCAGCGTGCGAATGTCGAGAAACATCTTCTGGGGACCGCTTTCCAACGCGCCCTCGATGGGCACGAACCCATATCGCGCATACCAACCGGCGCGGTCCCGATACGCGTCGGTGACCATTGCTCGGCAACCAACCGCATCGGCGGCGCGCAAGCCGATGCGGAATGCTTCCGAGATCAGTGCGTGCCCGAGTCCCCGGCTCGTGAACCGCCGATCCACTGCCAGCCGCGCCAACAGAATCAGAGGCAGATCGTAGGGTGGCAAGCCCCGAACATACTTCCCGGGAAACGCATCGCGGCGCACACTCGCCATCGCCAGCGTGAAATAGCCCAGTACGAGCCGCGGCGCGGCCTCATCGACGGCCACATAACTGACGCCAATCGAGATCTTACTCTGATTCGTCCAGGCGTGCCGTCTAAGGTAGTTGTTGAGCGCTGCGTCTCCGCAATCGAAGCCGTCCACCTCATCCGGCTCTTCGAGGCGGCGAATGACCGTGGCCATTCAGTCTTGCATCGCCCGAACCAGGGCCTCGGTGGGCGGGTCCGCTGCCGGCGCCGATACGAGCCGTCGAAGATTCTCCAGCTCGCACTCCGTCCACTCGATCTCGACGCGCGGCAGCGCCGCATCCGGAGCCACCCGTTCCAGACGGGGGAACATCAACACCTGGCGTTCCCCACTCGCACCTTCGCTGATAATCCGGCGCCCCAGCTTGCGCTCCGCCACAGCCCAGCGAAACAGAGCCAGAGCGTCGGACAGCAGGTCGGTGTTGCTGGCGAGTTGCAGTTCCTCTTTGAGCAGCCGCATGGTGCGGTCCTCCGCGGGCGCCAGGTCCGCTTGGAACTTCGCCTTGCGCGCACGTTTGCCCGGCGGAGGTTGGATTCGCTCGCTTCTGGCCTTCAACGCCATTGTGCTCCCCGTATACTGTCACTCCTATTGTACTGATATTTCTATTAAGAAGGGAGTGAATTCGGATTGCACTCATTTCGATGGGCCCGGCCGGCGCGCTCCGGCTTTCTTCGATCGGGCGGGCCTGCCGTTCAGATCTTCCACAAACGCCCGCACATCGAGGGCCTCGACCCCCGGCGCCAGCGCCCGAGTCCGCGGGGCCGTGGTTGACGTGCGATGGACCACGCTCGACCGCACGGGCGTTCGATCGCTCATGGACCGGCGCAAGGACGCCATCGGCCCGGCCATGGACGGATGGACGGTCCTCGATGCTTTGCACTCCACCATCCATAGACCGCCGTGGCCGCTGGGAAAGAGGAAATCGACCTCCAGCCCCTGCTGATCGCGGAAGTGGTACAGTTCTTTCCGCCGGCCCTGGTTGACCTGGCTCTTCAGAATTTCCGCGGCCACGTATCCTTCGAACAAGGCGCCGAGAAACGGGGAGCGGTCCAGTTCGGCCTGGGTCGCGATCCCCAACAGGTAGCAGGCCAGCCCCGAGTCGCCCAAATAAATTTTGGGAGACTTGATGAGGCGCTTGCCGAAGTTCTCGAAGTACGGGGGCGCCAGAATGATCTGCCCCGTGATCTCCAGGACGTGCAGCCAGTCGCCAATGGTCGGAACCGAAACGCCCAGCGGAGCCGCCAGATCGGTCTTATTCAGAATCTGCCCGTGACGGCTGGCGACCATGTTGAGGAATCGCCGGAAAGTGGCCAAGTCGCGGACGTTGGTGACCGCGCGGACGTCGCGCTCCAGGTAGGTCTGGATGTAGGAGCTGAACCACAACCCGCGGGAAGCCGGCCGCGCCAGGGCTTCCGGGTAAGCGCCGTGAAGGAGGCTGACGCGGTCCGTCTCCGCCAGGCTGAACGGCAGCAACTGCAGGATGGCGGCGCGCCCGGCCATAGACTCGCTGACGCCCCGCATTAGAGGAGCCTCCTGGGAGCCGGTAAACAGCCACTGGCCCATTTCGCGAGGGTTCCGGTCGATCCGCGTGCGAATGTAGGGGAACAACTCCGGCACGTTCTGGATCTCGTCGAACAGCGCGGGGAGGCGGAGCTCGTCCAGCAGCGCGCGGGGGTCGGAGCGCGCGCGCGCCCGCACGTCGGGGTCCTCCAGCAGCACGTAGCCGGCGCGCGGAAAAAGCCGGCGCAGCAGGGTGGTTTTTCCCGTGCGGCGCGGACCCGTCACAACCACGGCGGGGAAGTTGCGGCCGGCCTCCAGCATAACGGATTGGATCGCGCGGCGGACGAAGCGCATATGAGAATTCTAAACTACAACTTTAGATTTCTCAAGTATGAAAATCGTCCGGAGGAGTCATGGCGCGCACCAGTTTGTGAAATCGGGGCGTCTTCGGCGGCCCTGTTGTGATGTATGAGAATCCTAAAATGGAAGTTTAGATTGCTCAAAGCGGCAAAATCGCCGCCGGAATCCGTTATGGCAGGTACTGGCTCACGAAATCGAGATACCCCTGGCGGCCGCCCTGTTGGGACCATCGTGGAACGGACTTCTGGATCTCCCGCAGGCACTCGACAAGTTCGGACACCGGAATACCCAACTCGGGCACGTGACGCCGGCTGTCAATACCTTTCTGCATTGGCCCCCGGATCGCCGGGAAGCGCGCCCAGGTGCTAGGATCTTCTCATCCGAAGGGAACGGAGGAATCATGCAGCAACGCCGGAGACTTGCCATCCTGTTCGCGACCGTTCTGGGCGCTTCCGCCCTGCACGCCCAACCGCCACTGCGAACCGTGGAGGCGCGCACGGCTAACGGCGCGGTGGAGGGAGTGGTCAGCGGTGATAACAAGGTCCGCACGTTTAAGGGCATTCCTTTCGCCGCGCCGCCGGTGGGCGCGCTGCGCTGGAAGGCGCCGCAGCCCGCGGCGTCGTGGACCGGAGTCCGCAGATCGGTGGATTACGGGCCGCGCTGCATGCAGGGGCGCATCTACAACGACATGGTGTTTAACGATGCCGGGCCCAGCGAGGACTGCCTCTATCTGAACCTGTGGATGCCGGAGGCGGCCTACGACGGGCGGGCGCCGGAACAGATCAAGCTGCCCGTGATGGTGTGGATTTTCGGCGGCGGCTTCCAGGCCGGCTCCACTTCGGAACCGCGCCAGGATGCCGGAGTCCTGTCGAGGAGGGGCGTGATGGTAGTGAGCCTCAACTACCGGCTGGGCGTGTTCGGATACTTCTCGCATCCGGAGCTCGCCAGGGAATCGGGCCACAACGCCTCCGGGAACTATGGGCTGCTGGACCAGGTGGCCGCGTTGCAGTGGGTTCACGACAACATCGCCAGGTTCGGCGGCGATCCGAACAACGTGACGATTTTCGGAGAATCGGCGGGCTCGCTCTCGGTGAGCGCGCTCATGGCATCGCCGCTCGCCAGGGGCCTGTTTCAGCGCGCCATCGGCGAAAGCGGCGCGTTCTTCGGTAGTACGCTGCCGCTCAAGCCCCACGCGCAGACCGAGGAGACCGACGCGAAATGGGCCGAGGCGGCGTTCGGGGCGGCCTCGCTCGAAAAGCTTCGGGCCCTGCCGGCCGACCAACTCTTGCAGGCGGCCTTGAAGGCCGGGCAAATTCGGTTCGCGCCGAACATCGATGGCTACTACCTTACGGAATCGGTGGCCGCCACCTTCGAGGCCGGAAAGCAGGCGCCGGTTCCCCTGCTGGCCGGCTGGAACCTGGACGAGGGAAGCTACCGGACGTTCTTCGGCGGGCAGGCTGCCACCGCGGAGAACTACGCGGCCCGCGCACGCGCCCGTTTCGGCGACGGAGCAGCCGCGTTTCTGAAGGCTTATGCTGCCGGGACGGACGCGGAGGCCAAGCGCGCGGCGGCCGATTTCGCGGGAGACGACTTCATCGCCTACGCCACCTGGAAATGGCTCGATGCGCACCTGAAAACGGGCAAGGCCCCGGTTTACCGCTACAAGTTCGAGCAGACGCTGCCGCCGCCGGCCGGGGCTCCGGAGGGCGCTGAGGCCACCGCGCCGCACGCCAGCGAAATCGAGTTCGTGTTCAACGTGCTCTCATCCAAGCGGCTGCCGTGGCGGCCGGAGGACCGGCAGGTCTCGGACCGCATGGCCACCTACTGGACCAACTTCGCCAAAACCGGCGACCCCAACGGCGCCGACCTTCCGAAATGGCCCGCATACCGCGCCGCCGACGGCTACCAGGTGATGCACATCGCCGCCGACACGCACGCCGCCCCGGACGAGCGGCGGGCGCGCTACGAATTCTACGAAAGCCAGATTCTGGCCAAGTGAGGGCTCTGCGTTCTCCGCGGAGAGCCCACGCTAAGATAGACGTTTGCCCACTCTGCTCGGGATCTTCTTCGGCGCGGCCTTCACGCTGATCTCGGCGTATGCGCTGGGCGCCATCCTGCTGCGGTGGACGCCGGCGCCGCCGGAGATTTCCCTCGGCGTGGGCGCGGCCCTCCTGAGCTTCCTCATATTCGTGGCGCTGCTGCTGAACCTGGGCCATTGGTACATCTTCCTGGCCGTGGGTCTGCCGGCCATCGTGTGTCTGAAATGGCTGCCGCGCGCGTCTGTAGCGGAACCCGTCATTCCACGGGGCTGGCCGCGGGCGGCGGCCATCCTGATTTTCGGGGCATACGGCCTGTGGTACTTCGTGAACGCGCTGGCGCCGGAGGTGGTGGCCGATGGCACGACGTACCACCTGGGGCTGCCTCTCGAATACGTCCGGCTGGGCGGTTTCCCGGACCGCGTTGCCTTTTACGAAATGACGCCGCAGGGCATGGAGATGTTGTACACGGCGGCGTTCGCCTTCGGGCGCCACTCCGCCGCCAAGCTGGTGGAATTCGGCTTCTTCCTGGCCACTCTGCCGCTGATCTTCCGGATCGGCCGCCGGCTGGGCCTGAGCGGCGTGGGATCGCTGGCCGCCGCCACCATCTACTTCTGCGCTCCGGTGGCGGGGATCACCGGGGCGAGCTCCTACAACGACGCGGCGGGAGTCTTCTTCGCGCTGGCAGCCTTCTACCTGCTGCTGGAGTGGCGCGAAACCTCCGATTGGCGCTACCTGCCGTGGGCGGGCGCGCTGGCGGGATTCTGCTACGCGATCAAGTTCCCGGGGGTGTTCGTGGCGGCCGGCGCGGTCCTGTTTCCGCTGGCGATGCGGCGCTTCCGGGCCGCCGCGTGGGTGGCCGCCGGCGCGGCCCTGGTGATGCTTCCGTGGCTGGCGCGCGACCTGGCGCTGACCGGCAACCCGGTGGCGCCGCTGATGAACGCGGTCTTTCCAAACCCATACTTCCATGTGGCCACCGAAAGGGAGATGGCCCGCGGGCTGCGCTCCCTCGGTGAGGTTTCGCCGATGGGCGTGCCTTGGGAGCTGGCATTTGGCGATCGTCTCACGGGGACTTTCGGCCCGCTGCTGTTGGCGCTGCCGCTCGGGCTCCTGGCGTTGCGGCGCCCCGCCGGCCGTTTGTGCCTGGCGGCGGCCGCGCTGCTGGCGGCGCCGTGGTTCTTCAACACGGGCGCGCGGTTCCTGATGCCCACCGTGGCCTTTGCCGCCCTGGCGCTGGGGATGGCGCTGCCGCGGCCGGCCGCGTGGGCGGCGGTTGTCATCCAGGCGGCGCTGTGCTGGCCGCACGTCATCGACACGTGGGAGACGCGCTTCGCCTTCCGACTGCACGAGTTCCCGCTGCGCGCGGCGCTGCGCCTGACGCCCGAGGCGGAGTATGTCTCGATGCGCGAGCAGCAGTACGCAGTGGCCAAGATGATCGAGAGGCTCACCCCGCCCAACGCCCGCATTCTGGCGCTGGACAGCGTGGTGAACGCTTATCTCGACCGGGAAGCGACGGTGTACTGGCAGTCGGCGGAAGGCGACCGCATGCTCGACGCGCTGCGCATAGCGGAGATGAGCCAGCGGTCCAGCCTATGTGAGTGGAAGGCGCGGTGGCCCGCCGCGGACCTGGGCGCGCTGCGCTTGCGGCTGGCGGCCGGCGCCGCGGGGGAGTGGCAGGCCGGCGACATTCGCATGTTCTCCGGCGAGGACCAGGTGTTCAACAGCCCCCAGTGGGAGCTGTGGGCCTGGCCCAACCCGTGGGAAGTTCCGCTGGCCTTCGACGGCAACCTGGCCACCCGCTGGCGCACCTGGGAACCGGCGCGCGCGGGCATGCTGGTCGAGGCGGATTTCGACCACCCGCAACGCTTGAGCGCGGTGTCGCTGCTGGCGCTGGAGTCGCCCGGCGACGCGCCCATACAGGTCTACGGCCAGGGGACTGGCGGCCGCTGGCGCCTGCTGGCGGACGGGCCGGATGCGGTACTGTACCAGCCGCGGGACCTGCGCCTGGACGCCGCGCGTGCGCTGCGCAGCGCCGGTTTCCGCTGGATCCTCTCGGCCACCGGTTCCCAGGGGAATGCGCCCATTGGGAACGTGCTGGCCGAACAGGCGCCGCAATGGGGCATGGAAGTGGCGGGGAATGCGGGACGTTTTGTTTTGTTCCGTGTGAAGTAGGCGAAGCGGCTGGCGTTTTCGCCCGCCAACTACGCGGTCGCCGCTCGCAGCGCCCTCTCGAACCCCGGCAGGGACCGCTCCATGTCGCTTCTGGGAATGGTGATCGAAAGCCGCATGTAACCGCCGCGGCCGAATCCCGCGCCGGGGACGGCCAGGATGCCTTCCCTCTGTAGTATGCGGATGAACTCCACGTCGTCCGCGATGGGCGTTTTCGGGAAGACGTAGTAGGAGCCCTGCGGGCGCGGGGCCTGGTAGCCCATGGCGTTGAGCGCGTCGCACAGCAGGTCCCGCTTGGCCTGGTATGCGCCCACGTCCACCGTGGCGTCGGGCGCCTGGGCCGCCACCAACTGCCAGATGGCTGGCGCGTTGACGTAGCCCAGAATGCGGTTGGCGAAGGTGCAGGCGTTGCGCAGGTCCGCAGCTTCGGCCAGGCGCGGCGATATGGCCAGGTAGCCCACCCGCTCGCCGGCGATGGCCATGGCCTTCGACCAGCTCCACGCCACCACCGATCGCTCGATCAGCGTCTGGGTCTCCGGAACCTGGAGGCCGTCATAAGTCAAAGGCCGATACGGCTCGTCGCTGATGACGATGACGGGCTCCCGGACAATGGAATTCAGCTCGCTCAGAACCTCGGCCGGGTACACCGCCCCGGTGGGGTTGTTGGGCGAGTTCAACAGGATCGCCTTGGTGCGCGGCGTGATGGCCGCGGCGATGCGCGCCACCTCCGGCTGGAAACGCTGGTCGGTTTCCACCGGAACCACGCGGCCGCCGTGGTTCTCGATGTAGTAGCGGTACTCGGGGAAATACGGGTTCAGCACGATGACCTCGTCGCCCGGATCGAGGATCGCCTTGAGCACGGTGTTGATGGCCCCCGCCGCGCCCACCGTCATGACGATGTCTTCACCGCCAAACGGCAGCCCGGTCCTTTCCGCCAGGCGGCGGGCGACAGTTTGGCGCACCTCCGAAAAGCCGGCGTTGGGCATGTAGCCGTGGCTGCGCGGCCGGTTTTCCGCCACCACCCGCCGCAGCGCCTCGATCACCGCCGCCGGCGGCTCCACATCGGGATTGCCCAGGGTGTAATCGAAAACGTTCTCCGCCCCGCGCTCCTGGCGCAGCCGGATGCCGATTTCAAACATCCGGCGGATCCAGGAAGACCTTTCCATCTGTTCGGCGATGGATCGAGATATGCTCATATTCGCGGTGCGCCCCTGAAGAAGACAATTCTATCCTCTTCCACGGAGCAAGATAACACCTCTTGTGCGTGGTGTGTCATTTGCCATTGGGAATCAGTACTGTCCGTTACAGCCCCGCACAGTGGGATTGGCGTCCCGGTTGCCGTTGGCCCGATGCATCGCTAGAATCAGATTGCGATGTCTTCTGAGAACACCAAGACCATTCTCGTGGTGGACGACGAGCCGGAAATCCGGAAGCTGGTGGGCGCCATGGTGGGTCAGTTCGGCTACAACGTGCTCACCGCCGACAGCGGCGAGCACGCATTGACGCTGTACCGGAACCATGGTCCGATCGAGTTGCTGATTACCGATGTGGTGGCGCCCGGGATGAGCGGGCCCATGCTGGCGGACAAGCTCGGAGCGCAGCAACCGGGGTTGCGGGTGCTGTTCATTTCCGGGTACGACAACACCCACGTGGTGCAGAAATACGTCGTCGAAAAGGGCCAGGCCCTGCTGGCCAAGCCGTTCACGGTGGCCGAGTTGAAGGCCAAGATGACGGAGTTGTTGTCCCCGGAGTCAGCCGGGGCCTAGGCTTTGGCGACTGTCCGGCCGGCCAGCGACCGCTCGCTGCTGGTCTCCTTTGGCAAGGAAATCTCGGAAGAATCGCGCCGCCGCGTGGCGAGGCTGTGTGGCCGTCTGGCCGGAATCCGCGGCATCCTGAATCTCCATCCGGCCTACGCTTCGGTGCTGGTGGATTTCGATCCCCGGCTGCGCGGGAGCGCGGAGTTGGAGGCGCTGCTGCGGGATCTGGCCTCGGCCGGCGGCGGCGCGGACGCCGTGGAGCGCACGGTTGAGATCCCGGTTTGTTATGGCGGCGAGTACGGTCCGGACCTGGAAGACGTGGCGCGCCACGCGGGCCTTTCAGCCGGGCGCGTGGTGGAATTGCACGCCGCGGCGGAATACCGCGTCCATTTCCTGGGATTCTCCCCCGGCTTTCCGTACCTGGGCGGGCTGCCCGCTCAACTGAGCATGCCGCGGCTGGCCGCGCCGCGCACGCTGGTCCCCGCCGGCAGCGTGGCCATTGGCGGCAGCCAGGCCGGCATTTACCCGATGGATTCGCCCGGCGGGTGGCGCATCATCGGACGCACCCCGCTGCGCCTGTTCGATGTCCAAGCCTCGCCTCCGGCCCTGCTGGCCATGGGCGACCGGGTGCGCTTTAGGCCGATTCGGGAGGGCGCCCGGTGAACCGCCTTCGGGTCATCTCGCCCGGGTTCCAAACCTCGGTGCAGGATCTGGGCCGCTTCGGCTGGGCGCACCTGGGCGTCTCAGCCTCGGGCGCGGCCGACGCTTTGGCGCTGCGGGCCGCCAACCTGCTGGTGGGCAACGCGGCGAACGCCGCCGCGCTGGAGATGACCCTGGTGGGCGGGGCCTTCGAGTTTGAAGCGGACGCCGTGGTGGCGCTGGCGGGCTCCGATTTCGGCGCCGGCGTGCCGCTCTGGACGCCGGTGGAAATCCGCGCCGGCCAGGTG
Organism: Terriglobia bacterium; assembly: GCA_963767595.1. GTDB lineage: Bacteria > Acidobacteriota > Terriglobia > Bryobacterales > Bryobacteraceae > BOG-224. The sequence goes on from CAVYEK010000004.1 coordinate 50,635, forward strand.
TTGCGCTGCGGCGCTACGCGTTCGGGAGCGCGATGCTGCCTGGCGGTGCGCGGCGGCATAGACGTTCCGAAGACCCTGGGCAGCGCTTCGGCGCACCTGCTCACCGGGCTGGGAGGCCGCGCGCTGCGCGCCGGAGACGTGCTGCCCCTGGGCGACCAGGCCGTTCGCCGGCCCCGCCCGCCGGCGCGCGGCGCGCCGCCATACGGGCGCGACGCCGTGCTGCGGGTGACCGCCGGGCCGCAGGCGGAGTGGTTTTCGGACGCCTTGTTTCGGCACGCCTACGCCGTTTCGGAAGAGTCCGACCGCATGGGCCTGCGCCTGCGCGGCGACGCGATTCCCAGCCCCGCCGGCCACATGCTCACCGAGGGCGCTTCGTTGGGCGCGGTGCAAATTCCCCCCGACGGGCAGCCCATCATACTTTTCGTGGAACACCAGACCACCGGAGGCTACCCCAAACCGGCCAACGTGATCTCAGCCGATTTCTGGCGTCTCGGGCAGTTGCGCCCGCGCGACGAGGTGCGCTTTGAGGTGGTGGAGATCGACCGCGCGCTCGAATTGCTGCGGCGGGAGGAGCAGTGGCTGCACTCGCTGTGAGGGCGGCGCGTACCCGCGTGCCACCGTGTCCTGGTGGATTTATGCTAGCTTATTGATTTCGCCGCGATGGAGGACTCGTGGAAGCTCTTGGCCTTGTTGAAACAAAAGGGTTAATCGGCGCTATCGAGGCCGCCGACGCCATGGTCAAGACCGCCAGCGTCGTGCTCACCGGCAAGGAGTTGGTGGGCGCCGGGCTGGTGTGTGTGACGGTACGAGGCGATGTGGGCGCGGTCCAAGCCGCCACCGACGCGGGAGCTGCCGCCGCCCGCCGGGTAGGTGAGTTGGTGGCTGTTCACGTGATCCCACGCCCGCACCAGGAAGTGGAGAAAACCCTGCCCACCGGCGGACTTAATAAGAAGTAGCGGCCGATGCTGGAAGACAAAGACCTCCTTTCCATACAGGAGGTCCGCACCAAAGTCGATAACGCGTACGCGGCTTGGCTGAAGTACCGCGCCTTCTCCCAGGAACGCGTGGACGCCATTGTGGAACGCATGGCCACGGCCGCGCGCGCCAATGCCCGCCAACTGGCCGAGCTGGCCGTGGAAGAGACGGGCTACGGCAACCCGGCGGATAAATACGTCAAGAACCTGCTGGCGGCGGACTGGCTGCCGCGGCGCATGCGCGGCATGAAGACGGTGGGGCTGCTGCGCGAGATTCCCGAAGAGAAGATGGCGGAGTATGGCGTTCCCATGGGCGTGGTAGCGGCCATTCTGCCCACCACCAACCCCACCTCCACGGCCATCTATAAGATCCTGATTTCGCTCAAGGCGGGCAACGCCATCGTGATCAGCCCGCACCCCCACGCGCACGGGAGCACCTGCCGCACGGCGGCCCTGCTGGCGCAAGCCGCGGTTGAGGCGGGCGCGCCGGCCGGCATCATCCAATGCGTGGACAACGCCACCCTCGAGGCTACCAACGCGCTCATGCGGCACGAGCGCACGGCCGTAATCCTCTCCACCGGTGGGGCCGGCATCGTCAAGGCCGCCTACTCCAGCGGCAAGCCGGCTTTTGGCGTAGGCCCCGGCAACGTTCCGGCGCTGGTCGACGCATCGGCGGACGTGGAAGCCGCGGTGGCCGACATCGTGGCCGGAAAAGCTTTCGATTACGGCACCGTGTGTTCCAGCGAGCAGACGCTGGTGGCGGAAGAGGGACTGCGCGGCCGCGTGCTCGCCGCTCTTCAATCCCGCAAGGCATATATTGCCAGCGACGCCCAGAAGCAGGCGTTGGGCAAGCTGCTGCTGATGCCCAACTGGACGGTGAATCCAAGGTGCGTCGGTCAGGCGCCCGCTAAGATCGCCAGCATGGCGGGCTTCGAGGTTCCTCCCGGGACTTCCATCATCTGCGCCGAAATCTCCGGCGTCGGCAAGCAGCACCCGCTTTCGGCGGAAAAGCTCTCGCCGGTGCTCTCGCTTTATTTCGTCAAGGATTTCGCCGCCGCCCTGGACGCCTGCTACGCGCTGCTGAAGTTCGGCGGCATGGGCCACACGGCCGTGATTCACGCCCAGGACGCCGCGCGCATCCGCGAGTTCGCCGCGCGCATGCCGGCCATGCGCGTGCTGGTGAATACGCCTGCGCCGCAGGGCTCCACGGGCATCACTACCGGCCTGTTTCCCTCCATGACGCTGGGATGCGGCGCCGTGGCGGGGAACAGCACCTCGGACAACGTGGGCCCGCTGCACCTGATCAATATCAAGCGCCTGGCGTATGTAACGCGGCGGGCCGAAGAGGCTTTCGAAACCCCGCTCGATTATGGCGCCGCCGCCCCGGCAGGTAAGGAGGCGCCGCTCGACCGTCCAACGGTGGCCGCCGCCGTGGAGCGCTACCTGGCGTCGGTGGGGCACGCGCTTCCGCCTGCCAATCGGGTGGGGCAGGCGCTTTCGCCTGCCAACAAACCAGTCGATTTTGTGGGCGAAGCCGACGTGCGCGCCGCGATCGAGGAAAAACGCAAAATTCCAATCGGACCGAGGACCATTGTGACGCCCTCCGCCCGCGATCTGGCTGGCGATGCCGACGTTCTGGCGCCGGTCCAGGAATGAGGTTAACCGTGGATCTGAATCTGGAAACGCTGAAACGAGAGATGGTGGCATACCTGGCGGCATCTGAGTTCGCCGTGTTCTATAGCGACCCTGGCGGCCTAAAAGGACTGCCGCTGGTTCTGTGGGACGTGGAACGATACCCCGACTACCAGATGTTCCTGGATGTGGCCCGCAAAGCCGGAGTCAAGCTGGTCATGTTCGGCGCCGCCGAGTTCGACGTCGCCGACCTCGACGAACTGACCGAACAGATCGAGGAGGGCGAGTTCACCCGCGAAGAGCAGCGCGAATACGAAGCGCGCATCCGCAAGCTGCGCTCCCATAAGGGCGCCACATGTTCGCTCGAGCTGGCCTTCGATCTCAATTCCCGCCTCTACGTTTACGACGTGCAGCCCGATTGGTACGACGAGTTCTGCGACCTGGACGAGGAAATCCTGGCGCGCACGGCCGATAACGACGCGGAAGATGACGACTCGTTGGGCGGCTTCTATTCCAAGAACTAGGCATCGTGGCGCACGCTTTAGCGTGCCGCGTCAGCACTCATGCCGACGCTTGGTTTCGCGCGCGGGCAGGCATCGAGACGAGTCTCGATGCGGCACGCAAGAGTGCGTGCGCCACATCGGGTTAGCCCTATGACGCCGGCCCTTTCCCGCTGGATCTTTCCCGTCACCGACCCGCCGGCCGCCGAACGTCTGGCCGCCGCCCTGGGCATCGGAACCCCCGCCGCCAAGGTCCTGGCTAACCGCGGGTTCGCCGATCCGGCTGAAGCGCGCCTGTATCTCGAGGCTTCGCTCGACGCTCTCCATGACCCGCTCGGCCTGCGCGACATGGAGCGCGCCGCGGCGCGTCTGGAGAAAGCCGTCCGAGGGCGCGAGAAGATCCTGATCTACGGCGATTACGACGTGGACGGCGCAACCTCGGTGGCGCTGCTCATGAAGGCCATCGGAATGGCTGGTGGGGACGCCAGTTGGCACGTCCCGCATCGCCTGAAGGACGGTTACGGGATGCGCCCCGAAGCGGTGGAAGTCGCCGCCGTGCAGGGGGTGACGCTGATCGTCAGCGTGGATACCGGAATCCGTGCGGCCGAAGTGGTGCGGCGCGCGGCCGCGCTGGGCGTGGACGTCATCGTCACCGATCACCACCTGCCCGATGCCGATCCGCCGCCCGCGTTCGCCGTGCTCAACCCCAACCGCGCGGACTGCGCCTATCCCGAGAAGAACCTGTGCGGCGCCGGCGTGGCCTTCAAGCTGGCGCAGGCTTTTCTGGGGCGGCTCGGCTGGCCGGCGGAGAAGCTGCGCCGCGTCTCGGAGTCGTTTCTGAAGATCGTGGCCATCGCCACCGTGGCGGACGTGGTTCCGCTCACCGGGGAGAATCGCGTCATGGTCAAGCATGGCCTCGCGGGCCTGAACTCGGTGCGCAATCCCGGTTTGCGCGCCCTGTTTGACGTGGCCGGCATCGCCGCCGGCAAGGCTCCATCGGCCCGCCAGGTGGCATTTCAGATCGCGCCGCGGATCAACGCCGCCGGCCGCATGGATACCGCGGAAGGCGTCATCGAGCTGTTCCTCACCGCCGACCCGGACCGCGCCCGCGAACTGGCCGGGCAGCTCAACACCCAGAACGCCGAGCGCCGGCAGGTGGAAGACGGCATCCGGGAAGCCTGCGAGCGCGCCCCGGTGGACCCGTCGGCCGCCGCCCTGGTCTACTACGATGCCGCCTGGCATCGCGGCGTGCTGGGCATAGTGGCCAGCCGCATCGTCGAGCGCCGGCGCCGCCCCGTGTTCGTCCTGGGCCGCAACGCCGGCGATGGGTTGGTGCAAGGCTCGGGCCGAAGCATCCCCGCGTTTCATTTGCTCGAAGCGCTTGATTCCATGCCGGACCTGTTCGTGCGCTACGGCGGCCACCAATACGCCGCCGGCGTGACGCTGGAAGAAGCCCGCGTAGCCGAGTTCCGCGAGCGCTTCAACGCCTACGCTTTGGCGCGCCTGGGTGCTCGGGACTTCGCGCCGACGGTGGAGATCGACGCCACGGTGGATCTGCGTGAGATCGACGAACAAGCCGCCACCGGGGTCTTCGCCCTGGCTCCTTTCGGCCACGGCAACCAGCAGCCAATTTTCGCCGCGAGCGATGTGGAAGTCGCCGGGGCGCCAGTGGTCTTCGGCGAAAAGCACCTGCGAATTGTAGTCCGCCAGAACGGGCGGACGCTGGTGTTGAAAGCCTGGAACTACGCGGTGCGAGCGGAAGAGTTCGCGGCGGGGGCACGCATCGATGTCGCGTTCACGCTGGAGGAAGATGCGTACTCGGCGTCAAGAGGGTATCCGGGGTGGTGCGCGGTGCTGCGGGAGGCGCGGGGAGCGGGAACGTGAGGCAAAGGGCGCACGGCGCCTATCCTGGCGGGAAGCCAGCGCGCTCAGGAGTACGCACACTACCCAGGAGGGGACTTCACCGGGGGGTTATCGTAAGTCGCAGCCCTGGGAATTTCCGGTCGCAACTAGACGTTCGCTCGAAGCTGCTTTCGTTGTGGCGCGGTTGGCGGTATTCTGTGACGGAGACCGGCACTACTTCCAGAGGGATCAGTGGCACCGGAATCAGCGGCAAAGGCGAGAACTTGTGCGGCTCGGCAGCATTCGGCGGAAAGTGTAGGCAGTTTTGTCTAATCTTGCAAGGCTGAAATCAGTTCGGGAATTCCTATCGCAGCGTCCTTCCGGCCCGTTGTACCATTACACAGACGCGCAGGGACTGCTTGGAGTCTTGCAACAGAAGGAATTGTGTGTCTCAGGGATCAAAGTGATCGTTCCCGTGAGACGCCTGTCATGGAAATAGCCCCGGCGGAAACGCCGGGAACGACAATTGCCGCTTGCTTCCGCGCGCGGCTCGTACAACAATATGTGCAGGGGGCGAACGCGTTGGCGAACCTGACCATCGAGATGCCGGACGATCTGGCGCGCAGCCTCGCGGGCATCGCGGCGGCGCAGCACAAGAGCATCCAGCAACTGGCCATCGAGCGGTTGAGTTCGCTCGTGGAGGCTGACTGTGAAGACCGCCCCGGCTCGGCTGCCGCGGTGTTGAGGGTCATGCGCGAACCACCCCACTTGAGTTCCTCGGACGTGGCTGCACTCGACGCGGCCATTGCGGCCGGCCGGCTGCCCATCCAGACACGCGACCTCTTCTCGGACTGATCCGGCCGTGATCTATCTCCTCGACACCAACGTCATCAGCGCTTTGATGCGTGCGGACGCGCGAATGGCGTCCTGGCTTTCATCGGTTCGAGCCGACGACCGCGTGGCGATCTGCACGATCACGCGCGGCGAGATCCTGTACGGCGTGGGGAGGCTGGCCCCGGGGCGACGTCGAGCCGATCTCGAAGCAAAAGCCCGGAAACTGTTCGCGGAACTACCGTGTGAGCCGGTCCCACCAGGCGCCGGCGATTCCTACGCGAATGTGAAGCTGGCCCAGCAGCGCCAGGGTCTCTCGCTGGATGAGAACGACCTGTGGATAGCTGCAACAGCGCTTGCCATTGGCGCGACGCTCGTCAGCCGCGACAGCGACTTCCAAGGAGTAGGATCGCTCGCGGTGGTTGCGCCCTGACGCAAGCCGGCCCTTACCCGCTCCCCGCCAACTGCCTTAACACATACGGCAAAATGCCGCCGTTACGGTAGTATGCCACCTCCTGCGGCGTGTCCACTCGCACCACCACTTGGAAATGTTTCTCCGACCCGTCCCCCACCGCCCGCACAACCGCTTCCCCTCCACTTTCGATTGCCGCCCGCACGCCTTCGATGTGGAAGACCTCTTTCCCCGTCAGCCCCAGGCTGGCAGCGCTTTCCCCGGCGCGGTACTGCAGCGGCAGCACCCCCATGCCGACCAGGTTGGTACGGTGGATGCGCTCGAAGCTTTCGGCGATCACCGCCCGCACGCCCAGCAGCGCCACTCCCTTGGCCGCCCAATCGCGCGAGGAGCCGGATCCGTACTCCTTGCCGGCCAGAATCACCAGCGGCACGCCATCCCGCTGGTACAGCATGGAAGCGTCGTAGATGGACATCGGCTCGCCATCGGGCAGGTGCACGGTCCAGCCGCCCTCGGTTCCGGGCGCGAGCTGGTTGCGCAGCCGGATGTTGGCCAGCGTGCCGCGCACCATGACTTCATGGTTGCCGCGGCGCGCCCCGTAAGAATTGAAATCCTTCGGCTCGACTCCTTGCGCCATCAGGTAGCGGCCGGCCGGAGTGTCCTTGGGAATGGAGCCGGCGGGCGAAATGTGGTCCGTGGTAACCGAATCGCCCAGCAGGGCCAGCACGCGCAGCGCGCGCATGTCCGACACCGGCTGGCGAGGGTCCGCCATGTGATCGAAGTAAGGCGGCTTCTTGATGTAGGTGGATAACTCGTCCCACTGATAAGTCAGGCCGGAGGGCGCCGGCACGTTCTTCCAATTATCGTCGCCATCGAAAACGCGCCCGTATTGTTCGCGGAACATCTCGGGACCGATAGCTGCCCGCACGGCCCCTTGCACCTCGGCGTTGGTGGGCCAGATATCGCGTAGGAAGACATCCGCGCCTTGGGCGTCCCGGCCCAGAGGTTCGTGCGCCAGATCGAGGTCCATCGTACCGGCCAGGGCATACGCTACCACCAGCGGCGGAGAAGCCAGGTAGTTGGCCTTCACCAGCGCGTTGATGCGGCCCTCGAAATTCCGGTTGCCGCTGAGCACCGCCGCCACCACCAGGTTGCCCTTCTGCACGGCCTGCGCCACCGGCTCCGGCAGCGGACCGCTGTTGCCGATGCAGGTAGTGCAGCCGAAGCCCACAAGCTGGAAGTGGAGCTGTTCGAGATAGGGCAGCAGCCCCGCCTGGCGATAGTAATCCATCACCACTTTCGAGCCCGGCGCGAGGCTGGTTTTGACCCAGGGCTTCACGACCATCCCGCGCTCTACCGCCTTCTTCGCCACCAGTCCCGCCGCCAGCATCACGGAGGGATTCGAGGTATTGGTGCAGCTTGTTATGGCGGCGATGACTACCGCTCCGGAAGCGATCTCGACATCCTGCCCGTCGATCTCGGCCGTCGCGGTATTCTTGACTCCCGGAAACGCATCGTGGAAGCTCTTCTTCACGTCGTGCAGCTCGAGGCGGTCCTGGGGGCGCTTGGGACCGGCCATCGAAGGCGTGACAGTCGCCAGGTCCAGCTCCACCACGTCCGCGTAGACCGGGTCGGGCGTGGCATCCGTCCGGAACAGGCCCTGCGCCTTGGCGTAGGCTTCCACCAGCGCGATCCTCTCCGGCGGGCGGCCGGTGAGTTGTAGATAGGCGATGGTTTCCGCGTCCACCGGAAAGAAGCCCATGGTGGCCCCGTATTCCGGCGCCATGTTGGCCACCGTGGCGCGGTCCGCCAGGCTCAAGGCGCTGAGACCGGCGCCGTGGAATTCCACGAACTTGCCCACCACCCCCTTCTTGCGAAGCATCTGGGTAATGGTGAGAACCAGGTCCGTGGCCGTGCAGCCTTCGTTGAGCCGGCCATGCAGCTTGAAGCCCACCACCGGCGGCAGCAGCATGGAAATGGGCTGGCCCAACATGCAGGCTTCGGCCTCAATGCCGCCCACGCCCCAGCCCAGAACGCCCAGGCCGTTGATCATGGTGGTATGGGAGTCGGTGCCTACCACGGTATCGGGATAGGCCACCCCGTCGGCGGTGAAAACCACGGGGGCCAGGTACTCCAGGTTCACCTGGTGCACGATGCCGGTATCGGGCGGGACCACGCGGAAATTGCGGAAAGCCGTCTGCCCCCAGCGAAGCAGAATGTAGCGCTCCCGGTTGCGCTGGAACTCGAGCAAGGCATTCACGTCGAAGGCGTCACGGGAGCCGAAACGGTCCACCTGCACGGAATGGTCGATCACCAGGTCGGCCGGCAACAGCGGGTTGGCGCGGTTGGGGTCCACCCCCATGGCGACCAGGGCGTCGCGCATGGCCGCCAGATCCACCACCGCCGGCACGCCGGTGAAGTCCTGTAGCAGGACGCGAGCCGGCATAAAGCTGATTTCCTTGGGGTTGGACCCAGCCTCCGCCCGCGCCACATAATCCACGTCGGCCGCCGAAACCCGCCGGCCGTCCTCCTGGCGCAGGAGGTTTTCGAGTAGAATCCGGGTGGAAAACGGCAATTGCGCGACGTGGCCCACGCCCTGCTCTTCGAGAGCGGCCAGGCGGAAATACTGGTAGTCGGCATCCCCAACGCGCAGCCGGGAAGCCGCGCCGAAACTGTTCTTGGACATTAGTTAAATTATAGTGGCCCCGGGAGAGCCTCACATGCATCGTGGCGCACGCTTCAGAGTGCCGCGTCCCGGCTCTTCGGGACGCATGGTTCCGCTCCCAGGAGACTAAAGATCGGGCGCAATCCGACGATGAATATACTGTGGAGTGCGCCGTCCGGGATTTCGCGGATGAGGACAAAACCAGGCTGGCAGCCCTGATACGGGGGTTCGCTCCGCCCGCCGCCGAGTACCGCAAGCTGATCCGGAAGATGCTGGAAAAGGACCGGGACAGGTTCTACGCCGCCGCCGTCGAAATACTGAAAACACCCGACGATTCAAAAGGCTACCACTACCTGATCTCATTGCTGGTAGGTCGCGACATGCTGGTGGAAACGCTTTCCGATCCAGCCTTGACCCTGAACCAAGCGGTGGCGGCGGCGCGCAGCGCCAGCGTGGTTGATTCGATGATGGACGTGAGCATGGCCAGGAGGCTGGCGGGCGACGGTTCTTCGCCCAGCCGGGTGGCTCCGGACAAGGCCAAGCGCATGATGGATATCCTGAGCGAGATTGCCAAAGGTCCGCGTGCGGTCGGCTCCTTGCGAGGCATGGTGCGCCATCCGGATCCACATCTCCGCTCCAAAGCGGTTCTGATGATTGGCCGCGAACAGCGCAACCTGGATTGGGTGCGGCATCGCATGGCCGAGGCGGACCCGCGCGTGCGCGCCAACGTGGTGGAGACGCTCTGGGGGCGGCGCACGGAAGAGGCGCGCGCGGCGCTGCAGTCGGCTGCAAGCGACCCTCACAATCGAGTGGTAGGCAATGCCTTGCTGGGGCTGTACCGGATGAGCGATCCTTCGGCCATTTCGGGCCTGTTCCAGATGGTGACGCATGAGTCCGAGTTGTTCCGCGCGAGCGCCGCTTGGGCCATGGGCGAAACCGCCGACCCGCGCTTTGCGGAAGTCTTGGGCCGCATGTTGGGAGATCCCGGCAACGCGGTGCGCAAAAGGGCTTTCGAATCGCTGCGCCGCATCAAGGCGGCGGCCGCGCGGTCGCGGCAAGGCGCCCATTTGCAGGTGGGCGGACGGTTGGAAGCCGGCCCGGACGGGCTTCGCCGGCTGGAACTGGAAGTAGCCCGCGAGAGCGGGGAGCCGGCGCTCGTCGTCCCCGTGGAGATCCTGCTCGACGAGGACGGCCAGCCCGTGGTGGATTACCAGGCGGAGCGCCGGCCGGGCGCCGACCCCCTGACCGTGGTGTTCGTATTTCCACGGCCGGCCGGACCCGGGCCGTCATCCTGCCATCGAGGCGCGCTGAACGCGCTGCGCTGGAAGCGCCCATCGGACGTCTGGTGGATCGTTCCGTATGTCACCGCTTCCGACCAGGGTGGCTCCAGGGTGGCATTGGAAAAAGCCGGAGTGGAGATGGCCGCCGATCGCGCGCAGGCCGAGACGTTGTTCGATCCCACCCGGGAACGCGTGTATTTCCGCGGAGTTTGGAGCGCGCTCCAGCGGGCGTTCGATCCAACCGTCGCGGCTCCCGGCATGCGGCGCGTCATCGTGTACAGCGAGACCGAAGCCGGGAGGCCGGAGACGCGCGCAGACGTGCAGTCGGCGGCCTGGAGGTGCGGAGCGTCCGTTACCGCCATCTGCCAGGAGCCCGACCCCCTTCTGGAAGATCTTTGCCGAAGTACGCTGGGCGATTTCCGCATCGCCGGAACCGCGGCGGAAATCGATGCCTGCGTGCAGGCAGCGCACCGCGCCGTGCTCGAGCAATATACGGTGACCTACCGTAGCGCGGCCCCCAACGCGGCCGCCGTCCGAGTGCGAATCAACCTGCCGGATGGCTGGGGAGAGACCCTGCTGGCGGCGCCCAACCCGAGTCTGGAAGCGGCCGTGGCTCAGGCGGTGGACTGCAGGGACTCGGCGCGGGGTTCCGCGGGGGAGGAAAACAGGACACTTCAAGCCATGTCGTGCTGAAGCGACGCCAGCGGGCATGGCAATCGTCGCTGCGACAAGCAGGCGTGCGGCAACGGACGGACGATTGCCGGTTGGTGTCAACCACTACTTACGAAGTCGTTGCGAACTGCTGTGAGGCCGTTATGGAGCCGGGAGATCGAATCAGGATTCGCCGGCACAAAATCACTGCCGCAGCAAACCCTCAATATCGCGGCTCCCACGCATGACGTGAAGAATCAGCACATCTTCGGCTTCAACGCGGTAGATGATGACATAGGCGCCCACCGAAAAACTTCGTAAGCCGGGGCGCAAATCTCCATCCCGGCGTCGTCCGATATGCGGCCATGTGGCCAGGAGAAAGAACCTATCGGTAATGGAATCGATTACCCGGTCGGCGATCTCGATGCTGTCGCTTCCCTTGGCGATGTAATACCAGATGTCGTCCAGCTCGGTTTCAACTTCCGGCGCAAGACGATGCGCCATTAGAGACGTTGTCGCTCCGCCGCCAGGCGGGCGCGTCCGCGCTGCTTCACCTCTCCGGCAAGGTCGTGCATGGATAGCTCCTCGACGATGCGCCCCTCACCCCGAGCAAGAGAGGCTTCGGCCTTATCGAGAGCGGCCAGAATTCCCGCGCGGGTGCGCTCGCGCTCTTCCCAGAAGGCAAGGGCTTCCCGCACTGCATCCTCTTCGCCGTTAAGCCGCCCGCTTGCAATGGCTTGACGAACGAACGCCTGCTGGTCGGGGGTAAGTTGCACTTCCATTGTCTCCAGAGTACGGCAAACCCCGCGCGGAGGCAAGTCGCCCAATGCGCGCAAGGAGGGCTGGGCAGGCCTCTCCCCTACAACGCGAATCCTCCGCAGGTTGGCGATGCAGTGCTGCGCGAGCAGCGTCGGGGTTCGCACCGAACCCAAGCGCTTAGGAATTCAGCTAAAATCAGCCGTGCCAACGGGTCCTCGGGCTCGACGGGCCGCGGATCGTGATCTATCCGAATGATCATCGGATGCGGATCTCTATGTGCCCGGTCTCTTGGAGGGCTTTCTGGGCTCCAAGACATGGATGGCGTCCCGGTTAGGTCAAGTTGGCGGCAGGTCGAGCAGCAGGGCGAAGAAGACGGCGTCCAGAGCGAATGGAAGATTGGGCGGACGGCCCAGGAAAGCGGTGGAGCGGTAGCGCCGGGGGCAGGGTCTTCGCAAGAGTCCATCGATGTCGCAACCTGCAATATTGCGGCGCCGCGGCCCGCAACCTGTAACCATATGGGTTACACTGGTAGCCGTGGCGATCCAAGGGTTTCGACACAAAGGACTCGAACTGTTCTTCGCCACCGGATCCAGATCGGGAATTCAAGCGAAACACGGCGACCGGCTCCGGCTCATCCTCGGCCGTCTGAACGTCGCGACCAGCGCTCGCGATATGGACTTGCCCGGCTTGGCTCTCCACGAGCTTCGCGGCTCCCGAAAGGGCACGTGGGCCGTGAAGGTGAGTGGCAACTGGCGCGTAACGTTCACTTGCGCCGGGAAGGACGTAGATCGCGTAGGCTACGAGGATTACCATTGAGGCGACCATGAAGATGCATAATCCGCCGCACCCGGGTGAGTTGCTCAGGCAACTGTGCCTGGAGCCGCTTAACTTGACCGTTACCGACGCCGCGCGCTCGCTCGGCGTGAGCCGGAAGGCGCTGTCCGGCATCCTTAACGGGCGTGCGGGCATCAGCCCGGAGATGGCGGTCCGTCTCTCGATCGCCTTCGATACCAGCGCCGAAAGCTGGCTTAACCAGCAGCTTCAGTATGACCTCTGGCGCGTGGAAAAAGACCGGAAGCGCCTCCATGTGGCGAAATTGTACGCGGCCTGATGCCGGTCGCGGGGGATCCGCTCCACGTTTTCCGTGGCCCGGCTCCCAGTCTGCCGGCTCGACACTCATGTCGAGCCTTGTGTTCCGCCCGGCGCCATGCGTCGAGATGAGTCTCGACGCGGCAGCCCGAGAGGCTACGTCACCCCCGCTATCTCCCGTCGGACGCGTGCATGGCCGATATCAGCTCGGCCTTCCTCTGCTCGCTGGCCGTGAACAGGTCTTCCGGGTAGGCGCGGTAATTCAGCATCTCGGCGTAGATGGCGGTTTCGCGGCTGTTATTGAGCGCCATTCCGGCCAGGTATTGCAGGCGCAGGTTGCCATCGCGGTTCAGCTCGGCGCCGAGGAGCCAGGGCTTCAGGTCGGATGCGCGGCCGGCGTAGGTCGCGAAGAGATCGATGGCGGAGCCCAGCCCGACCTCACGCAGCGACCCGGCTACTCTTGCGTAGTCGGGCTGATCCAGGCGATGCTGGATGGCGTCCACATCGATCCGCGTCGGCTCGACCTGGCCCAGGAGGACAAGGTCGTAGCCGCCGCCGCTCAACTCGTTGGCCCAAATTGTGCCGTTGGGGAAAACGTCGAAGAAAGTGGCGATCTCGCTCTTCACGGTATCGGCGTCGCTCTCATATAGCGGCACCCATTGAGTGACTACGCCGCCGGGATTCAGTTTCTCCCTGACCATCTCGAAGTACTCCCTCGAATACAGCGTGGCGCTGCCTTTGACGAAGGGGTGAATGGGGTCGGAGGTGATGATGTCGAACTTCTCGGGGGTGGTCAGGACATAGTGGCGTGCGTCGTCGAAGACCATGTGGGTGCGTGGGTCGTCCAGGACGTCGTAGTGCTGTTCGTGAAAGTAAATCTTGGCCGTTCGCGGGATGACCGGCTCCATCTCGCAAATGACGATGCGATCGATGGTGGGGTGGAGCACAAACGTGCCGGCGGTGACGCCGGCGCCGAAGCCCACCACCAGCACCGAACTCGGGGCGGGGTGGATCAGGGCGGGCAGGTGGCCTAACATGCGCTGCAGGCGCATGTCATAGGGCTCCGTGGAGGCTTCCACCTTGCCGCTGACGTGGAACTGCACGGCGCCGTCGCTCCAGCGGGAAATGGCGATGGACGAATTGATGCCCTCGGCGGTGAAGAGGATCTCGGAGCTGTTCCTGGTGATCATCATGCGGCGGCCGTAGGCGATCAGCTCTCCTGGGACATCGGAAACGTTGAAGGCCAGGAACACGGCGGCCACGGCGGAGGCGGTCAGCAGAGCGGCGCCGATTTGCGAGCGCGACCGCCGGACCAGCGGCGCCAGCACGGTCAGAGCGGCCGCCAGCGGAATCAGGATCAACAGGCCTTCCGAGCGCCGGGTGCCAATCCACGGAATCATGATGGCGCTGAAGGTCAGGGCGCCCACAATGGCGCCGGCGGTGTTGGCGGCGTAGACGCGGCCCACCAGGCGTCCCGGGTCGCCGCCCTGCGCGGCCGCCGCCAGGGCGAATGGGAAGCTGGCTCCCCACAGCAGCGCCGCCGGCAGCACGGCCCAAACGCACCGCGCCATATCGAGTTGGAGGGTGTACCACGGGCTGGCGGAGAGGAACGGGTTGATGGGCCAGAACGGAAGAGACTGGGCGATCTGAAACGCGGACCAGGCAACGGCGAGAACCAGGAGCAGTTGGCAGGCGCCCAAGGCGGAGCGGGGGCGCACGTTTCGGAGCAGGGCAGCCCCCACCGCGCTGCCAATGCCCAAGCCCACCAGGAAGACCGCCAGGATGATGGCGAAGGTATAGACGGTGGCGCCGAGCATCAGGCCGAGCAGCCGGGTCCAGACCACCTCGGCCCCCAAGGCGCCCGGCGCCGGAGAGAGCAATGGCGAGGTACACCGGCCAATAGCCGGCGGGGATGGCTTCCACGGGCGCCGGCGGCGAGGCTTTGTGCGGGCTCTGGGCGGCCAGCAGCCAGGCGGTCAGCGCGACTCCGGCATTGAGGGCGGCGGCGGCCAAGGTCGCGGTGGCCATGCTGTGCACGCGCAGCAGATAGAACCCCGCCAGCAGGCAGCCGAAGACGGCCCCGGCGGTATTCCCGCCATACAAAAGGCCCAGCCAGGAGACGCCCTTGGGCGTGGTTTCGACCCACCGCGCGGCGGCCGGCAAAGAGGCCCCCATCAGGATCGTGGGCGGCAGCAGGCAGATGGCGCATACCACGGCCCGCAGAATCACCGAAGGGAAGCCGTGACCCACCGCCGCGCTGTATATTCCGCCGATCAACGGCATGCCTATCAGGGCCAGCAGACCGCAAGCGCCGATCCCAATCTCCAGGAGCGCATAGACCTTGAGAGGGTGACGCCCCGGCCGAAGATAGCGCGGCAGGCCGATGCTGCCCAGGCACAGACCGCCCATGAAGGTAGCCAGCAACACGCCCAGCGAGACGGCGGTAGAGCCGATCACCAGTTGCAGCAACTGGTACCAGACGATTTCATAAATCAACGCCGCGCAGCCGCTGGCGGCAAACAAGATGAGCAGCGCCGGAAGGAAACGGGGCGACGCGCTTGGGGAGGCCTGAATAGGGGCCGCTTTAGTCATGCGATATGCCAGGTAAAGGGCAATGATAACGTAATGCGGAGAAGCGCATGGCGCGGGTGCGAGGAACGCCGTCCGGAAGGCCGGCGGCAGGCCCGAAGGCTTGACCCTACACAGGCGCGCGGTCATCAAGGGCGTTTTCCCTGTAAACTGATATCTCCATGTCCAAACTGCTGGAAGGCAAACTGGCCCTGGTTCTGGGTATCGCAAATCGCTGGAGCCTGGCGTATTCCATCGCCCAGGCGTTTGCGCGGGAAGGCGCTACGCTGGCGCTGACGTACCTGGGGGAGCGTCAGAGAGAGGCCATCGAAGAGCTGTCGCGGGACCTGGGCGCGCCGGCGATTCTGCCGTGCGACGTCACCAAAGAGGACGAGCTGGCCGCGCTGACCGAATCTCTGCGCGCGTTGGGCCGGCCGCTCGACGCCGTGGTGCACAGCCTGGCGTTCGCCAACAAGGAAGACCTTACGCGGCCGTTCCTGGAAACCGGGAGAGCGGGCTTTCTGCTGGCCCAGGACGTGAGCGCGTACTCGCTGGTGGCGGTGGCCCGCGCCACCGCGCCGCTGATGACCGGCGGCGGCTCCCTGACCACGCTGACCTACCTGGGCTCCACTCGGGTGATTCCCAACTACAACGTGATGGGGGTGGCCAAGGCCGCCCTGGAAGCCGCCATGCGCTACCTGGCGAGCGAACTGGGAGAGCGCGACATCCGCGTGAACGCCATTTCGGCGGGACCCATCAAGACCGTCTCGGCGCGCGCCGTCAAGGATTTCTCGTCGATTCTGGACACCATCGCCGCCCGCGCGCCGCTGCGCCGGAACACGGAACCCTCGGAAGTGGCCGATGCGGCCGTGTTTCTGGCCAGCCGCCTGGGCCGCGGAGTGACTGGCAACATCCTGTTCGTGGACGGCGGCATGCAGGTGATGGGGTTTTGACCCGGTTCGCGCCCTGCCATAATAGGGATGGCTTATGCGAGTGGACGTAATTCTCACGGAAACGGATATCAAGCAGGAGTTCACCGAGGCCCTCGAGGCTCGCGACCTGCCCGAGAAGTTCTTCTTCTGGTTCCCGCGTTCCGCCGCCGAGTGGTCCGCGCTGACCAGGGATCCGGGGCTCTATGGGGGGCTGAGGGAGACCTGGAAGCTGATTTCGAGCCAAGCGGCCGAGCTGGCCCGGCACTTCGGCGAGCGCGCGCCGGTGATCAGCTTCGGCGCGGGCGACGGCGTGCGCGATATCCAACTGATGATGGCGCTCAAGGATGCCGGCTGCGAGTGCGCGTACTTCCCCGTGGACGCCAGCCAGACGCTGCTCGAGATGGCCTGCGCCGGGGCCGAAGACGAGGATATCGAGACGGCGGGGATCAAAGCCGATATTTCCAGCCCCACCCACCTGGTGTACGCGGCCGACGCCGCCGAGCCGAAGCGCCTGTTCATCATGTCTGGCAACACCATGGGGGCGTTCGATCCGCTGGCGGAGATTCGCTATCTCTCGCAGTGCATGAAGCCGGGCGACCGGCTGATCGTCGACGGCGAGGCATACGACGAGGAGAAGACCATGGCGCGGCGCGTCAACCCGGCGGCGAAGAAGTTCGCCTGGGCGCTGCTGGCCAGCGTGGGCGTGGCGGAGGACGACGGCGAAATCCGCTACGACCACAAGCGCGACGACCGCCACGCGGGACTCCACATCGTCACGCGCTACTTCCACGCGGACCGCGATCTAACGGTGATCGCGGCGGGCGAAGACGTGGATCTGGCGCGCGGCGAGCGCATCGGCCTGAATTTTCAGTACACCTACACCGCCGAAGCTTTCCGCTGGCTGCTGCGCCAGCAGGGCGGGCTGGAGACGGTCAAGGAGTACGTCAGCCCCGACGGGCGCTTTCTGACCGCCATGTGCCGGAAGTAGGGGCCTGACACGAAGTAAAGGGTCCAATTGCCGGCAACCGCTCCCTAACCTTGCATAGCCGGAACCAAACAGGACCCCTTCTTGACGCGGAGACGCGGAGACGCCGAGAAAAACTCGTAAGTCGGAAGTTGGAGTTATTTTCGGAGTGCAGCCGAGGGCCCATGGAGATGGGCCGAAATGGACATCGTCGGAAATATCCTGGCCAAAACGGCAAGGATTCCACTCGGTAGGTACTGACGGTCGCGGCTCATCAGGAACTTGGCGAGCCGCGACCGTCAGGGAGCGGTTGGAGCGGTTATCCGGCGCGTGTTATTCGTAACGCAGAGCCACGGCTGGGGGAATGCGGGCCGCGCGAGTTGAGGGGATCAGGGACGCTATGGCGGCCACCGCCGCCAGGACCACGGTAACTATCAGGAAGACCGCCGGGTCCGACGGCCGGACCTCGAACAGCATGGCCGACATGAGGCGGGTGACGGCGAACGCGCCCACGGCGCCGATGGCCAGACCGGCGGCGGCCATACGCAGGCCTTGGCCCACCACCATCCCGACGACATCGCGCGCGCCGGCCCCCAACGCCACCCGGACGCCGATTTCGCGCGTGCGCTGCGACACGGAATACGCCAGCACGCCGTAGACGCCGATGGCCGCCAGCAGCAGCGCCAGGGCGGCGAACATCAGGCAAAGGGCCACGACCGCACGCCGGGTGGCCAGAGAAGACCGCAGCCGCTCGGTCATGCTCTTGACGTCGAACAGCGGCATCTCCGGGTCGGCTCGCCGCAGCTCCCGGCGAACCGCGGCTACCGTTTGCGAGCTCCCGTTGTTCGTCTGGAGTACCAGGTGCATGTCCCGCGGCGTGTACTGCTTGTACGAATAGTAAATCTGGCCGACGGGGTTGTTCTCCGCCAGGTCGCCGGTCTTCACGCTGCCCACCACGCCTACCACCGTGCACACATCGGGCTTGAACCCTCCGAGTTCGAGGCCGCGGGTGATCTGGGCGCCGACGGCATTGCCCCGGGGCCAGTACTTGCGCGCCAGGAACTGGTCGATCACCACCACCTTTTGGGAATCGGGTCCATCGGATTCGGAGATTGCGCGGCCCTCCAGAACGGGGATGCCCATGGCCGAAAGGTATCCCGCGTTCACGTGGTTCCACCCCGGCACGGGCGGGGGTTCGCCGGGCCCGAGCGGATGGCCCACCACCCCGATCACGCTGGAGTTGTTGTCGCCGCAGAATGGCAGGAACGTAGTGACCCCCACGTGGCGGACGCCGGGGATGGCCGCCAGCCTGGCTAACAGGTCGGAGAGGAAGTTGCGCGCGCGGGCATCGTCGCTGTAGCGCACCTTGGGCAGGGCGATTTCGGCCGTCTCGACGTTATCGGTCCTGAACCCCGGGTCCACTTTCAGCAGCCGCGCGAAGCTCATGGTCAGCAGGCCGGACCCGATGAGCAGGATGAATGCCAGCGCGAACTGGCACACCACCAGGGCCGAGCGCACCCAGGCGGCGCCGCGCCCCGCCGTGCCCGACCGCTCCCCGCCGCGGAAGACTTCGTTGAGGTCGCGGCGCAGCACGTGGAACAGCGGCGCGCTGCCAAACGCGATGCCGGCCAGGAGCGCAATGGCGGCGGTGAAGGCCAGCGCCGTTCCATCGATTCCGATGGCCGGCCCGCGCGGCAGTTCCTTGGCGCCAAGATACGAAAGCAGGCGCACGCCTCCGTATGCAACGCCCACCCCGAGCGCGCCCCCCGCCAGAGAGAGCAGCAGGCTCTCGGTGAGCAACTGGCGGGCGATGCGCCAGCGGCCGGCGCCCAGACTGAAACGGATGGCCAGTTCTTTCATCCGCGCATTCGAGCGCGCCAGCATCAGGTTGGCCACGTTGACGCAGCCGATCAGCAGCACCACTCCCACGGCGATCTGCAACAGGTACAACGCGGAACGGACGTCGCGCACCATCTCGTCCTTCAGACGCAGAACCCTGGTACCGAAACGGGCGTTGATGAGCAACTGGCGGTACTTCGCGAACCGGTCCAGGTTGCGGTGATTCAGGGCATTGATGCGTTCCTGGGCCTGCGTCAGGGTCACGCCCGGCTTGAGACGGGCGACCATTCCCCAATTGTTGCTGTGGCGGGCGTCGTCGCTGGTCTGGTCGGGCCGGAACGCGAATGCCACCCACACGCGCACATCGTCGCCCGGAATCCCGAAGGTCCCCGGCATGACGCCCACGATGCGGTAGAGATTGCCGTTCAGCCGGATGTCTTTCCCGGCCACCTTCGGATCTCCGGCGAACCGCTCCTTCCACAGCCCTTCGGAGAGCACCGCGACCTTCTCCTTCCCCAGGGTCGCTTCCTCCTCGGTAAACGTGCGCCCGAGCAGCGGCCGCACTCCCAGCGTCTTGAAGAAAGAGGGCGTGACGTACTGCCCGTGAATGCGCTGCGGGGAACCGCTCATGCCGATTTCGTACCCGTTGTCGCCGATGAGCGCGACCTCGCTGAAGACCTCGGTCATCTTGCGGCGGTCCAGGTAATCCGGTACGCCGTTGGCCCCGCGATCCGTCACGCCGACTCCGGGATAGATGTTGTACAGGGTGAGCAACCGGTCGTCGTCGGGGTAGGGCAATGGCCGGAGCACCACGTTCTCCAGGACGGTGAAGATAGCGGTATTGGCCCCGATGCACAGGGCGATGGTCAACAGGGCCGCCACGGTGAACGACTTCTGTTTGAAAAGGATTTTAAGGCCGAATGCGAAATCTTGCAGCATAGGAGCGTTCCAGGGGCACGGATCTTCTTCTTGCTAATACGCAATCAGACGTTCTGAGTTCCGGAATGTTAGGTGTTTGTGGGGCAGGATGATATCCTGCGCGCCGGTTGGCAACCGGCGCCCGGGGCCTGTTTACAGGCGGTTCCGGGCGGGTTAGCAACCCGCCGCAGGTTAACAACCTGCCCCACCCCTACACGCCGCGGCGGAGGCCGTACAACTCCACGTGCAGGCGGGGGCTGAAGCGGAAGCCTTCTTCCTTGCAGATCTCGGCCAGCCACACGCCGCGCTCGCGGAGGATGTCGCGATCCACCCCTTCGGGCATCAGAATGACCCGCTCCGGGCCGGCGCCCAGGGACTCGGCGAGGCTGCGCGCCTCTTCCACGTCCTCCGGCTTCCCGATCACGAACTTGAGCTGGTATTCGTACCGGGCCATGAGGTCCGCCAGAACGCCGGGCTGGATGCGCAGCCTGTCGTGCCGCTCGGCCCAACTGCCCGTGGGCGTGGAATTGCCGAGCTTCGGGCTGATGCTCATCAGGTCGCAAGCCACCGGCTGGAACACCGTACCGGCGGTTTCGATGGTGATGTGCAGCCCCAGGTCGCGCAAGCGGTTGGTGAGCGGGACGATTTCGGGCGCGATCATGGGTTCGCCGCCGGTCACCACCACGTGCTTGGCCGGATGAGCCTTCACCTCGTCCAGAATCTGCGCCAGAGACAGCTCGACGCCCTCGGGCTGCCACGAGGTATAGGGCGTGTCGCACCACGCGCAGCGCAGGTTGCAGCCGCTGGTGCGGATGAAAAACGAAGGCACGCCGACCAACGAGCCTTCGCCCTGAATGGAGTAGAACAGCTCAGCGATCTTCAATGCCGGCCTCTTGAAAACCCTTGGCGCGCAGCAGGCACGCGTCGCACTGCCCGCAGGGGCGGCCGCCCGGGCCGGGGTCGTAGCAACTGTGCGTCAGGCCGAAGGGAACGCCCAGTTCGCGCGCCAGCTTGACGATTTCGGCTTTGGTGAGCCCGATGAGCGGCGTGTGAATCTCGAGGCGCGTGCGGCCCTCCACGCCCGCGCGCGTGGCCAGGTTGGCCATGCGCGCATACGCCTCGATGTACTCGGGGCGGCAATCGGGGTAACCCGAGTAATCGAGGGCATTGACGCCGATGAAGATATCCGAGCTTTCGAGCGTCTCGGCCCAGGCCAATGCGAACGAAAGGAAGATGGTGTTGCGCGCCGGGCACGTAGGTGACCGGGATGCCCTCGCCCATTTCCGCGGCGCTGCGCCCCTTGGGGACGGCGATATCGGCGGTGAGCGCCGATCCGCCGAATGCCTCCAACCCGATCTTCGTCACCACGCGCTTTTCCACGCCGATGAATGCCGCCACGCGTTCGGCCGCTTCCAGCTCGTAGCGGTGCCGCTGGCCGTAATCGAAGGTGAGGGCGTAGCAGGCATAGCCCTGGCGGCGGGCCAGCGCCAGGCAGGTCGAGGAATCCAGGCCGCCGCTCAACAGGCAGACCGCTTTCGGGGGAAGAGGCATCGCCTTCACGATTTCGAGAACCCCTTGCGGGTGGAAAGATCCGGCGGTCCGGATACGGCGCCCGCCAGCCGCAGGAATGGCTGCTTCTGGGTCCGGCGAGCGCGCTCCAACTGGTCGCGCACGATGCCGCTGCGCGGCACGCCCGCCTTCCGGGCAGCCCCGTCGAGCCATTCCGCGAGATCGTCCGGCAGCCGAACGGTGATGGTAATGCTCATCTGTTGGAAGTGTAATACATGGAAAAGGCCGGCGGCAGGATGAATCCCGCCCCACCTCAATTCCGCTTTCGCTTGACCGCGACTCCGAATACACTGAAAGTGGTTCGGAGATGCGGATGCCTGGCTTCGGCTTCCGAAAGGTCTTTTTCGTAAGGAGAATGCAATGTCGCTACGCGGAGTTTTCATTTTCACGCTGGCCGCCATGTTTCTTGTGGCGGCGGCTTTTGCGCAACCACCGGCGGCAGCCCCGGCGGCGGCGCAACCGGGAAGGGGACGGGGAGCGGGCCGAGGCGCGCCGGGTCCCCAGGTGATTTCGCCGGAAGTCATGGCCGACCGCCGCGTAGCTTTCCGTATCCTCGCGCCCCAGGCGCAGGACGTGCGGCTGACCGGCGGCGACATCCCCGCCCTGGCCGGCGGCGGTGGCCGCGGAGCCGCCAATGCCCCAGCCGCTGCGCCGCCCCCGAATCCGGGGCAAATGAAGAAGGGCGATAACGGCGTGTGGGAGGTGGTTCTGGGACCGCTCGATCCGGGCGCGTACCGCTATAGCTTCGTGGTGGATGGGGTTACGGTGGTCGATCCGCGCAATTCCGCGATCAGTGAATCCCTGAGCAATGTGTCAAGCCTGGTGGTAGTGCCTGGTTCGGACTTCTTTGACACCAAGAACGTGCCGCACGGCGCCGTGGCGTCGGTCACCTATTACTCGACGGCCCTGGGCCGCTTCCGCCGTATGCAAGTCTACACGCCGCCGGGATATGAGCTGGGCAGCCAGAAGTATCCGGTGTTCTATCTCCTGCACGGCTCGGGCGACAACGACAATGCGTGGCCCTCGGTGGGACGCGCGGGCTTCATTCTGGACAACCTGATTGCGGCCAAGAAGGCCAAGCCGATGATTGTGGCGATGCCCGCCGGTCACACCACCACTTCCACGTTTGGCGGTGGCCGGGGAGCCGCTCCGGAGGCGGCAGCCCCGGGCGCCGCGCCCAGGCAGGACGAATTCTACGAAGATTTCACCAAAGACGTCATGCCGTACATAGAAAAGAACTACCGCGTACTCACCGGCCGCAACGACCGCGCCATCGCCGGGCTTTCCATGGGCGGAAGCCAGACCCTGAACGTGGCCTTCATGAACCTGGCGAAGTTCGCTTACATTGGCGTCTTCAGCTCGGGAGCGACCCTGGGCGGCGGACGTGGTGGACGAGGCGCGGCCGGACGCGGCGCGGCGCCTGGCGCGGCAGCGGCTCCCGCAGCCCCGGCGGCTCCCGCCCCGCCGGATTGGGAGACCACCCACAAGGCCGACCTGGACAACCCGGCTTTGAAGAAAGGAACCAAGCTCATCTGGCTCAGCACGGGCGTCGACGACGGTCTGATCACCAGTTCCCGAGCCACGGTGGATCTGCTTAAGAAGCACGGCTTCGCGCCGGTCTTCAAGGAGAGCCCCGGAGCGCACACCTGGATCAACTGGCGCAACTACCTGACCGAGTTTGCGCCGCAGTTGTTCCAATAGGTCACGGCTGCCTGGGTCAAACGCGGTTCCGGCGGATGGCTTCGTAGAGGGCGGCCGTCTTCTCGATCATGTACTCCAGGCGGAAATGCGATTCGTAGCGGGCGCGGGCCGCGGCGCCCTGCTGCTGGCGGGCGGCGGGGTCCAGGATCAGGCGCCGCAGCGCTTCCGCGAAAGACACGGCATCGCCGCGCGGAACCAGGGCGCCGGTGATGCCGTCTTCCACCGCCTCGGATACCCCGCCGGCGTCGGATGCCACCACCGGCAGCCCGGCGCGCATGGCTTCCAGCACGCTGCGCGGAAAGGCCTCGGAACGGGAAGCGAGCGCGAAGATCTGGGCGCGTGCGAGGGTGGCCGCCACGTCCGCCTGGTAGCCCAGGAACCCAACCCGTCCGGCGATGCCGAGGCGTTCGGCGAGTCCCCGGATGGCGGCCTCGGTGGGGCCGTCGCCCACCAGATCCAGTTCCCAATGGAGATCGCCCAGGCGGGCCAACGCGGCCAGAAGCGTGGCCTGGTCCTTGGGCGCCTCGAAGCGGGCCACCGAGACGATTCGCGGCGGAGAAACGGCCGGGGAAGCGAGCAACGCGCCGGGAACCTCGCGAACGCCATTGTGTAGCACGTACAATTGTCCGGGCGGCGCGATGCGGTGGGCCAGCGCCAGGCTCTTTTCCCGTTCGCAGACACACACGATGGCGCGTCCCCATCGCGCGGCCAGGCGCTCCGCCACGGCGTAGAATGGGGCCACGCGCGGCGGCATGCGATCTCCCACCGGCAAGCCGTGCGGGGTGTACATGGCGGCGAGGCCCAGGCGCGCGCAGGCGGCCCGGCCGATCCAACCGGCCTTGGCGGTATGGGTGGAGACTAGATCGGGTTGGAACTCGCGTAGCGCGTCCATCAACTCGAACCAGGCACGTACATCGAGCACCGGATGAACGGCGCGTCGCAGGAACCGCAAGGGCCGGCACGGAACGCCGGCTTCGGCGAGACGCTCGACAACCGGGCCGTCGCCGCCGACGAACACCGTCGCCTCGTGCCCCTGCGACCTCATCCAGCGCGCCATCTCCAGCACGTGGATGCTGGCGCCGCCCACCGAATCGGCGCGCGTCACCACGTAGGCGATCCTCATGCGCATGCCTTTCGCGAGACCATCACAAGGAACGCGAGCTTGCGAAAAACAGCGCTGGCGGCGGCCGGCGCGAAGGGCAAATCGAGCAGGCGGGTGAGCGGCGCCCGCCACTTCCGGTCGCGCAGGCGGAACCGTATGTATTCGGGCTCCCGTAACTCGTTTTCAAAATACCGTCCGAAACTCTGGAATAGCTCCCGCCGCGGGCGGTAGTGGGTGTACGCGTCGATCCAGGCGAGCTTGTCGGAGGCCCACTGGCGGCGGCTGGCGGCCTGCTCTTTCCAGTACCCAAGACCGAGCGAGCGCAGGGCCAGCGTATACGGAAACCGCCAGCGGGAGTCTTTTCGAAACCAGTGAGAGAAGGGAATCCCGATATGGCCCTCCCTCCAGACATCCCGCGAGGGAAAGATGCTGAGAAGGGTCCCGCCGGGAACCAGGACGCGGTGAATTTCGGCCAGGACCGCGTCGAGATCTTCGGCGTGCTCCATCACCTGGTTGTTGACCACAAGCTCGAAGGAAGCGTCGGGAAACGGGATGCGGCCATCGATGATCGGTTGGATCGCGGCGCCCCACAACGGGGAGGACTCAGCCTGCTCGCGCGCGCCGGAGCCTGCATAGAATATGTCGACGCCGCGAATGTCGAGGCCTACGGCGCGTCCCGCGGCCACCAGGCCGCCGGCGCCGCATCCGAAATCGAGGATGGCGGTGCGCTCCCGGCCGGCGGCGAAACGGCCGGCGAAATCGAGCGCAAATCGGCTGGTCACGTCCATGTGGGGCCATGCCTTTTGGCCCGCCGCCGGCTTTTGAGCCGGCGTTCTTCGTGCCGGGACGCCGGGCCAAAGCCCGGCGGCAAGCCCGAAGCCTTGCCCCCACATGGGATCGAGCAGCTCGCGATAGGCGCGGTCCCACGTGGCCGCCACGCGTTTGAGGTCGAAGCAGGCAACGGCGTGCGCGCGGGCGGCCAGGCCCATGCGCGCGCGGGCCTCGGGCGAAAGAGCGGCCAGCCGCGCCATGGCCTCACCCAGGGCGGCCGGGTCGCGGGGCGCGCAGACGAACCCGGTGCGGCCGTCGAGGACGGCTTCGCGAACGCCGCCGGCGTCGGTGGCCACGGCGGGCAAGCCGCTGCAAGCGGCCTCGATCAGCGCCATGGGAAGGCCTTCAACGAGGGAAGAGAGAACCAGCGCGTCGGCGGCGTTCATGAGAGCGGGCATGTCGTCCACACGTCCCAGAAAGCGGGCATCCACCGCCAATTCCCGCGCCAGGGCGCGAAGTTCAGCCTCCTGCGGCCCCTCGCCTGCAATCAGCAGGACCGCCCCGCGCTGCGCCGCGAACGCTCGAAGAAGGGTGGGGTAATCCTTCTTCCACATGAGCCTTCCGGCGGCCAGCCATACGAAGGCGGATCCGACGTTGAGGCGGCGGCGCTCGCCTTCGCGCCGGGGGTCGGGACGAAAGACGGCGGTATCCACTCCGTTGGGGATGACGCGCAGTTTCGCGCGGCGAACGGCGTGCGCCCCGGCGTGCCGCTCGGCTGCCGCGCGGCTCACGGCCACCACCATGTCGGTCAGCGGGTCGGTGACGGCATAGAGCCAATCGCGCGGCCCGATCCGGCGCGACTCGCGCCCGCTTTCGGCCACGCTGTGGATGCTTGAAACCACCACCAGCGCCGGGCAAAACAGCCGCGCGGCGCGCGCCAGCATGTTGGCGTGAAACATGTGGCTGTGCAGGACTTGCGGGCGAAAGCGGTAGAGAAAGGAGCACAGACGGAACAACCCGCGCAAATCCGCCACGCCGGGAGACATGGCGAGCGAGAACGTCTCGACTCCGGCGCCGGCAAGCTCGCCGATGAAGGCAGCCGGTGGCAACATGGAAACCACGGCCACGCTCCAGCCGAGGGCGCGCAGCTCGACTGCCAGGTGAACCACCTGCGTTTCCGCGCCGCCGCGCGCCAGGCTGGTGGTGAGCAGAACCACCCTATCACGCGCCGTTGTAGGGGCCGGGCATGCCCGGCCCTTATCCTCGGAAAACCAATCGGACGGTCGCGGCACTACCCGGCCCTCCCGGCGGACTCTTCAAAGAAAGCCGCGTAGGATTCCACCATGGCGCCAACGTCGAAGCGCGCGGCGCGCAAACCGGCGGCGGCAGCGAACCGGCGGCGTTTTTCCCCGTCGTCGGCCAGGGCGGCCAGGGCGGCGGCCAGCGCCTGGGCATCGTCCGGGGGCGTGAGCAGTCCCGTTTCGCCATCCAGCACCAATTCCGGCACGCCTCCCACCGCCGTGGCCACCACGGGCAAACGGGCGGCCATGGCTTCGATCACCGCCATGGGAGCGCCTTCCCAGTGCGAGGCGAGAGCGAAGAGGTCGCAAGCCGAGAGCATTTCCGGTACGTGCTCGATCAAACCGAGAAAGCTGACTCGAGCCCCGAGCTTCGCGGCCAGCGTGCGGGAGGCCTCGAGCAGGCGCCCTTCGCCGGCCATGGCCAGGCGCATAGCGGGGCGGCCGGCGGCGGCGCGCGCGAAGGCGGCGATCAGGCCGAGCGGGTTCTTCTGCGGGTCGAAGCGCCCAACATAAGCCACCACCAAATCATCGGCCGCAAAGCCATGCGCCATTCGCCAGGCCTCCCGCGCGCCGGGCTCGATGGCCCCGGCCGCAGCCACGCCGTTCGGAATCACGGCCGCCGGCTCGAATCCGTAGACCGCCCGGAAAGACTTCGCCACCACGCCCGAGACCGCGACGGGCCGCACGCCGGCGCGAAACGCCAGGCGGTGGATGGCGCGTCCCCAGGCATCCACCTCTTTTTCGGCGACATTATGAACGGTGTGGACCACCATGCCATGGCGTTTCAGGGCCCATGCGGGCAGCACGTAGCGCAGGATATAGGAATGGGTGTGGATCACGTCCGGGCGGAAATCCCGCAGGACGCGGGCCAGGCGCGGCCACATGCGGGGGTCCAGACCGCGCCGCTTGCCGAGCCGCCAGACAGGCGCGCCGCGGGCTTCGAGCACCGCATCGAGACCGCCGGGAAAGGCGTCATAAAGCGTGACCACGCCGGTTTCGAAGCGCGACGGGGGCAGACCGCAAGCCAGCGAGACAGCCACCTGTTCGGCGCCGGCGCGCCGCAAAGTGGCCAGCGTTTCGAGCACGCGGATCTTCACGAGTCACGCTCCCCGGGGCGAAAAATCAGCGCCCAGCTTGCCATGATTAACGCGAAAAGCAGCCACGTTGGCTTACGATGCTCCCAGGTGAGGGTGGATACGCCCACCGTCCAGACCAGGAGCGAGGCGATCCACAGGGCGCGCTCCCAGGGGGCCATGGTCCAGGCGAAGAACGCCAGCGTCAGGAGCAGCGCGCCGAACAACAGAAAACCGGCGGCGCCGGTCTCCACCAGCACCGAAAGAAAGGTATTGTGCGCGGTGTATGGCCGGGCGGGAATGGGCGACCTGCCGAGCGTGGGGGCCACCGCATCAGGGAAGGCCCCGGCGCCAACGCCCAGCGCCGCATGAAGTCTTACGCCGGCCTTCCAGATGCGCGTTCGGTTGTGGAACGTACCGCCGGCCAGCTCGCCGGGCAGGGTGGCCAGGCGCTGGCGGGAGGCCGTTGGCGCCATGCGCATGGCGCCCAAAGCAAACAGGGCCAGCAGCGCCAGGCTCCCGACGCGGTTGGACCAAGTGGAGCGGCGCCAGGTGAGAACGGAGAAGAGAAAAGCCGCCACGGCGGCCACCAAAGCGGTGCGCGAAGCGGTAAGCAGGATGGCGCCGATGCAAAGGGCGGCCGCGGCGCGGCAAAGCCAGGGCGCGGCGCCGCGCGTGCGCGCCGCCAGGTAGAGGGCCATGGGCAAGGCCAGCGCCAGGGTAATACCCAGGTCGTTGGGATCGAATCCGGCAGTGGCGAAGCGCCGGTAGTTGGTTTGCTGGTTGAGGGCCGCGCGGACCACGGTCCAAACCGAGGAAGCCGTGCAGCCGGCCAGGTAAGCCGCCATCAATCCGAAGAGCGCGCGGCGGGTGCGGCAGAATTCCCAGATAATCCAGGCCATGGCGAACAACTGGGCCATGGTGGCGGCGCGCGTGGCGGTGGCCGGCCGCGAGACGCTCCAAAGCCAGGTGACGGCGCTCCAGGCCGCGAAAGCGGCGGCCAGCGCCAGCGCGGCGTTGGGCGCCCGCAGCCGGCGGCGGCGAACCACGGCCAGGGCGGCCATCGTGAACGCGGCCCATCCGATGAGGCGGGAGATGGTTCCCAGGCCCGGGATTGCGATCCCTTTTTCGAGCGGGAGCGAGAAGACCAGCAGCCACAACAGCACAGCGGCGGCGCGCAGAGCCGCGACTGTAAGGGAGCGGTTGCCGAGGACGGCATCGTCACGAGTCTTCACAAGCGCCGCTCCCGCCGCCGCAGGGCGTGGCGGAGAATCAGCAGCTCTCCGGCGATCTGCGCGAGCCAGGCTAGGGCCAGGGCCAGCGCGGCGCCCTCCAGGCCGAGCCGGGGAATCAGCACCCAGCTTGCCGCTCCCGAAACCGCCGCCACGGTGACGAAAAGGGGAGCCTGCGAGGCAAAGCTGCGGGCGGCCGTGATGACGTACCCGAGGGCGCTGCCGGCGTAGCTCAGAATGCCCGCCGCCATCATCCAAACCAGCAGGCCGCGGAACGGAGTGAACGCGCGGCCGTAGGCGATGCCCAGCGCCAGGCGGCCCACGGCCAGCGCCATGCCCACGCCGGCGGCGCCGACCAGGCACGCGGCGCCGGTGAGTTGGGCCGCCAGGCGCAGAAAGAGCGGGACGTTCCCTTCGCTGAAAGCGCGCGCCAGCCGCGGCGTCATGGTCTGGCCGAGCGGATTGATCACCGCGGCCCCGATGGTCTGGAACGAAGCCACCGCGGCGAACACGCCCAGGGCGGCCGTGCCCAGCCGGCGCTCGATGGCGTAGCGCGGCAGATTGCCGGAGAGCGTGATGAGCATGAGCACCAGGCCCAAGGGCAGGGCGGCGCGCAGGATGGCGGACTGGGCGCCGAATCCGGAGCGATGGGTCGATTCGTGAACCGCCGCGGCGGGCCGGTCATATGCCAGAAACACCGCCATGCGCCCCGCGGCCTGCGCGGCGATGGCCCACGGGAGGCTGTGGGTGATCCACAAGGCCGCTCCCATGGCGGCCAGCGAAAGCACGCCGCGGGCGGTGGTGGAGCGCGCCACCTGGTCCATGCGCTCGCGGCGCTGGAGCGTTCCGTAGCAGATGTCGCTGAAATCGTCGGTGGCCAGGACCACGCCCGCCAGTACGATGGCCAACCCCATCGGCCAGGCATGGCCGGAGAGCAGGGCCAGTCCGAGAATCACGGTCAGCCCGAGGGCGGTGGTTCCCATCCGCACGGCCAGGTAATCGCCGAAGGGATGCAAACGCGCGACGTCGGTGGCCAGCACCGCGCGCAGGTTCAGGTGGGCGAAGAGAGCGACGGGGCTTACGATGGCCACCGCGAGGGCATACTGGCCCAGCATCTCCGTCCCACCCAGCCGGGCGACCAGGCTGAGAGTGGCCCACTGAGCGGCCGCGAACACGGCATTGCCGGCAAACACGGCGGCGAAGTTGCGCCGTATCGATAGGTCTGGGGGGGCGGCTGCCATCGCGCCGGAGCGAAGCCCAAGCATTTTCGCCTACCATTGTAGCGGCCGGTGGGGGATTGGCCCGCGAGGGGAGGCGTCTGGCGGCCGTCGCAATGCCAGCGGCATGGGAGAATGGGAATTCAGTTCGACCCTGCTCAAGCTGGTCAAGCTGGCCGAAGAATTTGGATGGCGGTTGGTCGGCGTGAGGGGAGGCCATCACAACTTCAAGCACCCGGCGAGCCGGTTTATCGTCACTATCGTGCATCCCCCAAGAAACGTACTGTGAAGAAGATCAGGCTGGAGATCAAGTGATGCGTTTTCTGATCGTGCTGGAACAGACCGAGACCGGATTTGCGGTGCAGGCGCCCGATTTGGCGGTCGCTACTTACGGAGAGAACATCGAAGCAGCCAAGCGCGCGGCCGGTGAGGCGATTCGGATCAACCTCGAAGCCTATCGAGAAGCCGGACAACCGGCGCCTGAAGGGCAAAGCGCTTCAAAGCATCTTGAGAATCCCGAGTTTCGGGATTTGTTGTTTGCGTACGTCGACGTAGCCGAGCCTCAGGGGAGAATCGCCGCCTAGCGTAGCTCGGTCCCATTCGCCCCTCGGCGATTGGAGCCGGTCATCGGTGGTCCTTTCGCTATCCTGTCGGGAGCGCTTTCAACCCTCCGGCTCAATGCCGATCCGATCATTGACCGCCGATGGGATGCGGTGCTTGCATCCGAGATATCGCTCCGTGGTTTGGGAAAAGGGGTGAAAAGGGGTCAGGCGTATCCTCCCGGAGGGTGGCCCACTGAGCGGCCGCGAACACGGCGGCGAAGTTACGCCGTATCGACAGGTCTGGGGGGGCGGCTGGCATCGCGCTGGAGCGAAGCCCGAGCATTTTCGCCTACCATTGTAGCGGCCGGTGGGGGATTGCCCGGCGGGAGGAGGCGGTCGGCGCTGCCGCCCGAGAAACGATGCCAATGCAGGCGGGCCGTGCGATACTGAGAGCGCCGATCAATACCCGGCTCATTATCGGATTCCTGAGGACGCCGGGCTTTCTGGAGGCGGCGACGCGGCCCGCAGCGCCGCCAGCCGCCTCCCCATAGGGAGGTTTCATGAGACTTTCGCTGATTCTAGCCGCACTCGGTTGCGCGGCGTGCTGGGGGCAGGCGCCGACCGACTGCAAACCCAACCCGTTGAATATTCCGGAGGCCAAGTATCCCTGCGTCTTTCCCGACGGCCGCGCGATGTTTCGCGTGATTGCGCCGAACGCGCAGACGGTACGGGTTTCTCTTGGAGGATTGAATCTGACGAAGGGCCCGGATAACATTTGGAGCGGCGCCACGGCGCAGCCGCTGGTGGAGGGCTTCCATTACTACAATCTCGTGATCGATGGCGCCACCGTCGCCGACCCGTCGACGCACACCTATTTTGGCTCCGGTTGGCAGAACAGCGGAATTGAAATCCCCGCGCCGGACCAGGAGTTCTACCAGCCGAAAGAGGTTCCGCGCGGCCGCGTGAGCGAGCAGTGGTATTTCTCCGCGGTCACCGGGAAGTGGCGCCGTTGCTTCGTCTACACGCCGCCGGGCTATGACGTGGGGAAGACGAAGTATCCGGTGTTGTACCTGCTGCACGGGTGGGGCGAAGACGAGACCGGTTGGTACACGCAGGGCCACGTGGATTACGTCATGGACAACCTGATCGCGGAAAAGAAGGCGAAGCCGATGATCATCGTGATGGACAACCTGAACGCGGTCAAGCCAGGTCAGAGCGCGACTACGTTCGCCGCGCGCGGGTTGGTTCCAGATCCGAGCGACCACCCTGCCACGCCGCTGGCGGCGAGAGGCGGAATGGGCGGGCCTGGACGCGGCGCGGCTGGCGTGGGAGCTCCAGGAGCGCCGGGCGCGGCGCCCGCGGGTCAGGCGGGTCGCGGCGCTCCTCCAGCAGGCGGACGAGGAATGATGGGCAACTCGGCCTTTACCGATATGATGCTCACGGACTTGATCCCGATGATCGAGAAGACCTATCGCGCGCTTCCCGGACGCGAGAACCGTGCGATGGCCGGACTCTCGATGGGCGGGATGCAGACCCATACGACCACCATGGCCAATCTCGATAAGTTCGCCTGCATCGGTCTGCTGAGCGGAGGCAGCATCGCCATGTCCGAGATCAAGGACCCGGCCCAGTTTAAGAAGCAGATCAAGGTGGTGTTCTTCAGCAACGGAAGCGTCGAGAATGGCGCCGCCAGCAAAGCGAACGTGGAGGACCTGAAGAAAGCCGGCATCAATGCCGTGTTTTATGAATCCCCGCGGACCGCTCACGAGTGGCTGACCTGGCGGCGGAGCCTGCACGAGTTCGCGCCGCTGCTGTTCAAGTAACGTCGTCTCCTGCGATAGAAACATCATGGGAGAAAACGTCTGCCACCCATCGGGTCTCAAAGGGCGAGCAATTGGAGATCCACTTCGCGGAACTGCCCGAAGCCCTTGTCGACGGTGGTCAGCCGCAGTTGCCCGGCGATAGAAAACGCCGCCAGGTATGCGTCTCCCACCAGTTTGTTGGTCGGCGCCCGGTACTTCAGCAGCTTCGGAAACACAGCATCGAAAAGAGGCGGCTCCGCCGCGAACTCCAGCCGCTCGTCCTCCATCAGCTCCGCAACCAGATTCCATGCCGCCGAAGCGGAAACGGCATACTTGCCCATGATGGTCCGATTCCCCAGCAGCCGCACCAGCGCCAACTGTACGAAGCGGCTAAGGACCGCTTCTCCCGCCGCCAGCCCGTCGAACCAGCGCAACGCTAATTCATGGTGTTCGTGGTGGCGCACCAGCAGCGGCAACAGGACGTTGACGTCAACCAAACATCGCTTCATCGATTTGCTCCCGCGTCAGTTTGGTCATGCGAGAAGCACGGGCGTCTCCGATGGCAGGCGGGGCTTTCCGAAGCTTCCGCTTCTCCGGCGCCAGCCTGGACTGGACGGCTTCAATGAAAAACTGCCGGAGTGAAACCCCCTTGAAGGCGGCGCTGCTCTTTGCCAGCGCCAGCAATTCATCGGGAAACTCGATGGTGGTCCGCATATGCCATAATTATGCCATAACGTGACGAGCGGCCACTACGCGGGACGCGTCATAGGGTTCACCGTTCGTTTGTGGGGCAGCTTGTCAAGCTGCGCGCCGGCTGGCAGCCGGCGCTCCAGGCGGGTTGACAACCCGCCGCAGGATACCATCCTGCCCCACGAGGTCTTAGAGCCGATGCCTGCGAGCCGCTATAGCCGTTCGAGGCGCGTGTCGGCGTCGCCGAAGCGATCCAGTTTGACTCCCATGCGGTCCATGAGCGAAAGGTACAGGCTGCACACTTTTCGATTCGCGTCGCCGGCACTCACATAATCGAGCGTACGCCCGGTTTGAAGCGCGCCGCCGAGGCCGCCGGCGAGCACCAGCGGCAACCTCGAATTGTTGTGCGTTCTGCCGATCCACATGTTGGAAAGAAACATCAGGCAGGAGTTGTCCAACACCGTGCCGTCCCCTTCCGGCATGGAATCGAGTTTCGAAGCCAGATAGGCGAACTGACTCACGTGGAAGCGCGAGATCCGTTCGTAGCCGTCGGAGTTGTTATTGTGAGAGGCCGCATGGTGCCCGTCCTTGACGTCCAGGAAGGGATAGTACATGGCCGACAGGTCGCGCGAAATAATCAGCGAGGCGACGCGGGTCTTGTCGGTCTGAAACGCGATCGCAATGAGGTCGCACATCAGCCTGGCGTGCTCGCGGAGGTCTTCCGGCAAGCCGTTGGCCGGCCGTTCCATGGTCCACGCGGGGACGGATTTCCGCTTGGCCGCGTCGTCCGCATTGTCCTTGGCCTTCCGCATGCCGTCGACGCGTTTCTCGACTTCGCGCACGCTGGTCATGTACTCGTCCAGTTTGGCGTTGTCGGTCGCGCTGATTTGCCGGCTCAACCGGTCGGCCCGCTCCTTGATCCTGTCCAAGATGCTGACATTGAGAAGACTGCCGCGATTCTCAAACAGCATGTCAAAAGCCAGAGACGGGTAACATTCGTTGGGAACCGGCGAGTCCGGGCTCTGCCAGGAGATGTGCGAGCTGTAAGCCAGCGAGAAGTTGGACTCGTGGAATCCGGTGATGGGCTGCTCGCAAGCAAGCACCATGCTCGATTGCAGCGTGTCCTGGCCAACCCGGTTGGCAATCATCTGATCCACGGAGATGCCCGAATGGATGACGGAACCTTTTTGGAGGGTCGCGCCGGATAGAAGACTGCCGGTCTGCGGAGGGTGAATGCCCAGGCCCATGGCTCCCCTGTTGAAGAGGCCATGAATCACATTGATCTTGCCCTTCAACGGATCGAGGGGCGAGAGCGTCTTGCTCAGCTTCATGTCGGCGCCCGATCCCTCGGATCCCCAGAAATCTTCGTTGACGCCGCAGCCGAGGAAGATCACTCCGAACCGTTTCGGGAATGTGGCGGCGCCGGTGGCCGCCTTGGCGGCGAAAGACTCGAGCCACGGCAGAGCCATGGTGACTCCGGCGCCGCGAAGGATAGCGCGGCGTGCGATCCGATTGGAGGTGGGTTTCGTTGCATCGGGCATCTCATTCGCCTTTCTGTTGATTGGAATCCGGATTTCGTCTGTCCAGAAACTGCGGGCTGGTGACGATTGTTTCTATCAGAGCGGACATCCAGTAACCGCTTTCGGCCAGCTTCGTCCGCATTCGTTCCAGCAGAGGTTCGTCCGAGAGCAGGGGCGAGCGCCCAAGCGCGTACACCAGCATCTTTCCCGTCAGGTTGTTGAGGAAGTCCTTTTCGCGATGGGCGCGGATATAGGCTTGCAGGCCCTCGAGGCCGGCTCCCTGTTCTCCACCCGGGAAGGTGGCGTGGACATCCACCGGGCGCCCGGCGAGGTCCTTGGTCCGCTTCTCTCCAACCGGCCCATACCCTTCGAACGTCAGGCCGAACGAATCGAAACGGGCGTGGCAGGAGGCGCAGACCGCATTCTCGCGGTGCTTCGCAAGCATGTCCCTCACCGGCAGATCCGACTTCGATTCGTCGCTCGGCAGTTCCGGAACCACCGGCGGCGGCGGCGGAATCACTTCGCCCAGCACGCGTTTGGCGACCCAGTATCCGCGTTTCACCGGACTGGTCCGCAGGCCGGGCGCGTTCTGGGTCAGGAACACGGCCATCGGCAGCAAGCCGCCGCGGCCGTAGTCCCGGGCGTTGTCCACTCGAACCCAATTGTCCGGCCCTCCCGGGACTGCGGGCATGCCGTAGTGTTCCGCCAGGACCCGGTTCACAAATGTGTAGTTCCCATACAACAAATCGAGCACCGGACGGTCGTTGTGAATCAGGTCGGCGATGAACCGGATGGGCTCTTCAAACATCGCCTCGCGAAGCTGGTTGTTGAAGCTCGGGAAGCGATCGCGGTCCACCGAGTTGAAGTCTTCAAAATGGCGAAAGTCCAGCCAGTTACCTGCGAACTCGGTAGCCAGCCCACGCGCGCGGCCGTCTTGTAACATCCGGCGAACCTGCGCCGCCAGCACGGAGGGCTTCTCCAGGTCGCCCGCGCCGGCGCGAGCCAGTAGCTCCTCGTCGGGCATGCTGGACCACAGGAAGTAGCTCAGCCTGCTGGCCAGAGCGTAACTGGAGAGTGGACGGGCGCCGGCGGCCACAGTTGTGTATCCGGATTTCGCCGGAGCGTCGCGGCGGGCGTCGATCAGATCCACCCGGTACAGGAAATCCGGCGAGACCAGCAGGCTGACCATCGACCCGCGCATAGCCTCTTCATGGGTCAGATTGCTTTTTTCGCGAAGCTCGTGGTAATAAGCCAGTATCTCGTCGCGTTCTTCCTGGGCCAGCGGTCTGCGGTAGGCGCGGGCGGCGAATTTCAGCAACGCGTCCAAGTGGCGCGGCTCCGCCTCCACCCGCGCGCGTTCCACCCATCGAATCTCGGAGTTCAGACTTTCGAAGTGATCTTTGATGGCTTGTATGACCGCCGGGTCATCGG
Organism: Terriglobia bacterium; assembly: GCA_963767595.1. Lineage (GTDB taxonomy): Bacteria > Acidobacteriota > Terriglobia > Bryobacterales > Bryobacteraceae > BOG-224. Next base: position 86,442 of record CAVYEK010000004.1, read on the forward strand.
CCGGCGCCGCTTTGAGATATTGGTCCCGCATGCCGAAGATGACCGGTTCGGTGGTGGCGTCCTGGAAGGACGGCCGCGCCACGCTCACTCCCCGGCCTCCGCCCCCGCCGCCGCCGTTGAACACGAACTGATCCCATGTCCGAACCGTGTAATCGGCGATGAAATCGAATTCCTGCCACAGCCTGTCGAGCTCCTGCTTCCCTTTCACGTCCAGGATCAGCTCGCTGAGCGGCGTATCGTCGCGGAAGTATCCCATCACGTTGTGAAAGCCCGCCCCGAGATACCGCCCCAGATCGATGGTGTCGATGGGATAAAAACGGCCGCGCTCACGAAGGTAGAAGGCGGTGGGAAACACGGAGCTGAACCGCGCGAAGGCGGCTTCATAGCGGGCGCGCTGCCCGGCTGGAACAACCAGGTCGGGATCCTCTTGCCGGTCCTTAATATAGCCGGCGATGGCCTTCTTCACCGCTGCCTGTTCTCCATTGCCGAACGTGGGCCCCTGGGTGACGACCAGCGCCGGCGGCGGTGGCTCGCCCTCCACACGCAACGCGGCGGGGTCGAAATCCCGGCGGTGCGCCGCGATTTCCCGATCCCTCCAAACCACAAAGGGCTGGAAATTGGCGTTCAACCCCGGCACGACCGGAGGGGTAAACAACTTCTCCGTGTGCCGGCGGATCCTGGTAACGAAGTCCGCCATGCGGACGCAGCCTTCGCGGGCGACGTCCGGCTGCTTGCCGTTGGGGGCCGGCAACTCCCGCCACATCGCCTGCAGCTTGACCAGCGGTCCCACTTCCTCCCGCGTCTGCTCCAGAGCATTCCAGACCATGGCCAGATAGCCGGGGCTCACCTTGGTTTCGGCGGCGATGCCGGCCAGACTTGCCTTGGGCCGGCCAAGAACGGCCCGGTACTTGTAGCGCCATGCGGATTGGAAGTAATCCGCGAATTGGGTCGGCTGGCGTTGGTAGAAATCCACGATGCGCTCAATGGCGTATTTTTCACGGTCCGTCTCAACCAGCATGGGATACGGCGCGAAGGCCAACCCATCCGGTTTGAGGACCATGTGATCGGCTGTCTGGCGCGCAGCCTCCAAATACTTGGTCATCAGAGCGGGCGACATGGTCAGTGACTCGCCCGAGTTATCGAAACCCGCCTGATTGGCTGGATCGACGGGGAACTCCCGCGCGGGACGAAGGTCCACCCCGGTCAAGTCGCGGATGGTGTAGTCATACTCGGCGTTGCTTAGCCGCCGGGCCAGCACAGGCCCCGGATCGCCGGCATTCTTGAGCGCCTCATTCTTGCGCATCGCGCCGATCCAGTCGATCACACGCTGGCGCGCCTCGTCCGGCGGCTGTTCCATCCCCTTGGGCGGCATCTCCTTGGCGGAGAGCTTCTCCAGCACCAGCGCCCAATGCGGGTAGTCGCGAACCACGCTCGCCATGCTGGAGAACTGTTGAAGATCGAAGCCCCCTGCCGGGGTTACGCCACTGTGACAATCCGCACAGTATGTGGTCAGAAAGGGACGGACGGTTTGGGCAAATTGCCGCTCGAGCCCGGCGTCCGGGGGAATGGCTGAGTTTGTGGCCGGCGCGGCGATGTACGCGAGGATTAACAGAGACGTCGCAAAGTACGCGAAACGGGCCGTCAAAACGCCCATGAACCGTCTGATATTCTTCGGAATTCCCTTCTTCTTTAGCATCCCAGATAGGATCGATTATACACGAACATCCTGGCTTCGGTTTTCTCGATCGTGAGGAAAGGCGCCTATCGTTCCCAGTGCACTCGCAGGGCGCCGACGGAAACAGGGCCACGGTCCCGGTTGTAGGCCGGGTCGACGATGCGTTGATAATCCATAGTCAACGTCCAACCCCGGATCGCCTGCCACGCATAGTAGGCTTCCGCGATCGACTCCGGCGCGTAGTTCAACCTGCCGTCGCCGATTATAAAGCCGAGGCCGCCCTGCGCAAGGAAACACCGCTGATCGCCCGAGAGATAATTACGGACGCCGGCGATCCCGATGTGATCGCTTTTCCTCTTCCAGAGTTTCCCGTCGATGGAGATTCCGCCGCTCAGCGAGCGGTCGATCTGGGTGAATGCCCACGCCTCGGATTTGCCGTCGCTCCAGCCGTAGCGCGCAAACGCTCCGATGTACGAGGTGATCTCCTGCTCCAGGTTCACGCCGAAGCCGTATTTCTCCGTGCCCGGCCGGCGGGTCGGCCCCAGATCGGCGACGCCGTTCACCAGGGGAGCGTCCCGAAACGTGCCGGCGCGCTCGCGATTCAGGTATCCCAGCAGGCGCAGGACGCCCGGACGCATCTTCGGGCTGTAGCGTTGCTCCCATTCGACCACTTCGCCGCGATTCTTGGCCACCCGGGTATCGAGAGTCGGGCCGTTCGCTTCCGTCGCCTCCAGCGCGCTGGCCACGCGCACGGACCAGGAGCGCATGGTCAGCTCCTGCATCGTCCCGATGGTATAGCCGCGGACGTCGGCCGGATAGTCCCACGCGCCGTTGTACATCAACGCCCAGTTCATGAACTGCGTGCGCGGATCGTGACTGTACTTGTTATCGTCGAAATAGTCGGTTAACGCGAATTTGCCGGTGATCACGGTGAACCGGCGCACCGGCTGCGCTCCGGCGATTTGATTCTGATCGCCTTCGATCACTTGTTTTTCCGGGCCGATTGCCCAGGTATTGCGCATGAACCCGCGCGCCACATAGAGCGTAGGCGTGGGCGTCGCCACCCGCGAGATCTCGCCGTTGGTGAAACCGGCGATTCCGGTGACCTGGCCGAAACCCTTGCCGCCGGCGATCTCCGGATCGAAAACCAATTCGGTCCAGGAGTTCACGCGGTACGCCAGGAACACCGTCGCGGTGAGCGAAACCCGGCTTTCCGGGTGTGGCGGCAGGCTGTTTGTCCCTTCATACAGCGACGGGAAATACCCATGATGCTGCCCGATGGACGTGGCCTGGAAGTGTATGCTCCAGCGGTCGGTGGAGGCTTGATCGGCGGCGTCCTGCGCCATGGCGGGAAGCCAGGCAAACAGAACGCCGGCGATTGGCAAAATGAGTGGACGGCTTACGCGCATGAGGTTGCACCGGGGCGGGCGCAGCCGTCCCATTTTCGACTCTACCAGCCAAATGTTTATGCATGGTGACCGAACAGGCCGGCCAGGGCCAGGACACGATAGAAGACCATGAGCACCATCAGGACGAGATACGCGCGCAGGCTCAGCAGCGAGATGCGCACGCTCGCGGTCAGCTTCATGGGACCCAGGCTCTCGGTATCGACCTTCTCTTCCGGCACGTCGTCCAGCGGGTGGATCACTACGAAACGGTTGGCCATTTCGTTTAGCTCGATTGGATTTGTCAAAGTCGCCATGTTCGTTTCTCCTTATCGGCAAAACCCGCCTTATACGGCCGGGAACAGGTTGGGGGCCGCAACTTGCGCGGCCAAAATCAAGGACAGAATGAACAGGACGATGATGATCGTCCAGTTCACCCAATTATTCCAGGGCTTGTTGGCGTGCTCGCCCAGGAGTTCCCTATCGTTCAGTAACAATTGCAGGAAGATGATGGCCGAGGGCAGCATCACCCCCGCCAGTACCTGCACGCCCAAAATGATCAGTTGCAGCGGCGCGCGGGGAATCAACACCAGCCCGGCGGCGGCCGCCACGCAAAACCCGTACAGGATATAGAAGCCCGGCGCTTTCCTTACCGGAAGCTGCAAACTGTGCGGCCAGCCGCGGATCTCACCGTACGCCCACGCGCTCGAAAGCGAGATGGCCGTGGCGCCCAGCACGGCGGCGTTGATCATCAACAACAAAATCGCGTTCCTGAAAAACCCGTTGGTGAAGCTGCCGATGTCCATCGCCATCTGCGCGGGATCGGTGAAATGGAACCCATGAACCCGCGAGGCGTTGCCGGCGATCATCATGCAGCCGGCCACCGTAATGGTGATGCAGGCCCCCAGAAACGTATCCAGACGCGCCCACTTGATATCCGCGAAGCGCAAGCGCTTGTCGGCGATACAGCTCTGCTGGAAAAAGAGCTGCCAGGGCGCCACCGTAGTTCCTACAATCGCGATCACCAGGAACATCAGGTCCGGCGTAAGTCCGCCCGGAGGCATCCCGGGAATCAGCGACCCGCGCGCGATCTGCACTATCGGCGGATGCAGACCGAACGCGATCGCAAACCACGCCAGGTCCAGCCAGGCACAGGAAAACCACGGTGCGCTCCCACCGCAGATAGCTCCCGGTCAGAGCGATCAGAATCAAGCCCGCGGCCACCAGCGGCACGCCGGCGCGCGGGTCCACTCCGAGCTTGTTCAGAGCCAGATCGATGGCGGCGAACTCGGTAACCAGAGTCAGAAAGTTGACCAACTCCAGATCGACCAGGGAAAACAGGCCCCACCACCGGCCGAACCGCTGATAGATCATGGCGGCGTGGCCTTTGCCGGTGGCGATTCCCAGCCTGACAACCATTTCCTGTATGAAGTAGGTTACCGGCAATAAGAGCAGAACTACCCACAACAGATGCATGCCATACTGGGCGCCGGCCTGGCTGTAAGTGGACACCGCGCCGGCGTCGTTATCCGCCACCATCACGATGAGTCCGGGCCCGAACACCATCAGGAAAGTGAGCAGGTTGCGCGCCCACCTGGATTTCACCACTCGCCCGCGGACCGGCAATACTTCGGTTTCCACGCCGGACGCGGGCGCCGTCACAAGTTTGCAGTTCATCGACGCATCTCCTCTCCCGCCCGCGTGCGGAGACACTACGGGCATTACGGCCGCGGCGCAAACAGGGCCGCCGGCCGGCATGAGTATTCGCTGGAGATGTCGAAGGGGAAGAATTCGAGCCCCCGGACTGGGAGCCCGGCCTTCAGCCCTCCGCGTTCACCACCGTTAAATCAGTGGAAGAAGCGGCGGCGAAGGCGATAGCCGGGAAGCTATCGAATTACCGCCGGAACTTCCACGCCGCATCCTCCCACCAACTAGGAGGCCTATCGTCGTTCGGTTCCATATACCTTTCTGGAGGCGAGTTCGAAGCTCAGGAGGGAAACAAAAAGCCATTTCCCCCGAGCGGAAGAAATGGCCAACTATCGCAAGCGATTGCTGACGGATTCCCCCACTGGTCCAAGCTTCAGCACCGCGCGCCGTAAGAGATCCGAAGACCTCAGCCACGTTAGAGAAACCCTTAACCCGGGAGTCCCTGGTCACCCTCCACACAGCATCTTTGGATGCCTGAGGGCAGTGGCTTATTTGCCGCGCGGACGCCTCGCCTACCGAGGATCCATGCCAATCGGGTGAATGGGCCTCCACTTGGCTGCCACATCCATCCACTAATAAATTACCGCTGAGCCCTTCGGTCTGTCAACAACAAAGTGCGTCGAATCAGATGAATTGCGTTTAACCTTTCCGCAGGCATCACACCGGCTGCTTCCACACCGATGGGAACTCCTCCAACGCCACTCGCACCAACTGACTCCGGGTTCGCACCGCCGTTTTCATGAAGAGCTGTTGCAGGGCCGACTTCACCGAGGCCTCGGAAATACCCAGACGCTGCGCGATCTCTTTGTTGCTCAACCCTTCCGAGACGCTCTTGAGGACCGCGCGCTCGCGTTCGCTCAGCCGCCGCCGCTGTTCGCGGTCGCCGGTCCGGTCCACGGCCCGGACCAGAGCCTGGACGCAGCGCTGGTCGATCCACGTCTCGCCCGCCATCACTTTGCGGATCGCGTCGGCCAGAAGCGCCGGTGAACTGTGCTTCAGAAATATGCCGCACACTCCCAGGCCCAGCGCCCGCACGGACTCGGCGTCGGACATGCCGGCCGTCACAATGAATATTCTTCCCGCATAACCCGCCTCGCGCGCCTTGCGGATGAATTGCAGGCCGTTCTCCTCTCCCAGGTCGTAATCGAGGAGCACCAGGTCGATCTCATGAAGGCGCAAGGCCTCCAGCGCCTCCTCGCTCGTCGCGCAATGCCCCACCATCTTGAGATCGGGTTCCGTGGCCAGCAGTTGGCTGAGGCTCACCCGAAACAAGGTGTGATCGTCAAGCAACAACAGCCGGGTTTCCGGTATCATCGCATTTCTCCAGGTCTTCCGCCCACTCCTGCGCCCGAACTAAATGGACCGCGAAACAGCACCCCGCCGGCTGGGGCTCATGGTGTATGTCGCCGCGGAATGCGCGCACGAAAGCGCGCGACAGATACAAGCCCAGGCCGGTCGCTTCGGCGCCTCGCTGGAAGGGCTTGAACAGCCGCTCGGGAGCGGCCACGCCCGGTCCGGTATCGATGAACCGGACCACCACCGAGTCTGCCTCCGTGGATACCCGCACCAGCAGCTCCTTGCGCTCCCGCCGCTCGACGGCCCGCTGGCTGTTCTTGGCGATATTCAGAAACACTTGCAAGAGGGCCTGGCGCTCCGCCCACACCGGCGGAACCGGGTCGGGCAGGTCCCAAACTACCGAGATTCCGGAATCGCGGAATGTCGAGTCGATCACAATCCTCAATTCCTCGAGAACCGAGCGCACATCCACGCTCTCCGCTTCCGGTTGCAGAGTCTGGCGTAATTCCAAACCGGCCATCATGGCCAAGCCTTCCGCCAGACTGCTCAGCGCCTGGAAATCTTCGTTGCCGGCGATTCGCTCGTCGCGCGCCAGCTTGGCGCGCACGGCTGCGATGGCGCCGCATAGGTTCCGCATTTCGTGGCACACGGCCCCCACCACGATCTTCGATCCAGCCAGAAGCTGCTGCAGGCTGAACTCCTCGCGGTCGCGCAACTCCTCGGAACTGTCCAACACCACGGCGGCCAGCCGCGGGCCGGAGCGCGTCCGGTAGGTGGAAAACCACACGCGAGCCAGGAACACCTCGGCTTGACGACGGCCGCGGCATTCCATGGCGGTTCGGAACAGGGGCACTTCGCCGGTGAGCGGGACGGCGGCCAGCGCGGGAAGATAGCGCGTGATGGTCTGGCCCTCGAGTTCCCCGGGTTCGATCCCGAAAAGCGTGTGCGCGGCCTCGTTCGCCAGAAGCACTCTGCCGCTCCCGTCCAGCGTGAAGATCGCCGCCGGGCTGCTCTCAATCAGAAACCTGAGCTGCTCATCCGCCTCGCGCCGCAGCACGGCTTCCGTTTCGAGCTCTTCGACGTGCCGGCTCGTCAAGCGGCGATTTCGCGTGGATTCGAAAACGTAAAGGCCCGCGCCGAAGAACGCGGCGAAAGTCAGAATCACTCGCGGCACACCCAGCGCAAAGGTCCACGGAAACGGGTCGAAGGCCTCGCTGAGTGCGGTACAGAGAGCGGCTACCCCCGCTATCTGCCAGCGGGTGAGGCGCCCGCCCACCATCAGCATCGGAAACAAGTAAAGGAATCCGAATGAGATGTCGACGTCAAAGCGCCAATCGATCGCCGCGATGGCCGCAATCAGAACACCGGCCCGCAGCAGCACCGCCCTCCGGCTGCCGTGACGAAGCCCGAAAAACAGTTCTTGCGGCCTGTTTGGAGCCAAGTTCGATCTCTTACACCCATTCTAGGTCTTCAGCCGCTTGATTTGTTTCTGGGGCCTAAGGGCCGGGCGCCAGGGCCAAGTGCTCTAATCCAAAAGATCTAGCTGAAAGATACAAGGAAGCCGGCGACCGCCGTTGAATCCGAAAGATCCAGTAGAAAGATGCCGTTGCTTCGCCAAACGATCCTGGATGGGGATGGCTCTCGATACGTACACTGATAGGTAGTGGCTTTGTCCGCCTTCATTGGCGGAACCCTGCTGAGCGGACGCATCCGCCGAACCGCCGCTCGGCCCGGAGAAACCGGGCAAGTACATTCACGCGCTTCGGATGTCCCAGAAACGCATTCGCACAAGAAAGGCGCTCGGCGCGGAGGGTTATTCAATGAATCGCACGATCGTTGTGGAAGGCGTTGTTTGTCTTGCTCTGGCATTCGCGATCGCCGGGTGCGGCGGCAAGGCGAACGCCAACACGGCTGAGGCGGCGCCGCCGCCCACTACCATCGAACGGGCGCCCGACGGCAGTATCGCCAAGGTGGATAATCCCAGTCAGTTTCCCCTCGCCATTGCCGGCAAACACGCTTCCGCGCCGGAATTGCAGGTGACTGGAGCGGTAAGCCCGGACGTTTCCCGGAACATCCCCGTGATCTCGCTGGCTTCGGGCCGCGTGGTGGAGATTCATGCCCGAATTGGCGATACCGTCGAAAAGGGTCAGCCCCTGGTGCGCATCCAGAGCGCGGATATTGAGCAGGCTTTCTCCGATAACCAGCAGGCGGTCGCCGACGAAACGCTGGCCCGCGCGCAGTACGAGCGCGCCAAGCTCCTGTTCGAAAAAGGAGCCACCGCGCGGAAGGATCTGGAAGTCGCCGAGGACGCCGCGGCCAAGGCTGCGATCACCGTCCGAACGACCGTCTCGCGCCTGCGGATTCTGGGCGCCGATCCCGACCACCCCACCGCCCTGATCGATATCGTCGCGCCGGTCTCGGGGGTCGTCACCGAGCAGAATGTGACCGCCTCCGCCGGCGTGAAGACGCTCGATAACTCGCCGAATCTCTTTACCATTTCCGATCTCTCCAATGTCTGGATCCTGTGCGACGTCTATGAGAACGACCTTCCCAACGTTCGCCTCGGCGAGTACGCGGACATTCACCTGAACGCCTACCCGAACCAGGTCCTCAAGGGCCGCATCAGCAACATCGGGCCGATACTAGATCCCAACACCCGCACCGCCAAGGTCCGTTTGGAGGTTCCCAATCCGGGCATGCTGCGCATGGGCATGTTCGTCACCGCGACCTTCCATGGATTGACCAAGGAAACCCACGCGGCCGTGCCGGCGGCGGCCGTGCTTCATCTGCATGACCGCGACTGGGTCTATGTGCCCATCGAGGGCGGACGGTTTCAGCGGGTCGCGGTAGTGGGCGGGCCGATGCTGGCCGGCAATATGCAGGAGATCCTGTCGGGCATCGAGCCCGGCCAGCGCGTGGTTTCGAACGCCCTGGTTCTGCAGAACACCGTCGAACAGTGACCATCGGAAGACGAATTCATGATCCGCGGCATTGTCGAATTCGCCCTGAACAACCGGTTCCTGGTAGTCATACTGGCGTTGTTGCTCTTCGTCTGGGGCGTGATTTCCTTCGAGCGGCTTCCCATCGAAGCGTATCCCGACGTGGCCAACAATTACGTCCAAGTGATCACGCAATGGCCGGGCCGGGCGGCGGAAGAAGTGGAGCAACAGGTCACCATTCCCATCGAAATCGTGATGAACGGGATCCCGCACCTGTCGCACCTGCGCTCCACGTCGCTGTTCGGGCTTGTCGAGCGTGATGCTCGATCTTCGACGACGAATCCGATAACGATTGGAACCGGCAGAAGGCGCTGGAACGGCTCGCGCAAGTCACCCTTCCGCAGAATTTGCAACCGCAGATTGGCACCGACTATAGCCCCGTGGGTCAGATCTATTTCTACACACTCAAGAGCACGCAACCCGCAATACGACTTGATGGAGTTGAAATCGCTGGAGGACTGGGTCCTCGAGAAACAGTTCAAGTCCGTTCCCAACGTGGTCGATGTCGTCAGCTTCGGGGGCACCACGCGGGAGTACCAGGTTCGCCTCGACCCGGACAAGCTGGTGTCTTACGGGCTTAACCTCGCGCAGGTGGAGCAGCAACTGGCCAACAACAACGTGAACGCCGGCGGAAGCTTCATCGAGGCCGGCTTGCAACAGGTGAACGTGCGGGCGCTGGGGCTGCTGCGCAACGTGGCGGACATCGAAGCCACCGTGATCAAGACGCAAAACGGCACGCCCGTTCGAGTCCGCGACATCGCCGTGGTGTCGCAGGGACCGAAGATCCGTCTGGGCCAAATCGGCAAGGCCATCCATCGCCTCGACGGCAAAGTCATCGACGACGACGACGTAGTCGAAGGCATCGTTCTCCTGCGCAAGGGCGCAGAATCCGACGCCACGCTCGACGCGCATCCACGAAAAGGTCGACGAACTGAACGACCGCATTCTGCCCCGGGCGTGAAGGTCGTTCCGTTCCTCGACCGCAGCGACCTGGTGCACTACACCACCCACACCGTGCTGCACAACCTGACCGAGGGAATCATCCTGGTTTCCATCATCCTGTTCCTGTTTCTGGGCAACGCGCGCGGCGCCCTCATCGTGGCGCTGACCATTCCGTTCTCCCTGCTGTTCGCCGCCATCTGTCTCGACCTGCGCCACATTCCGGCCAATCTGCTGTCGCTGGGCGCGCTCGATTTCGGCATGGTGGTGGATGGCGCGGTGGTGATGGTGGAGAACATCGTGCGGCACCTGGGCCGCCAGGACGTATCGAAGCCGGTCATGGTCCGCATTCGCGAGGCCGCGCACGAGGTGCAGAGGCCGGTGTTCTACGCCATCGGCATCATCATCACCGCCTATCTGCCGATCTTCACGCTGCAGAGCGTGGAAGGCCGCCTGTTCAAGCCGATGGCCTGGACGGTGGCGTTCGCCCTGCTGGGCGCCCTGATCTTTTCCATGCTGATGGCGCCCGTGCTATCCAGTTTCGTGTTCCGCCGGCAGGCCCGCGAATGGCGCAACCCGGTGCATGGATCTGGCTCACCGACGCGCTATCGCGTGTCGGCTGCGGTGGGCCATCGCGTCATCGCTGGGTGACCGTCGGCGGTCGCGGCGGCCTGCTCTGCTGCGCCAGCGATCTACCTGGCGATCAGCGGCGTCATCGGTTCGGAATTTCTGCCGCACCTCGATGAGGGCGCCATCTGGGCTCGCGGCACGCTGGCGCCCAGCACCGGTCCCACCGAGGGCGACGCGCCTGATGAACCAAGCGCGGACCATTCTCGCGTCCTTCCCCGAAGTGACGCAGGTGGTTTCGCCAGGTGGGCCGGCCCGACGACGGCACCGACACCACCGGCTTCTTCAACACCGAGTATTTCGTCGATCTCAAGCCCAAGGAGCAATGGCGGCCCGTGTTCCACAGAACAAGGAAGACTCATCGCGGCCATGGACCGCGAGCTGGAAAAGATCCCGGCGTGCTCTGGAACTTCTCCCAGCCGATCGCCGACAACATGGAAGAAGCCGTCAGCGGCGTCAAGGGCGAGCTGGCCGTCAAGATCTACGGCGACGACCTCAAGACGCTGGAGCAGAAGGGCGACGAAATCGTCGAACGTGATGCGCAGGCATCCAGGGCATCGAGGACCTCGGCCTCTTCCGCGTGATCGGCCAGCCCAACCTCAACCTCATCGTGGACCGCCAGACGGCCGCCCGCTTACGGCATCAACGTCGCCGACGTGCAGGATGCCATCCAGACCGCCGTGGGCGGCAACGCCGTCAGCCAGGTGCTGCAGGGCGAGCAGCGCTACGACCTGGTGGTGCGCTACCAGGCGCCCATACCGCGACACCAAGGAGGCGATCGAGAACATCCGCCTGCTGGCGCCCTCGGGCGAGCGCGTCTCGCTGGCGCAGCTCTGCAAGTTCAGGCTGTCGATGGCGCTTCCGAGATCTACCGCGAGGCCAATTCGCGCTACGTCGCGATCAAGTACAGCGTGCGCGGCCGCGACCTGGGCAGCACCGTGGAAGAGGCCATCCGCAAGGTGGACGCAGCAGGTCAAGCTGCCTGAAGGCTACCCATCGATTGGGCCGGCGAATACGCCAGCCAGCAGCGCTCCCAGAAGCGGCTCATGATCGTGCTGCCCGATCACCATCCTGGTGATCTTCATCATCCTCTACACCATGTTCCACTCGTTCAAGTGGGCGACCCTGATGCTGGCGAACATCGCCATGGCGCCCCTCGGCGGCCTGCTGGCGCTGCTGGTCACGCGCACCCACTTCAGCGTCTCATCCGGCGTCGGTTTCCTGGCGCTGTTCGGCGTGTGCGTGCAGACCGGCGTCATCATGCTGGAGTACATCAACCAGCTTCGCGCGCGCGGCCACGCCGTCGTCGATGCCGCCATCGAAGGCGCTGTGCTGCGGCTTCGGCCCATCATGATGACCACGCTGGTGGCCACGCTCGGCCTGCTGCCGGCGGCGCTCTCGCACGGCATCGGCTCCGATTCGCAGCGGCCCTTCGCCATCGTGATCGTGGGCGGGCTGATGGTGGCCATGCTGGTGAATGTCTTCCTGCTGCCGACCCTGTACGTGTGGGTGGCGCGCAGCGGCGATGTGCTGCCCGCGCCGGAGGCCGACTTCGAGGAGCAGGAGTAAACGGAGCCGAGATGAATCGGAAAGAAGTTCGCGCGCGCATCGAGGAGATCGGGATCATTCCCGCCATCCGCGTGTCGTCCCCGGAAGAAGCGCTGCTTGCCGCCGAGGCGGTCGCCAGCGGCGGCATTCCCATCGTGGAAGTAACCATGACCGTCCCGGACGCCGCCGGCGTGATCGCCGTCTTGACTAAGCAGAGGCCTGAGCTGGTCATCGGCGCCGGCACGGTTTTGGATGTCGAAACGGCGGTCAGGTGCCTGGATGCGGGAGCGAACTTTCTGACCAGCCCGGGTCTCGATCTCGACATCGTCGAATTCGCGCACCGGCGGGATACGGTGGTCTTCCCGGGCGCACTGACTCCCAGCGAGGTGATGGCGGCGCGGAAGGCCGGTTGCGACTTCGTCAAGATATTCCCCTGCTCGCAACTCGGCGGCCCCAGTTACATCAAGGCGATCAAGGCGCCGTTTCCCAAGGTCCCCTTGATCGCTTCCGGCGGGGTCAACGAACGGAATGTCGCGGATTTCATTCTGGCCGGAGCGGCAGCCGTCGGCGTCGGAGGGCACTTGATCCCTAGAAGGGCGATCGAGTTGCGCCAACCGCACCGCATACATGAGCTCGCCGCCAGGTTCGTGAAAGCGCTGAAAGCGGCTCGCGGCCAAGTGACCACGGGCTAGCGATAGCGGCTGCCCCCCGCAACCGGCGCTCCAGGGTTGACAACTCGCCGCGGGATTGCGTCCTGCCTTACATGAGATAGCCGCCAGGATCGAACGTTGGCGGCTTGTTGTAAAACTATGGCGGCCTGTTGAAGAACGATCCTAGCCGGGTGTAAACTGAACACGACACCAGGGTCTGGAACTTACGAGCCCTGGTCTATGTGTTTTCGGAGGTAGTCCATGCCAGCCCTGCTTGCCTCGTTTGCCCTGGCTGCCCTTCTTCAGACTGCGCCAACCGTTCCCGCCCAGGCGCCTGCCGTCGATCCCAGCGAGAAAGGCAGCCTCGCTGGCCACGTGACCAATGCCATGACCGGCGAACCGATAAGAAAGGCCAGGGTGGCGCTGTCGCGCACCGGAAGCGCCGCGAATGCGGCGACCGCCCTTACCGATTCGGTAATCACCGATGCGTCGGGAAGCTTTGAGTTCCTCAACGTCTATCCCGGGGATTGCACCCTGATTGCGAGCCGGCCTGGATTCACCGGGACATCGCGGGCGTCAGCGTCGGGGTTTGGAACCATGCTCCGGATCACGCTGGCCCCGGGCGATAAGGTCACCGGTCTGAAACTGCGCCTCCCTCCCCAGGGCGTCGTCGCCGGCCGCGTGGTGGATGAGAATGGCGACCCGGCGCCCAACGTAAGCGTCTCCGCTCTGCGCCCCGTTTATGCACAAGGGATAAGGACACTCACTTCCGCGGGCATTTCAATGAGTTCCACGAACGATCTGGGGGAGTACCGCATTTTCGGCCTGACTCCTGGGCGGTACTATGTGCAGGCTCGCTCGATGTCTTCGTCGCTTTATGGGGCCGGACTTCCCACCACCGCCGATCGGATCTACCCCCCGATCTACTACCCCAATGCGCCCGATCTGGACACTGCCACGCGGGTGGAGGTGCGGGCCGGCGCGGAGTTGGGCGCCATCAATTTCACGCTTCGGCCCGCGCGGGCGGTACGAATACGGGGCCGCGTGGTGGACGGCGCCACCGGTCAGGCCCCGCCGCGCGCGTCTGTCACCATTTCCTCGAGCGTCGCCGGCATGCCCGCCATGGGCATTAACTCGGCCCCGGCAAACGCCAAAGGCGAGTTCGAAATCGGCGGCGTGCTCCCCGGCTCCTATGATATTTCCGCGAGCAGCTCGGTAGGCAACCGGATGCTCTCGGCGCGCGATACCGTAGTGGTGGACGATTCCGGCCTTGCGGGCGTACTGTTGCGCCTGACCGCTGGGGCGAGCGTGGCTGGAACGGTTCGGGCCGAGGGCGCGTCCGGCGCGGGCGGGCTCGATTTCTCGAAGCTCCGCGTGTCCGTGGGGTTCCCGCTAACGGCGTCCACCCTAGCGATCTTGAATCGTGCGTCCACCGGCGCCGCCGCTCCAGGGACGTCAACCGGCGCCGTTCCATCTTCGATTTACACGCAGTACCCGGGCGCTGTGGACGCACAGGGCAATTATGTTTATGACAACGTCCCGGCCTCCCACACCCAGGTTTACGTCAACGGCCTGCCGGACCCGTTCTACCTGAAGTCCGCCAGCTTCGACGCTCGGGAGACCGTCAATACCGGGTTCGAAGCCGCCGGAACGGGCCGCCACCGCCTCGACCTGGTGGTGAGCGGCGACGGAGCGGAGATCGATGGGGTCGCATTGGACAGCCAGGACAAGCCGGCGGGCGATGCCACTGTGGCGCTGGTTCCCGCCGATCCGGCCCTGCGGTCGTCAGTGCGGCTGTATAGGAGCGCGGACACCGCCCAGGACGGCAAGTTTACTCTGAAGGCGATTCCTCCGGGCAAGTACCTCATCTACGCTTGGGAAGCTATCGAAGACGGCGCCTGGTTCGATCCCGACTTCATGGCGCGATACGAAAAACTGGGCGACAGCGTGTCCCTCGACCGCAATGACCGGCAGACCGTGAGTTTGAAGCTGCTGTCTACAACGGAGGATCCGTCGCGCTGACGGGAATTGAAAGATGCCGAGATTTCTTGCTTTCCTGTTTCTAACGGCCGTGTTCCCGCTGGCGTCTCCAGCCCAGCCAGGGGCCGGGCAGGCGCAGGCCAAGCCCGGTGAAGCCGGCGCCGTGTCGGGGTGGGTGGTCAACACCGCCACCGAGAAGCCGCTGGAGCGCGCCACGGTCCTGCTGGTCCCGGCCGGAGGCGCGACGGGCATGCTGGTCATGAACGGGGTGATGATAAGCCAGACAGGAGGCGGGACCACCCTGACAGCCGTCACCAATGCCGAAGGCCGGTTCGCGTTTCCCACCGTGGAGCCGGGCAACTACTCCATCGCCGCGGCGCGAGCCGGATTCGCCGTGGTCGCGGACACGGCCCTCCAAAGTTCCGGCGGCAGGGTCAACGTCACGGTGACCTCCGGCGCGAAGGTGACCGATCTGAAGTTGCGGCTGACGCCCGCGGCCGTCATTTCCGGCCGCGTGACGGATGAGGAGGGCGATCCGCAGCCGGGCGTCAGCGTCCGGTTGATGCACCCCGTTTACGCCCACGGCCAGCGCCAGCTACAGAGGATCGAGGCCATCAACAGCGTGTCCAACGACCGCGGAGAGTTCCGCATTCACGACCTGCTCCCCGGCCGCTACGTCCTGGTGGCCACCGGCGGAAACAACGGCTCGGCATTCGACCGCTACTTTCCGGCCTTCTACCCGAGCGGCACGGACGCTTCCGCCGCCACCCTGCTGGACATCAAAGCGGGAACTCAGCTCCACGATATGAACTTGATCCTGCTCCCGGCGAAGATGACCAGGATGCGGGGGCGCGTGATCGAAGCCGCCACCAACCAGCCCGCTGCCAACGCGGGTGTCCAGCGGTCACCGAGGGGATCCGCTTTCAATTCCGCGAGTACCGTCCGTGCCTCGACCAACGCGCAAGGCGAGTGGGAGTTCGCCGACTTGCGGCCCGGGCCGCAGGCCCTCGATGCCGACCTCTCGCAAGGGCAGGAACGCCTCGTGGCTCGGATCGAAGTGGAGGTTCCTCCCGGTGGTTTGGACGACGTGCGACTGCTTCTGAACCCCGGCGCCGAATTCGCCGGGACCGTGCGGGTGGAGGGCGCCCAGGGCCGCCCCGATTTCGATCCCTCCAAGCTGCGGGTTGTGTTGACGGCCCAGGAATACGATGCCGGCGTATCTAACGGCGCCGTGACGCCCCAGGGCGCTTTCACCGTCCGGAACGTCCGCCCGGCCACTTACGACGCCTCCGTGACGCCGCTGCCTGACACTCTGTACTTGAAATCGGTGCAGTTCGAGAGGCAGGAGGCCATTAACACGGGGTTCGAAGTCGCCGGACCGGGGAGCTTCCACCTCGACCTGGCGCTGGGCGGCGATGCGGCCCAACTCGAAGGCACGGTGAAAGACAGTGAGGGTAAGCCATCGAGCGGCGTGACCGTATTACTGGTTCCCGCCGATCCGGCGCAGCGCAAGATGCAGCGGCTGCACAAAACAGCCACCACCACCCACGAGGGAAAGTACATTCTGAAGGGCATTCCGCCCGGCGGCTATCTTGTGTACTCCTGGGCGGAGGTCGATCCGGGCATATGGTTCGAGGCCGATTTCCTGCCGCGTTACGAAGCCAAGGCCGTCAGCGTGTCACTCGCGGCCAACCAGCGAGCCACCACCGAGCTGAAGCTGCTGACGGTCGTGGAAGCGCCGGAGCCCTGAGGAACTTGTGGGGCCAAGCCTTTTGGCTTGCCGCCGGCTTTTCAGCCGGCGTTCTTCGAGCCGTCACTGAACGCCGGGCAAAAGCCCGGCGGCAAGCCGAAAGGCTTGACCCCACTTCTATGTCGCGCACCCCTACTGGTTCTTCGCCGGTTCCGCCGGCGGTGGAGGCGCGGCTTCCTTCTTCTGGTTGGGGCGGAAGCGCTGCGTCTGGCGCGGGGCCGGTTTGGCGCTGGCCAGTTCCACGTAGGCTTGAATGACCTTTTCCTTTTGCGCCGGGTCCATCACCAGGTATCTGTGCCGCCCAACGGCCGCCGGCGTGAAGCGCGTGCGGCCATCCTCCAGCACGCCGATCGCGCCGGGCGCGGACAGCTTGAAGTACCCGTCCGGGCGGACCGCGTAGAGCACCGCCGCCATGGACGGGGCCGGGGCGTCGTAAGGCATAGTTCCGTTCGCGCGATATGCGTCGACAATGGGATGGGCCGGCGCCCAGGCGAAATCCTTCTCGATGCTCGAACCGGGAAAGGGCAGGGCATCGCCCACTTCCGTGCCCACCGCCACGATCGGAGTGGGCCATTCGGCGAACAGGCGTTTGGCCGCGGCCACGTCCGCCTTTATGCGAACATCGGCGCGCCCATCCGGGTAGGAACCCGCCGCCCACACTAGCAACTTGACTTTGCGGCTTATTAAGTCGAGAGCGCCCGGCAGGTCCATCACCTTCGCCAGGTTCGTGGCCGGTCCGGCCACCGCCACCAGGCAGTTTGCGTCGTTTTGCGCGGTCAGGGCGTTGCGGATCAGCGCTACGGGATCGGCCGTATCGTTTAGCCTTCCGATGGAGTGCGGCCAGGCGGGCGCGCCGTCGGCCGTTTTCTTCTCGAACACCACCTTCAGAACTGGGGTGTCGCCCGCCAGGCTGCCCTCGCCGGCCATGCCGATGGGGGACACCGGCCTCTGAAAACCACCAAATCCGCCCGCGGCAGGCGGAGGACCGGCGTAGAATTTGGCCAGCACTTCCGCGAATGCCGCCGATTTCAGATTCGACCGGGTGGTGCTGTTCGAAACCAGCCGCGTTTCGCCCTTGCCTTCGAGACCATAGAGCAACGCCAAAGCCAGCGCCGCATCCACCCCGTTACCCAGGTCGGAATCGAACACCATCCCGACCGCCGGTTTGCCTTGTTGAAATTGCATAGCCGTCAGGTCAGCTCGGCGAAGCTAAGTTGCCCGGTGGCGTCGCCGAAGTGCTCCATGTGGACGCCCATCCGTTCCATCATCGCCAGGTGCAGATTGCACATCGGCGTTTCCTTGCGATAGACCACCCGCCGGCCCGTCCGGATGGCCCCGCCGGCATTGCCGATCAGCAGCGTCGGCAGGTCTTCGTGCAGGTGCCGGTTGCCGTCGGAAAGCCCGGCCCCGTACACCAGCATCATATTATCCAGCAGGCGGCCGCCGCCTTCCCTGGCCGACTTCAACTGGTCCACCCAGCCCGCCATCTGGGTCGCATGATAGGTGTTGATTTGCGTGACTTTCTCGATCAGGTCGGGCTTGTTCTGGTGGTGGGTGCAGGGATGGTGGCCATCGGAGATGCCTATCTCGCGATAAGGCCGCGAGGTGCCTTCGCGGGTCATCAGGAAGGTGACCACGCGCGTCAGGTCCGCCTGGAACGCGATCGTAATCATGCCGGTCATCAACTTGAAGTGTTCGGCGAAATCGGCCGGTATGCCATAGGGCTTTTCCATGTGCGGATCGACCTGCGCGTTGGTCTTCTCGGCGCGCTCGATCTGCGCCTCCACGTCGCGGATGGAGGTGAGATATTCATCCAGCTTGCGGCGGTCGGTAGGACCGAGGGTGGCCTCCAGCTTATGGGTGTCCTCGCTGACAAAATCGAGGATGCTGCGGCGATAGTCGGCCTGGCGCGCCCGGGTCTCGGGACTCGACACGACGCCGTTGCCGAACAGCCGTTCAAACAGCGCCCGCGGATCGAGAATGGGCGGCAGCGGCTGGGTCTCGCTCTTCCAGGCCAGGTTGTTGGTGTAGGCGCAGGAATAGCCGGAATCGCAATCGCCGGCCTGCCGCGCGTCTTCCATGCCGATTTCGAGCGAAGGGAAGCGCGTCTGGTCGGCCAGATGCTTGGCCACGATCTGGTCGCAGGAAACACCGGCCTTGATATCCACCGTGGTCTTCTTCACCTGCACGCCGGTAAGGTACGACCCCGAGCAGCGGCCGTGATCGCCCGCGCCATCGAGCAACGCGCGCCCGGTGTTGTGGGTCAGGTTGCCCAACTGCAGGATGTCGTCGCGATGCGGCTCCATGGGCTTCAGGACGCGCGGCAGCTCGCCCAGCTTGCCTTCGTAGCTGGGGTTCCACTGTTCCATGATGATGCCGTTAGGCACATAGGCGAACACCATGCGCAGGGGCGGCCGCGCGGCCCGCGCCTGGCCAATGGCCATAGCCGGGACCATGGCGTCGAGGAAAGGAAGTCCCACCGCCGCGCCCATGCCGCGCAAGAAAGATCTTCGATGAAGCGCCTTTCGCGTGATCGTCATTTTTGAGCTACCTCCTTGGTTCGTACCTGCGTTTGCGTCTGGACCTGTTCCCCGCGCCGCATCTCAAAGGGCGCGCTGCGCACGATTTCATAGATCGCCGTCTGGAACGGGTATCCCTGGGCCGCCAGGTTGTTGGTGACTTGATCGATGGCGCGCCGGTCATAAGGCGCGATGCCCCGCCCCAGCGCGTAGATCATGAGCTTCTCCACCACCGCGCGGGCAAACTGGGGAACGGAGGAGGCCAGCGCCGCGCGCATTTCCGCCGGTGTGGCGAAACTCTTTCCGTTGGGCAGCGTGCCGCTCGAATCCACCGGGAACTTGCCGTCCAGCGTCCGCCATTTGCCGACCGCGTCGTAGTTCTCCAGGCCAAAGCCGAGCGGGTCCATCTTGGAGTGGCACGAGGCGCACACGGCGTTGGCGCGGTGCTTTTCCATTTGCTGGCGCAGGGAAAGCGAGGTTCCCACGGCTGCCTCGTCGAGCGGCGGAACGTCGGGCGGCGGCGGGGCCGGCGGGGTTCCCAGAATCTCCTGCAATATGTACTTCCCGCGAATCACCACCGAGGTGCGCGTGGCGTAACTCGAAACCGTGAGAACACCCGCCTGGCCCAGCAGTCCGCCGCGCTGATCGGTGGTCAGGTCCACCTTCCGAAACTCGGGGCCCTTGACGCCTTCTATCCCGTAATGGCGCGCCAGCAGTTCGTTGAGAAACGTGTAGCGGGCGTCCAGGAAATCCGCCATCGGCCGGTTCTGGCGCAGAATGTAATCGAAGAACATGGTGGTCTCGGTGCGCATGGCGTCGCGCAGCTCGGGGGTCCATTCGGGAAACTTCTGCGGATCGGGCTTCACCACGTCGAGGTTGCGGGTTTCCAGCCACTGAGCGGCGAAGTTGTCCGCCAGCGCGGAGGAGCGCGGATCGGCCAACATGCGCTTCACCTGCGCATCGAGCGTTCCGGGGACGTGGAGTTTGCCGGCCTCGGCCAGGCTCAGCAGCTCGTCGTCCGGCATGGAGCTCCACAGAAAGTAGCTCAACCTCGAAGCCAGCTCCACGTCGGAGATGCGGTGGATCACGGCGGGGTCGGTGGGGTTGGGGTCGTGCTCGATGCGGAACAGGAAGTTCGGCGAGACCAGCATGGCCTGCAGCGCCAGTTGAATGCCCTGGTCGGCCGATTGGCCGTGAGCCTGGGCAATGCCCACGAACTTCTCGAGCGAGGCCACCTCGGCCTGGGACGCCGGGCGGCGATAGGCGTGGCGCGCCAGGTTGGCGACGATCTTTTGCACGCAGGCCGGGCCGGAGCTGGGGTCGCAGATCAGGATGCGGGCGCGGCTGGGCGGCGGCGTCTTGGGTTGGTAGGGGCCATCGAACAGGATCCCGTCGACGAACTTGTTGCCCTTCTTGTTGTAAAGGTCGCGCGCCGTAAGCCCCTTCACAAAATCGTCGTCGATGAAGCCCGCCCGAAAAACGTGGTCGCCTTCGGGCAGCGCGAGGCGCATCTCCTCTTCCGATTGCGGATCGAAAAAGACCAGGCCGGAAGGCTTGGTTTCCACCATCTTGCTGCCGAGCAGCTTGCCATCCATCCAGAAGCCCAGCAGCACCGGTTTGGCGTCCGCCGGGCGTTCCCCGGGCAGCGAGAAGCGAACTGCGTACTCGCCATCGAAATCGATGCGGTGACTGGCTTCGATGGTGCTGGCGTCCACCCTGCGGACACGCTTATCGCGGCTCGAGTATTCCACCGAGAAGGCTTTGGGCAGGGGATCGGCCGCCACCGCGCGCGAGGCGATCCGCTCGGCGGCCGCCAGGTACTTCTCCATGAGCACGGGCGAGATGGTCAGGATGTCGCCGATGTTGTCGAAGCCCTCGCCGGAATCGTCGGTGGGGAAGTCCTTCTGCGCGCGAAACTCCACGCCCAGCAGGTCGCGTATGGTGTTGGCGTACTCGTTCCGGTTCAGGCGGTGGGCCGTGACCCGGCCGGGGTCGGGCTTGGTATTGCGGTCCGCCTTGGCGAATTCACCCTGGACGTATTTCACCAGCGCGTCGATTTCCGCCTGCGTGCGGGGCACGTCTTTGGGCGGCATCTCCCCGTCACGAAGTTTTTGCAGAATCCGCTCCCAGGCTTCCCGTTTACCGGCCAGGGATTGCGGATCCAGGAACTCCGCGGTGTCAAAGCCGCCGGACGCCAACTGGCTGTTGTGGCACAACGAGCAGGTGTTGTCCAGAACCGGAGCGACGACCTTCTGGAAAGTCGGAGCGCCAGACGCGGGAGCCGCCGCCTGCCGCGGGGACGCCGGCGCTTCTGAAATTATCGCCGCCATCACGGCAGCCGCGGAGACGGCGAAAACCCAGTTGCTTCCTCGACGCATACCCTTCCCTCTGAACCGCGCTAGTTAGATGCTATCAAACCCGCAAAGGACCCGCCTTATACGTGAGCTAAAATGCGCACCTCCGCGGGAAGTTGTGGTATTTTATCGCCCAGTGACGATTTCTGGAGGGTTTGGCCGATGAGACGAACACTTACAGGGGTGTTGGCAGTATGGATTGCGGCAGGGGCGCAGGCCTTCGCACAGGGCCGCGGACCCGCGCAAAATCAGGGTCCCGACCCCGGTCTTCTGTACCATTTAGGACCGGATTCGCTTCCCCAGGAGGGCGTGCCGAAAGGCGAGATCCGGGGACCGTTCACCCTGCCCAGCCAAGCCTATCCCGGCACCCAGCACACCTATTGGGTGTACGTTCCAGCACAGTATGACCCCGCCGTCCCGGCCAGTCTCATGATCTTCAACGATGGGCAGGCCTTCATGAATCCGGAGGGCGATATCCGCGCGCATAACGTGATGGATAATCTGATTTACCGGCGCGAGCTTCCGGTCATGATCGGGGTGTTTATCAATCCCGGCCGCCGGCCCGACCAGCCCGAGCCGAACGCCAGCGAATGGGGCGACCGTACCACCAACCGGCCCACCGAGTACAACACGGTCGACGATAAGTATGCGCGCGTGATCGCCGACGAGCTGATGCCGGCGCTGAACAAGGACTACAACATCGCCAAGGACCCGGAGCGGCGCGGCATTGGCGGCGCCAGCTCGGGCGGGATCGCGGCTTTCACGGTGGCCTGGGAGCGGCCCGACCAGTTCCGCAAGGTGCTGACCATCGTCGGCAGCTTCGTCAACCTGCGCGGCGGGAACGTATATCCCGACATCGTGCGCAAGAGCGACAAGAAACCCATTCGCGTCTTTCTGCAGGACGGCCGCAACGACAATCGCAACCAGGACCAGACGCGCGACTGGTTTTTCCAGAACGTCCGTCTGATGCAGGCCCTGACCGACAAGGGTTACGACGTGAACTACGCCTGGGGCATGAACCGCCATGGCCAGAAGATGGGCGGCCCCATCCTGCCCGAAATGATGCGCTGGCTGTGGCGCGACCACGCTGTCTCCCTGGACCCCAACGACATGGTCGAGCGGTCGCCCAACCCGCCCGCGAAAAAGGCCGAAGATACCACGGCGAAGAAGTAGATGTCCGCGATAGATGCACGGCAAAGCGCGCGCCGGTCGTACCCGGGACGGTCCATTGTGCTATACCACAAATACGCGCTATGGACACACTCATTCGATATTCCCTTCTTGCCACGCTCGTGGCTGGCATCGCTCCCGCCGCATCGGTGATCACAACGCGGTTGGAGGATCCCAAAGCGGTCTATCTCTCCGCTGCCGGGTTCGCCGCGAAAGGCGACGGAGAGGCGGACGATAGCGCCGCGCTCCAGGCGGCCATCGACAAAGCTGCGTCAGGCATCCTGTTCGTGCCTTCGGGACGGTACCGGCTGACCCGGACGATCTACGCGGGGACGGGCGTGCGCATCTTCGGGTACGGCGCCACGCGGCCCGTGTTCGTGCTTGGACCGAATACGCCGGGGTTCCAGAAGGGCGTGGGCGTGATGGTCATGTTTGTCGGCGGCCGAGGGGCGCCCTCTGGGCCCGGCGGGGCGCCCTCAGGGCGGGGTGGAGGGGGTCGCGGCTTCCGCGTTCCATTTTCACCGGTGGGCACGGTGCCTCCGAACGAGGGGGTCGCGGACGCGGGTCCCGGAACTTTCTACTCCGCCATGAGCAATGTCGATTTCGAGATCGGCGACGGCAACCCGGCGGCCATCGGCATCCGGTTCCACGCCGCGCAGCACGCCTACCTGAGCCACATGGACTTCCATATCGGCTCCGGACTGGCCGCGCTCACCGAGATCGGGAACTACGCGCAGGATCTCAAGTTCTACGGCGGGCGCTACGGCATCCTCACCGACAAACCCTCACCCGCGTGGCAGTTCACCCTCGTCGATTCGGTCTTCGACGGGCAGCGGGAGGCGGCCATCCGCGAACACGAAGCGGGACTGACCCTCATCCGCGACACGTTCCTTAACGTGCCGGCCGGAATCGATATCGACCCGGAGTACTACGACCAACTGTGGGCCAAGGACTGCCGGTTCGAGAACGTCTCCCGCGCGGCGGTCGTCATCGGCAACGAGAAGAGCTATCTCAACGAGATCGGTTTCGAAAATGCGGTGGCGAAAGACGCGCCCACGTTCGCGCTGTTCCGCGACAGCGGGAGGAAGGTCGCAGGCAAGGGCCCGGTCTACCGCGTCCGGAGTTTCAACTACGGGCTGATCCTGCCCGGCCTGGGGGCGCCCGGGGTCCTCGGCCAGCGCTATGACGCGGTGGCCCTGAGCAGCCTGCCGGCGGCGATGCCTCCGGCGATCCCGCCACTGCCGCCTACGGCGGAGTGGACTAACGTGCGGACGCTGGGCGTCGCCGGCGACGGCAAGACGGACGACACGGCCGCCATCCGGAAGGCCATCGACGGGAATAGGGTCTTGTACTTTCCCAGCGGACAGTATCTGGTGACCGACACGATTACGCTCAAAGCCGGGACCGTGCTGATCGGGTTGCATCCGCTCAATACGCGGATCGATCTTCCGGACAGCACGGCCGGCTTCCAGGGTTTGGGCGCGCCACACCCTGTGATCCTGGCGCCGGCGGGCGGGTCGAACCTGATGAGCGGACTGGGCGTCTACACGGGCGGGATCAATCCGCGCGCGCTGGGCGTGCTTTGGTCGGCGGGCGAGGCGTCGCTGATGTTCGACGTGCGGCTGCTCGGCGGACACGGGAGCGGAACCATAAATCCATACAATGCGAACAACACCGGCGATCCCGATCTGCGCAAGCGCTGGGATGGCCAGTATCCCAGCGTCTGGGTGACGAACGGGGGCGGCGGAACGTTCGCCAACATGTGGACGCCCAGCACGTTCGCGCAGGCCGGTTTCTACGTGTCCGATACCAAAACGCCCGGCCATGTGTATGAAATGTCTCTGGAACACCACGTGCGCAACGAGTTGAAACTCGACCGGGTGGAGAACTGGGAGATCTACGCGCCGCAGTCGGAGGAAGAAGCGGGTGAGAGCGTGCAGTGCCTGTCTCTCGAAATCAGCCGCTCGAAGAACATCACCATCGCGAACTATCATGCCTACCGTGTGACCCGCTCGCGCGCCCCGTTCCCCACGGCGGTGCGGCTGTACCAGTCCGGGAATATTCATTTCCGGAACGTGCACGTCAATGCCGAGAGCGGACTTGCGACCTGCGACCAGAACGGCTGCGCCACGTTTCTCCGCGCGAGCAAGTTTCCGGACGAAAACGCCATCCAGGATATAACCCATCACCTCGAGGTGAGGGAGCGCGAGTTTGCGGTGCTGGACGTTCCGGCGGCGCCGATTCCGCCCGCGCCGGGCAACGCTTCGGCGGTGCTGGCGCCAGGAGCGAAAGTGCGAAAGCTCGAAGACGGCTTCTTTTCGATATCGGGCGCGGCTGTGGATGCGGCCGGCAAGTTGTACTTCGCCGATCACTGGCAGCAGCGGATTTATGGCTGGTCGGCCGCGGAGGGGCTGACGGTGGAGCGCGATAATCCGCTCGATCCCGTGAACCTGGCGTTCGACAAGTCGGGAAATCTGCTGGTGCTGTCTTCCGCCGGGGCGCAAACCTCGGTCTACACTTTCCGTCCGGGCACGCCTGGGGGGCAAATGACGGAACTTGCGCTGCAAAAGACGAGTCCGCGGCCGGAGGCGCGGGCGATTCTGCCGGTGAACTACTGGAACAATGGGGAATTCGCCAACCAGCTCGACTTCGACAAGATGACCTACACAACCCTGGGCGAGATGTTCCGGCTGGACGTGTCCTCGCCCAAGGCGCAGCAGTACGTTTCGCCGGACGGAAGCGTGTTCCTGCCGGCGGCCCGGGTCTTCGGGCAGGGTCCGGCCGATCACCAGGGCTGGCGATTCTCGAACAACGTCGATGCCCACGGGTTTGTGAGCGCGGCTCCGGGCGGGCGGGTGTACGTGAGCAATGAGTCGGAAGACGTCACCTACCGGGCCACGGTGAAGCCGGACGGCTCGCTGGCGGATTTGCACCCGTTCGCGCCGCGCGGCGGCGAGTGTGTGGCCGTGGACCCGCGAGGCAATGTGTACGTGGCGAATGGACAGATCTTCGTCTACGACCCGGCCGGCAAGGAGATCGGGCGGATCGATGTGCCGGAGCGCCCCATCGACATCGTTTTCGGAGGCGCCGGAAAGCGCACCCTCTTCATCCTCGGACACCACGCGCTGTTCGCGGCCCAGATGGCCGGAGCGCCAAGCGCGGCGCAGTGATGGCGAAAGATCCGGGGGAACCGGTTTCCCCCGGATCGACCGCCGCCCGGTTGGCTCTGGGCTCCGGTTGCCGTTCGCCGAAATTCGATGCTCCCGCCCGGTCCGCCCATTGCCAGCGTGGCGCTGCAGGAGGCCGGGCGATTCGAGAACGGCGCGTGGGTGGTCACGCGCCTGCTCGGCGGGGACGATTCCGTGCTGCGCTACGATTTCGCCAAGGTCGCCGCGGAAGGAATCTCGGGCAGCGGCGTCCGCTTGCACTTGCCGGTAATTCAAAAAGTGAAATTGTACAGATACCGGTGAGCCTTGCAGTGAACCCGGGATGGCGCCCCCAAAAGGGGGCAACCTACGAACACCATCGTAATCGAGCCGGCGAAGCTGTACTGGTAGACTTGAACTTTGGGGCGGGCGGGCGCCTGCTTCGAGATGCAATTTCGAATACTCTATGTAATGAGAGAAGGGACCGGGTTCCCGACTACGAGTAGTTTTTGGTGACGAAAAGGAGAGCAGATGTCCACAAACGAAAACGCAATGGGACGACGTTCGCTTCTGATGGCTGGGGCGTCAGCCGCGGGGCTTGGTCTCTTGGCTGACCTCGAAGCTTATCCGCAGAATGTCAACACAAATTCACGTCCGTCGGACTTGAGAGTCACGGACATGCGCATCGCCGTTCTGAGAGGGCCGCAACGCCAGGGGGGCGGGGCGCCGGCGGGCGCGGCGCCGGCGGGCGGGGCGCCGGCGGGCGGAGCGCCGGGGGGCGGAGCGCCGGGGGGCGGACGAGGCGGCAGGGGACCGATGCCTCCTGCGACTCCCGGCACGGGAGGGGCATCAGGCGGAGCGGTCGTAGTCCGCATAGATACCAATCAGGGGATTTCGGGTTACGGCCAGACGATTGGGGACGGTCCCGTGCCCAGCTACGTGCTGATGCATAAGACCCGAGTGGTCGGCGAGAATCCCTGCAACGTTGACAAGATCTTTCGCAAGATCAAGATCCATGGCGCGTATAACCGTCAGGGGAGCGGCGTCAACGCGATTGAGAACGCGTTATGGGATCTGGCCGGCAAAGCTTATGGCGCGCCGATCCACCAAATGCTTGGCGGGAAATTTCGCGACAGGGTCCGCATGTACACCGAGGGTGACCCGCGCGGGAACTCCATCAAAGAGATCGCCGACGATTATAAGGAGAGAGTCGCCGCCGGGTTTACGATGCTCAAGTATGATCTGGGCGTAGCTCGCATCCTCCAGGGCAAGAAGGGCACGATGTATGCGCCGGCAGGCTATAACGGGGAACGGGGGGAAGACCCCGAGAACTACTATCAGGGATTGGAGGTCAGCGACAAGGGATGTGAACTCGTAGCCGACCATGTCGCTGCCATTAAGGAGGCCATGGGCGATGCCGGCGACCTTCCCATGGCGCACGACCATTTCGGGCACCTCACCATGAAAAGTTGCATCAAGCTGGCTAACGCGCTGGAGCGGGTCACCCCGTCCATGTTGGAAGACATGGTCCCGTGGTTCCGCGTAGAGGAGTGGAAGCAAATCACCAATTCGATCAGGGTGCCCACCTTGACCGGCGAAGACGCCTACCTGACGGAATCGCTCGAGGCGCTTTGCCAGGCGCGCGCAGTCGATTACATCCACCCGGATCACCTTGTTATCGGCGGCTGTCTCGAATTGAAGAAGACCTCCGATATGGCGGCCAAATATTCGGTGGGGATGATGGTCCACAGCAACGCTACCCCGATCGGCTACGCATGCGCCGTGCAAGCGATAGCCGCCTGCCAAAACTTCCTCGCCATGGAATGGCACATGCCCCAGCCAGCCTGGCACAAAGACATAACCGACTTAGGGGACCTCGTGGTTAAGGGTTACATCCCCGTTCCGACGGGGCCCGGCTTGGGTATCAAAGTCAATGAAGAAGCGATGCGCCCCCTCTGCAGGCAGGGTGAGTTCTTCACCGATCCTACGACGTATTGGGATTCGCAAGTCGCCGGAGACAAGGTGTATACGTAAGCAAAGGGAGGACGTCGAGGCGAGCCTTGCACCTTCGGGTTGTGACTGAAGGTATATAGGCTTGATTATCCTGCTGTGCCCGGCGGGCCGGAATTACAGCTTAATTCCCGAACGCCGGGCGCCTTCGCGCGAACTAGAGGGCCGACCGCCAGGTCCTCGTCGATCAGGGGCCAGTGGATGCCATAGCCGGAAGGCGAGAGTTCCGCTCGATTTCGTTCCGCCAGGGATGCGTGGGCCAGCCGCTCGGAGCACTTTTCCCACGGAATCGACACTGAGCCGCCTTCCATAACCACAATGAGCGCCGCGGGCGTGGTTTCGATTGCTCTTGCCAAGGCCGGCTTCGTTTTACTCTGCACGGTCCCCTCCGAATTGCTCGCGCCAGGCAACCACCCTGCACATAGAGAATGGTGGGCATCCGTTCGCGATTCCATTATAAAGTGTTTTAGGGGCATCGGAGTGGGAGCGTCTTTGAAGCGCTACGGCCCGAAGAACGCCGGCCAAAAGGCCGGCGGCAGGCTGAAAGCCCGACCCCACAACGACGTTCATTCCCTCGGCCTGAACGTCGATTCCACCCCAAACCGCTTGTACTCGCTGTATGAGATCCGCAGGCGCTCGCGCTGCGGGCCGGTGCGGAATTGCAGGGTGTCGTCGGCGTAGGTGTAGGTGGGAAACCAGTGCTTGCCATCGATGGGTTTGCGTATGGTGGTGAACCGGGGGAACAGGTTTTCCTTCTTGGTATCGATAATCTGCGGCACGGCCTGGCCCTCCATGCGCACGATGTTGTATTCTTTCTTGTCCACCCAGATCAACCCATCGAAGTAGCGCTGGCCTTCCAGAATCTGCCGCGGGCGCACCTGCAAAACCCAACAATCGACCTCGTCCATGGTCTCCTCCCCTTTGGAGCGCGTTTCGTAATTCCAAAGCCGTTCTTCGGTGAGCGTCAGGGGCTGGATGTCGCGGATGTCGCGGAAGTCCTCGGGGGTCAGAATCAGGAGTTTCAGGCCGTTCTGGGGCTTGCCCACGAATTCTTCGGTGCGCTCGCGGGTGGGCGAAAAAATCACGTCGCGGACCTCTCGATAGCTGCCCCGTACGCCGCCGTTCTTGTCCAACTCATCGAGCGTCACCGTCTGCCGGTAGGTGTATTCGTTGCGCTCGGTTTCGGTTTCGGTCTCGCGGTGGGCTACCAGCCTGGCCAGGTTGGCGGGCGCCTCCTGGGCGCATAAAGGGGCCAAAAGCACGGATGCTAGAATGAGGCCGATGGCCAAACCGCTCAGCGGCTTCCGGGCGGCCGTGCTGGTCGGCTGGGCGGCGCTCGGCGCGGCGGGCTTACTGTACGCGCGATTTCGAAGCATCCCAAGCTGGGCGGCCCTGCCGGCGCTGGCCGCTTTCCTCGTCGAGTATCCATTCTATCTTGTTCCGGCTTTCCCCTCGGTGCGGGAGCGGGTGGCCGGCGCCCGCCTGCCGTTATTCCTGGCGGCCGGGGCGTCGCTGCCTTACCTGACGTGGAAGCTGCTTGAGGCCGCGGCATTCGGCGGCCGGGGCGGCCATCCCTTCGAGTGGATCGCGCTGGCGCAACTGCTGGCCGTGGCGCTGGCCCTGGGCTTGTGGTATTTCGTGCTGCCCCCTTCCGCGCCGTCCGATTTAGGGTTCGGCGCGCTGATGGCGTGGATCGTGCTCGGCCGCTATTTCGACAAGATCTACCCCGAACCGTTCGCCCATGTGGAAGTTGTATACCTGGGAAAGATCGCCGTCTTCCAGGCGGCCGTGATGGTGTTGATGCTGGTGCGGCGCGTGCCCGAAACGGGCTACGGATTCATCCCCCGTTGGAAGGATTGGCGCATCGGCGCGCTGAACTTCCTCTATTTCATACCGGTGGGGCTGCCGCTGGCGCTGGTTATGAAAGCCGTTCGCTTCGCCCCGCCCGCTCCCCTGTGGCTCATCGCGGGGACGTTCCTGGCGATGCTGTGGGTGTTGACCCTGGCGGAAGAGTTTCTGTTCCGCGGCGTCCTGCAGCCCTTCATGGAGAGTTGGACGGGCCGGCGCGGCGTGGCATTGATCCTCACCTCGGCCATCTTCGGGCTGGTGCACCTTGGGTTCCGGAGAATCTTCCCCAACTGGCGATGGGTGCTGGT
Source organism: Terriglobia bacterium (assembly GCA_963767595.1). Classification (GTDB taxonomy): domain Bacteria; phylum Acidobacteriota; class Terriglobia; order Bryobacterales; family Bryobacteraceae; genus BOG-224. Next base: position 116,353 of record CAVYEK010000004.1, read on the forward strand.
GGCGGCGGTCCTGGGCTGGTTTTGCGGGCGCGCGCGCAACCAGGCGGGCGATATCCGCGCCGCCATGGTCACTCATACCCTGACTGTCACCGCCCTGCGAGCGTTCTTCATCCTGGGGCCGCAATGACGCCACGGCCCGTGGCCCAAGACGGCCTGGGCAGCCCGTGGTGAGAGGTCCGTTTTGGGCAAAATGCCCAAGATTACCGAAAACCGGCGGATAAGTCCTTTATTTCCAGTTAGTTTTTGGGCAAAATGCCCAAAAACGCAGGTTACGCCAGGGGCGGCCAGGGTTTCCTGCGGCCAAGCCAGCGTGCCACGGCGCCCGCGAGATTGCGCTTTCCAGGCTGCTGGTCCTCTTCCTCGCCGCCCCACAATTTCATCGACTCCGAAAGTCCGGCGATCTCGATGGGGATCGGCGCCAGCTTGCGGCCTGACACTCGCACCACCAAATCCTCCATGCCCAGCCGCGTTGCGGGCGAAACGAGGAACGCGAACTCATAGGTATCGGTGACCGGGTCCGCGCAGTCGAATTCCTTCTCCTCCACCGGCCGGCCCGCCACCGTGAAGGAGACTTCTTCGGGCCGCTCCACGTCCTCCATGATGACCTTCACCCCGCCCATCTCAGTGCGGTATTTCGACGTCATGGCGACGCCATCGGAAACCGAGAGCACCCGCGGGTTTCTGGGGGCCGGCGGCAACGCCTCGAAGCTTCCCGGTTCGCCCAGTCTCCGGTCTTCGAACCACAGCGCAACCTCTACCTGCCCCGGCGCCGTGCCCTTGGGGATGCCGGCGTTCAGTTGACAACCGCCCGTCTTGGTGATGGGGGAAAGATAGCGCCCGCGGGTGCGCGTTTCCCCGAAGCTCGCCTCCAGGTTGCCCAGATGGCAAACCGCCGGCAGGCCGTCGATCCACAGGCTGACTTCCGCCTGGCGGCCTCGGACGGGCGCCCGGCCCTCGCCGTTGGTGGAGTTGGTGACCGATTTGAGCCTGGCTCGCGAGAAATCCGGCTTGCCGCGGACGCCGGGCTTGACCCAGCTTGTCCACATGTACTGCGTGCCCTGGCCGGTGAGGCGCACCAGGTGGAAGTCGCGCTCGCGCGCAAAGGCCGCCATCTCTTCGCCGCTGAAGCAGCAGCCCGTCCAGGTGGAACTCTCGCGCTCGATCTCCGCATGGGTAGGGGGCGCGCCGCGCAACTGGCAGCACAACAGGCCGCCCGTTTTGAGCGTGCGCCGCGCCTCAGCCAGGTAGTTGCGCACGATTCCGGGATCGGGAATGTGCTGGAAAACGGTGTAGGAATAGACAAAGTCGAAATACGCGTCCCGCGCCATGGCCAGGTCCGCGCCGCTGTTGACGCGCACCTGCGCGTTGGGCGTGCGCCGCAGCCGCTCGCGCGCCATGGCGACCATTTCCTCCGAGATATCCACTCCGTGGATCTCCCCGAAATGCCGGCTCATGGGCAGCATCAGCCGCCCCGGGCCACAGCCGATCTCGAGCGCCCGCCGCGAGGAAGAGGGCCCCGGCGGCAGCCGCGCAAGCTCATTCTCGAGGATTCCGGTTACCTCCGCCGCGCTGGCCAGAAACTCCGCTTCGTCCTGGTTTTGCCGGCTGAAAACCACATAGAAGTGGGCATCCTCCCGCGCCCGGCGGTTCCAGTCCTCGCGCATGAGATCCCTGACATCCATGTACCGATGCTACCGCGCGCGGCGGCGCGCCCGGCCCGCAAATCGAGCGGAAGTGGCGCGCTGAAGCCAACTCCGCCCAAAGCTATAATGAGGTTGTGCCCAAAACCAAAGAGCTAGAAGTGCGTCTCGAGAAGACCGAGCAGCAACTCAGCCTCTTCCAGAAGATCAGCCGGCTCATGGTTCGGGATTTGAGCTTCCAGGAAGTCCTCAAGGGGGTGGTGTCGCTGGTGGTGGAATTCACCGAAGGCGATTCCTGCCTGGTGTACCTGCTGGATGGCTCCGAGCTGGCCTTGTGCGCCGCCAGCACGCCGCATCCGGCGGCCATCGGAAAGGTGCGCCTGCGCCTTGACGAGGGTCTGACGGGCTGGGTGGCGCGGGAACGGCGCCTGCTGTCGATTTCGCGCGAGGCTTACAAAGATCCAAGATTCAAGGCGTTCGCCGACTTGCTGCCGGAAGACACCTACGAAGCCTTCCTTTCCGCTCCCCTGATTGCGCGCAATCGCGTGGTGGGCGTGATCAACGTCCAGCACCGTCTTCCTCACCAGCACACGGGCAGCGAAATGGAAGCCCTCACCACGGTCGGCGAACAGGTAGGGTGCGTCCTGGTGCTGGCCCGCATGTCCCCCGACGCGCTGGAATCCGCCGGCCGCGCCGAACTGGCGCTTCCCACCGGGGCCGTCGCGGTGAAACAATAGAACACGTGAATTGTCCATTTGCGCGGATCCTCGCCGTGACGTACGCCGCGGCGGTTTGGGTTTCTCCGGCGGCTGCCCAACAGTGGCGCATGCAGTATCTCTACGACCAAGCCAAGTCCGTGCTGAACATTCAGGATATTGCGTTTTTTTCCCCCGCCCACGGCGTGGCGGTGGGCCGCATCGAGGACCACGGCCGCGAACGGGGAGTGAGCCTGGCCACTTCCGATGGCGGCCTCCACTGGAAGCTGTCGCCTCTCGACGAAGAGCCTCTCTCGCTGTTTTTTCTGAATGATTCCCTGGGCTGGATGGTCACTGAGAAAGGGCTCTGGCGCACGGCCGAAACGGCCAAGGGCTGGGTCAAGCTTGCCAAGGTTCCGGCTCCCGCGCTGCGCGTGTTTTTCGTCGACGAGAAGCGCGGCTGGGCCGCCTGCGGCGACAAAACCGTGCTGGCCACGGCCGATGGCGGGGCCCACTGGGTCAAGGTCGAGGAAGCCTCCAAACAACCCGGAACCAAGGCTGGGTCGGTGTACGGGTGGATTGCCTTCGCTACCCCCGAGATCGGCCTCATCACCGGATGGGACATCCCGCTCCAACGTGATGAAAGCTTTCCCGATTGGCTCGATCCGGAACGGGTCGTGACGCGCCGCGAGACGCCCCACCTCACGCTCACGGTCGAAACCCGCGATGGCGGCCGGACCTGGAGATCCACCTCCGCCTCCGCCTTCGGGGAAATCACGCGGGTGCGCTTCGGGGCTCCCGGAAAAGGTCTCGGCGTAGTGACCCACTCCGCCGCGTTCGAGTATCCGAGCGAGGTGTACCGGATTCCGTGGCCCGCCGGCAAGACCGAGCTGGTTTACCGCGATAAAGACTTCTGCGCCACCGACGTGTGGCTGGCGCCGGATGGAACCGCGTATATCGCCGGTACGGTGGCCTTCAGCAAGTTGCGCGATTATGTTCCGCAGAAGGTGAAGGTGCTGAAAAGCGGCAACTTCACCGATTGGACGCCCATTCCCGTGGACTACCGCGCCGTGGCCAAGCGGGTGACTCTGGCGGGGGCCGGCGGGGAATTGTGGCTGGCCACCGATAACGGCATGATCCTGAAGCTCGCACCCTGAACAACCTTGGCCGGCGCTGTTTTATCCACAGTGAATCCACCTGCCGGATCCTTGAGGTTACTGAAAACAGAACGGATAGAATCTGAGGAAAACAGTCCCGGCGCGCCAAATACCGTTTGACGAAATGGGCACTCGGGCGCATACTGAGCAAGGTTCCAAGAGGTTTGAGGAACAGCAAGCCTTCGCAACGTAGCGAACCGGGAACGTTGATCCGGCGCCGAACCTAGCAATAGAATCGGCGGTGGGGAGCTACCGGAGATCGGGCGGAGCGGAAGGCGGGCCGGGCGGCAGCGATGCCAGCCGAACACTTTGATCCGGAGGGATGTAAGAGTCCTCAAGGGGAGTGGAGGCGGGAAGCGCGGTCGCCGGAGCCGGTCGTTTGAGCCGCAACGGGTTTCAGGCGATGAGGCGGCCAGCTTCGGGGCAAACCGGAGCAGGCCGTGGAGCTTGAAGCCGAACGGGCGGAATCGGCGAGCGGCGCGGGAGCGAAGTGGCAGGCCGGGATCGTTGACCCTGGAATGGCGGCCGTGAAAGCGGCAGTTGTTGCAGGCGAGAGAAAGGCCGTTACGAGCGACCAGCTCCGGTAGAGAGGCAGTTTGCGGCGGGTCTTGAGGCTTTGAGCCTGTGGCGGGTGAAAACCGCTATAGGGGAGCCGAGAGGCGAAACGTCCGGCGCTCTTTACTGCAATGCTCAGTGCCGTGCATGCCGGCGGTGAGCAAGGCTGCGAATCAGGTCACTTGGAACCTTTTTTTGTCTTTCGACGAACCCCGGAGGGGTGAAACACAACAGCCGGTGACGTGCGCCACCGCAACATCACAGGTTCGCAAGCCATCGGTCGGGACCGAAATCACGTGAGCCCCGGCGAAAGATCCCATCCACGAGGGCGTCCGCCCGAGAAGGCGGCCGACAATCACGTCTTTGCACATCTTTGTCTTCCTTCTTCTCTTGAATTTCTCCGCGTCTCCGCGTCTCCGCGTCAAAGACGGGTCAAGGAACGCCCCCTCCGCGTGGGATACTGATCTCGTGCTCCCTTCCGAATCAAGCCAATCCATAGCCGTGCTGGGCTTGGGATACGTCGGCTGCGTGACCGCGGCCTGCCTCGCGAAACTGGGCCATCGGGTTTTCGGCATCGACAGAGACGAGACCAAGATCGCCAATATCCTGGCGGCGCGAGCGCCATTCTACGAACCGGGCCTGGAGGAGGTGGTGCGCGAGACCGTTGCCGCCGGGCGGCTCTCCGCCAGCGTGGAGCTCGCTCCGGGCCTGGCCCAAGCGGATATCGCGCTGGTCTGCGTGGGTACGCCTTCGGCTCGCAACGGCAACCTCTCCGTCGAACAACTGGAGCGCGTGCTGGGCGAGATCCGGAGCTGTCTCGCGGGCCGCACACGCCCGTTGACGCTGGCCATCCGCAGCACCGTGTTCCCCGGGACAACCGAGGAGTTGACCGGCGCCATGCTGGCGGAGAGTCCGCTCCTCTCGGTGGTTTCCAACCCCGAGTTCCTGCGCGAAGGCGTCGCGATAGCCGACTTCATGGAGCCCTCGCTGGTGGTGGTGGGGGGCCCGGATGCGCGCGCCGTGCGGAAGGTCGCCGATATCTACGCGCCCCTGGGCGTCGCGCCCTGCCTGGTCTCTCTGCGCACGGCCGAAATGATCAAGTATTGCTGCAACGCGTTTCACGCCCTCAAGATAGCCTTCGCCAATGAGGTGGGAACCCTGGCGTCCCGTCTGTCCGTATCTCCTCGCGAGGTCATGGAAACCCTGTGCCGCGACGAACGCCTGAATGTTTCACCGGCCTATCTCAAGCCCGGATTCGCCTTCGGCGGCTCCTGCCTGCCCAAGGACCTGCGCGCCCTCACCTACCGGGCCATGCGCATGGATCTGAGCCTGCCGCTGCTCGAATCCGTCTTGCCCAGCAACCAGCGCCACCTGGAAAGGGCCGTGCAACAGGTGCTCGATGCGCCGGGCGGCCGCATCGGCGTCTTCGGCCTGGCATTCAAGGAAGACACCGACGATCTTCGCGAAAGCCCGGTGGTGGCGGCCATCGAACATTGGGTGGGCAAAGGCAGGGAAGTTCGCATCTACGATCCCCACATCCGCCTCGACAAAATCTACGGCAGCAACCGTAACTTCATCCTCAACGCCTTGCCGCACATCGGCCGGCTTCTGACTTCCGATTTCGACGACGTGCTGGCATGGTGCGACTGCCTGGCGGTAACCCAAAAACCCGGGCCGGAAGCCGCGGCGCGCATGGCCTCCTCCGGCAAAACCATCGTCAACCTGGCTGGAGCGAGGTTGGGAACGCAGACCCAACCCGGCGGTTAGTTAGTTAGGCGCGCCCGTCCTTGGCAGGCTCCTCCACCTGAGGCGGGCCGGCGCGACAGGGCTCATCTCTGTTGTCCAGCCGGAATCTCACTTCGATCACCGCGGCCACGGTGATGGGTTTGCCGTCCTTTTTTCCAGGGCTGAAGCGCCATTGCTGCACGGCTTCCACCGCACTCTCATCGAGGCCCATCCCCAACGGCCGGGTCACCCTGATGCTGCGCGCCCGGCCGTCCGGAGCGACCTCGATGTATAGGAGGACGACGCCTTCGAGTTTGGCCCGGCGCGCTTCCTCGGTGTAGCGGGGCGCGCACTTACTCAAAACAGCCGGAGACTGGGAACTTGCGGGTGGTTGCGCCCGAACCGCCAGCGCCCCAAGAACAAAAGCGAAAAGGATGCGCTGCATGGCTTCAATCTACCACTTCGGCTCGAACAGGGCTGTAACCTCGATGGTGCGGCCGGAGCTTGGCGTTTTGGACGTGGTCTAATAGATGCGACCTGCCCGCCGCCATCGCTCGGCGCGGTCATGCACGGAGGAAGACGTAATGGGCGGACTTGGCTTTCAGGAAATACTGGTGATCGGCATCGTCGGGCTCTTGAGCCTCGTCCCCATCGTAGTGATAGTTCTCGTCGTTGTTTGGGCTACGGCTCGCCGGACGAAGCCGTCGACCCTCGTTTCGAAGCCCTGCAGTCACTGCGGCCAGCGGATTCCGGACATCGGCGCCTTTTGCCCGTTATGCGGGCAGCGGATTGTCTGAGCGCGCCAGCGCCTATGGCAGCGTGAACCGCAGCGAGCCGAAAACCATGTGAGCGTGCGCCGTGGTAGGAGTTCCGGCCGGAACATACCAGGGCGCGCGGGTCAGGTAGGCGTACTGCGTAATGAGCTGTAGCGCGCCGTATTTCGGGTCCTTCCAGAAGGTGTAGTAATAGCCGCCCATGGGCTCCTGGAACTGCCGGTTGGCCGACGACGATCCCGGAAAGCCGAACCCCAGGTAATTGCCCGGCGAAACCACGATGTAGTTCCGGTCGAAATACGTGCCGCCGTAATACCCGTAGAACTGCGATTTGGGCGTCGGCGCGTACTCGAAGCCGGCGATGCCGCCCATCGAGTGCACCGGCGAAATGGAGCCGTTGGGAGCGACGACCAGGTCGGGTCCCAGCCCCACCAGGTCACGCCCGCCGCCGCTGCTGTAAAACCCGGTGGTAATCAGGCGGAAGTTCTTGGCCACTTCCAGGACCGCGTCGACCGATCCGCCCAAGCCCTGGGCGTCGTAGTAGACGTTCTGCGCCGGCGAGGTCCGGAATTGCCGCGAAAGGCCGGCCAGCTCGAAGTGCAGCGCCTTGCCGGACACCTGCGTGTCGTAAGCCAGTTTGGCGACCAGGTCCGGCCGCACGTTGGGCGTGGTGGGGACGCTCCCGTTGTCCACCTGAGTGGCGGCGAACGCGGGCAGGGTTACCGCGGTGGTGACGTACTGCTCGGGGTTCTCGATCGAACCGGCGAGCGACCAGTGCTTGTTGGGATGATAGACCACCCGGAGCTGCCCCGGCCGTCCCCATACCAAGCCCACCAGGTAGTTGGAATCCTCCCCCAGGCCGACGAAGACATTGCTCGAAATCTGGGAGACGCCCACCCGGTTGGGCGTCATGAGCGTCCAGGTCTGGCCACCCAGCACCTCCCATTTCCCTTTCTGCAAGTTCACCCAGAAATGGCGCATGCGCAGGGTGCCGCTGTTGCTGGTAACGTAAATACTGGTCGGCTGGTTTCCGTAGAAGTCCCCCTCCACGTAACCCATCACGGTCAGGTTCTTGGTCGGGTTGTCGGTGATGGTCAAGGCAATCCGCGAGTTCGCGGCGCTGGAACGAAACTCCTGAATCCTGCCCGCCGCCGTGTTGCCCATCGGAACCGAGGCGAAGGAAGTTGCCACGCCGCTGCCGATGGTGGTGGAGCGCCACGCCGTGGAGAAATCCATAAAACCGCTCGGGGTGAAATCCGCGCCGCCGATGTGAAAGGAAAGCGGCGAGAAGGCCCGCCCTTTGACATCCGTTTCGGGGGAAGGCGCCGGCGCCGGCTGCGGCGCGGCGGAGGGCGCTGGCGCGGCGGCCGGCGCGCCAGCCAAACGGTCCAGCGCCTTCTGCTGCGCGTCGAGCGCTTTCTTTTGTTCGTCGAGTTGTTTCTGCTGGGCGGCAATCTGCTCGCGCAGCTTGGTGATCTCGTTGGTCTGGGCGGAACCCTGCGCCAGACACAAGACCGGGAATAGCAATGAGAGCGGCAAGAGCGAGGCAACCATCCTGATGGACTTCATGTATTCTCCTGGGCGCCGAAAGGGCCACGATTCCAGTTGGAACTAAGTCACCATTCTGGCACGAAACAGCAATAAAAAGACCTTATAATAGTATTTTTTGTCCGCAGAAAACCGCTCCGAAGCGCCTGAAAGCAAACCACATCGACGTGGTGGGTGGGTCGGGCGGAATTGCGGTAGGCCCTACTCGCCGACTACCGTCACCACCACCTGCCGCTCCCTCGGACGGTCGTCGAAATCGCACAGGACCACCTGCTGCCAGGTCCCGATCATCATACGGCCGCCGGCCACCGGGAAGCTCTTCGCGGTTCCCACCAGCGCGCTGCGCAGGTGCGCATAGCCGTTTTCGTCGCCCCAGCGCGCGTTGTGGGCGTAATCCTTGTTGGAGGGCGCCATCTTCTCGAGCGCGCGCCGGAGGTCGGCCACGCATCCGGGTTCGTACTCCAGGGTGGTGATCCCCAAGGTGGATCCGACGCCTGAGATGTTCACCACGCCGGAGTGAACTCCGCTCGACGCCACCACCCGCGCCACCTGCGCGGTGATATCCAGCACGTCGCAACGGCCGCGCGTGGAAACCGTGAAATCCTGCTGGAAGACGCCCATGCTACTTTCCGAAGCTCTCTTCGAAGGCGGCGACTTTGGCCAGGCGGCGGCGGTGGCGCTCCGCTCCGGAAAAGCTGGCGCCAATAAAATCCTTCACCAGGTCCACGGCCAACCCCGCGCCCACCACGCGCGCGCCCAGGCACAGCACGTTGGCATTGTCGTCCTCCACCGCCTGGCGCGCGGAGAAGCTGTCGTGACAGGTGGCGGCGCGGATGCCCCGAAACTTGTTGGCCGCCACGCAGGCGCCGGCGCCGCTGCCGCACAGCAGGACGGCGCGCTCGGCGCGGCCCTCCAGAACGGCCTCCGCCACCGCCCGCGCGTAGTCGGGGTAATCCACCGGCGCGGTGGAATCGGTTCCCAGGTCGGCGGGCGCGTGCCCTAGGGCGCGCAACTCGGCGATGACGCTCCCCTTGAGCGGAAATCCGGCATGGTCGCTGGCCACGGCTATGTTCATCGAAGACCATCATAACGCCGCTTGCCGGACCTCTAATCTTTTTCCCTCGTCCGCCGATGAGACTAACAGGATATGGCGTCGGACGATCTCATCGAATTGGAGATAATGCACAACCGGTTCCGCCGGCTGATGGGCGAACTTTTGCGCGGGACCATCGGGCGCAACTCTTTCTACCCCTGGGAGGTGGAGATTCTTCTGGACCTCGACGCCTGCCAGTTGGATCGGCGCAGGCGCACCGACATACTGGGCCAGTATCAGAAGGCCGTGGGGCGCCAGATGGAGGCGGGGCCGGGGCCTCCCATGAAGCTCTCCGAATTCCTGGAGCTTCGCGCCCGCCGGCGTGAAGCCGCCGGCAGACAGGAGCATCCGGCCCCTATGACCGAATGACCCTCCGCCCCTCGATGCGACTCCGAGCCGCGACCGTTCATTCCGAGCCGCGAACGTTGATACCGAGCCGCGAACGTTGATACCGAGCCGCGACCGTCAGGGAGCGGTCCTACCACCATGCGATTCCAAGCCGCGACCGCCAGGAAGCGGTCCTACCACCGAACCACCCGGCGCCCCTCGATGCGATACCGCCCGCCGACCACGATGCCCAACGCTTCGGAATAGATCCGGTGCTCTTCTTTCAATATGCGCGCCGACAACGTCTCTACCGTGTCGCTGTCCAGCACCGGCACGGGCGCCTGCAGCACGATTGGCCCGGCGTCCAGGTATTCGTCCACGAAGTGCACCGTGCACCCAGCCACGCGCACGCCGTGTTCCAGCGCCTGGCGTTGCGCGTCCAGGCCCGGAAACGCCGGCAGCAACGAAGGGTGGATGTTGAGGATGCGGTTGGGGTACTCGCGGATGAAGGCCGCGCTCAGCAACCGCATGAATCCGGCCAGGCACACCATCTCCACGCCCCGGCTGCGCAGTTCCTCGATCAGCATGCGGTCGTAAACTTCGCGGTCCAGGCCCTTGGACGGGATGCACACCGCGCATAGCCCGCGCTGGCGGGCCAGCTCCAAGCCGGGCGCCTCGGCGCGATTCGAAATGACCACCGCGATTTCCGCTTCCAGATCGCCCGCGGCCACATGGTCGGCGATGGCCAGGAAGTTCGAACCGCGCCCCGAAATGAGGATTCCGATGCGCTTCATCGGTACTCCACGCGCGGCTGGCCGCGCCGCGGCGCGGTCACCTCGCCGATCCGGAAAGGAGATTCGCCCAGCTTCCCGAGCGCGGCCTCCGCCTTGGCAGCCCCGCGCGCCGGAACCGCTAGAATCATCCCTACGCCCAGGTTGAAGGTGCGCCGGTAATCGTCTTCCGGAATATCGCCGATGCGCCGCAAAGCTTCGAAAATCGGCGGAATGCGCCAGGCCCCCGTGTCGATGGCCACGCCCAGATTCTTGGGCAGCATGCGCGGCGTATTGTCGGTGATCCCGCCGCCGGTAATGTGGGCGGCGCCGCGCAACAGCCCGGCCGCCATCAATGCGCGTATGGGCTGCAAGTAGCTGCGATGCACCGCCAGCAGAGCATCGCCCACCGTCGCGCCCACTTCCGGCAGCAGGGTCTTCGGGCCGTAGCCCGCCACCTCGAACAGCAGCTTGCGGGCCAGCGAGTAGCCGTTGGTGTGCAAGCCCGTGGAAGGGAGCGCCAGCAGAACGTCTCCCGCGCGGATGGTCTTGCCGGTAAGAAGCTCGGAGCGCTCGGCCGCGCCCACGATGAAGCCCGCCAGGTCGTATTCCGATTCCGCGTACAGGCCCGGCATCTCGGCGGTTTCTCCGCCGATGAGCGCGCACCCGTTGCGCCGGCATCCGCGCGCGATCCCGGAGACCACCGCCGCGGCCACGCCCGCATCGAGCTTGCCCACCGCGAAGTAGTCCAGGAAGAACAACGGCGCGGCCCCCTGCACGGCGATATCGTTCACGCAGTGGTTCACCAGGTCCTCGCCCACGGTGCCGTGCCGCCCGGTCAGGAACGCGATTTTGAGCTTGGTGCCGACGCCGTCGGAGGAGCTGACCAGTACCGGCTTGCGAAAACCGGAGAGCTGGTAGGATGCGCCAAAGGTCCCGATGTCGGTGAGCACGCCGCGCGTAAACGTCTGCCGCGCGAGCTTCTTGATGGACGCCACAGCGCGATCGGCTTCATCGATGTCCACGCCCGCATCGCGGTAACGAATCTGCTTTTTAGGGGGCAAATATCAGTATAGGAAATCGGGAGAGGCGGCGGCGCTCAGGGCGTCTTCCAAATCGGCCTCTTCCGCCGCGGCCGTGGCGCTCAGGCCCTTGAAATATGCGGCCGTCTGGCGCGCCAAGGCAGCCCGACAATCCAGCCTGCGAGCCATTTCCACTGCCTTGTCGACTGCCTCGGCGACGCTTTCGGCCCGGCCCGCCCTCACCATGTTGTGCAGGTAAGCGTAATTGCCCGCGCCGATCGTGGTGGATAGCTTCTTGCGTTGCGGCACGTCGCCTATTTTAGGAGATAAGTAGTCCCCTATACAAGGAAGGCCCAGCCGGTCCCCTTCACCACGGGCAATTTGCAGCGGGCTAAATAACCCGCAGCGCCTTGTCCGTGGGCGTCAGGATTTCGCAGCCTTGCTCCGTCACCACTACCGTGTCTTCGATGCGAATCCCGCCCCAGCCTTCTATGTAAACGCCCGGTTCGATGGTGATCGCCATGCCCGCGCACAGGCGCGTTTTCTCGCCTTTGCCGAGCCGCGGCGGCTCGTGGATTTCCAGGCCCAGGCCGTGGCCCGTGGAATGGACGAAAGCGCGGTCCAGGCCGTGGGCCCGCAGCGTGGCGCGCGCCGCGCGGTCCACGGACCCGGCGGAGACGCCCGCGCGTACGGCGTCGATGCCCGCCAGTTGCGCTTCGAGCACCGCCTTATATGCCCGCTTGACCTTGGCGTTGGGCGAGCCGATGAATAACATACGGGTCATGTCGCTCGCATAGCCATCGAGGAAAGCGCCCATGTCCACCACTACCATCCCCTCCAGCTCCGCCGCGGTGGGCTGCGCGTGCGGCAGGGCGGAGCGAACGCCGCCCGCCACGATGGTCTCGAAAGCCGGCTTCTCCGCGCCCAGGCGGCGCATCCGGTACTCGATCTCGGCCGCCAGGCCGCTCTCCGTCATGCCGCGGCGAACGTGCGCCGCCGCCTGTTCGAAGGCGCGCGAGTTCAGCTTCACGGAGCGGCGAATGCGCTCGATTTCGCCGGGCGATTTCACCATGCGCAACTGCTCCATCCACGCACCCACCGGCTGTAGAGAGGCCCGCATGGGCAGCCGCGCGCGGAGCGCTTCGTACTGTGCGCAGGTCATCCGCCCCGGCTCGTATCCAATGCGCTTCAGACCCAGCCGCCCAATGGCCGCCGCCACTGCCGTCGCCAGCGGCCCCTTGGCGATGCGGATGCCGCAGGACGTCTCTTCCGCCGCCTGGATGGCGTAGCGCGGGTCGGTGAACAGGATGGCGGCGCCCGGCGCGAGGAGCAGATTGCCGTTGCTCCCGGTGAATCCGGAAAGGTACCGCAAATTGGGGCTGAAAGCGGCCAGAAAGCCGTCCAGCTTGCGTTCGGCCAGCCCCGCGGTTACGGCGCGTCGCCGCTCTTCGAACTCGTTGCTTGCCACTCGGTAACTCCTCCGCGCACCTCGGACCGCGGCCCGGCAAAGAAGAATGCCGGCATGGATGCCGGCATGGCAGGCCGGAGGCCCGCTCCACATTGGTTTCGCCGCTGTATATTAGGGTAACAGGCAGATAACGGTGCGATTCGGTTGGAACTCGATGAACCCTCCGCGGAGCATGGGAGAAGACCGGGAGGAGACGCGAAACAATTCGCGCGGAAGTGGCGTCTATTTGCACATGCGTTTGGCCCGCGCGCTCCTGTTCCTGCTCCCGCTGGCCGCCGCCTTTGGGCAACCACGGAGTTATTCTCTCACCGGGAAGCTCGTTTTGGACGACGGATTGCCGGTCCCTAACGCCGAAATCGAAGTCACTACCGTCGACTGGCGGGAGGCGGCGGACCCGGTGCTCACCGATGCGCAGGGGCGTTTTGCCTTTGCCCTGCCCGAGGGGGGGTATCTCGTCACCGCTCATCGCAACGATCTCGGAACATTCCGTTGGAACCAGACGCCGGACTCGTTGCGTGCGTACGGCGTCGTTCTCAATGCGGCGGTCCCTCACCCGGACATGGTGTTTCGGATCGAGCGGTACGGAACCATTACCGGAGTGGTACGGGATCCGGCGGGGAATCCGGCGCCCAACATGCAGGTGTCGGCGGCGCGGCGCTCCTGGGCCAATGGGAAGGCGGCCATGCGGACCACCGGCTATGCGACGACCGACGACCTGGGGCGCTTCCGGCTTCCATTTGTGACTCGCGGGCGCTACCGCGTTTGCGTGGCGCCCTCGCAGGGCGCGCCCGCTCCACCGGTGGGCTACGCGGTTTTTGGGCAAAGCCCGCGGGAAGTCTACGCGGCGACATGCCTGCCCGGCGCGGGTTCGAAGGATCTGCTGGAAATGACGCCGGGCAAGAACATGGATTTGGATGTGGCGCTGAGCCGGCAGACGGCAAGCGCAGTCAGTGGAAGAGTCGTGAATTTGCCCGCCGGCCAGAATGTTTCGGTCCAGCTTCAACCCATGGAACCGACCGCCGGCCCGCGAACGCTCTTCGGGCAGACGACCGGCGAGGCGCACACATTTCGAATTGCCGACGTGCCGCCGGGCCGCTATTGGGCGACGGCTCAAGCATCGAGAAACGACGATGGCGCGCAGACGCCGCTGATCGCCCGAGTTCCGCTGACGGTGGGCGATTCTCCGGTGGGCGATGTGGAATTGACGCTCGAACCGTTGCCTTCGATTGAGGTGGCGCTTCACGCGCCCATCAACGCGGGCTTAGTCACGGTGGGGTTGCGCGATGCGGACGATCCACTGGGCGTGGAGACGCAAGCCCAGAGACAGACGGATGGCTCTTTGCGCATCGCGCTGCAACACGGCGGACGGTACTGGCTGGTGGTGCGCACCCCGCTGTGCCCTTCCGCCGCGCGCCTGGGGAAGGCCGAGGCGCTATATCATGCCGTCGCGATCGCGCCCGGCATGAAGGAGACCCTGGACGTGACCATCACCCACGCTTGCGGCGATGTCCGGGCGGTGGCGATCGATCAGGCCGGCAAGCCGGTTCCGGAGGCGCGGATGCTCATCCTGCTAAGCGGCGCGCCGGACGATCCGGGAGATTTCGCTCTGGAACTGGCCGGGGATAATGGAACCGTGAGCTATACCGGCCTGACGCCCGGCGAATATTCGCTTTGGGCCTGGAGCGACTCCGACGATTGGAACGGCGCAGTCGACGACCTGGCGGCCCTGAAAGCGCGCCAAACGGTGGTCGAGGTGGGAGCCGGCGAGAAGGCGGAGGCGCGGGTTCCAATCCTGGGCGCTTTCGGGCAGGAGGGCAAATGAGGGCGCGTTTCAGCGTGTTACTCGGCCTTTGGTGCGGCGTGGCGCTGGCGCAGACGCAATCGATTACAGGGACCGTGATAAACGCGGCCGATTCCACTCCGATCGCCGGAGTGACAGTCACCCTAGGCGGCGGCAATGCGAGTCAGACGGTTCTGACGGATGCGGGCGGAAAGTTTATCTTTGGCGGCGTGCCCCCAGGAGGATATAGCTTATCGGCGCAGCGGACGGGCTACCTGGGTTCCGGAGGGCAACACGTGGCCACGGCGTTCGTCAATGTCGAGGTTAAGGGACAACCGGACCCGATCGTCATACGGTTGGCTCTTGGCGCGACGCTGACCGGAAGCGTCACGGATGAGGCCGGTCTTCCGCTTCCAAATCCGACCGTCGGGCTGATTCACCGCTTGGTTTCAAACGGCCGCGGGAGATTGGTTGCGGAGAACCAAACCGGCGGCAACGACCTCGGCGAGTTCCGGTTGTCCGGAGTGGCGGCGGGCCGTTACCTGGTTTGCGTGAATGCGACTGCCAGCTCGTATCAGAGGCATCACCGCTTGACTTACCCGACCACCTGTTTTCCCGGCGTAACCGACGTCTCGTCGGCGCAATGGGTGACCCTGGGGCCCGGCGAAGAGCGGAAACTGACGTTTCGCATGAACCCCGTTCCCGGAATTCGAGCAAGCGGAACGGTGGACAATGCGGGCAAGGGGACATCCGTCTGGCTGAAGCGAACGGATCCGCCGGGCTTCCCACTCCTCTCCCAGCCGCCCGTGACCTGGGACGAGAAGACGTCGTCCTTTGAGATACCGGCGGTCAGTTCGGGCGATTACCTGATCACGGCCAACATGTTCGCCGACGGCCAGAACCGCCGCGCGATGCGCACTTTCCACGCGGGGAACGAGGACATCCACGATATTCGTCTGCGGCTTGGGGACGGTCCTTATGTTTCGGGCACGGTTCGGATGGGGGACATGGGGGACACGCCCGCCCCCGCTCAAAACCGGATCGGCGGAGTGTTCGGTGGCGGCATGCCAAGCCTTGCCCCGCCCGGCCTGGCCCCGCCGCCGCCCACGCCGGTCACCGTGACGTTCGATGGCGAGAGCCGGCTGACGGTCTACGCCAATGGCAGCGGATCGTTCAAACAGCCGATGAACGAGCCGGGAAACTACTCCGTGGACGTGATTCCACTGCCGGGATGGAGTTTGCAGGCGATTACGCAAGGAGGGGTGGATATCCGCGATCGAAAGATCGCGATTGGCGTCGACGCCGACCCAGATCCCATCGAGATCGTCCTCCAGCGGGGTGGAGGCGCAATCGAAGTTTCCGTCCAAAACCCCTGGGGGAAGGCGATCTCGCCGGTGAGACTGATTCTGTTGCGGCGCTTGTCGACTGAGAACGAATGGGCGCAACAAGGGCAGCCGATGGTCGTCAGTCGCGCGGGCGCTTTGAGCTGGCGCAACGTCCCATCCGGGGAGTACACTCTTTTCGCATGGCCGGCGGCAACTGAAATCGAGTATCTGGATCCCGAGGTGATTGAGAAGTACCAATCTTTCGGGCAGGCCGTTAGCGTGCGCGAGAGCGAGACCACGCGGCTGACCGTGAAACCGGTATCGATCGAATAGGGAACCGGAACGAAACAAGCCGGCCTCGCCCGCTTGCGGGCGGTTCTTTCACAGCTTCCAGACGGGACCTTACCTTCCTTCAGTTCGAACCGATGAACGGCCGCCGGGTAGCCGGCCGCCGGCGCGCTCTCACCGCGGGAGTGAGGAGCTTCCGCCGGCATGGCGTGGAAGACGCGGGCAGCCCTGTAAAACGTTTTATGATCGGAACAGGCATATGCCAGATGGGCTCAGTCTCTGCATGATTGTGAAGAACGAAGAGCGCAATCTCCCCGAGTGCCTCGATTCGGTGCGGGGTCTGGTTCGTGAGTTCATTGTCGTCGACACTGGTTCGACGGACGCGACGCCGAGCATAGCGGCCCTCCGCGGGGCGGAAGTGATCCCGTTCGATTTCACGGTGGCGGATTTCGCGGCCGCCCGCAATCGCGCCATCGAGTGCGCCAGCGGCCGCTGGATCCTGATGCTCGACGCGGATGAGAGACTCGATCGGTCGAGCGCCCCGATGATAGAGACGCTGGTCGCCACGGACGAAAACGCGGGCTACTTCCTGGAGCGCCACAACCACTCTTCCGATACGGAGACTCCGCTCCGGGATTACGTGGTCCGGCTCTTTCCCAATCGGCCGAATTATCGCTACCGCGGCCGCGTTCATGAAACCGTCGACGCCTCGATTCTGGCTGGAGGCGGGCGGCTGCTCCAAACCGGCATCCGCATCGATCACTTCTTCGCTTCGGACCGGGAAGCGCGGCGCCGCAAGAACCACTGGTACATCGGGATTTTGAAGGAGGAAATCGCCGCCGACCCGGGCGACTACTCGCGGCTCGATTTTCTCGCCTCCGAATATCACCAGCTCGAAATGTTCGACGAAGCCACCGAAATCGCCGAGCGCCTCGCCCGCCTGAGGCCCCTCGATCCCAGGGCGCATTTGTTCGTGGGCGTGTATCACTTGCTCTACAAGCCCGATTGGCCGCGGGCGCGCGCCGATTTCAATCAGGCCCTGAAGCTTCGCCCGGGCTACCCCGAAGCCGAGTCGTTTCTGCGGCTCCTCGACGAAAAGGAGCGCGCCCAACGCCCGCCTTAGCCGTTATGCTGTCCACTTGAGAAAGCCCGCGAAAAGCTCCACAAAGATGTGGACGCCTTCATCGGTTCACCGCGGAGTCGCGGAGTCGCGGAGACAACGCGGAGAGGATTCCTGAGATTTAGGTCGCCGAATCCTCTTTCACCCGACGGGTGGAGCACGCCGCAGGCGAGAAACGCCGGGGCCTCTTCCTACTCCGCGTTTTCTCCGCGTCTCCGCGACTCCGCGGTGAACCCGGAGCCGGCATTCTGCGCTACTGACGGATCAGGGGGCTCCCGCCTTGTCAAGTGGGATAAGGCTCCCGCCTTGTCAATCCGAGCGAAGCTCGGACTCGCGCCGCCCGGACGGCGGGTCGAAGCTGGCGAGGTGGGACAGACGATCGGCTTCCGTCGTCTGTCTTCCCGGTTACTTCTTCCCCTTCACGCTGGGCTCGTCGTCGGCCTTCAGATCGCCGAGCGCGTATTGCACGCCCGCCAGCACGTGCTCCAGCATCGGCTTGATGGCGTAGATCGATTCGTCGTGGCCGTGAGCTTCGTAGAACACGCGGCCCTTGCCCTCGCGGCGGATCCAGCTCAGACCGTAGTCGTGGTCGGCGCGCGGAAAGTCTTCCTTGGCCTTGTCGGCGGCGCTCATCTTGTCGTAGTCGATGCTGGTAAGGATATGCAGGTTCGTGCGCGAGTACGTGTCCATGCCGAACGTGTAGGTCTCGTCGTGGATCTCGAACTCCTGGCCGTGAAACATCGCCGTGAGCGGGCTGCGCGGGTCGTCGATTTTGGTGGTAATGAGCTGCGGGAACAGCCAGTGGAACTTGAAGAAGCCGCCGATCATTTTGTTGAACTCGGGCCAGGTGCCCACTTGCGTGTCGCGACCCTGCTGGGGGCCGCGGCCTCCGCCGGCCGGCCCCGCCGGCATCAGCGTCGCGAACCGCGCCGCGAAATCCTGCTGGCTCACCTTGCCGGCTTTCTCCGTGTCGAGCTTGTCGAACCAGGCATCCGCCAGCGCGCTCAGCTCGTCCCGGCTAAGCTTCTTGTCGCCGTTTTTGTCGCCGGTGGCCAGCATCTGCGCCGCAAGCTGCCCCCCCGCTCCGCTCCCGCTCGAACGGTGGTAGGAATCGGCGGCGGCGTGAATCCCCGCCAGACCCTTGCCGGACCTCACAAATTCGAGCAACGCCGCTTTGCGGGCATCCGTCACGGACGGATCGTTCGGATCGTCCAGGAAGTTCCCCGTGGTGTTGTCCAGAAACACCAGATCGTAGTCCTTCAGGTTCTGTGTCGAAATGGCGACCGGATCGTAGGTGATCGTGGTGGACCAGGCGCCGGTCTTGACGCCGATGGCTTCCACGGTCTTGGCCGCCAGCGGAATGCAGGAGTGCACGAAGCCGTTGGCCTTGGCCAGGACCAGCACCTTGCGCGGCTTCTTCGGTTTGGCCGGCGCCTTGTCGGGCAGGGCGGCCATCATCTTCTCCACATCGGCCGGCTTGGCGACCGTGGGTTGCGGCGGGGTGGCCCGTCCACCTCCGCCGGCCGGCGCCGCGGGCTGCGGCAATGCGGCGCTCACCGCGGCCGCAAGCTGATCCTGCGTCATCGAGCCGGTCTTGGCGGCATCGCCGTCGGACAGCCACTTGGCAAAGGCCGCCTTCAACTCGTCGCGAGTGACAAATCCGTCCTTGTTCGAGTCCGCCGCCGTGAAGACGCCCGCGGCCGGTCCCCCGCGTCCGCCGCCGCGCCCGCCCGGAGCGGCCTGCTGGCCCGCCGCCGGAGCCTGCTGCGCCTCCAGCGAGAGCAGCGCGCCCGCGCACAACGCCACCACGCAAACGCTAATGAGCAGCGCAACTGTCGAGTACTTGAAAGGCATGATTCCTCCTCTGCGGCGCCGTCCCGCCGCCCTGGTTGTGCCACCACCCTTCCAGTGGACCGAACATAATAGCAGCGTTCGGACTCCAAAGACCGGCGAGTTGAGGCAGGCGTACTCGGCCGGATTGGGAAAGCCCGGTGGTAGTGGGGCAGGTTGTCAACCTGCAGCGGGTTGTCAACCCGCTCCGCCCGCGCTGGTCACCACGCGCCAGGCCGATTGCCAATCGGCCGCAGATTGCCAACCTGCCCCACGACGAGGCGGCTATCGGGCTTCTACTTCGAGCGACAGGATGCCTTCCGCCTCGCCTTCATCCGCCAGTTTCTGCGTCAGCAGCCCTCCGTACTCGAAGCCTTTGTCGAAGGCTTGCAAGTTCAGCGCCTGCATGGACGGAGGCACCGAATCCGCCACGGCCTGGCGCAGCGCGTCTGGGTCGAGCAGCGCGGTCACCGCTCCGAAGAAGCCCACCATCACGATGTTGAGCACTACCTTGCGTCCCAGTTGCTCGGCCAGGCGGGTGGCCGGAACCGCGTAAATGCGCTCGCCGGGCGCGCACCTGTATCCACCCGCACCATGTCCTGTTCCACAATCAGGATGCCGCCGGGTTTCAACTGCGGGGCGAAGCGCGTGTACGCCTCCTGCGACATCACTACCAGCACATCCGGCTGCGCCACATACGGGTAGAGAATCGGATTTGTGGAGAGAATCACCTGGGCGCTCGACGACCCGCCGCGCGCCTCCGGCCCGAAGCTCTGGGTCATGGTGGCGTAGCCGCCCTCGAAAATGGCGGCCGCCTTGCCAATCACCGCGGCGGCCAGAATCACGCCCTGTCCGCCGAAACCGGCGATGCGAATTTCGCTCAACATCCGCTGCATGTCACCTCCGGCTCGGCGTAGCGGTCGCCCAGCGTCTGGGTCATCTGCTCCCGCATAAGGTCCAGATAGGCGGGCCGCTCGCGGTCCACGAACTTGCCCACCACGATTTCACCGGTCTTCGAAAGGGCGCATTCGCCGGTGGGGGCGCCGTTGCGGATCTTGCTCATTCGTTTGTAGTCCTTCATGGCGTCCAGGCCGTCGCCCATCTTGTTGCGCCGCTGATACAGGGTGGGGCAGGGCGAAAGCACCTCGATGAAGCAGAAGCCCTTGCGGGCCAGCGCCTCCTGCATGGAGCGCGCGAGCTGTTTGACATGGTAGGTGGTCCAGCGCGCCACGTAAGACGCTCCAGCGGCTTCGGCCAGCGCGACCAGGTTAAACGTAGGCTCGAAGACCCCGTAGGGCGCGGTGGCGGTGGTGGCCGTGGCCGGCGTGGTGGGGGCCGTCTGGCCGCCCGTCATGGCGTAGGTCATGTTGTTCACGCAGATGACCTTGATATCCATGTTGCGGCGCGCGGCGTGGATAAAATGATTGCCGCCGATGGCGAACAGGTCGCCATCCCCCGAGTAGACCACCACCTGCAGCTCGGGATTCGCGAGCTTCAGGCCGGTGGCGAAGGGAATCGCGCGGCCGTGCGTGGTATGAAACGAATCGAGCTGCGCGTACCCGGCCACGCGGCCGGTGCAGCCGATTCCGGAGACCACCGCGACCTTGTCCAGGTTGGCCTTGGAATCCATCAGCGCGCGCGCGAAACAATTCACCGTCGTGCCGATTCCGCATCCCGCGCACCAGATGTGCGGCATGCGGTCCATGCGCAGCAGCGCCTCCACCGGGTTGTGTGCGTCCTCCGGGATTTCGTAGGGGATTTCCAGCGTCGCTTCGCTCATCGGGCCGCCTCCACAATGGCTTCGAGAATGGTCTCGGGGTTATGCACGGTTCCGCCCGCGTGCGGGACGGAAACCACTTGACACCGGCCCGCGGCGGCCCGCTCCACTTCGATTACCATCTGCCCCAGGTTGATCTCCGGGACGATGAGCGCCTTCACCCGGCCCGCCAGCTCGCGGAGTTTGGCTTGCGGGAACGGCCACGCCGTGATCAGGCGGAACTTGCCCGCGCGGATTCCCTGGGCCCGCGCAAGCTGGATGGCCCGCTGCGCCACCCGCGAGGTGATGCCGTAGGAAACCACCACCACCTCGGCGTCGTCCAGGTCCTCCGTTTCATAGAGCGCCCGCTCGCCTGCGAGCGGCGTGAGCTTGTCCAGCAGCCGCCGGACGGAGCGGTCCTGGGTATCCACGTTCATGCTCGGATAGCCGCGCTCATCGTGCGTCAGGCCGGTGACGTGGAAGCGGTAGCCGTCGCCCGCCTTCACCATCTCGGGAACCATGTCTTCCCTGGGCTCGAACAAGCGGAACTCCTCGGGCGGGCGGGTGGTGTAGCGGCGCGGCGAAATCTCCAGCCGCCCGGCTTCCGGGATCACCACCTTTTCGGTCATGTGGCCCACGCACTCGTCGAGCATCAACAGCACCGGCACGCGGAACTCCTCGGAGATGTTGAACGCCGTAATGGCCAGATCGAAGCACTCCTGCGGCGAATTGGGGCACAGCGCCACGATGCCATAGTCGCCGTGCGACCCCCAGCGGGCCTGCATCATGTCGGCCTGGGCCGGCAGAGTGGGCAATCCGGTGGAGGGTCCGCCGCGCTGCACGTTAACGAACACGCAGGGCGTCTCCGTCATGGCGGCGTATCCGATGTGCTCCATCATGAGCGAAAAGCCCGGCCCGGAAGTGACCGTGAATGCCTTGGCCCCGCCCCATACCGCGCCTTGAATGGCGATGGAGGCGGCCAGCTCATCCTCCATTTGAATGAAAACGCCGCCCACGGTGGGAATGCGCGAGGCGAACCGCTCGACCACCTCGGTGGAAGGCGTAATCGGATAGCCTGCGGAAAATCGCGCACCGGCTGCGAGCAATCCCTCACAACAGGCGTGGTCGCCGTCGAAAAAATGGACACCCGTAAGAACGCCTTTGGGGTCAGCGTGCATGATGGGCTCCGAAAATGGCGAAGTCGGGGCAGTACATTCCGCACAGGTCGCAGCCGCTGCATTTCTCCGGCTCGACCACCAGTGGAGTATGATAACCCTTTGAATTGAAAGCGGATGAAAGTGCGAGCACGTGGGTGGGACAGAACTCGACGCAGAAACCGCACCCTTTACAGCGCTCCGCTGTGATCGCTACAAAGCCTTTGGCCAAATGGAACCCTCCAGAGACTAATCAGGGATCTGGAGTGCACGCCAAGGGCCATGGAGGACATTGAGATCCTGAGAGGTCCAAGAGCGCTCCGGGAAACGCCAATATCCCGCTGGTCGCTTTTTCCGCCCCATCGCCAATCCGGAGATTGGCGTTCCCAGGCCCCAAGGCTCCTCCACCCGTGATACAGTTCTCAATAAGATGGCATCGCGAAGCGTCAACAAAGTCATTCTGCTTGGACATCTCGGAAAAGACGCCGAGACCAAGTTCACGCCCTCGGGCAGCTCGGTTTCCAATTTCACGCTGGCCACCAACCGGCGCTGGAAGGACAAACAGACGGGCGAGTTGAAGGAGGAGACCGATTGGCACCGCTGCGTGCTGTGGGATTCCGAGCACGTTTCGGGTTACCTCCTCAAAGGCAAGCAGGTTTACATCGAAGGCCGCTTGCGGACGCGCAGCTACGACGACAAGGACCAGCAGAAGAGGTACGTCACCGAAGTGGTCTGCGACGATCTGATCCTGCTGGGCAGCCGCGGGGAAGGCGGGCAGGAGTATTCGCAGGAGCGCGCGCCGGCGCCGCGCCAGGCCTCGCGGCCGCCGGCCGCGCCAGCGCCGGCCGCCCCGCCGGAAGAGTTCAACCAGGCGATCTCGGACGACGACGTGCCGTTTTAGGTCTTCGGCCGCGTCGCGCTGTAGGGGCCGGGCACGCCCGGCCCGCGTGAGGCATGTGCCCGGCCCTGCCGGTTGCGTGTCCCCCGGCGAACCGTCTCCGAAGAAGGCCTCTCGACGAATAATGGCGAGAGCTTCGCGCCGGCCGGCCTACTACGTCGGGTGAAGGAGCTTATTTCATGCTTTCACCTGTCGACAGCGATGCGCCGGCGGCCGATCTCGCCCGGCTTGACAATGAATGGACGAAAACCACGGTCCCGTCGGAGGATATCTACGCCGATATTCCGGATGGGAGCTACGACGCCGTCATCGAAGAGGCGTACATGACCGAGACGGCCTCAACCGGGCGCCAGATGGTGGTTTGGAAACTGCGAATTCAGGGGCCGCAGGCGGTGAACCGCCTTGTGACGAAGAACCGGGTGATTACCGAGAATACGCTTGGGTACCTCAAAGAAGAATTGGAGAAGTGCCGCTTGCAGGTATCGCGCCTCTCCGAGTTGCCCGGCCGGCTGGGAGAGCTGGTGGATCGTCCCATTGGCCTTCAGAAGTTCACCAAGGACGGGAAAACCAATTTCTACTTCCGGTGGGGCGCCAATCGACCCAGCCAAAATGGTCCGAGCGCCGATGCGCTGCCTGAACCGCGAACGCAGCCGCGGGCCGGGCGGCCTGGAGAATTCAGCCAGACGATTTCGGACGATGACGTGCCGTTTTAGGTCTCCGCCCGCGGACGCTATTCCGCGTCGTCCTTGCCCACTTTCAGCACCGCCAGGAAGGCCTCCTGGGGGATCTCGACGCGCCCCACGCGCTTCATGCGGCGCTTGCCTTCCTTCTGTTTTTCGAGCAGCTTGCGCTTGCGGCTGATATCGCCGCCGTAGCACTTGGCAAGCACGTTCTTGCGCAGGGGGGAAATACTCTCTCGCGCCACGATCTTGTTGCCGATGGCGGCCTGCAGCGCCACTTCGAACATCTGGCGCGGAATCAGCTTGCGCAGGCGCGAAATCAGGTCCTTGCCGCGCTCGTGGGCGAACTCCTTGTGCACCACGATGGAGAGCGCGTCCACCGGCTCTCCGGCCACCAGCACGTCCAGCCGCACCATGGGCGAAACGCGATAGCCCGCCAGGTGGTAATCGAGGGAGGCGTACCCGCGCGAGGCCGATTTCAGGCGGTCGTAGAAATCCAGCACGATCTCGTTGAGCGGAAGCTCGTAGGTCAGCATCACGCGCCCGCCGCCCACGTATTCGAACTTCTTCTGCGTGCCGCGCTTCTCTTCGAGCAGTTTCAAAATGCCGCCCAGGTACTCCTCGCGGGTGATCACGGTGGCGTCGATGATGGGCTCTTCGATCTGCTTGATCTCGGAGGGATCGGGGAACTTGGTGGGATTGTCGATCTCGATAAGCTGGCCGGTGGTGGTGGTGATGCGGTAGCGCACGCCCGGGGCGGTGGTGATCAGGTCGATATCGAACTCGCGCTCCAGCCGCTCCTGCACAATCTCCAGGTGCAGCAGGCCCAGGAAGCCGCAGCGGAAGCCGAAGCCCAGAGCCACCGAGTTCTCGGGCTCGAAATTGAAGGCGCTGTCGTTGAGCCGCAGCTTTTCCAGGGCGTCGCGCAACAGCCCGTGCTCGTGCGATTCCACCGGGTAGAGCCCCGCGAACACCATGGGCTTGATCTCTTCGAACCCCGGCAGCGGCTCCGCGGCGGGATTCTCGTCGTCGGTGATGGTGTCGCCGATCTTGGCGTCCGAAACGGTCTTGATGTTGGCGAACAGGAATCCCACTTCGCCCGCGGAAAGCTCCTCGCAGGGCGTGGCCTTGGGCGCCTGGTACCCGATGCCCTCCACTTCAAAGACCTGCCCGTTGGACCACAGCCGGATCTTCTGCTTCAGGCGCAGATGGCCGTCCAGCACGCGCGCCAGGATGATGACGCCGCGGTAGGGGTCGAACCACGAATCGAAAATCAGGGCGCGTAAGGGCAGATCGGGCGACCCTTTGGGCGGGGGAACCAGGTGGACGATGGCTTCCAGCACATCGTGCACCCCGGTCCCCTGCTTGGCGCTGACCAGGACGGCGCCGCGCGCGTCCAGGCCGATGATGGTCTCAATCTGCTCGCGGATGCGCTCGGGTTCGGCCGCCGGCAGGTCGATCTTGTTGATGACCGGAATAATCTCCAGGTTGTGGTGCAGCGCCAGGTAGGTATTGGCCAGGGTTTGCGCCTCCACGCCCTGGGAGGCGTCCACCACCAGCAGCGCGCCCTCGCAGGCCTGCAGGCTGCGCGACACTTCGTAGGAGAAATCCACGTGGCCGGGCGTATCGATGAGGTTCAACTGGTAGAGAATGCCATCGTCGGCGCGGTAGTTCAGGCGCACGGCGTGGGCCTTGATGGTGATGCCCCGCTCGCGCTCCAGGTCCATGGTGTCGAGGACCTGTTCCATCATTTCGCGCTGGGAAAGCGCCCCGGTGACCTCCAGCAGGCGGTCGGCCAGCGTGGATTTGCCGTGATCGATGTGCGCAATGATGGAGAAATTGCGGATGAATTCGCGGTCCATTCTGTGAGGGAACTCTCCCGATTATCCCATAAGCGGCCTCCGAGGGCTGCGAACGACCTCTTTGACGCAGAGACGCAGAGACGCAGAGACGCTGAGAAATTCAAAGAATTGAAAGAAAAGCAGTCGAGCCTACGAGCCCAGGGTCTCGTTCGCTTGACCCCGCGTTCCCGCGGCTGCCCCGGTGCGCTCATCTCTTGAAGCCCGACTCTCGAATTTCAGCGTCTCTGCGTCAAAAAAGCCCGCCCCTTTCGGTCCATGGCCGCCAACTCTCACTCCATGGCCGCTACCGCGTCCACGGCGAAGCCCGCGTCGAGCGCGGCCAAGCCTTCGAAAACCAGCAGGGTCCCGGCGGGCCCGTGCGCCGGGTCGAAAAACTCGCCCCGGATCTTGCGAACCTGGCCGGCTAATCCGGCCGCCAGCGGATAGTAGCGCGCGCAGGCCACGTCGCGAATCGAAGCTCCGGCTTGCTCCAGCGCGCCCTTCAAGCGGGTAAACGCCAGTTGCGAGTCTCTCTCTTCGTATCCGAAGGAGACCTGCGATCCGGTCAAGGCCACGCGGGGCGCCGCGACCAGCGCGATCTGCGATTCGCCTGGGTCGCGCGCCGAGGCGTCCGCGTCCATCAGGAGGAGCCGCGAACCCGGGTCGCGCGAAAGCCGCGCCACCGCCTCGCACGCCGCCAGAGCCATGGACGGCGCGCGTTGGGTCTGGACATAGTCGAGCGCCGCCTTGGGATACTCGGCCTCCACCAGCGCGCGCGACGCGGCGAGGTTCTCGAGCGAACTGAAAAAGCACGTCACCCGCAGCACCTCGCGCGGCTCGGCGCCGGCGGCGGCGACGGATTGCCGCAGCGCGGCCAGGGACCGGGCAGTGAGCGGCGGAACCGGCCCCAGGGGATCTTCGGAGGTCGCCACCCGCCCGGATATCCACGCCAGGCCGTGCGGATCCACATCCTTCCGGTCCACGGTTTCGGCTTCCAGAACCACCTGAGCCCCGGTCAAAGGCAGCGCTCCCGCCTGCACCAGGCTAAGCGCTGGAAGCGGCTGGCGCCGGTCGCCGAAGGTCTGGCTGACTATGTCGCGAACGCGGCGCAAGTCCCCCGTTCCGGCCACGAAGGCGCGTATGCGGAGCACCGTCTGCCCGGAAGCCTGCCGGCCCAGCTCCTTCAACGCATCGCGCACCTGCTGCGACAGCAGGCCCTTGGCGGAAAGCGGCGTAACGTGAAACGCCAGTTTGCGCGTCTCACCCACCACCGCCAAGGGCAGTTCCCTGGGCAGTTCCAGAGTCTGCGTCGCTTCCTTCTTGCCTTTCTTCTTGCCCTCCCAGTCGATTTCTTTCTTGGTCCGATCGGACTGGGGGGACCATGCGGCCATCACCGCGCAGGCCAGCGCGGCCAGAGCCAACACCGGGACGGCGGTGCAGCGGGCCTTCGCGCGCGGGATGCGCATAGAAAAGGATTTTAGCAGACAGGAATTGAGGCCCGGAGCCGGCGACGCTAGCGCGAAAGAGCGCGAGCAAAAAAAGAAGCGGCCCATTCCACGCGGAAGCGTGGGCATGGACCGCTGGGATGGTTTCGGCTCGACGGCCGGGTTATTGTTTCTTCGCGGTCACTTCCGTGGTTGTGGGGTCGCCACCGCCACGGCCGGGGGCAGTGACCTTCAACTTCATCTCGCTGCCGGATACCACGCCTACGAACTTGGTAACCATTGCGCCGTTCGGCGTATCGCGGCTCACATCGAAGGAGACGTTGTTGCCGTCCACCTTGCCGTTGGAGATCGGTGATGGAGCGGGAGGAGTTCCACCGCCACCGCCACCGCCACCGCCACGGCCGCCGCCCATCCCGGTAACTGTTCCGGTCAGCGTGGCGCCTTGGGCTGTCAAATCCAACGTGACGGGGCGTCCGGGTCCGCCGCCGCGGCCGGCCATTTCAAATCCCCACTTGCCGGTAACAGCGTCCGCCGCTAACGCGACGAGCGCCAAGACAAGCAGAATCATTCCTGCAAAAAGCAGCTTCTTGGTCATAGTAATAGCTTGGGCGTCGTCCCATTGCGAGACGTTACCCCTCGAGAAAAGAAAAACGGCCCTTTTCACGCAGAGGCGTGTCCAGGACCGCCGAATTGCTGGCCGGCTCAACGGCCGGGCTATTGCTTCTTCGCGGTAGCTTCGGAGACCACGGGGGCGCCGCCGCCCTGGAAATCCGGCCTGCTGATCTTCAGCTTCATTTCGCTGCCGGATACCACGCCTTCGTACTTCATGGTAAACGATTGGCCGCCCATATCGCGGGTGACATCGAACGACACGTTGTTGCCGTTTACCTTGCCGTTGGAGATCGGCGCCGGCGCCGGAGCTCCGCCACCGCCACCACCGCGTCCGCCCATGCCGCCGGTAACATCTCCGGTCAGATTGGCTCCATCGGCCTTCAGATTTAGCGTGGTCTGGCGCGGCGTGCCGTCCCGACCTTGCGTTTCAAATACCCACTTGCCCGTTACGGCGTCCGCCGCCAATGCGACGAGAGCCACGACAAGCAGAATCATTCCTGCAAAAAGCAGCTTCTTGGTCATAGTATTATCTTGGGCGTTCTTTTGGGGTCCGATGTTACGCCGGGAACTCAAACAAAAGACGGCCTTCCGCACCCCCAGGCGCGCCAATTGCCACAGCCTTCGGCAGGTTCGGCGCTACCATCGCGGGCGGGGGGTCCGTTCCCACGACGGCCACCAATAAAAAGCGGCCCTCTTAACGCGGAGGCGTCTCCAGGACCGCTGAAATTATTGCTGGGCTCAAAGGCCGCGTTATTGCTTCTTCGCGACGACGTCGTTGACCCTGGGTTCGCCGCCGCCGAAGCCCGGCGACGTTACCTTCAGCTTCATCTCGCTGCCCGACACCACGCCTTCGTACTTGGTGGTCATCGAGTTGCCGCCCATATCGCGGGTCACCTCGAACGAGACGTTGTTGCCGTCGACCTTGCCGTTGGCGATCTGCACCGGCGTCGGAGCGGGAGGAGCTTCACCACCGCCACCGCCGCCGCCCCTGCGGCCACCGAAGGCCGGCTGCAACACAGTGCCGGTCAGTTTGGCGCCATCGGCTTTGAGGTCCATCGTCACGATGCGCGGGGGCATGTTGCCGCCACCGCCACCGCCGCCGGGGGCGCCGCCGCCGCCACCACCACCGCCGCCACCGCGGCCCATCATGGGTTGTTCATACGTCCACTTGCCGGTTACCGCATCCGCCGCCATCACAGCGACGACCACGACCAGCAGGACTACACTTACGGAAAGCAGC
This sequence comes from Terriglobia bacterium, assembly GCA_963767595.1. Taxonomy (GTDB): domain Bacteria; phylum Acidobacteriota; class Terriglobia; order Bryobacterales; family Bryobacteraceae; genus BOG-224. The sequence goes on from CAVYEK010000004.1 coordinate 145,095, forward strand.
TTCTTGATCATAGAGGCACCTTCGGCGTAATCATACCTCAATGCGCCGCTCAAGTGGCGGCACGACAGCGGAATTTCGGATGCCAGCAGGGCAGGGCGCCACCTGGGAAATCATACATCCAGTATTCATTGTGCTGATTCAAAAGACTTTATGCAGGAGAAGCCCTGCTCATGGACGGGCGGTATTGACCTGGCGCCCAATCCCAACGCCTATCGGAACTGTGGTCAGCCGCCGATCAACGCTGGTGAACGCCGTTTTTCGGCGAAACCGCAGGATCCGATTTGTCCAGATTATTCGCGGACACTGCACTGTCTGCTTGAAACGTAGCGGGAGCCACCCGGCGCCGCCGGCGTTTGGAACGGAGAATGCGTTAGTAGGGTGATATTATGGAGGTCGGATGAGCTTGCTGTCGCCAAGACTACAACTTAAAGTCGCGCAGAAGCAGATTCTGACTCCGGGCCTGGTGCAGATGGTCACCGTCCTCCAGTTGAATCGGCTGGAACTGAAGGAGATGATCACCCAGGAAATCGTCAAGAATCCAGTCTTGGAAGAGGCCACCGAAGAGCCCGGAGAGGAGATCACCCCCGAGGAACTGCTGCCTTTGCTGGAACAGGAACAGGAACGGGTGGCGGACCCGGCCGACAAGCAGATTCTGGATTCCTCGGTGATGAACGAAGCGAGCGCCCTGGACGGCGCGCCCGTCGACGTCGCCATCAACGGGTCCCTGTTCCCGGATGCCGAGGAGACGGCCGCGGCCGCGGCCCGAAACAGCGCTGCCGGAGCCGGTTGAGCCGCCGGCCGCCACCGACCCGTTCGACGAGATCGACTTCGGTTCCTTCTTCGACGATTACCTCGATCCAGGCTATAAAAGCCCGGCTTCGGAATCGGTCGAGAAGCCGTCCTTCGAGACATTCCTTTCCGCGCCGGTGACGCTCGGCGACTACCTGCGGTCGCAATTGAGCGTCAGCGTGATTTCCGACGAGATCCGCGACGCGGCCGAATCGATCATCGGGAACCTCGACGAGGACGGTTATTTGACCGCCTCGCTGGAGGAGATTGCGGGGGTCGGCGGGCACAAGCCGGAGCACGTCGAGGAGGCCCTGCGGGCCGTGCAATCGCTCGACCCGGCGGGCGTCGGCGCGCGCAACCTGCGCGAGTGCCTGTTGCTCCAGATCGAAAGCATCAACGGCAAGGGCGGCGTGGCGTGGCAGATCGTTTCCAGCCAACTGCGGCTGCTGGAGACACGCCAGTTTAAGGAATTGGCCAAGGCGCTGGGACGGCCCATGGAGCACATCGAGATGGCCGTCTACATGATCCGGCACCTGAACCCGCGTCCCGGCCTGCGCTATTCCGGCGCCGGCGCGCGCGTTGTCGAGCCGGACGTCTACTTCACCAAGGATGGGGACGATTACATCATCCAGATGAACGACGAGGATGTTCCCCAGCTCCGCCTGAACGCGCAGTATCGCAAAATGCTCGACCGCGAGAATGGCGCCACCAAAGAGGTTCGCGACTACGTTCGCGAGCGCTACACCTCCGCCATTCAGCTCATGAAGAACATCGAGCAGCGGAAGCAGACCATCATGAAGGTTTGCCAGGCCATTGTGCGGCGCCAGACGGAGTTCCTCAGCCAGGGCCTCGACCTTCTCAAGCCCATGATGATCAAGGACGTGGCGGAAGAAGTCGGCGTCCACCCTTCCACCGTCAGCCGCGCCGTGGCGGGCAAGTACGTGCACACGCCGCAGGGCGTCTTCGAGCTGCGTTATTTCTTCTCCGAGGCCGTGCAGGGGCCCTCCGGCGGCGGCACTCCCCTGCTGCTGCTGAAACGCAAGGTCAAGCGGATGATCGAGGAAGAGGACCGCGGCAAGCCTCTCACCGACGAACAGATCACCGCCCTGCTTGAAGCCGAGGGCATCAACGTGACCCGCCGCACGGTGGCCAAGTACCGCGAGGACATGAAGATTCCCTCCACCCACCAGCGCCGCGCGCGGAACTGACCTTCCCGAAGAGATGTAAAGTAGTGGAAGGGACGCGTGGCCCTAGCCAGTCGGAAAGGGGGATCGGATTCATGAAGATCGCATACACCGGCAGACAGGTCGAGTTGGCTCCAGCCCAATTGAAGAAGCTCGAATCCCGTTTCAGCCAAGATCGGCAAACTGCTGGATGGCAGGCGGGAATGCGAAGCGCACGTGATATTGTCGCTTGAGCGGCGTTTACACCAGGCCGAAGCGACCGTCAACTACTACGGCCACCAACTTGTCGGCCTCGGCTCCAGCGCCGACTTGTTTACCGCCATTCATTCAGCCGCCGAAAAGTTGGAAAAGCAGGCCGTTAAGGCGCGCGAGAAGTGGCGCGATACCAAGCGTGTTCCGCGCGAGGCCGCCGTGGAACCGGAGGCTCCCGTGGAACGGGAAGCTGAAACGGAGGCCGAAGGCCGCGTCTACCGCGTGAACCACCACCGGAATCGCAAGCCCATGACCCTGGAAGAGGCCCTCATGGAGATGGAGAAGAAACGCGATTACCTGGTCTACAGGGATGCCGAGACCGATCGCGTTTCGGTCCTGGTCCGCCGCCGCGACGGCCACTTCGACCTGGTCGAGGGGTAGCCCGCGCAGATGCCCGCCCCCGAGCCGCGAACAGCCCGGCGCGCGCCTGCCAAGCGCGCCACGAAGAAGGTCCCCAAGGCGGAGCTGGTGGTCATCACCGGCTTGAGCGGGTCGGGCAAAGGTTCCGTTCTGAAGGCTCTGGAGGATCTGGGGTTCTACTCGGTGGACAATCTGCCGGTGGACCTGATCCCCAAGTTCGCCGAGCTGACCCGCGACAATCCCGGCATCCGGGCCGCCTCGCTGGTGGTGGATATCCGCGAAGGCGAAGGGCTGAAGCGCTTCCCGGGGGTCTTCGCGGCTATTCGCGAGTCCGTGGATGCGAAGCTGATTTTTCTGGAAGCCGACGAGAGCGCGCATTGTGCGGCGGTTCAGCGAAACCCGGCGGCCGCACCCGCTCGCCGGCCGGTCTATTACCCGCAGCATTCGCCAGGAGAGAGCCGAACTGGCGCCTATCCGGGCTATGGCCGACCTCATCATCAATACCTCCAAGTTCAACGTCCACGAGCTGCGCGAGTTTATTGGCGAACGCTTTCGGGGGCAGAACGCCGAGTCCAAAATCCTGATCTACGTCACCAGCTTCGGCTATCGGCACGGCGTGCCGCCCGACAGCGACCTGGTCTTCGACGTTCGCTTTCTGCCCAATCCCAACTACATTCCCGCGGTTCAAGAACCTCACCGGAAGGAACCCGGCGGTGGCCCGGTATATCCGGTCCTTCCCGCAGACGGTGGAGTTCATCTCGCGCATCTCCGACCTGCTGGTCTACCTGCTGCCGCACTACATCCGCGAAGGCAAGAGCTACCTGACCATCGCGTTCGGCTGCACCGGGGGGCATCACCGTTCGGTCATGATGGCCGATGAAATCCGGCGGAAGCTGGTGGCGGCTGGGTTCAAGGCCAAGGTCAATCACAGGGATATTGCGAGGTAGGTTTTTGCGGGGTCAGGCTACGCAATTCCCAATAAAAAGCGGGTCGGCGAAGGGGCGGGCGCCTGGCTGCGAAGCGGAAGAGCTTCAAGATCAAGTCGTCACGGCTTTTTGACGGTAGGCTGAATGCTGATCTTCCCGGCTTCGCTTTTGGGGATTGCGTAGCCTGTCCCCGCAAAACGCGTTTGAATCGTCTGCCGCGTTGTGCAATCATATTAGTGTAGTTTGACAGGTCCGCTTATTAAGGCCTCTCGCATAGTCCGGCTAAACCGCCCTATCCTGTCCTCGATTCGCAGCTCTGCAAATTTCAGAAAGAAGATTAAGTGAAGAATATTTTCGTAGGGAATCTCAGCTTCGGGGCTACCGAAGATGCGTTGAGATCCATGTTTGAGGCATACGGCGCTGTAGACCGTGTGAACGTCGTTACCGACCGGGACACGGGACGGGCCAGAGGCTTCGGTTTCGTGGAGATGACCGAGAATGCCGAGGCGGATCGCGCGATCGCCGGCCTCAATGGCAAGGAGCTCGATGGCAGGGCGCTGAATGTCAACGAAGCGCGGCCCAAAGAGGACCGCGGCGGCGGATTCCGCGGTAATGGCGGCGGCCAGCGGCAGAACAAGCGCTGGTAGGCTGGCCGGATCGGATTTTGGGGGGGCGTTCAACCGCCCCCCTTTCGTTTTTGTACCCGGATTGCAGGGGTAACACAATGGACACAATGGAAACCGCCGAAGGGACGCTCGGCAAAGGCGCCGGAATCAACTGGATTTCGCTGACCGCTTTCACCGTATTTCACGCCGGAGCCGTGGCTGCGCTGTTCTTCTTCAGTTGGCCGGCATTCTTTACCGCGCTGGGCTCTACTGGGTTTCCCTGAGCCTGGGTATCGGCATGGGATATCACCGTCTGCTGACGCATCGTTCCTACCGGACGCCGAAGTGGGTTGAGTACGCTCTGGCGGTCTGCGGTACGCTGGCGTTGCAGGGCGGCCCGATCGCCTGGGTGGCGACGCACCGCATCCACCACCGGTTCTCCGATAAACCGGGCGACCCACACACGCCGCGCGATGGAAAGTGGTGGGCGCACATCATCTGGATGCTGGTGGGCGACGCCACCAGCGCCCACACGACGGAGTGCTCGCGCTACGCCCCGGATCTTTGCAGAGACCGGTTTATGGTCTGGCTCTCGAGGTACAACTATGCGCCGCTGGTGATTCTGGCTATCCCGCTGTTTGTTTTTGGCGGCTGGCCGTTTCTCCTGTGGGGCGCGTTTTTCCGCGTTACCATGGGATGGCATGTCACCTGGATGGTTAACTCCTTGACGCATTTTTGGGGCGGGCGCCGGTTTCCCACCCGCGACGATTCGAGGAACAACTGGTTGGTGGCCCTGTTGAGCTTCGGCGAGGGCTGGCACAACAATCATCATGCCTATCCGACGTCAGCCCGCCATGGACTCGCCTGGTATGAGATCGACGTGAGCTGGATGACGATCCGGCTTCTGCAAGTGGTGGGTCTGGCCAAGTCCGTACACGTCGCCGGGCTGTAGTTCGAGCGGGTAGAATAGGAATAGGAGATCTTTATGGCTACCCGATCGCGTACTACGTTCCAGAAGCGGCAGAAAGAAATGGCGCGCGCCGAAAAGCAGCGCGAAAAGGCCGCCAAGCGGATGCAAAAGAAAGATGGCGAGCGCGTCCCGGAGCCCGAGGTTACTCTGGAGGAGGCGGCGCTCCTGCGTTCGTAGGATAGGACCTACGATTGCCGGCGAACCCCCGAGCCATGCTCTTCCAGCGCTGCCCGCATTGCCGATCCATCGATTTCAGGCTGGTAGGAGTCCGGAATGTCATCGAGGCGGCCTTCCATTGGTTCTTCCTGCCCTACCGGTGCGCTCTGTGCGGCCGCCACTTTTTTCTGTTTCGCTGGCCGGCCCCGGGACACGGAACCGCCTGAATCGCCGCGAACGGCCCCGGCGGGGGTTTCGAAGAGGCTTGGTTGCGCCACGCCAACCTCGTTGCTGATCCGATTTCCGACTGCCGGCCCTTTCCGGTGTACAATACCCGTGTCGAAGGCCGGCCTATGTCTTTGTTCGTGCCGAACCGTTACCGCGGCAAGTTGATCGTGGTGGAGGGCATCGACGGTTCCGGCAAATCCACTCAGACTCTCCCTTCTGAGCCACTGGCTGCGGTCGCAGGGTTACGCCGTGGCGTTCAGCGAATGGAACTCCTCGCCGCTGGTGCGGCAGGCCACGCGGCGCGGCAAGAAGAAGGAGATGTTCACGCCCACCACCTTCAGCCTGATCCACGCCACGGATTTCGCCGACCGCATGGAAAGCTACATCCTGCCGCTGGTGAAATCCGGGGCGATCGTGTGCGCCGACCGCTACGCCTACACGGCTTTCGCCCGCGACGTGGCGCGCGGCGTGAGCCGCCGCTGGGTGCGCAACCTTTACCGCTTCGCCATGCATCCCAATCTCGCGTTCTATTTCCGCGTGCCGCTGGACGTCGCGCTGGGCCGCATCCTGGGCGGGCGCGACGCCCTGAAGTACTACGAGGCGGGGATGGACCTGGGCCTGGCGCGCGACGTGGAGGAGAGCTTCCGCATTTTCCAGGGCCGCATTCTGGACGAGTACGAGGCCATGGCGCGAGGAGATGGGCTTTCACATCATCGACGCCACGCTCTCCATCGAGGAGCAGCAGCGGCAGATGCGCGAGATCGTGGTCGGACGTGCTGGGCGAGCAGCCTGAAGAACGGCGTTCTGCGCGCTGCCAGCCGGAGGAGATATCAATGGCCAAGCGACAGCCGCTCCAGTTCTATAGCGAGCCGCTCCCGGGCGTGGACGCCGCGGAGCTGCAGGGCAAGCTGATCGTCATCGAAGGTCCCGACGCGGTGGGCCGCAGCACCCAGATCGCGCTGTTGCGCCAGTGGCTGGAGCAGGAAGGCCACGCCGTGCTCGACACCGGCATGGCGCGCTCGGCGCTGGCGGGCAAGGGCATCCAGATGGCCAAGGCGGGCAACACCCTCGGCCCCATCACCATGACGCTGTTCTACACCACCGATTTCGCGGACCGGCTGGAGAACGAGATCGTCCCCGCTCTGCGCGCCGGCTTCGTGGTGCTGATCGACCGCTACATCTACTCGATCATGGCGCGCGCCATCGCGCGCGGCGAGGACCGCCGGTGGATCGAGCAGGTGGCCGGCTTCGCCCTGGTGCCGCACGCCATCGTACTATCTGCGCGCCGGCGTGGAGACCCTGGTCTCGCGCGTGGTGCTGGGCCGCGGCGCGTTCGACTACTGGGAGAGCGGCATGGACCTGCGCTTCGGCCCGGACATGTACGAGAGCTTCGTGCGCTACCAGGCGCCGCTTGATCAAGGCCCTCGATTCCATGGTGGAGCCTTACGAATTCCAGGTGATCGACGCCAACCAGCCGGTGGCGCGCATATTCCGGGAGTTACAGCGCCGCATCAAGCGGCTCTCCCTGAGGCGCGGTGAGGCGGGCGCACCGGCCCGCAAGGCGGGAAACTGATGCAGGTTTATCTTCTGCGGCACGGCATCGCCGAAAACGCCAAGCCCGGGCAACCGGATTCGGAACGGGCCCTCACGGCCGAGGGGCGCGAGAAACTGCGCCGCGTGCTGAGGCGGGCCCGCGCAGCCGAAGTGAACCCCGGCGCGATTCTCGCAAGCCCGTACCGGCGGGCGCTCGAAACCGCCGAAGTGGCAGCGGAGGTTCTGGGATACAAGAGCGAAATCGAGCGCACGCGGGCGCTGGTTCCGGAAGCTTCGCCCTCCGATGCGTGGGAGGAGATCCGTACGCGCCGGCCGGACGCCTCCGTCCTTCTGGCCAGCCACGAGCCGCTGATGAGCTCGCTGGCCGCTTGGCTGCTCGGCTGCCCGGCGCTACAGGTGGATATGAAAAAGGCCGCGCTGGCGCGGATCGATTGCGACCGTTTAGGGGCCCAGCCCAGGGGCGTATTGAAGTGGATGCTTACGCCCGCGACGGCGGGCGAGTAGGGCCCGGTGGGCATTCTTGAGGGTGGGGCGGACCCCCCGGTCCGCAGCCGACGCCCCCGTCGGCTTGCGTAGCATGGACGGAGCTGATTTCGGCGGCGAGAAGCGGGTCCAGGGGGACCCGCGCGGACCAGGGGGTCCGCCCCACCCACCACCACCGGCTACTCCACCCGGTAATTCGGCGCTTCCTTGGTGATGATCACGTCGTGGACGTGGCTTTCGCGCAGGCCGGCGGGCGAGATCCGCAGGAAGCGCGACTTCTCCTGCAGCTCGCGAATGCTGCGCGCCCCGCAGTAGCCCATGCCGGAGCGCAGACCGCCCACCAGCTGGTAGACCAGCTCGCGCCAGCGGGCCTTTGGCCGCCACGCGTCCTTCGATGCCTTCGGGCACCAGCTTCGAGTTCGGGTCCTGCGCGTAGCGGTCCGAGCTGCCCTGCGCCATGGCGCCCATGGAGCCCATGCCGCGGTAGGTCTTGAACGTGCGGCCCTGGTAGAGGATGGTCTCGCCGGGGCTCTCGTCGGTTCCGGCCAGCAGGCTGCCGATCATCACCGCATCGGCGCCGGCGGCGATGGCCTTGGTGATGTCGCCGGAGTACTTGATGCCGCCATCGGCGATCAGCGGCACGCCGGCCTCGCGCGCGGCGCGCGCGCATTCGGCGATGGCCGTGATCTGCGGCACGCCCGCGCCGGAGACCACGCGCGTGGTGCAGATCGAGCCCGGGCCGATGCCCACTTTGATGCCGTCCACGCCCAGCGAGATCAGTTCGCGCGCGCCTTCGTAACGTGGCCACGTTGCCGGTGATCAGTTGCACGTCGGGCAACTTGCTCTTGATGGTCTTCGCACGCCTCGCATCACGCGCGCGCTGTGGCCGTGGGCGGTATCGATGGCCAGCACGTCCACCTTGCGCTTCACCAGTTCCTGCGCGCGCTCCAGGAAATCGCCGGTGGCGCCGATGGCCGCGCCCACCCGCAGCCGGCCCTGGCTGTCCTTGGCCGCGTTGGGGTACTTCAGCTTCTTCTGGATATCCTTGACCGTGATCAGGCCCTTCAGGTTGTACTCGTCGTCCACCACCAGCAGTTTTTCGACGCGGTGCTTGTGCAGGATCGCCGCGGCCTGCTCCAGCGTGGTGCCCACCGGGACGGTCACCAGGTTTTCCTTGGTCATCACCTCGGAGATAGGCAGGTCGAAGCGGTTCTCGAAACGCAGGTCGCGGTTGGTCAGGATGCCCACCAGCTTGCCGTCCTTGGTGACGGGCACGCCGGAGATGTGGTACCGGCTCATCAGCGCCTGCGCGGCGGCGATGGATTCGTCCGGACCGATGGTGATGGGGTCCACGATCATGCCGCTTTCACTGCGTTTCACGCGGTCCACTTCCTCCGCTTGCCGCGCGATGGGCATGTTGCGGTGAATCGATGCCGATGCCGCCCTGCCGCGCCAGGGCGATGGCCAGGTGCGCTTCCGTGACCGTGTCCATGGCCGCGGAAACGATCGGAATGTTCAATCCGATCTCGCGCGTCAGGCAGGTGCGGGTATCGACTTCGGCGGGCAGCACCTCGCTGCGCGCGGGCTCGAGAAGAACGTCATCGAAAGTAAGGCCTTCGGGAAGAACGTCTTGAATCATGAGCTTTTCATTATAATAGCGCGGCAGCCGCAAGTTCCCGAACGCAGCCGCAACCTGCTATTCTCGCATTCCAGGGAAGCCCCCTATGCGCACGCAACAATGGAACAACGACGACGAGCTGGTAGTGTTCCGAACCGGCGAATCGGAGCTGGAAGCCGGTTTGATTCGCGGCGTGCTGGAGAGCAACGACATTCCGTACTTCGTATCCGGGACCGACTACTACAATATGTCGTCCACCATCAAAGTGCCGGCTTCCCGCGTGGAAGATGCCGAGCGCGCGCTCGAAGAGAGCCCGCAAGATGGGCGAACAGATGGCCGACAGCGGGGAGTGAAACCGCCGCCTGAAGAGCGCGTCCCGTCCGAGCTTCGCTCGGATTGACAAGGCGGGAGCCTTATCCCACCGCGGAGCCGCCGCTCGGCGCCTTGCTAGAATAGGAACTTCCACCACCCATGCTCGAATCATCCATCCAGGAATACTGGTTTCCGGCGCGCTCGAGCGCATCGCATCGGCGGGCTCGCTCGAGGAATTGGAGCCCGTGCGCGTGGAGGTTCTCGGCCGCAAGGGCGCCATCGACCAGTTCTTCAAACAGATGGGCAGGCTTGCGCCGGAAGAACGCGCCCGCGCCGGCAAGCTGCTCAACGACGCGAAGGGGGAGCTCGAAGCGGCGGTGGAGGCGAGAAAAGAGGAGCTCGCGCGGAAGGCGCTCCACGCGCGCCTGGACCGCGAGTGGGTGGACCTGACGCTGCCCGCGCCCGGCCCCCGGCGCGGCTACGTGCACCCCATCACGCGCATCCAGCGGGAATTGGAGGAGCTGTTCGTTTCCATGGGCTTCGCCGTCCTGGACGGCCCCGAGGTGGAAACCGAGTATTACAACTTCGACGCCCTGAACATTCCCGCCGACCATCCGGCGCGCGATTCGCAGGACACCTTCTGGCTGCCCACCGGCGACCTGCTGCGCACCCATACCTCGCCGGTGCAGGTGCGCGGCATGGAGCGCCTGGGGCCGCCGTTGCGCATGATTGCGCCCGGCCGCGTCTTTCGCAACGAGAGCGTGGACGCCAGCCACGAGCACACCTTCTATCAAATCGAAGGCATGATGATCGATCGCGAGGTCTCCGTGGCCCACCTGCTGTACTTTATGAAGACCATGCTCGCGGAGGTCTTCCGGCGGGAAGTGAACGTGCGGCTGCGTCCCGGTTTCTTCCCGTTCGTGGAACCCGGTTTCGAGCTCGACGTTCAGTGCCTTCTCTGCAACGGTTCCGGCTGCTCCGTGTGCAAGCAGAGCGGATGGGTGGAACAGCTCGGCGTGCGGCCTGGTGCACCCCAACGTGCTGCGCATGAGCGGCATCGACCCCGAGCAGTGGAACGGCTGGGCATTTGGCCTGGGCCTCACGCGCCTGGCCATGATGCGCTACGGAATCGACGATATCCGCTACCTGCAGAGCGGCGATTTGCGGTTCCTGGAGCAGTTCTAAGCGGCGGAACAACGAGGCGACTTTGAAGTTTTCATACAACTGGATTCGCGAGCTGGTGGAGAACCTGGACTGCGCCCCGGGCGCGCTCGAGAAGCTCATCACCATGAAGACCGCCGAGTGCGAGGGCATCGAGCGCTCGGGCGAGCTGCTGGAGAGCGCCTGCGCCGCGCGCGTGGAATCGGTCGAGCCCATCCCCGGCGGCCACAACGTCAAAGCCGTGGTGGACGCCGGCCGCTACGGCGTCAAGACGGTGGTCTGCGGCGCTCCCAACTGCCGCCCCGGCCTGATCACCGCCTACGTGCCGATCGGCAAGAAGATCATCCAGGGCGTCGAAAGCGACGGCATGCTCGCCAGCGGCATCGAGCTGGGCATCAACCGCGACCACGCCGGCGTTCTCGAGCTCGATTCGCCGGTGGGCGCGCCGCTCGCCGGCTGCCTGCCCGACAGCATCATCGAGATCGACAACAAGTCCATCACGCACCGGCCGGACCTGTGGGGACACTACGGCATGGCGCGCGAAGTGGCCGCCATCGCCGGCGGCAAGCTGAAGGATCCCGTCAAGCTCGGACCTGCTGCCCGAGGGACCGGCGGCCATCCGGATCGAGATCGAAGACTTCGACCTGTGCCCGCGCTACAGCGCGCTGGTGTTCGAGAACGTCACCGTGCGGCCCTCGCCGCTGTGGCTGCAGTGCCGGCTCACGGCCATCGGCCTGAACCCCATCAACAACATCGTGGACATGACGAACTTCGTCATGGCCGAGCTGGCGCAGCCCATGCACGCCTTCGACGCGGACCTGCTCCACGGCGACACGATCTTCGTCCGCCGCGCCCGGCCCGGCGAGCCATTCCGCGCGTTGAACGAAGAGGAGTACACGCTCGGACCCGTCGAACCTGGTGATCGCCGATGCGGCCGGCGCCATCGCCCTGGGCGGCGTGATCGGCGGCGCTGGAAAGCGCCATCAGCCGAGAACACGCGCCGCGTGGTGCTGGAGAGCGCCAATTTCCAGGCGTCCTCCATCCGCAAGACCTCGTCCGCCATCAAGCTGCGCACCGACGCCTCCATGCGCTTCGAGAAGGCGCAGGACCCGGCCAACACGGTTCGCGGCCTGGCGCGCGCCATCGAGCTGCTGCGCGAGATCTCGCCCGGCATCCGCCTGGTGGGCGGCGTGGCCGACCGGAAGAGGGAGCTTCCGGCGCCGCCGCCGCATCCTGCTGCCGCTGGACTGGCTGGAGCGCAAGCTGGGCCGCGCCGGTCGAGCCGGCCGAGGTGCGGCGCATCCTGGAAAGCCTCGAGTTCGGCGTCGAAGAGCCGGAGCCCGGCGTCTTCTCGCGTCACCGTGCCTTCCTGGCGCGCCACCAAGGACGTTTCCATCAAGGACGACCTGGTGGAAGAGGTGGGCCGCATGGTGGGCTACGATTCCATCGCGCCCGCAGGCGCCGCTGGTGCCGGCCGTCCGTGCCGCCCGCCAACCCCGAGCGCGGACTTCCAGCACGAGGTGCGCGAGCTTTTCGTGGACCAGGGCTTCACCGAAGTCCACAACTACTCGTTCCTCAGCGAGGAAGCCGCGCGCGCCTTCGGGTTCGATCCCGCGGCGCACGTGAGAGTGGCCAACCCCATCGCGTCGCGACCAGGCGCTGATGCGCACGTCGCTGCTGCCGGGCATCTGGAAGAACATGGTCGAGAACGGCAAGCACCGGGACGCGTTCCGCCTGTTCGAAATCGGCCTGGAGATTCACCCGCGCGCCCGACGGGGCTGCCCGACGAAATTCCGCACCTGGCGGCCGCTATCTACGATCGCCAGGGCGATGGCGCGGCCGGCCTGTTCGAGATCAAGCGCGCCGCCGAGTGCCTGATGCCCGGCGCCGAGGCCGAGCCCGCCGAGGCGCGCCCGTTCGAGCACCCGGCGCGCTCCGCCGAGGTCCGTCTGGCGCGGCCGGACGGTGGGGCGCATGTTCGAGCTGCACCCCTCGCTGGTGGAAACCGGCCGCGCCGCGGTTCTCGATCTGGATCTGCGCGCGATTCAGGCAGCTGGGCCCGGCGGGCGCGAAGTACACGCCCATCCGGCGCTATCCATCGAGCGCGTTCGATCTTTCCGTGATCGCCGGCGAGCGCGAGCACGCGGGCAAGCCTGCGGGAGAGCCTGGCATCCTTCGCCGGGCCGCTGCTCGAATCGATTGAGTTCGTGCGGCAGTATTCCGGCCCGCCGCTGCGAGGAGGGCCGGAAGAGCGTTTCGTTCCGGCTGACGGTGGGCTCGCCCGAGCGCACGCTTTCTTCCGAGGAGGCCGGCGAGATCCGCGCGCGCATCATCGAGGGCATGCGCGGCCTGGGCTACGAACTGCGCGTGTGAGCGCGCGCCCGGTCCGCAACCGGCGGGCGGTCCCGGCCTTGCCGGCGCGGCGCAGCGCCGCCGAGCCTTCGGCCCTCCCCAGCCGAACGTCAGACCGTCTTTGGCGGCGCGGCCGCGATGTTGGGAAGCGGCTCGCCCTGACCTGGTCCCAACATCTTCTCGCACGGCTGTTTCCGGCGAGCCAGGTGGAGATAGTCCAGCACCAGCTGGCGCTTGAGATGCTGGATGGCCTTGGCCGGGTCCACGCCCTTGGGGCAGACGCGCGAGCACTCGCCGGCGAAGTGGCAGCGGAAGGCGCCGTGCGGCTGCCGGTCGACCGGTTGCGGGCGCGCCGCCCGTCGTCGCGAGTGTCCTCGTTGTAGCGCTGCGCCGCGGCCAGCGGCATCGGCCCGGGGTAACGCGCGTCGGTGGCCAGCGTGGGGCAGGCGGCCATGCAGCAGCCGCACTTGATGCAGTAGGTGAACTGGAGATAGGCTCGAGCTCCTCCGGCGTCTGGTAGAACTCCCCGTCCGGGTCGTTCGATCTCGCCTTCATCCTCGCGCATGATGTAGGGCTTGAGCGCGCGGTGCGTCTCGAACATCGGAAGCAGGTCGGGGACCAGGTCCCGGATGATGTCGAAGTTGGGCAGCGGCGCCGACGGTGAGATCCGTCGCTGGCGATGTGCAGGATCTGGGTGTTGCAGGCCAGCGTCGGCCGGCCGTTGATGAGCATGCCGCACGAGCCGCAGACGCCCATGCGGCAGGAATAGCGCCAGGCCAGCGAGGGGTCCAGGTTCTCCTTGATGTAGTGCAGGCCGTCCAGCACGGTCATGCCTTCGCGCACCGGGACCTGGTAGGTCTTCACGTGCGGCTCGCGGTCGCTTGTCGGGGTCGTAGCGCGGACGTGGAAGTTGATCTGACGGTCTGCGTGTCTCGCATGGCTACCCCCGCCTCCCGCTCGCGGCGATGGCGTGCGCCGCGATGGCCGCCCACGTGCCCGAGGCCGAACAGCCCCAGGCCCACGATCAGCAGGCACGACGCTGACGGCCTTCTCGGCCGCCGGCTTCAGGGTCAGCTCGAACAGGATGGTCCGCAGGCCGTAGAGGCCGTGGTACAGCGCCGCTCCCAGCAGGAGGACGTAGGTGACGGTGAAGAACACATGCGCTATCCCGAACAGGCTGTTTTCCTTGGAAATCGGCTTCGCCGCCGTGAGGGGCGAACAGGTGAGTGATGCCGCCCAGGTGCATGATCAGCATGTGCAGGCCGAGGAGGAAGAGGATCACCACTCCCGCGGCCATGTGCCAGGTCCAGTATTTCGTTTCGCGCATCGTCGCCTCCTACCTTGCCAGCCCCAGGAACTCATAGCCGCCCACGGCCAGAAAGATCACCGCCAGCGACCATCATCGCGATGAGCAGCGGCCGCTGCACGTCGACCGAGGTCCTGTAGGGGTAGACGGGCTCGATGGGCTTGCCGACCGCGAAGCCGAGCTCCACCAGCACCAGCCGGATGCCGTTGAACGCGTGGAAGGCGAAGGCGGCGAAGACCAGGAACTCGCCGAACTTGAAAACGGGCCGGTGGAAGAACTCGCCCTTCCGCCCACAGGTACCTGCCGCTGGCGCGCAGGCTGGTGACCACGATGTGCATCAGGAAGTAGCAGAGAATGCCCAGGCCGGTGACGCGGTGCAGGATGTAGACGTAGCGCTCGACGCCCCAGCGCCCGCCGCCGAGCCATCCCCAGAGCCCGAGCCGGTTGATCGTACCTCTTGATTTCAGCCATGCCGGCCTCCGTCTCGGATCTCAGTACTTGCGCTCCACCGGCTTCCACATGGTGATGGTCACCGGCTTGTACTCCAGCCTCGGCGCGCCGCCCGTGTAGTAGACCATGGAGTGGGCCAGAACTTCTCGTCGTCGCGCGTCGGGAAATCCGTCCGGGCATGGGCGCCGCGCGATTCCTCGCGCGCCAGGCCCGCGGACAGCAGCACCTCGGCCAGCTCCAGCATGTTCTCGGTCTCCAGCGCCTGAATGAGGTTGGAGTTGTAGATGCGGCTCTTGTCCTGGACGGCGATCTTCCGGAAGCGCTGCTTCAGCTCGGCGATCTTGTCGAGGCCCTCTTTCATGGACTCGCCGGTGCGGTAGACGCCCGCATGCTGGTCCATCAGGGTCGCGCAGCTCCCGGCGGATGCGAGCCGGGTTCTCGTTGCCGCTCTGCGTGAGCAGGCCGTCGAAGATGCGCTTCTCCTCTTCCCGGGCCTTCGCCTTCCGGCAGTCGCTCAGCTTGGCGCCTTGGCCCAGGTAGCTTGGCGATCTCCCCGCCGGTGATGCCGCCCCACACCAGGCACTCCGCGGTGGAGTTGCAGCCCAGCCGGTTGGCGCCGTGCAGGGAGTGGCAGGCCACCTCGCCCGCGGCCCAGATGTTCTCGACCTTGGTCCGGCCGTCGATGTCGGCCTCGATGCCGCCCATGGAGTAGTGCGCCACCGGGCGGATCGGGATGGGCTCGGTGATCGGGTCGATGCCGAGGAACTTGATGCACACCTCGCGGATCAGCGGCAGGCGCTTGTTGATCCGCTCGGCGCCCAGGTGCGTCAGGTCGAGGTGGATGTAGTCGAGCCCGTCGGGTCCCGGGAAGCCGCGGCCTTCGAGGATCTCCGTCATCTCGGAGCGGGAGACGATGTCGCGCGGCGCCAGCTCCATCATCTTGGGCGCGTACTTCTCCATGAAGCGCTCGCCCTTGTTGTTGCGCAGGTAGCCGCCCTCGCCGCGGCAGCCCTCGGTCATCAGGATGCCCGACGGCACCAGGCCGGTCGGGTGGAACTGCAGGAACTCCGGGTCCTCCAGCGCCAGGCCGGCGCGGTAGGCCATGGCATGCCCGTCGCCCGTGACGGTCTGCGAGTAGGTGGTGAAGCCGTAGAGGTTCCCCAAGCCGCCGGAGGCGATCAGCAGAGCCTTGCCGCGCAGAACGACGAACTCGCCGGTGGGCGCGTCGTAGAGCGTCAGGCCGGCGAAACGGCCGCCGTCGAGGAGCAAGGACGTGACGAAGAACTCGTCGTAGCGCTTGAAGCTGCCGTACCTGAGCAGGGTGTCGTAGAGCGCCTGCATCTCGAAGAAGCCGGTCTTGTCGGCCGCCATGCAGGCGCGCGGGAAGGAGTGCCCGCCGAACGGCCTCTGCATGATGCGGCCGTCCTCGCGCGCGACCACGGGACTCCCCAGTGCTCCAGCAGGCGGATTTCATCCGGCGATGCCCTCACGAAACGATCCACCACGTCCTGGTCGGCCAGGAAATCGGAGCCCTTGACCGTGTCCCAGGCGTGCAGCTCGAAGCTGTCGCCCTCCTCGGGGCGCATCACCGCGGCGGTGCCGCCTTCCGCGCACACCGAGTGCGCGCGCATGACCTGCACCTTCGATACGATGCCGATATCGGCCGCGCCGCGCGTCTTCATGCGAGATCTCCACGGCGGCGCGCAGCCCGGCGAGTCCGGCTCCCAGGATCACGACATCATGCGTTATCTGCTGCATGCTTCCTATACTCCTTGGAACCCCCATGCGGGCGTTTGACTCGAAACAAAGATCGAAGGGAGGGAGAGCGGCCGCCACAAGGCTCTGGCTCGTTGGCGCTCGCGAAAAATGGCGGAGCCATTCGAGATGGAGTCATCGCGCTCTCTTACGCCGCCCGGCGTTCCTGGATCGATCGGCGCAACGACGGCAGTCACATGCGCCGAGTCCCCGGGGAGCGCCGCGGTTTCCGCCGGCGCAGGTTCGGGTCGGGATTCAAAGCGCAGGCGGCGAACAGCGGCCATCGGCGCTACCAAAAGCATACACCCGGGCCTCTCCGTAAGAAAGGGTGATTCAGACCGGAATCGCGAGTTTGGCGACCCAACGCCTCCGCATGCCATAGACGCAGCCCACGGACAGTCCCATCATTGAGGCAGGCCGTTGGCGGGTGCGGTGGGATCGTCATGGTTGCCGGCCTCGAATCTGATTTGGTTGCGGCTATGCAGCCATGTCAGGCAGGCGGGTCCAGAGGGTGCCCCGCCTGCCAACCGTTTCTTGCGGCTCCGAACGGTCGCGGCTCTATGAGACTCTGGCGAGCCGCGACCGTAAGGGAGCGGTGGCCGGCGAGTGAACCGGCTATTTCCTCGCAGGCCCTAAACCGAGGCGGCGGCCGCCGGAATGCCCCGCTGCTCGATCGGCACGAAGTCGCGAATCATGTGACCGGTGTAGATCTGGCGCGGGCGCGCGATCTTCTGCTCGGGGTCTGCGATCAATTCCTGCCACTGGGCCAGCCAGCCCGCCGTGCGCGGAATGGCGAACAGCACCGTGAAGATCTCCGGTTTGAAGCCCATGGCCTGGTAGATGATGCCGGAGTAGAAATCCACGTTGGGGTACAGCTTGCGCTTGACGAAGTACTCGTCCTCGAGGGCGATCCGCTCCAGTTCCAGGGCGATTTCGAGCTTCGGATTCCGGCCGGTGACCTCGAACACCTGTCCGCGGCCCACTTGATGATCTTGGCGCGCGGATCGTAGTTCTTGTAGACCCGGTGTCCGAATCCCATCAGCTTGAACTGGCCGGCCTTGACCTTCTCGATGTAGGCCGGAACCTTGTCCTTGGAGCCGATCTCGTCCAGCATCTTGAGGACTTCTTCGTTGGCGCCGCCGTGCAGCGGGCCGGACAGGGCGGCAGCCGCGGCGGCCGTGGAGAGGACGGATCGGCATGCGAGCTGCCCACCGCGCGCATGGCGTTGGCGCTGCAATTCTGCTCGTGATCGGCGTGCAGGATGAACAGGATGTCCAGCGCGCGCGCCAGGACGGGATTGGCCTGATACTTGGGCTCCGCCATCTTCCAGAGCATGTTCATGAAGTTCTCGGCGTAGCTCAGGTCGTTGTCCGGATAGACGTAGGGGAAGCCCAGGCTGTGCCGGTAGGTGTACGCCGCGATGGTCGGCATCTTGCCGATCAGGCGCATGATCTGCAACTTGCGGTTCTGCGGGATCGTGCACATTGCTTGGCCTCGGGGTAGAACGTGGAGAGCGCCGCCACGGTGCTGACCAGCATGCCCATGGGATGGGCGTCGTAGCGGAAGCCCTCCATGAACTTCTTGGTGGTCTCGTGAAGCATGGTGTGGTGGGTGATGTCGCTCACCCACTCTTCAGTTGGGCTTCGGTCGGCAGCTCCCCGTACAGGACCAGGTAGGCCACCTCCAGGAAACGTGCATTTCTCCGCCAGTTGCTCGATGGGGTAGCCCCGGTAGCGCAGGATGCCCTTGTCGCCATCGATGAAGGTGATCGCGCTTCGGCATGAGGCCGTGTTCATGAAAGCGGGATCGTAGGTCATGAGCCCGAAATCGTCGGGTCCGGTTTTGATCTGGCGCAAATCCATGGCCCGAATGGTCCCATTGCTGAATCGGGATCTCATAGGTGGCCTGGGTGCGCTTGTCGACAATGCTTAAGGCTTCTTCTGGCATGTAATGTTCTCCCCAAGACTATGGCTGGCGGAACGCCGCTAAGCCCGCCATGACCGGCGGCGACGGCGGCGTTCGCCGCCATCCGGCCAATGTGCGTCTCCCGCACGAGTGGCGCCGCTCGCCGTCGCAAACGCCCGAGAGGGCGGCTTAAGTACAAGCCAATCGATCACCGTGCGGGCGGCCCCGCCAGAGACCGGCGTCCGCGACCACTGAAGAAACCTCCTTGGCGCGAAGCCACCCCGCGGCGATGGCATACTCCAAGGCCATCATAATTCATAGCGTAACGACTTGTTAAGACCCTTTTTAGAGCTACTTTTCTTCAGCCTTTTCAGTAACTTGCGGCTGCAAAAGCGGCTTGGCCGGCGCCGCGGCGGGTCAAGGCAGCCTATCCACGAGCCGCGCGAACTCCTCCATCGGGAAGGCCCGGAGCGTGGTCGTCTTGACATGCACGCTGGCGCTCACCGCCAGACTGGCGCTGACGGCGTCTTCGTCGGTGGGGCTTTGCGTAATCGCGATGTAGTCGTACTCGCCCATGACAAAGTAAGCGCCAAGCATCGTGCCCCCCATCAGTTCCCAAGCCTTGATGGCCGATTCGAAGCGCCGGGGCGCGTTCTTGAGATCTTTGGCCCCGCGTTCCGTGAGTTTCATGAGCGTAATGTAGGTCGGCATCGGCCTATCCTCCTTGCAAGGTTCGTCCTGTCGGCCAGTTTACTCCTGGATTCCGGACCGCGCATTTCGTTGGGAGTCTCCGCCGCGGATTTCGACTATGAGAATTTCGGACTATTGCTCGCTTCCGACCGACCTGCTATAGTTAGTCCCGCATTGGTAATTCGGCCCCTATTGGCGTGCGGGTAGCGTACTACCGTTGTCCGCGGGGCAGACGCCGGAGGCAGTATGGAGTCTTACAACAACTCTCCCGTCCCCCTGGATGGCAACGCCATCCAGGTGCAAGATAAAACGTCAGAATTCCCGAGAATCCGATCATCCCCTTCATTGAAGGCGATGGCACCGGACCTGATATCTGGAAGGCTGCCCGCACGGTGTTTGACGCGGCAGTCCGAGCAGGCGTACGGCGGCCGGCGCCGCGTGGCCTGGTACGAAGTGTTTGCCGGCGAAAAGGCCTACCGGCAGTTCAACGACTGGCTGCCCCAAGGCACGCTCGACGCCATCCGGCAGTTTCATATCGCCATCAAGGGCCCGCTGACCACGCCGGTCGGCGGCGGCATTCGCAGCTTGAACGTCACCCTGCGGCAACTGCTCGATCTTTACGTGTGCCTGCGGCCGGTCCGCTACTTTCCGGGTGTTCCTTCGCCCGATGAAGCGCCCCGAATTGCTGAACGTGGTCATCTTCCGCGAAAACACCGAGGACGTCTACGCCGGCATCGAGTTGCGGCAGGGGACGCCCGAGGCCCAAAAGGTCATCGAGTTCCTGAACCGGGAGATGGGCAAGAAGATCCGCCTGGATTCGGGCATCGGCATCAAGCCGATGAGCGTGACCGGTTCGAAGAGACTGATCCGGCGCGCCATTCAATACGCCATCGAGAACGGGCGCCGCAGCGTGACGCTGGTACACAAAGGGCAACATCATGAAGTTCACCGAGGGCGCCTTCCGCGACTGGGGATATGAACTGGTCAAAGAGGAGTTCTCGGACGTCTGCGTCACGGAGGCGGAAGCGGGCGCCGAGCGTCCCGGCAGGCAAAGTCCTGGTCAAGGACCGCATCGCCGACTCCATGTTCCAGCAGGCGCTGCTGCGGCCCGATGAATACGACGTGCTGGCCACCCCCAACCTCAACGGCGATTACCTGTCGGACGCCTGCGCGGCCCAGGTGGGCGGCCTGGGGATGGCGCCGGGCGCCAATATCGGCGATGAGCACGGCGTCTTCGAGGCCACCCACGGCACCGCCCCCAAATACGCCGGCCAGGACGTGATCAATCCTTCGAGCGTCATCCTGTGCCGGCTCGATGATGTTCCACCACATGGGCTGGAAAGAGGTTTCGCAGCTCATCGAGGAGGGCATTACCGAAACCATACGGCAAAAACGCGTCACCTATGACCTGCACCGCCAGATGGAAGGCGCGGTCAAACTGAAAACCAGCGAATTCGCCGCTGCCATCGTCGGCAACATGAAGCCGCCGGCGGCGGCCGCGTGAGGGAGGGCATATGAGGAAGAAGGTCACAGTCGTAGGATCTGGAAATGTCGGCGCCAGTTGCGCGGTCCGTCTGGCCGGGAAAGGACTGGCCGACATTGTCGTGGTAGATGTGCTGGAAGGCATCCCGCAAGGCAAGGCCCTGGACATCCTTCAGTCCTGCCCGGTCGAGGGGGTCGACGTCCAGGTTGACCGGCGGCAACGATTACGAGCCCACGGCGAACTCCGATATCGTGGTTTTCACCGCCGGTTTCCCGCGCAAGCCCGGAATGAGCCGCGACGACCTGTTGTGGGCCAATTACGACATCGTCAAGGCAACCGTGGAACAAGCGGTGAAGTACTCTCCGAACGCCATCCTGATCGTGGTCACCAACCCGCTCGACGCCATGTGCCACGTGGCGTACCGCGTCAGCGGCTTTCCGAAGCACCGCGTGGTGGGGATGGCCGGCATTCTCGACACCGCCCGCTTCCGCACCTTCGTGGCGCAGGCGCTGGAGCGTCTCCGCCTCGGACGTGGTCGCCTTCGTGCTCGGCGGCCACGGGGATACCATGGTGCCCCTGGTGCGGTACAGCAGCGTGGCGGGCATTCCGCTGACCGATCTGATGGACGCGGAGACTCTGCAGCAGATCGTCAAGCGTACGCGGGACGGCGGCGCCGAGATCGTGCGGTATCTCAAGACCGGCAGCGCCTACTACGCGCCCTCGGCGGCGGCGGTCGAGATGGTGGAAGCCATTCTCCTGGACCGCAAACGCGTCCTGCCCTGCTCCGCCTATCTGGAAGGCGAGTACGGCATTGATGGCCTCTTTGTCGGCGTGCCCGTCAAGCTTGGCGCGCAGGGCATCGAGAAGATCTTCGAGGTGAAGCTCACCGCGGAGGAAGACGCGGCCCTGCAGAAGAGCGCCGCGGCGGTCAAGGAACTCGTGGACGTGATGGCGCCCAAGCTGGGCTGACCCAGGCGGCCGGCGCCCTGTTGAGGAACCAACCACTCCAACCGCCCCGTGACGGTCGCGGCTGAGTTGCGCTTTCAGAGCCGCGACCGTACCTGACGGACGAAAGCGTGGGTCCCACCTTGCCGTCGAAGGACTTCCATCGTTGTGGGGCAGGCGGTTTCGCCTGCCAACCGATGCTTTCAGGCTTTCCGCCGTCCGAAGCGCCGGCGAACTTCACCCGGACTTGGGCGCGGCGCGGAGGGCCGCCCCGACCGTGTTGGCGTGGAGAGTAACTGTCTTCCTGACCGGCGTGGTGTAGCCGCCGCCCAACGTGACGGCGATGGGGATATTCCGTTGGCGGGCCCTCTCGATCACCTGCACGTCGCGCCGGTACAGGCCGCCCTCGGTCAGGCCCAGACAGCCGCCCAGCGGATCTTCCCAATATGGATCGGCCCCTGCGACGTAGAGGATGAGTTCCGGCTGGAAGCCGGACAGAAGCGGAACATAAGCCTCTTCCAACCGGGCCAGGTACTCCTCATCTCCCACGCCGACATCGAGGGCGATGTCAAGGTCGGAGGCCGGCTTGACGGCCGGGTAGATCCCGGCGCTGTGCATGGAAAACGTGAAGACGGTCGGATCTCCCTGGAAGATGGCCGCCGTGCCGTTGCCTTGATGCGCATCCAAATCCACGACCATGGCTCTCCGGATGGCTCCCTCCCGCTGCAGCGCCCGGATGGCCACTCCGACATCGTGGAGCGCGCAGAAACCTTCTCCGTGATCGGGAAAGGCATGATGGAAGCCTCCGCCGACGTGGAAGCCGATGCCCTCGCGCAAGGCCAGCCGCGAAGCCAGCAGTGTTCCGCCGGTCCACAGCCAGAACGCGTCCCGCAAGCGCGGACACCATGGAAGCTCCAGGACGGCGCGCTCGGCCGGGCTAAGCAGGTCAAGCTGGAGCCGTTGGACATAACCAGGGGAGTGGACCAGGAGCAGGTCGCTGTCGGGGATCGCCTCCGGGACGACGAAATCGTCGTCGCCGGCCATTCCCTCGGCGAGGATCCGGCTGTGGAGCAGACAGTATTTCAGGAACGGCGCGACGCGGGGGTGAGCTCCGAGATTCCCCACCTCGGCGTAGGCGAAGCGAACAGAGGCGCCGCCGCTCCGCATTCCCCGCTGAGCCGCCTCGAACTGCATGTCGCCACCTCGCGATCGGCCGGCTCTTCAGCCGTTACTGGTTCGCCGGCCCTCAAACGCGGCCTGCGCCCAAACCGAGGAACGCGTATCGCTCGCCGTTTGGCCGAAACTCCACCAACGCGTTCTGGAACTTCAGCCCACTCCGAGAATACGCCCGCGATGCGTCGCGGTCAATCGTTCCGGCGCGCCCGTGGCCCGGGATCCGAGCGGCGATTCGATCTCAGGCCCGGGCTTTCACCGACCGGTTATGTATGAGGAATAGAATCCCGGCCACGAGCGGCGGTCCCGTGAAAACGGCGGTCGTGATCGCGCGGACAGCCACGACGGGGTTGACCTGTTTGAGCGGGGCATCGGGTTTCTTCGATCACATGAGCCACGAATGGACGATGCAATTCGTTCGCCACCGGGTCGCCGACCAGCGGATCCTCCGTCTGATCCAGAAATGGTTGAAGGCGGGAGTGAGCGAGGACGGCGAATGGTCGGAAACGAAGGTGGGCACGCCGCAAGGAGCGGCGATTTCGCCGCTGCTGGCGAATGTCTACCTGCATTAGATTCGATATGGTTGGAGGCATGGCGGAAGAACGTGGCGAAAGGCGATGTGATCGCCATTCGTTACGCCGACGATCTGGTGGTGGGGTTCGAACACCGGGCGGAAGCCGAACGCTTTCGACAGGAGTTCGAGCAGCGGTTGGCGAAATTCGGTCTGGAACTACACCCCGAGAAGACGAGGCTGATCGAGTTCGGCAGGTTCGCGCGGGCCAACCGGCAGGCGCGGGGAGAGGGAGAGCCGGAGAGTTTCACGTTCCTGGGGTTCACGCACCGTTGCGGGAACAACAGCGCTGGGAAGTTCACGATCTGGCGGCGTACGGCGAGGAAACGGCTGGAGGCGAAACTGCAGCAGGTAAAGCAAACGCTTCGAGCGCGGATGCACGAGCCGATACCCCAGGTGGGGGACTGGCTCAGGCGTGTGCTCAACGGCTTCTACCAATACCACGCGATTCCGGGCAACTGGGCGAGCCTGTATCGGTTCCGGCTCCAAATCGGGCGCTACTGGCGGCACGTGCTTCGACGGCGCACTCTGTTTCCGGGTTTCCCGCCCTCAGTTCACGATTGCGGGCCTATGCTTGGATGTAATCTTGATTGAGGACGGTAGATCCACCTGGATCTCGGTTGGACAGTCCGAGTTGTTACACATTCCGGGTTCCAAGACAAAGTGAAAGGTGACTCGAGCCTCGCAGTTCTGGGAGGGAACGCAAGGCTCGAAAATCCATCTTGAAAGCATGGCCTTTGCGGGATCTACTAAAAGCCCGGTTCCTGAGGCAACACGGACGCTTTGCACAGTGCCAGCGGAAGATACGAGTGCGATGAGCTGAACGTCACCCTCAATCGTCGCCAAATGGGCTAGCAACGGATACCGTTCGGCAAAGATCCTCTTTGGATTCGGCGTGGCCGGCGTGTTCTGCGCCACCGTGAAAAACGGCGGACACAAACAGGCGACGAACACGACAGCCGCTGTGAGACGAAATACTCCGCTAGTCATTAGTGCCCTCCCAACCAATTGGCTGGCTGGGGACAGACGGAATGTTCACCACACCGGCCGCACGCGGTGAAAACGTTCCGTCTGTCCCCGGTTTCGGTTGTTCCGCATTCCCCGCTGAGCCGCCTCGAACTGCATGTCGCCACCTCGCGATCGGCCGGCTCTTCAGCCGTTACTGGTTCGCCGGCCCTCAAACGCGGCCTGCGCCCAAACCGAGGAACGCGTATCGCTCGCCGTTTGGCCGAAACTCGACCAACGCGTTCTGGAACTTCAGCCCACTCCGAGAATACGCCCGCGATGCGTCGCGGTCAATCGTTCCGGCGCGCCCCTGGCCCGGGATCCGAGCGGCGATTCGAGCTCAGGCCCGGGCTTTCACCGACCGGTTATGTATGAGGAATAGAATCCCGGCCACGAGCGGCGGTCCCGTGAAAACGGCGGTCGTGATCGCGCGGACAGCCAGAGGAAGCCGCGACCGGTCGGCCCTGACGATGGCAGCCGAGGCGATCGCATAGGTCGCTCCAATCAGCAAACTCATGACCACGAGCAGAAGGCCTCCTGCCGCTTCCCAGCGCCAGGGGACCAGCGCCAGGATGACGAACAACAGGAGCACTCCCGCCCCGAGCACGATTACATGGCCGGGCGCGCCGTCGACTACCACCGATGCCACGAAGAAAAAAACCCAGAATCCGGCCCATAACAACGCCAGGGCTCCACTTGGACTCCAGTTCTTGGCGGCCGACTTCACCGCATCCCGATTGACGTATGCACACAACGTGCGTACACTAAAGCTGTGGGTTTCGAGTGGGACGAAGAGAGCAAAGCCGGGATCAATTTTCGCAAGCATGGCGTCCGGATGCCCGAGGCGATTCCGGCCTTCGACGATCCTTACGCCCTCACGATCACGGATGACGAATCCGATCCGGACGAGCAGCGATTGGTCACGCTCGGCATGGGAGCGGCGGACCGTTTGCTCGTGGTTGTCTACACATGGCGTGGCGAGAACATTCGGATTATTTCCGCGCGTCCCGCCGAAGCGCACGAGCACGAGGAATACGAGGCGGAACGATGAAAGATCGATACGATTTCAGCAAGGGCAAGCGGGGCAGAGTTCTTCCACCGGAACCGGAGCCCGAGGGCAAGACCCGGATCACGATTCGACTCGACCAGGATATTGTGGATCGCTTCTTTCGAATGGCGGAGGAATCCGGAGGAGCGACCGGCTATCAGACCCTCATCAATGCAGCGCTTCGGGAATACCTCGACGGAAAGGCGCCAAGGTTCGAGGATACGATGCGACGCATCATTCGTGAGGAACTGAAATCGAGTGCGGCTTGATGTGGGTCGAGCGCGGCGATCGCCGGAACGGGGGCCTGTGGCCGCGGGCCCCATTCGGCCGTCGGGAAGCATGGGAAGAGTCAAAGCCGCGGAAGGACGTCCCCGGTTTCTCCCATGCCGCAATTGGGGAGATGGGCTAGTCCTTCGGCGCTAAAATGATGCCGACACACACGCTCGCCAACCGCACGAGAGCCCGAAGGCCCCGCGATAGGGCCGACGAAACGATGCCGGGGGAGTCCAGCGCCGGACCATCGCTTAGGGCATCAAGCACCTGTCGAAGTTCTTCCAGCGAGACGCTGACTTGATAGTCGTGCTTTGTGACGCTCGGAGTGAAGCCTTTCAGCTTGAGTTGGCTAAATACGATAAGTTGCCGCTTAGGGTCCCAATAGATCTGGGGATTGTCGAGTTCGACTTTGCCCGCTCCGTGATTCCTTACGGTCGCGCGCCTGCTAATGAGCATCTTTTCTTCCTCGCTTCTTTGCCGCCGGCGCTTTCTTCGGCTGCTTTGGCTCTGGCTTGACCTTCAAGATATCCGTTACGGCCTCATCAAACGAAAGAGGGGCGAGACTTAAACCGTTCGGGGCGCGAGGAGCGCCAATCAATTCCCGGCGGGATTCAGCGCGCCGCCGCGGCTGGCCCGGGGGTCGTGCGCGCCTTCGCGGATTCACGCTCTAGCTTCAGCCGGAGCTCGGCCAATTTGATTTCTGTCTTTTGCTGTTCTCTATCGGCTTTGGCTTGGTCTTTTCTGGCTTGGGCCTCAGCTTTCAGCCGCTCTTTATCAGCTTTGGCCTGATCTTTTCGAGCTTGAGCGTCTGCTTTCAACCGGTCTTTATCAGCTTTGGCCTGGTCTTTTCTAGCTTGGGCTTCCTGCGCTGCGGCGATGCAACTTGGATGGCTCAAACAATAGGCTGCAATTGCGTTCTGCTGATTGCCTAACTCAACCCCACGCCCATACGCATCAGTCACTGGACTGGTCTGAGCAATTACGAGTCCAGCGCCAAGTAACGCAAGTGCCAGCGTCTTCATTCGAGTCCTCCTCTTAGCCTTTGGTAGCCCGATCTAGAGATTCTGTAGCAACGTTTCGTGTTTAGGCTTGACACGCCCTCCAATGGTTCGCAAAGCTCGCTGTCAATCAGTTCGATGCAGAATTCGGCCTTTGGGAGATCGTGAGAGGTCGTGCCTGGAACAACCAGGCGGGATTCGGTGGGCACGATGCAGAAAGGCCCACTGCCTTCGCGGTCACCGTACAAGACGAAGCCGCATGCCGCCATTTCCCCGAGGATCGTCAAAGCGCCCATTGAAAGGGACGTACCCATGTTCAGATCATACGCCGAAAATATGCCGCTCGCCGACCCGCTGCCATTCTGACTCGGCAACAGAGCCCCGAAGGCGGTTTTTGGGTCTCGCTCACGCGAAACGGATGGAATTTCGACACGTAAGGAAATGGGGCCTCTCCCCGCACAGTTCAACTCAGAGAGGCAAACTCCGCCAAGCCCTGAGTATGGAATTGGAACAGAAACGGGGGAGGGGGCGTCTGTAAGCTGTTGAAAACATGGTGGCCAGGGACGGAATCGCACAGCATTACACCGCCCTGATCATTCCCCTCACCGGCATTTATCTCGACCCAGCACTTGAGTTGAAATGAAACCGCTGGTCAATTCCATCGCAGAACGAGGGTGCGGATGAACGATTCGCCAACCCCGCAAATCCAATTCTGGCCAATCGACAAGTTGGTCTTTTACGCGCGCAACACGCGAAAGAATAACGCCGCGGTTGACCGGATGGTCGCTTCGATTCAGGAGTACGGCTTTGCGATTCCGGTGCTGGCCCGGTCCTCGGGCGAAGTGATCGACGGGCACTTGCGCGTAAAAGCCGCGCGCAAGTTGGGATCGTGGCCGGGCGGCGACACGAGCAGAATCCCTGTAATCCTCTGCGACGGCTGGACGGATGCACAGGTCAAAGCCTTCCGGCTCATGGTGAACCGATCAGCTTCATGGGCAGACTGGGACTTGGAATTGCTTGGCGCCGAGTTCCTGGAGCTGAAGGCAATGAACTTTGATCTGAGCCTGACCGGGTTCGACACCCGCGAGATCGACCAGTTCACGCTATCCGTGAATCCGGCTGAAGATGAAGTGCCCCCGGTTCCCGAGGTCCCGGTAACGCGGCTGGGCGACCTGTGGCTCCTCGGGCCACACCGGGTGTTGTGCGGGGACGCCACCAGCCGGGAGGCGGTGGCACGGCTCCTGGGCGGGCGCAAACCGCTTTTGATGGTCACCGATCCGCCTTACGGGATCGCACTCGACTCCGAATGGCGTGATCGGGCCGGGCTGAACGGATGCGGGCCTGCCGAGCCGAGCTATATGAAGCACCGGACCGCGGGCCACACCGAAACGAGCATCTCCGGAGACACGCGGGCCGACTGGTCCGAGGCCTTCGAACTGGTGGCGAGTCTGCAGATCGCCTATGTTTGGCACGCATCCGTCTTCACCTGTGAAGTCCTGAATGGCCTGCTTCGGATCGGGTTCCTCCACCCGCAGCAGATTATCTGGAACAAAGGGCGCACGGTGCTTACGCGAACGCACTACTGGTATCAGCATGAACCCTGTTGGTACGTCCGAAAGAAGAACGCACCCTGGTTTGGGGAGGCGGGCAAGAACTCAACGATCTGGGATTGTCCTTCGCCAAAATTCATCATGGGAGGATCACGAGGAGGAGAAGTTCGACCACCCGACGCAAAAGCCAGTCGAACTGATGCGGCGGCCGATCCTGAATCACACCAAACGAGGCGGGCTGGTTTATGACCCTTTCCTGGGGAGTGGCACCACATTGGCCGCGGCGGAATTGACTCGAGCGCGTCTGCTTGGACTTGAGTTAGATCCCAAAGTACGTCGATGTAAACGTGCAGCGCTGGCAGAACCTCACGGGAAAATCAGCCACGCTGGAGGGCGACGGCTCAACCTTCGAGCACGTCAAGTCCTTGAGACGACTGGAGATCCAGGGTAGCCGAAGGAAGAAGCACAGGGAGGCGCGCTGAGTTATTCCCGCGTATAAAAAAGGAAATGCCAGGCGGACGCCCAAAGTACAATCCGACGGAAGCCGACCGCAACACGGTCAGATCGATGGCTGCCACCGGCTTCACGCAGGAGCAGATCGCGACCTGCCTAGGGACCGCGGGGA
>CAVYEK010000005.1:0-115921 GCA_963767595.1 Terriglobia bacterium
GGAAAACTGGGGACAGTGCCGAATTACACTGTTCTGTCGGGAACCCTTCTCAGGCGTTCTCCGGGGCGTCCGCCGAACCAAGTGGCTATCCGCCTTCCGGCAATGGTGTAATTCGGCGCTGTCCCTGGTTTCCCGTTCCCTGGTTTCCCGTTCCTGGTTTCCCGTTTTTCCGATCGGACGACGCCAGCGACGCCGGGGAGGGCATCCTCGCCGGCGCCGCCGGTCCGGTAGCGAGTGGTTCGGCCTTTGGCGGCGCCTTAGATCTTTAGCGCGTTCTTTTCGATGTAATCCTCGACCTTCCGATTGCGGTCCTCCGGCGGCCCACTGTGATAGAACCGCTCGGCGTATTCGAAGTCGCGCCCTCCCGCGTAGGCGCGGAATTCGTCGAGAAGGAACTGCCGCGCATAGGCCCGGTCGGCCGTGCGGTCGTCGCCGCCGAGCAGCGGCAGGCGCCGGCCTTCCTTGGCCAGACGAGCCCGCAGCAGCGATCCCGCACTGCCCTCGCCCTGCGAGCGGCATTCCACAATCGCGTCGATCTTCGCGCCGATATATCCGCCGATATCGACGATTTGGTTGAATGCCTGCCCCGGGCGGGCATAAAACCAGTAGCGCTCGCGAACCGCGTGGGGCGGGATGCCGGCCTCGAAGTGCTCGTGAAAGTCGTTGGCCCCTCCCGCCGTCCAGCAGGCTTCCTCGACCGCGCGGCCGGTGATCCAGCGATCCGAATCCGGCTCGCCTTCCGAAGATGGATTGAACGACAACACCGTGTCGGCTTTCAGCATTCGAAACAGGAAGATCAGGCGCCCGCGCAGTTCGAGGGGCGAGATCTCGTTCATCCGGTGACTGCAGTAATAAAGCTCGAACACGTCCTTGAACCCGAGCGCCTTGGCCATGGCGCCGTGCTCGGTCTCGCTGCCGAGGATGTTCTGCGCGCTCGACTGCCCGCCGCTGGTTTCGTCGTTGGTGGTGCGAATCAGGTACCCCGTGTAACCCTCGGCGATCAGCTTTGCGCACAACCCGCCGGCGAAGTAAGGGACATCCGACAGATGCGCGTGCACTGCCGCGAAGACCTTGCCCGCGTGCGGCCGGCCGGGACGGTCCCGTTCAATGGTGGCTTCCTGCATGGCGTCCTCAGATGGCGACCGCTTCCTCCATGGCCGCCCGCCGGATGCGTTCCTCGTATGGCGAATCCGGTCCGATATACCGGAAGGCTTCGGCGTACTGGACGCCGAACTGCCGTCCCAGCAGATGGAAATCCTCCATCAGAAAATGTTTCACGTACTGGAAATTGGCGGTCTCGTCGTCGCCGCCAAGCAGGGGCAGTTTCCTGCCTTGCCTGCGCAAATACTCTCGCAGGCGAATCCCCGCGGTCCCGGCGGGACCCTTGTTCTGGTTGGCCACGTTCACCCGCACCTTGGCGTCGATGTACGAGCTCACATCCACGATGCGGTTGACCAGGTTGTGCCCCTGCGGCGAGCGCGCGTAGTAGTATTTCTCGCGGATGCTGGCGGGTTTCAGTCCGGCTTTGAAATGCTCCGGGTAATCGCGCCCGCCCGACATCCAGTTCGCGCCTTCCACGGCCTTGCCCACGACGAGGTGATCGGGGTTCTCGTCGTAGTGGTTGTAGGGGTCCATGGTGAAAATGGTGTTCACCTGCAGCACGCGAAACAGAAAGATCAGCCGCGCGCGCAGCTCGATGATGGCGCCATCGTCCATGCGGTGGTTGCGGTAATAGAACGAGAAAGCCTTGCTGCAGCCGAGCTGCTTGGCCGCGTTCTGGTTGTCCACCTCGTTTTGAGCGACGCCGTGCCCCAGGGTGGTTCCCGAAGCCTCGTCGTTCGAGACGCGAATGAGGTACCCCGTATAGCCCTCATCGATCAGCTTCGCCACTGTGCCGCTGCAAAACAGCGGAACATCGTCGACGTGCGCCTGAACGGCCGCGAGGACCTTGCCGGCGTGCGGTTTGCCGGGTGCGTTGCGCTCGATCGCCAGGTCGTTCGCAAAGGTGTAGTAATCGGGAACGGTGAACGGGCTGTATCCGGTCCTGGTGGTGGCGTACGCGCACGGCGTGAATTCCGCCGGCAGAGAGGAACGTTGCGCGGCCGCGCCGGCCTGGCGGTTGGATTGCGCCAATGCCGGGACGCCTCCCAGCGCCGCGGCTCCGGCGAGAAACTTGCGTCTTCGCATGTCAATCCGGTCCTTTACACGGATCCCCGCGGGCGGTCATCCCCACCAGGCAATCCGGCCTCACAATTCGGCGATGCTCTCGATGACGGCATCGCCATTATGGAATGGCTCCTCACGAAGCTCGATCCCCAGCCCGGGCGTCTCGGGCGCCGTCACGTATCCATTCACCGGCGCGGGGACGTTGTCGATGAAGTGCGGATACACGTCGTGGTACAAGTGGTACACGCTTTCCATGATGAAAAAGTTGGTCAGGGATGTGGCCGCGTGGATCGAGGCGAACCACAGGACCGGTCCGCCCCCGGTATGCGGGCACGTGGGAATCTTGTAGGTATCCGCCATATACGAAATCTTCTTGGCCTCGGAGATCCCGCCGCACCAGGTGACATCCCACATGGCCACCCCCACCGCCCGTTGCTCGAACATCTCCCGGAACCCAAAGCGCGTGGCCAGCCGCTCGCTGATGCAGATGGGTATGCTGGTCTGACGCGCCAGCGTGGCGTACGCCCCCACGTTGTCGGCCAGCATGGGGTCTTCGAGGTACATGATTTCGTATGGTTCCAGCGAATGGGCGATCATCACCGAACAAGTGAGGTTCCACTTGCTGCTCAGGTCGAGAAAAATTCCCATCTCGTCGCCCGCCGCCTTGCGAATACGCTGTATCGGATCGAGCGACTCCTTCAACTCGGCCGTGGAGATGAATGTGCCCCCGTGCCTGGCGGCGGCGTTTATGGGACCGCGGTCGTAGGGGTAGATCTTGATCCCCTTGATGCCCCGGCCGAGCAGGAATTCGGTCAGCTTCTCGGGGGCGTCATGCTCCCGCATGCCGTTGATGGGCCACCCGTTCATGGTGTTGTACACCTGCAGTTTCTGCTGGGCCTTGCCCCCCAGCAGCCGATAGACGGGAAGGCCGGACGCCTTGCCGAGAATATCCCACTGCGCAATATTGATGGCGCTGAGCATGCGCGTCTCGGCCCCGCCCCAAGGCGCGTAGGAGATTTGATAGAAGAGGTCCTGCCAGAGGCGATCGATGTCGGCCGCATCCCGCCCCAGAATCATCCGGGCGTAGGCTTTGAGCACGGCCACGTGCGACTCGTGGCCGGCGCCGGAATAGGATTCGCCGGTACCGACGATACCCTGATCGGTGTGCAGACGCACCCACGTCCAGTCGGGCGCGATTCCCTGGATGCGCAAGTCCCGCCTGAACCGCACGGCCTCGATTTTGGTTATCTTCAGAGGTCCCACGCGTTCGGCGGCGGCCAGCGCCTCCGGCGTACACACTCCGGTTCCGAGTATCGCCAGGGCTCCAGCGCCCCCGGCGCCGAGAAAATCTCTGCGCGTTATCTGGCTGCCTCGCATCCGACGGCCCTCCGCTCGCTTGAGGTTACACGGGGGCGACCGCTTTCACAATGACATCGCCAATTCTCGACCGGGATTTCCATTTTGCGACCGAGTTCAGATCAGTATACACCCAATCGCTTCAGGCCGATCGGCGAACGGAGCCGCGAACGGAGCCGCGTTCATCCGTGGCCATTCCCGGCTCATTCCCGACTCTAAGCCCGGCGTGCGGCGCCGGGCGTATGCGGATATCGATTTCCTGTCCGAGCGCGACCAGAAAGCGCATCAGGCACGCAAGGCCCACGGCGCCGTTGTGGGGCAGGTTGTCAACCTGCGGCCGATTGTCAATCGGCCTCTCGCGAGTGTCTGCCAGTACCTCCCAGGCGGGTTATCAACCCGCCGCAGGTTGACAACCTGCCCCACGTGACGCCGGTTTATCCACTTATGTGCCGCGCACCCAGTGCAGGCGATGGTCACCGTCCGATGGTGGCGATCCGCAAGGTCTCTTTCGCGTTCTCGGCGAGTTGTACCGCGGTTGCCTGCGCCTGGAACGGCGCCACGGCTTCCGGCGAGGCATCGGGCACGACGCCCGCCCATGCGGAGACGCGATAGGCGCCAGGGCGCAGACCGCCGAAGTGGAACGCGCCGCGGGGATCCGCTTTGCCGCTGAGAATCTTACCGGTCCCGTCCGCCGGCGCCAGCATCACGGTGGCGCCAGGCGCCGGGCTCCCTTGCGGGTCGACCGCTACGCCGTCCAGGGAAGCCGCCGAAGGGCTCACGACGATCTCCAGTTCTCCGTCTCCGCTGAAGTCGATTCCGGTCTCCGGCGCGGCCTGCCCGCCGTAGCGCACCGACTTGAGGTAGCAGTTGGCGCACAAGCTCTGGACGTCCACCGTGTAGGTCAACGGCCAGATGGAGCGGAGCGTGAACGCTCCATTCGTCGCCGAAGCCGAAGCCGTAAAGCCCTCCGCCGCGAAGAGGTTCAGAGACGCGTACTGCGCGCCGCCGCCTTCCAACTTCACGGCGCCACGCACCTCTTTGCCCGGCGTCATCCGCAGTTGGACGCCTTCGAGGTGGTTGTCCCGCACCTCCAGCGGCAGAAAAGCCATGCGCCGCGGCGCGTTGCCGTTGGGGACGGCGCCGTTATTCGCGGGACGCGCCGAGAGCGTGTAGAATCCCGCCGGCACGCTGGTGATTTCGAACGCGCCGCCGGGCTCCACGCGCAGGTTGCCAAACGCGACCGAGGTTCCCAGGCCGCGCGGCGTCAATTCGACCATCGGCCGCTCGACCGGATTGCCGGCCTCATCCACCACCGTGCCCCGGATGTGGACGAACTTGCTTCGGCGCAGGACTATCTCGACCGGAACCTCGGCCGCGGCGCCCACCGCGATGGTCGAGGCGCTGGCCACATCCGGCGCATTGGGATACCAGGCGATCCCATAGCCCGTGTCGGGCTCACTGGCCGGCGCTTGCGCCATGGGAGACGGGCGGCCCATCGTTCGCCTGAGCACCGCGAGGTAGTAAGACCCCGCCGCCACACCGGGCAAACGGAACTTGCCCAGATCGTCCGTCTGCGCCGCGGCCCCGCGCAAAAGCCTCCGCGGGCCAAAACTGTAATCGGCGCGGAAGAGCCACGCCTGGGCGTTGACCACGGCTTCGCCGAACTCGTCCGTGACTTTGCCCGAGATCACGCCTTGCGGCGCCAGCTTGATGGCGTACCCGGCGATCCGCTGCCCGTTGCCCACCACGATCTGTTCCCCGATTGGGCCCACGCGGAAAAGTGGCGCCGCCATGTCGAATCCCTGCCGCTCGGCGGAGATGTAGTAGAAGTCCGGCTCGACGCTCCGAAAGGCGAAACGGCCTTGTGCATCGCTTTCCACCGTTTCATCGGGGGCTGCCGCCTGACCGCCGAAGTTCCCCACGACGCCCATCGAGCTCCCAAGTACCCCCGCCGTGGAGCGAACCATAGGCCGGGTTCCTAACGTGATTTTCACGCCGCCGAGCGGCGCTCCAGTGAGCGCGTGGACCACTTGGCCTTCCAGGCTTCCCTTGGCGGCGACCACCGCGGGCGCCGGGACGGGTTCGCCCGTGGCCGACGCCGGAATGGCCGTGAGGCGCAAGGTCTGCCGGCCGGACGCTGGGACCGTGATGCTCGTGGCGCGATTCTCAAACTGCTTGGCATATTCGGGAGACTGGGAGGCTGAATAATCCACGCTTTCCCACGCCAATACGTCATACGCGCCAGGGCGAAGGCCGGAAATCGCAAAGGCTCCGTTCCGGGGCGTGGAGTATGTCCGATAATCGGTCTGCGGGCCGTCCTTTGGAACAAGGGCCACCGTTGCGCCGCTCACAGGCTTGCCCGCGGCGTCGGCCACCGTGCCTTCCACAATCGCATCCGAAGCCGCCAAGGTGATCTCCAACGGCCCGCTGCCATCCACTTTCACGCGCATGTCCGGCATGTCGCGCCCACCGAACCGGACCGATTGCATGTAGCAGCCGCTACCGCCCAGCGGGTTCAAAGTGTACACGCCGGGCGCTACGTTCTTGAGCGTGGGCTTGGCGCCCGGTAAGCCATTGACGCCCGAACCGCCGGGGAAGCCGCTTTCGTCCAACAGCGTGACGTAGCCGGGGCTGCCGCACCGGCCGGCGGGCTCGGACTGTATCACTACGTCCACGTCCACCACGGGCAACACCTGCACGGCGATCCCATCCAGGTTCTTATCGCCTACTTCAATCGGCATGCTGCCTCCCGCCGCGGTCTGCCCCTGCTCGTTGCCGCGCTGGGCCACCAGGACATAAGAGCCGGGAGGAACGCCCGAGATCTGGAAAGCGCCGCCGAGGGAACTCATTCCGTAACCGACGGAATTCCGCATAAATGCGTCGCCGCTCCGGCGCGGTCTGAGGATGACGGACGCCATTCTATTGGCCGGCGCTGCGGGGTCGATGACCCG
Organism: Terriglobia bacterium; assembly: GCA_963767595.1. Lineage (GTDB taxonomy): Bacteria > Acidobacteriota > Terriglobia > Bryobacterales > Bryobacteraceae > BOG-224. The sequence goes on from CAVYEK010000005.1 coordinate 6,474, forward strand.
TCCCCGGATGCTTACCCCCTTCACCTTCACCAGCTTGACGTCGATCCCGCGAGCCTCGGCGCCGGCCGCAAGCCTCACCGGAGTGGCGCTGGCCGCGCCCGTCGCGGCGGGATAGTAGGTGTTGGCGTAGGCCAGCTCTTGCTTCTCCTCGAGAGGCTCGTCCGGGACGCGGTAAGGTCCATTTCGGCGCGGCGCTTCGGCCATCACGACATAGCTGCCGGCCACCAGTCCGGCGATGCGGTATTCGCCCAGATCGTTGGTGGCCAGCATGGAACCGGTTCCCGCGCGAACAAGCTGCCGCGCGCCGTTCATGTAACCCCATCGCAAGGCGACCACCTGAACGCCCGCGAGGGGCTCGCCGTCCGTGTCCAAAACCTTACCCGAGATCACCGAATGCGGCGTCAGTCGCACCACAATTCCGGTGATCTGCTGGCTTTCTCCGACCATCAGGGCATTTCGGATAAAAACCTGACCCCCTGCCGGGTCGAGGAAACCCTGGCGCTCCGCGCGGACCGCATATCCCCCCGGCGCCACGTCGCGGAACGCGAACCGGCCCTGGTCGTCGGTTTCCACGGCATTGGGGCTGAAGACGCGCATGGGCTGGCCGGCGGTCACCGGCAGGCTCCGCGTAAGCTGGAGCGTGACGGTAGCGCGTTTCACCGGCGCGCCCGTCACCGCATTGACTACCTGTCCCTCCACGGAGCTGCCGGTCTGCCCGAACAGGAAGGGGAGCGATGTTACCAGGCAGGCGAGTAGTATTATGGCTTTTCTCATGCGGCCTCCCTTCGGCCAGGACTACGGATTGTTGGGCGGGGTCATGCGCGCAGCCGACCTGGCGTTGTTGACGTCTTCCTGGGTGTTCAAGGTCAACGCCACCGAACCCGGCGCACCCGGGTTGAGCGTGACCGTTCGGGCATTCGAGCCGAAAAGCAATGGAAGGCCGGGGTCCGCCGCTTCGAGTCCGAGCGGGTTGTAGCGGACTTCCCAAGCCAGAGTCCTATAGGTTCCCGGCCGCAGCGCCGGAAACACGAAGTTGCCCTTCTCGTCCGCCATGACATCCTTCGCCGACTCGGCCGGGCCGTCGTCCGAGGGAATCGCCGTGACCATGGCATAGGCCGCCGGCCGGCCGGTTCTATCGAGGACGGAGCCGCTGAGTTGCGCCGCTCCTTGGCTGCTCAGGGTGATCTCGAGGGTGGCGTCGCCATCGATTTCGAAGCCGCTATCCGGCGTTTCCCGCCCGGCGTATTTCACGGACTTGACGTACGCGCCCGGGGGCAGCCCGGCGAAATCCACGGCATAGCGGCGCGGCAAAATGTGCTCAAACACAAAAGAGCCATCGGCGCCGACCACGGACCGCGGCACGGAGGCAAGCAGCTCGGGCGAGCGCAGAGCCAGCTTCACCCCGGAGGCGGCCACACCCTCGCCTTTCACCACGCCCGAGAGCGGCTGCCCGGAGCCGAGCTGGATTCGCAGCCCTTCCATATTCCCGGCGATTTCGAGGGGCTGGATAGCGGCGAGCGGCTGCACGCCCCGGCAGATGGTGGCGCTCAGGACGTAAGAGCCGGGAGGCACGTCGTCTATTATGAACAGGCCATCCCTGCCAAACCGGACCACCCGGCCGACCGCCTGCGCGACCGCCGAATTGAAGCGCTTGGGCGCCAGGCCGAAGCACACTTCCTGGTCGGATCCGTTGGAGTCGATCATGCCCGAGATGCGGAACGCCGGGCCCGGCTGCAACATCATGTTCGCCTGGCTCACCAACCCGCTGGACACGGTGACGGGCTCGGCGCTTTCCGGGCCGAGGGCATTCGGATAAAAGACGCTGGGATAACCCAGTCCCGCCGGTTTGTTCCCGCCGGTTTGCGGAGGCGCCGCGGCCCTGACGATATAGGGGCCCGCGACCAGATTCGAAATGCGGTACTCGCCCAGATCGTTGGTGTAGAACTTCAGCGGAGTTTCGGGGCTGACCGGCGGACGCCACAGCCATGCGCCATAGTAGTAGCGCAGAGCCACCATCTCCACGTTCTGAACCGGCTCGCCGCGCTCGTTCACCACTTTGCCGGCGATGACGCCGCAGGGCGGCATCTGAATGGCGATGCCGCTCACCTGTTCGCCATCGTTCACCGGGACCAGCGCCCGCGCGGTGTGCGTCGCCCCATAGAGCGTGGGCACGTAGCCATCGCGCCGGGAGTTGACCGCGTAGTTACCGGCCGCCAGGTTCGGGAAAGTGAAGCGGCCCTGTTCGTCCGCCATGATCTCGACCCGGTTGGCGGGCCCGGGGTCGTTCGGCGGCGTCAGCATGGTTTGCGAAAACGGGCCCATCAGCATCACAGTCGCAAAGCGGACGGGCGCCCCGGTCTTTCCGTCCACTACCCGACCCTGGATGGAGCCGGGCGCGGTTTGCGCTCCGGCTGGCAGGCCGCACAGAATGGCGGTCAGGGCAGTTACAATACGAACACTCACGCAAAACCTCCAACCACAACCGGTATACACCGTTACGACGCCGTGAGCAAGGGTATTTTGGGATCGGAAGAGATCGATTATCGCCGGTCCGCGTTCGAGCCCGGCGGCGCGCCACCCCGTCCGTGCGCCTCGCCGGCCGGCGCAAGGGCGTTACGGGCAGTCACGTCCAGACATCGCCGGCATCGGCCGCGCCGGCAACGGTGGGAAAATAGGAAAAGGGCGAATCGATGAGCGCCCGAACCGATGGAGCAGGTATGATCGCGCGATTCACAATACTGGCGTTGGCTCTGGCAGTCTCGAGCCAGGCGGACACGCTGCGTCTGCGCAACGGGTCCACCGTGAACGGAAGTTTCCTGGGCGGCACGGCGGACGACATTCGCTTCCTGGTCGACGACGAGATACGGCACTATGCGCGCGCCCGTGTGGCGGAGGTGATTTTCGGTTCCGTCGATGCGCCCTCGGCCGGTCCCGAGGCGCCCAGGATCGATTTGGGGCCCGACATCGTTGGCGCACCGTTTCTGCGCGGTTCCTCCGGATACATCCCGCTCGAAAGAGAGATCGGGATGATGTCCCGCGGCGGCGGAACGTATGGCATGGGAGCAAACGTTTATCGCATTCAAGGCCCGCGCTCGCCGGTGCGGGTCAGACAAGGGGACCGGCTGGTATTCGTGGTGCGATTGAACCCCGGCGGCGACCCGCGTCAGTTCCAACTCTACAGTCTGGTATCGAGAATGGGTTACCGGCAAACGCAACCGGCCATGGGCGGAACTCCGCCGGGACTGCCGGTGACCATTAATGAAGTCGCCGGCTCGGTTTACGAAATTACCCCCACGCGCGCCCTGTATCCGGGCGAATACGCGGTCAGCCCCATGAATTCCAACGAGAGTTACTGCTTCGGCGTCGACTATTGAGCCGTGGCGCTGGCGGCGGAGGGGTCCAACCTGTCCGCCCTGCGTGCTTGCAGGTTAGGATGGTGGTTCGGCTGGAGGAGGACTGATGGAAACGGCGGGGTGGCCGGAAGCCCGGCATATCGCGGAATTCTTCGAGAGAGACCGGTTCGCGCGGGAGAACGGCATACGGGTGGTGGAAGTCCGTCTCGGCTTCGCCCGTACCGAGATGACCGTCGAACCGCGCCATCTGAACAGCGTGGGCATCCTGCAGGGTGGCGCGCTGTTCACCCTGGCCGATCTTGCCTTTGCCGTGGCTTCGAATTCTCACGGGGTCGTGGCGGTCGCCAGCCAGGCCGATGTCACCTGGTTCAAGGCGGTCCGGTCCGGCAGGCTGACGGCTGCGGCCGAGGAGATTTCCCGCACGCGCAAGCTCTCGACATGTCTGATCCGCGTTATGGACGACGCCGGGGAATTGGTGGCGCTCTTCAAGGGCATTGCCTACATCAAAGCCACGCCCCTGGGCGCCGAAGCTGGGCATTGAGCCGCCGAATTACAATCCGGGCCACCGTCCGAGGTCCAGTTTGTCCAGGTCTTTACCTTGCTTCTCAACCCGCCGCAGGTCCTTTTCAAACGCGGTTGTGGTGAGAAGGGCGAGGGCCATCAGTTGATTTCGCGCAGTTCACGGAAGGAACCATAGCGCTTCAGCGCCGCGGGATCGTTTGCTTCCCGCGGTCAGGACAACGGGCGGGCGCGGTACAATACCGGTTCAGGAGGAACGTACCGTGCCCGAGCTTACGATCCGGCCCACCGCCAAGTTCATTAAGGCGGGCGCCGTCCTGGCCGCCATTATCTTCGTGGGGTTGGAGGTTCTGTACCTGACCCAGTGGACCGCCTCCGCGCCGCATTGGGTGATGGTCTTTCCACCGTTGATCCTGGCGTGGCCGGCCTCCCGCTGGCTGCGGCGGCGGTACACCAAGACGGTCATCTCCGGGGACCGTCTGCGTTACGAGCTCGGCATGGCCTCACGCTCCACCCGCAACATCCAGCTTTCCAAAATCCAGGACGTGCGCGTGGACCAGAGCCTCATGCACCGCATGCTCGGGATAGGCAATCTCTCCATTGAAACCGCTGGCGAGGCCAGCCGCCTGGTGCTTCACAACGTGGACAGCCCCCAGCAACTGGCCGATGAGATCATGAGCCGCGCGCAGAAGGGAACGGCCACGGTGTAGGCGTGGGATAAGCCGGGAGGCTTATCCCACGGGCTGACAAGCCGGGAGGCTTATCCCACATCGCCCTTCTTCCGTATCTTGATATCCAGCCGCTTGATTTTCTGGTTCAGCGTGGAAAGCGGCACGCGCAGGCTCTCGGCGGCTTCGGTCTGGCTCCAGTTGCACAGCTCCAGGCGTTCGGTGATGGTGCGCCTCTCGTAATCGTTGACGATCTCAAATAGCGAGGCGTCGGCGGGGAGCGGGCCGCCGTCGGCACGGTGCAGCCGGATGCCGTTGGCCTGGAGCAGGGAATCGGGCAGCACGTCCACCGGGGCCAGGGCGTCCACCGATAGAACCACCGCGCGCTCCACCACGTTTTCCAGTTCGCGCACGTTGCCCGGCCAGGAATGCTCCATGAGGATCTGCATGGCGTCGGGGTGGAACCTCAGGAGCGAACGCCCGCCGGAATCCAGGAACTTTTCGTTCTCCCGGCAGTAGAGGTTGAAGAAGTGTTCCACCAGCGCGGGGATATCCTCCTTGCGCTCGCGCAGCGCGGGCAGGGCGATCTTGATCACATCCAGGCGGTAGTAGAGGTCCTCTCGGAATTTGCCTTCCTTCACAAGCTGAAACAGGTCCGCGTTGGTGGCCGCCAGAATCCGCACGTCCACCTTGACGGGGTCGGTGGCGCCCAGGGGAGTAAACTCCTTCTCCTGGATGACGCGCAGCAGCTTGATCTGGGTCTCCGGTCCGATGGTGCCGATCTCATCGAAGAAGATGGTGCCGCGGTCGGCCACCTCGAAGTAGCCCTTCTTGGACTGCACCGCGCTGGTGAAGGCGCCTCTCACGTGCCCGAACAGCGTGGATTCCAGCAGGTCCTGAGGCAGCGAGCCGCTGTTCACGGCCACGAATACGTGGTTCGAGCGCGGGGAATTGGCGTGAATGGCCTTGGCCACCAGCTCCTTGCCGGTGCCGGTCTCCCCGGTGATCAGGATGGTGGAACGGGCCGTGGCCACCTGGCTCACCAGGTCCAGCATGCGCACCATGCGCTCGCTCTTGCCGATAATGTTGGGGAAGCTGTAGCGCTCCACCAGGGCGCGCTTGAGGTGTACGTTCTCGTATTCCAGGCGCCGGCGCGCGATCATCCGGTCGATCTCGATGATCAGCTTCTCGTTGTCCCAGGGCTTGGAGAAGTAGTCGTTGGCGCCGAGCTTGAGCGCCTGCACGGCGGCTTCCACCGACCCGTAGGCCGTAATCATGAAGATGGGAGTTTCGTGGTCGCGTTTGCGCGTCTCATCGAGGACATCCATCCCGGAGATGTCGGGCATCATGAGATCGAGCAGCACCAGGTCGTAGCCGCGGGTCTCCATCTTCCGGAGTCCTTCGGTTCCGTTGTGGGCCAGCTCCACCTCGTAGCCCTCCGAGGTCAGCAGCAGCTCGAGACCTTCGCGGATGTCCGCCTCGTCGTCGATAACCAGAATGCGGCCGCGCGGGGCGGGGGAGCGGTCCGCGGTTTCCACGGGATGGTTGGTGGACAGTGGGGCCATCGTTTCAGCCGGCGGTCACCGGCTTGCGCGCCGCGGCCATGGCCAACGGCAACTCGATCCGGAACCTGGCGCCGCCGGCGCGCCGGTTGGCCACTTCAATGGAACCGCCATGCTCTTGAATGATACCGTACGTCACGGAAAGCCCGAGGCCGGTGCCCTTGCGCGCGGCCTTGGTGGTGAAGAACGGGTCGTAGAGGCGGTGCAGGTGCTCGGGCGCGATGCCATGCCCGGTATCGGCCACTTCCACCCGCGCGCCGGCCGCTTCCGACCAGGTGCGGACCTCCAGCCTGCCCCCCGCCGCCATGGCGTCGCGCGCGTTGAGGAAGAGATTCAGAAATACCTGCTGAAGTTTTCCGGCGTTCCCGTGGACCGGCGGAAGGCCCGTTTCCAGGTCCGCGTGGATCTCAATGCCGGACTTCAGCAATTGGTGCTCGATCAAGGAGAGGGTCTCCTGCAGGACCCGGTTCAGGTTGACGTCGCCGAAAGAGGTGGTGGAGGTGCGCGAGAAGTTGAGCAGCGAGTTCACGATTTCGCTGGCGCGGAAGGTCTGCTTGGCGATCTTATCGAGAATCAAGGACTTCTGGGAGTCGTCGGCCACCTGCTTGGCGAGCATCTGGGCGTAGGTGGAAATCACCGCCAGGGGGGTGTTGACTTCGTGCGCCACCCCGGCCGCCAGCAAGCCGATGCTGGAGAGCTTGTCGGCCTGCACCAGGCGCTGCTCCAATTCCGCGCGGTCCGTGACATCGTCGAAAATGATCAGCCGCCCGATGCGCTCCTGGTCCTTCGAGACCAGGGGCGCGATGGCGATGTTCAGCGTGGCTTCCCGGAACTTGCCCGAAGTTCCATTGCCGTTCGCCCGCCCTTTCAAGACGAACTTGTAGATGTGGTGAATCCCGGTTTCGCCGCGGACGCTTTCAAACTGATCGGCCAGCTCGGCGGGAAACAGCTCGCTCAGCCGCACGCCCACGGCCCGTTCGCGAGGAATCCCGCTCAACTGCTCGATCTGCGTGTTCCAGCTCCCCACGCGGTCTTCCAGGTCGGCGGCCAGAATACCGACGTTGATGGATTCGACGATATTCTCGCTGAACTCCTTCAACCGCTCGTATTCTTCCACCTTGCGCTGGAGCGAGCGATACAGCGAGGCGTTTTCGATGGCGATGCCCACGTACCCGGCCAGGGTGACCAGCAGCTCGAGGTCGACGCTCGAAAGGTAGTCGCCGTCCACCGTCCGGCTTATCCCCAGGAAGGCGATGGTCCGGCCCCGGACGGTGCAGGGAATGTAGTAGGTGAGGTCGAGATCGGCGATTGCGCCGCGCACCGATGCGGGCCACGAACGGAACACCGCGTCGAGCTGATGCCGTGTGCGCTCGAAGAACAGATAGGGCTGGGAAGCTTCCGAGCGCAAAAAGCTGAGATCCAGATCGTCGCAGCCGGCGCTGGCCAGGCGGGGGTTGGAGCCCATGGCCTTCCTCAACCGGAACTCGGAGCCGTCGCGGGTTTCCTCGGACAGGAAGAAAGCCAGGTGCCGGATGGAAAGGGTCTCGAGCAGCCGCTCGCCGGCCGAGGAAAGCATGGCGTCCAGATCGGTTTCGGCGCTGAGCTCCCGCGCGAACTCCACCAGCGTGCGGCGATAATCGTAGCGGTCGCGGTAGAAATGCCTGTCCAGGCGCTCCTGCAGCCAGTTGCGGAGGGGCTGGAAGAGAAACGCCGCGGTCAGCATCAACAGGAGCACGCCGGCGTTGCCCAGATCCTTGAAGTACTTCTGCACCTGGTTGCCCAGCGAGAACACCAGGCCGTAGAACCCCGCCAGCACGCACAGGGTGGCCAGGGTGTACGCGTAGCCCCGGCGGAACAGGACGTCCACGTCCATCAGGCGGTAGCGGACGATGGCATAGGCCAGGGTGAGCGGGATCAGGGCCATCGAAAGCACCGACATCTTCATGTATTCGCTGGGAATCGCGCCGGCGGCGTACGGCAGCACGTAGAACAGGGCGAACGGCAGCGAGCCGCACAGCGCGCCGTTGCGCAGCCATTTCAACTGCTGGCGGACGATGGGGTCGTCGGCTTTGCGGTATTCGCGAGCCAGCGCCAGCGCTCCGACCACATAGGGCACGGTGGAAAAGACCATCCCCGCGCGGTCCAGCAGCCACCTTACTTCCACCAGCGAAATCCCGGTTCTCAGGGCGCCGGAGGAAAAACCGAGGTACAGCAGGGAGAGCAGCGCCGCGGGCACGTACAGGAGAGCCACGCGCCCCCGCCCGCGGAACCACTTCAGGGGTTCCGGGAACGTGACGCAGAAATGCAGGAAAATCGTGGGGGCGAACAGGCCGCCAAGGACGCTGGCGTAGTAGACGATTTTGTCGAAGCCGTTCAGCTTTCCGGTGTAGTGGAAACAGTAGACGATGAAAGAGACCAGACACAGAACATAAAAATGCCGGGCCTTGTGGGCGCTGCCGCGGCGGAAATAGACGAACAGGCCGATGGCTAGATAGGATAGCCCGACCAGGTACTGATAAATCACCGCGCGGTCGCGCGGGGCCTCCTCGACGACGAAAGTCGGCTCGAATTCCACCCCGCCGCGGGTGAGCGTGTACTTGGCCTGCCGCCACGAGCCGATGGTGGCCAGCACCTGGGCGACTTGAATGGTCTTCTTGATGGGGACGCCATCAATGCTCTTGAGGCAATCCCCGGGGTGCAGGCCGGCTTTGGCTCCGCCGCTGCGGGGAGTTACATAGAGCGCCTCGACCCCGGCGGCGCGGTCCACCCAGACCACGCCATCGTCGGGAAGCCGGAACCGCTGCTGCTGGTCGAAGTTGATGATGGCGGCGATACTCACGGCCAGCGTGACGATGGTAAGAAACGCGGTCGAAAGCTGGAACTTGAGCTCCTGGAACATGGCGGCCGCCGCTGCGCGTCAGCGATACAAGACTCCCCGCCCGCTTGCTAGCACGTTTGTGGCCGTGGTGAATTCGGACTTCCACATCCTCAGTACCAGAAACTTCTATGACTTACAGCCCTCCAGCGGGCGCCTCTCCGGTTTTCGGGAGCGGTACACTATGTTTAAGTATATCAAGCCAAATCCCAAGCGTCAGGCCGGATCGCGCTTCTTGCACACAGTACTAGTACTATACCATGGGGCCGGGCAATGGATACCCCGCCAGTTGGCCGCGCGGCTATTGCTTTCTCTGTAAAACTTCTTTACAATGAAAAGTCGAGTCGCCGCGGGCGATCCCGCATGGGCCGGGCTGGAAGCGTAGAGGCCGGCCACGGCGGCGCCGATAAGAGAAAGATGGCTGCGCCAACGTTTCTGGCCTCCGGCGCAATGCTGTAAACTGGAGAGCGGGGAGCGCGGTTGCGCGAGTTGCGATCCTGGTGGCCGAAAGGCCCCGGTTCCTCTCCGAGGAAGACAATGAAAACGGTAGTTTTGTGCGTGTTCTTGGTGGTGGCGCCGGTTTTGTGCCGGGGCGCCGGAGGCAGGGGCCAATCGCCGCAGGCAACGCCGCCCGAAGCCGGGTCGCCCACCCCGGCAAAGCCAGCCGTGGAGCCGTCGGCGCCCGCCGATCCAGCCAAACTGGCGGATCCCAGGCCCTCTCCCGGAGTGCGGCCCCCCGCCGCCGTGCCGGTGGATGAAAAGACCTACCTGATCGGCGCCCAGGACCAGTTGTCCGTCCTGGTCATGGGGGAGAAAGACTACTCCGGTCAGTATCTGGTGCGGCCCGACGGCCGGATTTCGATACCGGTCATAGGCGAGGTGGTGGCCAGCGGAAAAACGCCCGAGGAGCTGGGGAAAGACGTGGCGGAACGTTTGACCGTGTACATTAAGAAGCCGCAGGTCAACGTCCAGTTGCTGGCGGTGAACAGCAAGAAGTACTTCATCAATGGCGCGGTCCTGAAACCGGGCGAATTCAATCTGATCGTTCCGACCACCATAATGCAAGGCCTGGTTCAGGCGGGGGGCTTCAGGGAATTCGCCAATCAGAAGGACATCCGCGTTCTTCGAGACGGTGGCAAGACGGTACTGCATTTCAACTTCAAGGAGATGTTGAAGGGCAAGAACCTGAAACAGAATGTTCTGCTCCAGGACGGCGACATTATCGTCGTGAAGGATTAGCGCTATGGGGGCTCCACAGAACTACGCAAACGTCTCCCGGCGTCCGCTGGACGTCGAGGATTACATCGACATGCTGCGCCGCTACCGGTCGTGGATCTTCGGTCCGGTGTTTGCGGGCCTGGTGATCGCGGTGGTGGTGGCGTTTCTCTGGCCGGACACCTACGTGTCTTACGCCCACATGCGCATCGTTCCGCAGACCGTGGCGGTCCAACTGGTGCCCAGCACCGCCAATGTGCAGATGGCCCAGAGGCTGGATCAGTTGCGGACGCAACTCCTCAGCCGCGGCAACATCGAGGCGATGATCACCAGCGAGAAGTACCACCTGTACAAGAAACTGCTTGCCCATGCGCCGCTCGAAGACGCCATCGACCAGATGCAGAAGGACGTCCGGATGGATCCGCTGGATCGGGACGCTTCGGGCGACCGGCGTTATGCAACCGCGTTTCGGATCCAGTTTTCCTATTCGGATCGCCGCATCGCCCAGGCGGTGGTCGCCGATATGGTGGGCCAACTGACGAAGCAGAATATTCAGGTTCAAACCCAAAGCGCCGACAACACCACGCAGTTCATGAACGAGCAAGTCAAGGACGCCTCGGACAATCTCGAAAAACTGCAAAGCGAGCTGGCCAGGTTCCGGGCGGCGCACCAGGGCAGCCTTCCGGAGAACGGCGGCTCCAACGGCATCCTTTTGGCCAACATTCAGGCGCGGATCGGGCAGGAAAGCGACCGCCTCAGCCAGATGCAGCAGCAGAAGAACAGCCTCGAGACCGCCCTCAACAACCAGAAGGAGAACCGCGAGCTGATCAATCAGGCCAGCGACGCGACGCCGGTCTCCCAAACAGTCAAGAGCCAGAACCTGATCAATCTGGACACTCAGATCCGCGAGAGGGAGATCAACCTGACCGCCCTGCAGGAACAGTACACCGACCAGAACCCGTATGTCACCACGGCCCAGAGCCAGCTCAAGATTCTGCGGGCGGAGCGGGACCGGGAGCAGGCCAAGCTCGACGAGGAGCAGAATGCGGCGCCGCCGTCGGAGCCCAGGAAAGGGTTGACCCTTCAGCAGAAGGCGGCCTTGAGCAACATTGACGGCCAGGCGGCCGCCATCAACACGCAGATTGGAAATGTGGAAAGCACCATCAAGGACATCAGCGCGGAGAAGGCCAGGCTCGAAGCGGACCTTGTAGAAGTACGGAGGAAAATCGAGGCCAGCCCGATCGTGGAGCAGGAAGCCGCGCAGCTTCAGCAGGATCTCGCGCTCGCCAAGGACCGGTACAACGATCAGAAAAAGCGCCAGGAAGTGTCCCAGCAGACCAAGGACCTGGAAGAGCACGAGTTTGGTGAGAACCTGGAAGTCCTCGATCCGGCCACCCTGCCGCAGACCCCCGCGGAGCCCAACCGGTATGAGATTGCCGCCGCCGGGATCGGGTTGGGGCTCATGGTGGGGCTGGCGCTGGCGGGAGCGAAAGAGGCCAAGGATACCTCCCTGAAGAACCTCAAGGACGTTCGCGCGTATACCAATCTGCCCGTGTTGAGCAGCATCCCGTTGCTGGAGAACGGTCTTCTGGTGCGCCGAAAGCGGCGCCTGTTCTGGCTGGCCTGGTCGAGCGCGGTGATGGTCGGGATGATCGCCATGGCCGCCGCGATGTATTCCTATTTCACGCCTCACGCGACCTGACCGGTGCGCCGCGCGATATTGGAGACCACATGAGCCGAGTACACGATGCGTTACGCAGGGCCGAGCAGGGAGGGTTGCCGCCGGAAGCGCCTGTGTCCACCCTGGCGGGCGGAACCCGCTCCCCGGAGATCCCCGCACTGGATGCCGGCGCCGCGCCGCCCGTGCGCGCCAACCTGCAGCCGGCGGCTATCGGGGAAGCTCCGGTGGTGCCTTACCAGCCCGCGCCCGAGTCGCACCTCCTCGATATCGACCATTCGCACGAGACGCCCTCGGAAGAGTTCCGGACTCTGCGCACGCGGCTGAACCATCTGCAGACCTTGCAGCCGCTGCATACGGTGGTGATTACCAGCCCCTCTCCCGCCGAGGGAAAGACGTTTACGGCGGTCAACCTGGCGCTGGCCCAGTCGCAACTGGCGGAGAATGTGATCCTGCTGGGCGACTTCGACCTCCGCCGCCCGGTGATTCACAACCTGTTCCAGATCTCCCGCGCGCCGGGCCTCACGGACTACCTTTCCGGTCACTGCAAGTTCGGTGAGGCGTTGCGGCGGATCGAGGGAATCAATCTCTACGTGATGCCCGCCGGCACGCCGGTGAAGAACCCCCTCGAGTTGCTCAATACCCGCCACGCCAGGGCTTTGTTCGAGGAACTGCCGCGGTATTTCACCTGGGCCATCTTCGATACGCCCCCGCTGCTGTTCTCGGCGGATGCCAACCTGCTGGCCACCCTGGCCGATGGCACGGTGCTGGTGGTGAAGATCGGCTCCACGACGTTCGACAATGTGACCCGCGCCATGCAGTCGTTGTGCGAGAACAACGTGCTGGGGATCGTAGCCAACGGCGCGCGCGCCTCCGAGTTGTACAGCAAGTACACGTATTATTATTCCAGAGCAGAGTAGTGGGATAAGGCTCCGGCCTTGTCAATCCGAGCGAAGCTCGGAAGGGTTGCCCGATCGGAGACCACGGGCTACTGCGTCCGAGCTTCGCTCGGATTGACAAGGCCGGAGCCTTATCCCACCGCCGCCGGCGCCTGCAATTCGGGGATCTCGATCTGCACGCGCGTACCCTCGCCCGGCCGGCTGTCCACCCACATCCGGTATTCGCTTCCGAACAGGACTTTCAGCCGCTCACTCACGTTGCTGACCCCGATCCCGTGGTCCAACAAGCTGGCCAGCTTCGATTCGGGGATGCCGGCTCCATCGTCTTCCACCAGCAGTTGCAGCCGCGATGCCACGCGGCGCGTGCGAATGCGGATGGCGCCGCCCTCCACTTTGCCGCTCAACCCGTGTTTGATGGAGTTCTCCACCAGCGGCTGCAGAATCATGCTGGGCACCAGCATGTCGAGGGTGTCCTCCGCTATGTCTTTTTCGAACCGCAGCTTGTCTCCGAAGCGCACCACTTCGATCGAGAGGTAGTCTTCGATGAAGCTCAACTCGTCGCGCAGCGCGCTGAGGTTCTCGTGTTTGCGCAGCAGGCGGCGCAGCACTTTGGACAGCCTCATCACCATGAGGCGGGCCTGATGGGGGTCCGTGCGGATCAGCGAGGAAACCGAATTGAGGGTGTTGAACAGGAAGTGGGGGTTGATCTGGCTGGTGAGCGCGGCCATGCGCGCCTCCGCAAGTAGCCGCTCCTGCTCTTCCAGCTTCCGTTCGTTGCGCGCGTTGTTCCAGATCTTCAACGGGATGGCCACCGCGAAAAGCGAGGTGACATACACGGCCGCGTAACCCAGCGGATGGGGATGGGAAATCGCCTCGGACTTGGGCGTCAGGTAGAAGATCTGCGACTGGCCGAACAGACCGCCCAGCATCTGCCGCAGGAACTCGGCGAACAGGATGGAGGCGAACATCACCAGGTGGAACGCCGTCCTGCGGTGGTTGGCGCTTTCCTTGAAGAAGCGGTAGATGTTGAGGTCGAAGAACGGCGAAAAACGCCAGATCTCCTCGACGTCCGGGGCGCAATCGCGGATCAGCCCTCCGAACACGCCGATTCCGGCCAGCATGGGCAGCGTCAGCGGCTCGCCCAGGAAAAGCGCGGGGAGCGAAATCAGGATTCCAGCGGCCAGCCCCGGCACGTAGCCGCCGATCAAGCCGGCCAGCAAGCTGCCCTCCAGACCCAGATCGGCGCCATGGTAGGCGCCGTAGTAGGTACTCCGGCTGAGCAGGCGTATAGCGACTCCCCCGCCGAACACCACGGCCAGCCACGCCGCCAACGCCAGGCGCTGGCCCAGGGTGCGGCTTTCGCGCATCAGCGCGGCCTTGAACGTGTTCGAGCGGGCCAGCACCGAAGCGATCGACGCCACCGCGGCCAGCTTGACCAGCAACGAGATGGCGAAGGTTTCCCACATCCGATTTCGCAGCCATTATAATAGAAGCATCAAGGTTTCCAACAGTTAAGCATGGATCATTCCACCGCGTTGCGGCTCACCAAGGTGGCCGAAGCGGACTTTCCAACGCAATTCGGGCATTTTCGGATTTACGGATTCGAGGGCCGGGCGGGCGAGCGCCTCGAGGAAGCTGTCGCGCTGTCGATGGGCCGCCTCGCGGGCCAGCCTCCTCCGCTGGTTCGCATTCATTCCCAGTGCCTCACCGGAGATGTCTTTCACAGCCTTCGGTGCGACTGCCGCGCGCAACTGGAAATCGCCGTCGAGAGCATCGCCCAGGAGGGCCGCGGGCTGCTGATTTACGAACATCAGGAGGGCAGGGGAATCGGCCTGATGAACAAGCTCCGCGCCTATGAGTTGCAGGACCACGGGGCCGACACCGTGGAGGCCAACGAGCGTTTGGGTTTCGAGCCCGATTTGCGGAGCTACGAGCTTCCGGCGGCCATCATCCGCTACTTCGGCCTGAAATCGGTGCGCCTGGTCTCGAACAACCCCGAGAAGGTCCGGGCGGTGGAGAGCGCCGGCGTGGACGTCGCCGAGCGGGTACCCTGCCTGGCGGCCGTGCTCGACACGCGCGAGGCCTATCTGCGCGCCAAGAAGGAAAAGATGGGGCACCTGCTGGAAGATTTCTAGCGGGTTGGCAGGCGGAAGCGCCTGCCCCACAAGAACACAAGTCCTTGCGCACCCATGTGGGACAGACGCTTTCGTCTGTCAACCCGGCGATACGGCGCCTACACCTCCAGCCGTCTGGCTTCGTCCGGAATCGTATCGTAGATGACCAACGTGGAGGGTGCATCCGTGCGCGAGCCGTCGGGCGCGAAGGTGGCGCCCATGATGGCGCCGGGGTTGATGGCCAGGGTGCTCCCGATGCGCCCTACCTCGTAGATGTGGTTGTGTCCGTAGCACACCACGTCGAACTCGCGAGGAAGCCGCGATGGCCCGCGCGATCTGGTCGTAGTGGTTGGCGGCCACGCGTTTACCGTCGAACTCGCCGCGAAACAACTCGCCGTGCAGGTGGATGTGGTCATAGCGGCGCGCGTTGTTGGCGATGCGGAACAGGTCGCCATCGTTGTTGCCGAAGACGATATGGATGGGGCCGGGGAACTCGTGGCCCAGTTGACGCACCACGAACGGCGAGCACAGGTCTCCGCAACAGATCAGCGCATCCGCCTCACGGGCGGCCTTCAAAGCCGCCGCGAGTTTCCACACGTTGTCGTGAATGTCCGACAAAATGGCGATCTTCATGCGTTGCCTCAGCCTCCGTCCTTCAGCCGCGCCGCGAACTTCTCGCGGAACTTCCGCACCTTGGGGCCCACCACATACGCGCAATACGGCCGGTCGGGGTGGTTGCGGAAGTAGTCCTGGTGGTAGTCTTCGGCCCGGTAAAACGCGCCGGCCGGCCGCACTTCGGTAACTATGGGCGCCGGCCAGGCGCCCCCGGCGTCCAGCTTTCGAATGGTCTCTTCGGCGGTGGAGCGCTGGCCCCCGTCATGATAGAAAATCACGGAGCGGTACTGCGGGCCGGCATCGTTGCCCTGGCGGTCGCGCGACGTGGGATCGTGGATGGCGAAGAAGACGTCCAGGATGTCGCCATAGGAGACCACCTCGGCGTCGAACGCGATGCGCGCCACTTCCACGTGCCCGCTTCGGCCCGTGCAGACGTCTTCGTAGGCCGGATTGGGTTTCCGGCCGCCCATGTACCCGGACTCCACGGAGGCGACTCCGCGCAGCTCGTCGTACACCGCTTCGAGGCACCAGAAGCACCCGCCTCCTAAGGTCGCGATCTCCTCCGTCATGGCGTTAGTTGGGTCCTCCCGATTTAGATGATACAGCCCCTCCGGCGTTGCGCCGCTTGTGGGGCAGGCGCTTTCGCCTGCCAACAGCATTCCGATCGACAGGCGGAAGCGTCTGTCCCACATCTTGACAGGCGAAAGCGCCTGTCCCACCGTCCCTCAGCGCGGGTTTGCGCTGGCCGGCGCGAACTCCAGCCTGCTCTTGGCCTCCACCTTTTCGAATTGCATCGGGAAGCTGCGGGCATTGTAGTAGGCGTCCCATTGGTCTTTGTAATGTCCGGAGAGGATCTGGCCGGATTGGCCGATCATGATATTCAACAGCGAACGGTCCCAATCCCCCAGATCGGCGTTCATCCGCATGGAGGGCGCCAGGGTGCGGGTGGTCTGCTTCACCGTGCTGCCGGCTCCGCTCATGGGAACCGGGCCGATGTCGAAATACTTCCCCACCAGGGGCAGTTGATGGATCACTGGATGGTCGATGGCGATGGTGAGGTAGGCGCCGTACTGCCACCGCCGGGGATCGGGGCCCTGCAGCCGGCGGCCTTCCTCCACGGCGTCCATCAGCGCGCGCCGCAGCATCTCGTCGTAGTCCGGGAACCAGCCCGTGGGGCGCTCGCGCAGCAGTTTCTCCACGGCCACGGGGGCCAGGGCGAGTTCGTACTGCGGCCCGCGGCCGGGCGCGGCGTTCTCGGCCGCGGCGGAGCGGATGTAACGGTACGCCAGGCTGATCAGAAAAGGGGCCGCCTGGTCCTTCTCCATCTGCCCGTTCCACTGGCGCAGCACCGCAACCGCGGAATCCATGGCCGGGTTGGGCGCCTGGCGGCGGTCCCAGGCGGCCACAATCTGCTCCGCGAGAAACTTGTTAAACGCGGAGTAGACGTCTTTCTGGACCGCCAGCAGGTCTTCGGCGCGCCACTTTCCCCGCGCCGAAATCAGGTCGCGAATCTGCCGCGCGCGGCCGGGCGCCGCGAACTGGCCATTCACCGGGTAGGGGTAGTCCGCCGGAAACGTGCTCTGGTTGGCGCTCACCACGAGGCCGCTGGGCGGATTGAAACTGGCGGGAAGCCGTTCGAAGGGAATGAAGCCGTCCCATTCGAAATCGCCGGAGGCGCCATCCACCGGCGTATCTCCCGCAAACCCGCGCCGGATGGGCAGCTTGCCGGCGGCGTGGTAGCCGATGTTTCCGTCCACGTCCGCATAGACGAAGTTCGATCCCGGCCCCGGAAACCGCGCTAGCGCGCCGGTGAACTCGGTCCAGTTCCGGGCGCGGTCGATATCCAGAATCGGATATTGGAAGACGCCAGGCTCGGCGGCCACCCAGCGCAACGCCATGCGGTCGCTGCCCTCGGCGTAGTAGAGCGGTCCGTGGCGCGTCACCCAAATGGTGAGTTCGGAGGCGGGCTGGCCCTTCACGCGGATGAGCTCGCGCTCCGCGCGCGCCTGCTCCACCTGCCCGCGATACTCGTACCGGCCGGTGCGGTCGTCGAATTTCTCGATGTACAGGTCCTGCGCATCGAACTCCAGGTTGGTAATGCCCCAGGCGATTCGCTGGTTGTGTCCCACCATCACGCCGGGGGCGCCCGGCAGCGAAACGCCGGAGACGTCCAGGCCGGGCGCCTGGATGTGCATCATGTACCACACGCTGGGAAACCCGTACTCCAGGTGCATGTCGTTGGAAAGCAACGGCTTACCGGATACCGTACGGCTTCCGGCGAGGGCCCAGGCATTGGAGCCCGGCTGGGGCCCGAGGCCGGCGCCTAGGGGGAACAGGAAGTCCACCTTCCGCCGGTCTCCCGCGGCCAGCATGTTCCGTTTCAAAATATCGTCGCGCCATGAAGTGGTGAGGGTCCGAAACATGTGCAGGCAGACCACCATCGAATCCACCACGCTCCACGGCCGGGGCTGGTAGCCGAGCAGGGTGAACTCGAGCGGCAGGCGCCCCAGATGCTGGGCGATGAAGTGGTTGACGCCGCGCGCATAAGCCGCAAAAGCGGCGCGGTCCGCCGCCGGCAGGGTGGCGTAGCCCGCCTCGGCTATGCGCCGGATGCGCAGCCGTCTCGCGTCGCGGTCCGATTCCAGCCCCGCCTGGCCCAGGATTTCCGCCAGGTCCCCCGCCGAGAACCGCCGCAGGCCGTCCATCTGCCAGAGGCGGTCCTGGGCCGTAACATAGCCCTGCAGGAAAAGGGCGTCCTCTTGATCGGCGGCCCGGATGTGGGGCACGCCCAGATTATCGAAGGAGACGGTGGCCGCGGCGCTCAGCGGCGCGGCGATCCGCCCCGATCTTTGCGGCAGCGGCCGCCAGGCGTACCAGCAGACCAGCGCCAGCGCGCCGGCCAAGGCTATGGCGACGCCCAGGTTTGCGTATTTCACCACGCGCGCGGAGAGGGGGTGGACCGATTGTCGCGGCAAATTCAATGATAACGGGTGGCAGCGCCGTGGTCGAGTGGGAAGGCTCCCGCCTTGTCAAGTGGGATAAGGCTCCCGCCTGGTCAAGTGGGATAAGGCTCCCGCCTGGTCAATTCGAGCGAAGCTCGGACGCGCGAGCCGCTCAAAAAGAGGGGGCGCTCATCCGGGATACTGAAGACGGCGCCCGCCTGAGTAACGGAGGAAATCGGATACCCTGTAGACGCGCGCCCGCCCATTCGGTTAGCGATCCCCGGTAGAATGAACTCGAAGCCAGTGAGTTATTCTCCGTTCCACATCCTCATAGTGGTAGTGCTGATCGCCGTCAACGGCTTCTTTGCGGCCGCCGAAGTGGCGTTGCTTTCGGTGCGCCATTCGCGGCTGCGGCAGATGGCCGCGGACGGGCGCGCCGGCGCGCAGGCCGCACTGAATTTGCTGGCCAACCCCGGCCGTTTGCTTTCCGTCACGCAGGTGGGCGTAACCCTGGCCAGCCTCGGTCTGGGCTGGGCCGGAGAAGATGCGCTGTATCGCGTGATTACAGGCCTTTTCCATCCGACGCTGACGCCCGCCGCGGCGAAGCTGCTGAGCGGAGCCGCGTTTGCGCTGGCGTTCCTCATCATCAGCTATTTCCACGTGGTGGTGGGCGAGGTGGCGCCCAAGAATCTGGCTCTCGCGAAAGCCGATCGCCTGGCCGCCCTGGTGGCCCCCGCGCTGTTGGTGTTCTATCGCATCTCCTTGCCGTTTGTGGTGGTGATCGAGCGTTCCGCCGGGGCCGTCACGCGCGCTCTGCGGCTGGGCGCCTACACCCATGGCGGCGGCCACTCGGCCGAGGAGTTGAAGCTTATCGTCAGCTCCAGCCGCGGCCTGGGTTATCTTCCCGAGGCTCAGGAGGACATGATCCACCGGGTGCTCGACTTGGGGGCCGTCTCGGTGCGCGAGATCATGACCTCGCGCAACGACATTGTCTCCATTCCATCGAGCGCGGGCCTGGACGACGCGCTGCGCGCCATGATCGCGCACGGCCACTCACGCCTGCCCGTGTACGAGGGCGCCCCGGAGAAAATCATCGGTTTCCTGCACTACAAAGACCTGCTCCCGCTGTGGGAAGAGCGCCGCCGCGCGATCCGTTCGGGACGCCCCAGCCGTGCGTTTCGCGTGACGAATCTCCTGCGCCAGCACCTGGTGGCGCCGGAAACCAAGCCGCTCTCGCAGATGCTGGAGGAGTTTCGCACCGGCCCCTCGCATATGGCGATGGTGGTGGACGAGTTCGGGACCATCGTCGGAATGTTGACCGTGGAGGACGTCCTGGAGCAGGTGGTGGGGCGTATCGAGGACGAGCACGACGAAAAGACCGGCCGGCGAAGCGACGCTCGCGAGGCGGAGCTGGACGGGACCACCCGCATTCGCGACCTGGAAGACGAGTTCGGCATCGAAATCCCGGCCGAGGCCGGCTTTGAGACGCTGGCGGGCTTCCTGCTCTTCCGCCTGGGCGAGATCCCCCGCGTGGGCGAATCGGTGGAGTACGGCGGCCGGCGGTATACCGTCCTGGAAATGGACCGGAACCGCATCGCGCGCGTGCGCATCGAGAAGCTGCCGGATGGCAAAGAATGCGCGACATAAAGGTGAAGGCTCCTCGGGTGAAGCTTCGGAGGAGCGAAAGAAAGTAGCCCACGGCGTGAGCCGAATAAGCGTTAACCTAACGGTTCGCGACCCGGCCCGGTGGCGCGTTAGAATTGAAGCGGCCCACATCATGCTCGGAATCGACCGCAGCGCCGCGAGAATCACCTGGACTGTAGCGCTTGTGGTGGCGCTGCTGGTTCTGGTCTACCTGGCGCGCACCACGCTTTTCGTTTTCGTCCTGGCGGTGCTGTTCGCCTATCTCTTGTCCCCCCTGGTCAACTTGCTCGACCGCTTTCTTCCCACCCGCGTGCGCGGGGCCGCCCTGGCCTTGTCCTATGTGATTTTCGTCGGCGTGGTGGGCTTCGGCGGCTTTCAGATAGGATCGCGGGTGGTCTACCAGGCGAAAGCTCTGAGCAGGAATCTGCCCGCCCAGGTGGAGCAGTGGAAGAACCAGCCGGCCGATTCCACCACGCCCGGCGTCATGAGCCGGTACAAGGTCCGGATCCTCGACGAGCTTCAGGCCGAGATCTCCAAGCGATCGAGCGATATGGTCGCCTCGGCGGCGGAGGCCGGACTGCGAATTCTCACCGTGGCCAGCGGCCTGGTCTACCTCGTCATCATTCCGGTTCTGGGGTTCTTCTTCCTGAAGGACGGGCGGGCCATCCGCGAGCACATTCTCACCCTGGTGGAAGAGGGGCCGCGTCGCGGGCTGCTGGACGATGTGATGGTGGACCTCGACGCTCTTCTGGCGCGCTACATGCGCGCCCTGATGCTGCTCTCGCTGGCCGCCTTCACGGCCTACAGCGTGTTCTTCGCCATCGTCGGCATTCCTTATGGAATCCTGCTGGCTCTCCTGGCCGCCCTGCTGGAGGTCATTCCCACGTTCGGACCGCTGGCCGCCAGCCTCACAATCGTGCTGGTTGCGGTGATATCCGGGTCGCACGTTATCGCCGCGATCATATTCCTGGTGGCCTTCCGCATGTGTCAGGACTACTTCCTTTCGCCGCTTCTGATGGGCCGTGGAGTGGAGCTTCACCCGCTCCTGGTGCTGTTCGGGGTGTTCGCCGGGGCGGAGGTGGCGGGCATCGCGGGGGCGTTCCTCTCGGTGCCGGCGCTGGCGCTGGTGCGCATCCTCTATCTGCGCGTTCGCAAAGCGCGGGAGGGCGTCCGTCTGAGTCCGGCGGACCGCGTTCTCCAGTGATCCGGGAAGCGGGCGAGGCATGCCTCGCCCCTACAACGGTTCCGTAGGGGCCGGGCATGCCCGGCCCGCGCGTTCCGCCGGCCTTCTCCAGATGAAATACACCGGCGCTCCCAGCAGCACGATGATCAGGCCGGGCCAGGCGTAGCCCGGTTTGTAAACCAGAAGCAGCGCATCGATCGCGCCCGCGACCACGATGTAGACTGCCGGCAGCACCGGGTACCCGAACGCTTTATATGGCCGCTCGAGGTCCGGCCGCGTGCGGCGCAGGACGAACAGCCCGGAGATGGTCAGCATATAGAACAGCAGCACGGCGAAAATCACGTAGTCCAGCAGGTCGCTGTAACTGCCGCTGAGGGTCAGCAGGATTGCCCAGGCGCTCTGCATCAGCAGGGAAAAACGCGGCGCGCGGTGCACGGGGTCGAGTTCGGCGGCCTTGCGGAAGAACAGCTTGTCCTTCGCCATGGCATAGTAAACCCGCGCGCCGGAAAGGATCAGCCCGTTGTTGCAGCCGAAAGTCGAAATCATGATGGCGGCCGCCATCAATTGCACCGCCACCGGCCCGAACATCTTGAAAGCGGCCGCCGTGGCCACCCGGTCTTCCGCCGCAGTTTGAATCTCGTGGAACGTCAGGACGTTGAGATACGCGTAATTCGAGGCGATGTACAGCGCCGAGACAATCGCCACGCCCAGGGCGAGCGATAGCGGGAGGTTGCGCTTGGGATTGCGCACCTCGCCGGCGGTGAAGGTCACGTTGTTCCAGGCGTCGGAAGAAAACAGCGCGCCCACCATGGCCACCCCCGCCAGCCGCACGGCGCCCAGGTTCCACCCGGACCCGCGCCAGAAGTTAGTGAAGTTGTCGCTCACCGCCGCCGGATTGCGGCCCAGCAGGAATCCGAACCCGATCAGTCCCAGCAGGGCGGCCACCTTGGCGAAGGTGAAAACGTTCTGCACCCTGGCGCCGGTGCGGATGCCGCGCGTGTTGGACCAGGTCAGGAAGACGATCATCGCAATGGCCGTCAGTTGCTGGGTGGTCAGCCCGATTCGGCCGCCGCCCAGCAGGTAGCGCCGCGCGGAAATCCACGGAAAGAAGATTCCCGCGTACTTGGCGAAAACCACGGCCACCGCGGCGATGGTTCCGGTCTGAATCACCAGGAACATGGTCCAGCCGAAGAGGAACCCCCACAGCGGGCCGAAGGCTTCGCGCAGATAAAAATACTGCCCGCCGGCATGCGGCATGGCCGCCGCCAGCTCGCCGTAACTCAGCGCCGCTATCAGCGTGAGGGCCGCGGTGGCGAACCACGTCATCATCATCAGCCCGGGCGATTGCACCTGGCGCGCAATGTCCGCCGCCACCACGAACACCCCCGAGCCGATCATCGAGCCCATCACCAGCGTGGTCGAGTCCACCAGCCCGAGAGCTTTGATTAGACCGCTGTCACCAGTCGATTCCATTCCTCCATCCGTTCACGGAGAGATCGCGGCGTCGCATTCGCGGGCAGCAGATCGGCGATCACGGCCACCGAATCCGCCCCCGCCCGCAGGACTTCCATGGCATTGGCCCGCGTGATCCCGCCTATCGCCACCAGCGGTTTCGAAACCAGCGCGCGGCAGCGGCGCACTTCCTCCACCCCCACCTCCGGATCGGGATTGCGTTTCGTCCGGGTGGAAAACACGGGGCCGAGCGCCACGTAATCGACGGGCTCGGCCTCCGCGGCCATAAGCTGGCCGGCGTTGTGGCTGGAGAAGCCGATGGTGGCCTGGGGGCCCAGCAGCAGGCGGGCGTCGCGCGGCGTCAGGTCGTCTTGACCTACGTGCAGGCCGGCTTCGAGCAGCCTGGCGAAATCGGCGCGGTCGTCGATTATCAGCGCCGCGCCGGCTTCGCGGCACAACCGCGCCACTCGTCCGGCCGATTCGAAAACCCGCCGGTCCCAGTGCCCCTTATGACGAATTTGCAGGATGCCGGCCCCGCCCTCGAGCAACGCCGCCGCGGCGGTTTCGAGAGTCACACCGCGAGCCTCCAGCGCTTCCGTGTCGAGGATCGGGTAGACCCGTGGGAGTTTTCTATTTTGCATGGCCGATGACGGTTATGATACCAGCGGGGCGCCCATGTGGGGCCAAGCTTCCGCCGGATTCCGCCCCTGATCCGTCAGTAGCGCAGAATACCGGCTCCGGGTTCACCGAGCTTACGGACGGATTACGGTCCGCGGGCTGAGAGCACGACCCGCTGGTAAGATAGGGAAATGACGTTACCCCGCGCTCTGATATTCCTCTTACCAGCGGCGTGCCTGCTGGCGCAAACGCCTCCTCCAACTCCCACGCCCGTTCCGCAGCCGGCCGCCGCGCCGGCTCCAAAAGCCCCTGACGCCCCACCCGCTGTTCCGCCCAACAAGGTGATCCTGACCGTCGGCGATATCACCATAACCGCCGCCCAGTTCGACGCGATCATCGACTCGCTGCCCGAACAAACTCGCGCCCAGTTTCGCGGTCCCGCGCGGACCCAGCTTGGCCAGAACCTGGCCAGGATGCTGGTGCTGGCCAAAGAGGGAAAGCGCCTCAAGTTGGATCAGACCGCCACCTACAAGACGCAAGCCGAATTCCAAGACGAGAACACCCTCGCGGGTCTGACCTATGCGCAGATTGTCAAGGACAACAAGCCCTCCGAAGAGGAGTTGAAAAAATACTACGACGAGCACAAGGCCGAGTTCGAGCAGGTCCACGCCAGCCACATCCTCATTCGCTTCCAGGGATCGTCGCTGGCCATCAAGCCGGGGCAGAAGGACCTTACCGACGCCGAAGCCCTGGCCAAGGCGCAGGCTCTGCGGCAGAAGATTCAGGGCGGCGAGGACTTCGCCAAGCTGGCGACGCAGGAATCCGACGACGCCGGTTCCGCCGCCAAGGGCGGCGACCTGGGGACCTTCCGCCACGGCCAGATGGTTCCCTCCTTCGAACAGGCGGCCTTCGCTCTGAAGCCCGGCGAGGTGAGCCAGCCGGTCAAAACGCAGTACGGGTACCACGTGATCAAGGTGGAAACCAAGGATATCAGGCCCTTCGAAGACGTGCGGCCCGACCTGGAACGCCAGTTGGGTCCGCTACAGGCGCAGAAAGCCGTCGAGGACCTGCTGAAGGCAACCCCCGCCGTGTTGGACCTTAACTACTT
Source organism: Terriglobia bacterium (assembly GCA_963767595.1). Taxonomy (GTDB): domain Bacteria; phylum Acidobacteriota; class Terriglobia; order Bryobacterales; family Bryobacteraceae; genus BOG-224. The sequence goes on from CAVYEK010000005.1 coordinate 30,919, forward strand.
CCCCCGGCCGGACGCCAAGTAGGGGCGCGGGAACATCTTGACGAGGAGACGCGGAGACGCGAAGATACCGCGGAAATTGTACGTTATCGCTCGTCTCGCTTGGGTCGTCCCCCAGGATTCTCCGTGTCTCCGCGTCAAAGCCGTGGACCAGTGGATGGTACACTGCTTAACGGAGATGGCCCTTTGCGATTGATAACGTTTCAGCGGCAAGGCCGCGGCGAACCCGGCGTGTTGGCGGACGGGAAGATGGTAGGGCTGCGCGGCGCGGGTTTCGACAGCCTGCGCGACGTGATCGGCGGCGGAGCCGGGGCCCTGGAGCGCGTGCGCGCATGGGTCGCCGATGCGCCCGGCGGCGCGGCGTTCGACGCGAAGGAGACCACTCTTCTGGCGCCGCTCCCGCGACCGCCCAAGATCGTCTGCATCGGTCTCAATTACCGCGACCATGCCGCCGAATCCAAGGCGGCCATACCGGAAGTGCCCACCGTGTTCGCCAAGTTTCCCACCGCGGCCACGGGGCACCGCTGCCCCATCGTGCTGCCGAAGTTCTCCTCCATGCCGGATTACGAAGCCGAGCTGGCGGTGGTGATCGGCCGCGGCGGCCGCTACATCCCGGAGGCCCGCTGGCGCGAGCACGTTTTCGGCTACACGGCTTTCAACGACGTGAGCGCGCGCGATTTCCAGAGGGCCACCAGCCAGTGGATGATCGGCAAGACCTTCGACACCTTCGCGCCTTTCGGCCCCGCCATCGTGACCGCCGACGAGATCGAAGACCCCCAGGCGCTCGATATTTCGCTCCTTCTGAACGGCGAGGTCATGCAGCGCTCCAATACCCGCGAGATGATCTTCGGCATCCCGCGCCTGATCGCTCACCTTTCAAGCGTGTTCACCCTGGAGCCCGGCGACATCATCGCCACCGGCACCCCGGCCGGCGTGGGTTTCGCGCGCAAGCCTCCGCGCTGGCTGATGCCGGGCGATGAAGCCACGGTCCGCATCGAAGGCCTCGGCGACCTGGTGAATCCGGTGGTGGCGGAAGCCTAGCCGCTTGCTAAAATGAGGATTGCGCGCCCGTAGCTCAGTTGGATAGAGCGGCTGGCTTCGAACCAGTAGGCCGGGGGTTCGAGTCCCTCCGGGCGCGCCAGAGAATCAGCACCTTGCAGTCAATTCGGCTTTCCGATTCCCGGTTTGGTAGGAACGCTGGCAGCAACGGGAGATAAAGCAGCATATCTGAACCCGCTGTACCACGGCGCGCGCGCTTCAACATGGTCGTCCTGGAATACCCGCAAGAAGCTCGCCGCGATAGCCCTGGGCGCGTCTAGCGCGGGGATTTGAGGCAAAGCGCGTCGGGACGGCGGGGCGAATAAGATTGAGAATCCCTCAGCCCTCCCGGAACCTCTATTGCGGGGGACAATTCTGTCGATTCAATCCAAAGACGTGGACCATTATTTCCGATAAGCCGTTTAGAATGAGTGAAATAGTACTGTATATTATTGTATGGACAAAACAGAGGCGCTATATTGAACATCTGCCCTATTTCTGGAGTCCTAGTAGCGGTGCCTAGCATCGAGCAAACCATCGGCTCTGCCTTTGCCGGCATACCGGCTGTCGAGTCGGTTCATGTCTCGCAGCGAGACGGGCTCTATCGGGTATTCACGATCACGGCCGACGAAGATGAGGGCATTTTCGATCAGATCTACGATCAAGAGCGCGCGATCATTCGTCAATTCAGTGGTTTACGTTTCGACTTCAATGTTTTGGCCCGCCGTGGCCGTCCAGTTCATGAACTCCTCACCTTCGCTACACCGACTTGGGAGAGGAGTGACGGTGACGTTTCTTGCCCTCTCGCCAGCAGCATCTAGTCAGGGCCTTTGAAAATGAACAACTTGCGGTAAAATTGCCCACCGACCATGGATTCTGTGTTGACTGGTCTGTCACCATGCTGTTTTACGCAGCGATCCACCTGATTGACGGCTTCCTGGCCGGCAAGCATCTCCACCCGTCCAACCACGAAATAAGAGACGATGAGGTCGAAAGCAACGGATCGCTGTCCGAAATCTACAGGGACTATCGGCGACTGAAGGACATGGGAAGGGCTGCGCGCTACGATATACCCGACTACGCCGTACGGGATCTCGACGCCGCGAAGAAAAGGCTGGCCAGCATCAAGAACCACTTCGGCAGCTATCTCTAGCGCGTGCCCTCAGAATCGCGCAGGTTGCCCAGATGGGCGACTTGTGGCGCGGGCGTGCCGTCTCGCAATTTCCCCGCCTTATACAACTGCCCGCTCAGCGCCCCCGCGCCGACTGCTTGTTCAGGAGAGCCATCAGGGCAGCGGCCGATTCGGGCGCAGCTCTCCCGCCGGTCACGATGTCCCGGTTCGCCAGTTTCGACCCGTAGAGCGCGGCGTTGTCGTCCAGATCCTCGCGCAGGGTGGCGCCTTCCAGAGCCACGCCTGCAAACAGGCCCTGGGACCGCGACCACGAAAGGATCTCGGCGTGCATCTGGGCGTCGGTTTGAGCCGCCGCCGTACGCCCCACCGGGCCCGCCGCAACCGATGCTTCGCCGCCCAGTGTGAACTTGCTCGAAAGCAGCTTGTCCGCTCCGCCTTGCGACATCACGAGCATGATCACGTCCGTCATCGAGCCGCCGATCTGAAAGCCGAAGCTGCCGCCTTCGATACGAACCGAGGCGGGCGCCGACCAGCCGGGACCGCTCTTGCTACGGCAGGAGATAAATCCCTTTCCGTACTTGCCGCCCACTATGAAAGCCCCCGTCTTGAGGCTTGGCACGATGACGATGCAGTATGCCTTGTCGAGCAGATCCTGCGGAATCCCTTTGTCGGGCGTCGCCATTATCTCCGAGAAGACCGACGCAGCCTCGCCCAACCGCACGGCCGGCTCGTTGTCGGCCGCGAGCAACGATGTTGTCAGGGTTGTCAAGGCCAAACCGGCCATGATCGCTGATTTCATTTCTTCACCCCTTCTATCGCAGACATCTGTCTGCGACCTCTTGATCATTGCACGGCTGGCGCCATCTCCGGGCACCGAAGAGAATGGCTGCGGCAAGCGCAGAGTTGCGAAAAGAGTGCATATGGGCAGGCTCGGGGCAACCGCGCGACTCCGCTGTGCTGGCGAAAGAGCTAGCGCTGGCCGAAAGGCAGGTTCCGTGACCGGGAAAAGCGCAGGTTTTGCCTTGCGGCCGCTCGGCGTCTTACGGCGCTATTCCATGGCGGCCAGGACTTGCTCCAGCGGAATCGTGGCGAAAGTCGTGGCGTAGTCGGATATGCCGTAGGGAATGACGAGTCTCCCATTATGCACCAGGCTGCCGCACGAGTAGACCACGTTGGGAACGTAGCCGTCGCGCTCGTTTACATTGTGGCTTGATCAGCGGCTCGGGCAGGCGGCCGATCACCTTCGTGGGGTCGTCCCGGTCGAGCAGGAAAGCGCCGATGCAGTACTTCCGCATGGCCCCCACGCCGTGGCTGATTACGAGCCAGCCGGCTTCGGTTTCGATGGGCGAGCCGCAGTTACCTAACTGAATGAATTCCCACGGGAACTTGGGCTCCAGAATGAGCTGCATGGTGTCCCAGAAATGCAGATGATCGGAGAACATCACGTAGACATTCTCCGCGTCCTGCCGGCCCAGCATGGCATAAAGGCCGTTGATCTTCCGAGGGAAGAGCGCCATGCCTTTGTTCTCGACGGCCGGGCCATTCAGGGTGATGAACTTGAAACGTAGAAAATCGGACGTTTCCAGAAACTGAGGCAGGATCATTTTGCCGTCATATGCGGTATAAGTGGCGTAAAAACTTCCCGTTCCGTCTCCATTATGGAAATAGACGAAGCGCGCGTCCTCGATCCCGTTGCTTTGCGAGGGAGTGACTGGGAACAATACCCGCTCGGACAAACCGGAATCCGGGGTGAACTGTACCTCGTAGTTGGATTGGGCGAGCATCAGGGTCTCCCGTGCGATGCCCTTTGTGGTTTCCCGCGCGCGCTCCGGAAGCTGGCTTGCGGCGCGATCGATACTGGCGCGCAGCTCTCGCATCGTGAAGGCGTCGGGCAAGCCGTTGAGAACCTCCCGGTTGAAGCTGCCCACCAGGCGGAGTTCCTGAAGCTTCCGCTCGAACAGGGGCTTCTCAAACACCGCATTGGGCACTTGCGTCGGCTCGAGGCTGTAGCGGGAGGGCGCGTCCATGGTGATGTTACTGTCTCGGTCCATTAATCCGCTGCGAAAAGCGATGGAGGAAACGTGCCCCTCGGCGGTGGCGCGCAAGCTCAGGATGAAACGCAACGATCCCGGCGGAACGTTCGACTGATCGGGGTGCCGCACCATGGAGGGATTGAATAGCGCGGCGGCTTCGAGCGAATACTCGTGAGTGAAATATCCGCCCAACAGCAACTTCCGTTCCTCGGACAGTTTCTGGCCATTAAGCAGATACGGGCTGACCTCGTCGAACCGCCGGCGGAGGACTTCGTCGATCTTCAGTTGGCGGTCGCCGAACTCGGCTCGAACTCCCTCCAGGAGGGCATGGACCTCGGTCTCGGGAAGAGCCATGACTCGGGCGGCGATCTTAATAGAGCGGTGGTCGCTCATCAGACGAAAGGGCCGGGCCAGCACATGCGTGGGGTCCGGGTCCAGGGTGACGGTGCTGCGTCTTACGTCGATGGGTTTCATTGGGTGATGGGGGTTGCCAGACCGATTCGTCCAACGCCGGTCGCGGTGTTCTGCATGAGCCGCATTTCCGCCAGCGAAAGAAGAAAAGCCAGCGTGGATTCCGCTCCCTGGTTCTGGTTGACCCGGTCGGCGTGCAAGCCATCGCGACAGCCGCCGGTCTGAGGGCAGTAGAGTGGCAGATCGAGATCGTTCCAGCCGAGGAACCAGTCGAAGGCGCGCTGCGCCTGCTCGTACCACCAAGGGTCGGCGGTGGCGCTGTATGCCGCCAGGCAAGCCGAGGCCGTGGCGTGCGCCTCGATGGGCTGCTGGTCGAAGTCGGCGCGCGCGCCGTTGCGCGTGTAGAATCCGTTGCTGCCAATGGGGCGCAGCCGGCCGTGCGGCGAGGTCTGCACGCCCACCAGCCAGCGCAGCGCCTGTATGCCACGTTGGTACGCGCTTTCCTGCCCGGTGGCGCGTCCGCTGACGATCAGGGCGTGCGCCAGCTTGGCGTTGTCATAGGTCAAGCTCTCTTCAAACCAAGCCCAGCCGGGCACGGCGACTTTGTCGAAAAGCGACGCCAGGCGATGGGTCAGCTCTTCGCGGACATCGTTGGTCGCGCGGTCGCCCTTCATGTAGCGGAGATGTTCGTGAATGCCCATCAGACTGAATGCCCAGGCCCGCGGCGAAGTGAAGGCCATCACGGCCGGCAGCGCCTGCGCGAAGAGTCGCTCGGCCTTCGCCTGGGAGCTCCAATGCGGTGAGCGCCCCACCGCCGTGCCCAGCGCCCAAATCGCCCGGCCATGGCAATCTTCGGACCCGCATTCATCGAGCCAGCGGCGGGCCGTATTCAGGAAATTGTGGAAACGGCCCGTTCTTGGATCGAAGGCGCAGTCCAGGAAGGCGGCGTAGGTTGTCGCCAGCGCCCGCACCCGCTTGGGGGCGTCTTCCAACTGGCCGAGCAACACCGCGACAATGAGCGCGCGGGCATTGTCGTCCGTGCAATAGCCTTCGGAAAGATTCGGCTCGGTGAGGCGCGCGTGCTGGAAAATGCCCGTCGCATCGGTCATGTGGTGGAGATGACCGAGATTCAACTCCGGGGATTCATGCGGCCGCATGGCCGAACTCTCTCGCCGCCACCGATGGGCGAGGCGCCGCCACCGCCTGCCGCCGCGCCAGATCAAAGGAGCGCATGTACAGCCCCGCCGTGTTGCTCCACACCATTTCGCGGCCCAACTTGTAGGCCTTATCGCTCATCGCGCTCCGGCGCGTCCCGTCGCGCAGCAGCCCCCTCGCCTCGCGCCCAATGGCGCCCGGGTTTGCGAATGGCACCAGCACGCCACGCTGGTCCCGCAACAATTCGGCGGCATGCCAATACGGCGTCGAGATCACGGCCTTGCCCGCGCCAAACGCGTAAGCCAATGTCCCCGACGTAATCTGGGCTTCGTCCAGATAGGGAGTAATGTAGAGATCCGCCGCTCCAATGAACTCGGTCAGTTCCTTCAGCTCCACGAAGCGGTTGTGGAAGACCACGTTGTTTTCCAGTCTGTTCCTCTTGACGACGGCCTCGAGGTCTGAGCGGTAGGCTTCGCCATGCGTGCGCAATTCGTGGGGGTGGGTGGCGCCCAGCACGATGTAGACCACGTCGGGGAACTCCGCCACGATATCCGGAAGAGCGTTCAGCACATGTTCGATCCCCTTGTTCGGCGACAACAGCCCAAAGGTCAGTAGCACCCTTTTCCCGCCGACGCCAAACCGGTCCTTGTAATGCTCCGAGGCGACGAATGGCACGTCGGGAATGCCATGCGGGACAAGATCGATCTTGGCCGGCGGCGCCTGATAGACTTCCCGCAGTATTTTATGCCCCCTCTCCGTCATGACCACCAGCCGGGAGGAGTAGGCGATCAATCTCCGCATCACGCGATGCTGGTCGGCGTTGGGCTTGAGGAGAACGGTGTGGAGGGTGGTGACCACCGGCGCCCGCAAATCGCGCAGCAGGGCCAGTAGATGGCTGCCGGCCGGCCCGCCGAAGATTCCGAACTCGTGCTGGAGGGAGACCACGTCCACCTCGCTGGAGTTCAGGAAATCGGCTGCGCGGCGGTACGAATCCAGATCCTGCTCCTCGATCTCGAAGCGAACCACGTCCGGATAGCGATAGCACCCCTCGATGTCATTGACCGCGACCGCGAAGCAGCGGCTTTGGGGATGCCGCTCCGCTACCGCTTCAAGCAGGTCGGATGTAAACGTGGCAATGCCGCATTTGCGCGGCAGGTAGTCGCCGAGAAACGCAATGGTTCGAATGGTAGAGGCTGTTTTCACAACTTGGACCCACCTTTGTCCTTCTCTTTGCCGTCGCAGTTTTCGGCGATTCATCCAACCATGATGGTGAGCGACGGACCGGGCACGGATTCACGCGGCCTTAGCGAGACTCTCGCCGGAGGATTCCGGCCTCTCTTGCCCATCCCGATCGGCGGCCTCCTGGCACCCGATACAGCGCGATGCCCAGGGCACGGCCGCGAGACGTTTTGGACTGATCGGCGATTCGCAGTCGGTGCAGGTTCCAAACCCGCCCTCGTCGATCCTTCGCAATGCGGCTTTCACGGCACGCAGCAGGATGGACTCGCGGTCCACGTTTCGAATCGCCAGATCCCGCTCCGACGCGTACTGGATCTCGTCCATTTGGTCCGCGCTCTTCTCGATTTCGATGCCGTCCCGCCTTCGCAATACCTGAACCAGCTCGGCCTCTCTTCGCTCGAGAATCTCTTTGATCCCGCTCATCCCGGAAGCTGCTATCTTCATAACGATCCCCTCCGCCCTCGCGGGCCGCCTAAGGTCTCCAGCACGGGACGGGCCAGAACGGAGTTCCCGCATTCGGAGAGTGCGGCTGGCGGAGGATAGGCGTAGGTCCACCGGGCCGATGTGCAAATGCTGCACCTGGAGTGCATAACCTGCCGGCAGGCGATTTGAGTGCGCTGGCTTAACGGTAGCACATCCCCCAGGTAGATGGTGGTTACCAACGTGCCTCCCATCACAAAGGGAAGCCATTCGACCGGCAAAGCGGATTGAATACTCTCCTGGAGGAAGCCATGACACACCCCGAAACAACGCGCCGGCTCAGGACCCTTCCGTGCGCCGCCGCGCTCGGGCTGTTGCTCCTGTTCGCCGTCCCAGCGGCCAACGCATATTCGGTTCTCACCCACGAAGCCATTATCGATTCCACCTGGGACAGCGCCATCAAACCACTGCTGCTCAAGCGCTTCCCGGCCGCCACCGCGGACGAGCTGGCGCAGGCGCACGCCTACGCCTACGGAGGCTGCATTATTCAGGATCTGGGGTATTATCCCTTCGGCAGCAAGTTCTTCAGCGATCTGACGCACTATGTCCGGGTGGGCGATTTCATCGCCAACATGATCCGCGATTCCCAGGACCTCAACGAATACGCCTTCGCCTTGGGCGCCCTGTCGCACTATGCCGCCGATAATAGCGGGCACTCCATGGCCGTGAACCGGGCGGTTCCTCTGTTTTACCCGCTGCTTGAATTGAAGTTCGGCAAGCTGGTAACCTACGCCGACGATCCTCTTTCCCACTCCAAGACGGAGTTCGCCTTCGACGTCTTTCAGGCCGCCAAGGGCCGCTATGCTTCCGCGGCATACAAGAGCTTCATCGGATTTCAGGTGGCCAAACCTGTGCTCGAGCGGGCGTTCGAAAACACCTATGGAATCAAGCTGGAAAAGGTATTCATGAACGTGGATCTGGCCATCGGGTCCTATCGCCGCGCCGTCGGGACCATCCTCCCGGCCATGACCAGAGTGGCTTGGCAAATCAAGAAACAGGAGATCCGGAAAGACGCTCCCAGCATTACGCGCAAGGACTTTCTCTACAACGTATCCCGTTCCAGCTACGAGAAGAACTGGGGCTCTACGTATAGGCGGCCGGGGATCCGGTCGAAGATTCTGGCATCCGTATTCCGCTTCATGCCCAAAGTCGGCCCATGGCGGCCGCTGGACTTCAAGAGGCTGACTCCCGAGATCGAGAAGATGTACATGGCCAGCTTCAATTCGACGATTGACCGTTATCGCCAACTGCTTTCGGAAGTCAATTCGGGCAGCCTTAAGCTGCCGAACGACAATCTGGACGTGGGAACCTCCACCGCGGCGGGGAAATACCGGCTGACGGATGCCGCTTATTCGGAGCTGCTGCACAAGCTGCAGGGTCACTATGCGGAAGCGCCCCCGGAGCTTCGAAGCGATATCCTGGCTTTTTACCAGGACCCGGGCGCTCCCTATGCGACCAAAATTGACGCCAAGGACTGGGCCAGGGTGCTCAAGGAACTCGACGAGCTGCGGGCCGCGAACCTGGACCCGGCGCGCAATGGCGGCCATGATGTGGGGACCGGCGTGCGCGATCCCGAGGTAATCGCCGGAGTGGGAGCGCCTCCTCGCCAATGAGCGCTTCGACCCGCGGTTCAAGGCTCGCAACACAAGTCCGTTGGCTGCTGCTGGCGCCCGCGCTGGCGGCAATCTCCTCGGCTTTCGGCCAGGAGCCGCCCGATGCCGCGGCGCCCGATTCCGAAAAAGCGGACGCCCTGAAACCCTTCGCCAGGGGGTTGGTCAAGAACGTCTTCCAGGATCAGAAGGCCATCTGGACGAGCCCGTTCCACATGACGCGCAAGGATGCCCGGTGGTGGCTGACTTTCGGCGCTGTCACGGGCATTGCGTTTGCGACGGATGACCGCACTTCGCGACAACTGCCGAATACGCCGGACCAGCGGGCGTACAGCCGCCACATCTCGCAGGCGGGCGCGGCGTACACCCTCATCCCCATCGCCGGCGCGTTTTACGTTAGCGGGTTCTTGGCGAAGAGTCCGAAGCTTCGCGGAACGGGGCTGCTGGGCGGCGAGGCGCTCGCCGATGCGTTGGCTGTGTCCGAAGTCTTCAAGGTCGCAGCCGGGCGGCAGCGGCCCCTGCAGGGGGATGGCTCCGGGCGCTTTTTCCGCGGCGGCGGTTCGTTCCCGTCCGGTCACGCCATCGAGAGCTTCGCCCTCGCGTCGGTAATCGCCCATCGATACCGCCATAATAAGGCGGTGGTCATCGTCGCTTATGGGATCGCTGCCCTTGTGGGCGCATCCCGCTTTAGCGGCCAGGAGCACTTCGCGTCGGACATCGTGGCGGGAGGAGTCATGGGGTGGTTTATCGGCCGGCACGTGTTCGAAACGCGATGAGTCGATCATTGGCGTCGGCCTGCAACCTTCACCGCGCCGCCGGCGGTTCCTGGTCGGTGGGAATTCCGGCCAGGGCGCGGTAGAACGCAACGGCCCGGTTGATGGAGGAGGCCGCATGTCCCGTGGCCAGCCGGCTCGCGTTCCGTCCGGTGCGCGTGATGCTGTAGTACCGCCAGACGCCGTCCGATTCGCGATCCAGAAAGTAGACCGACTGCATCTCGCCCGGATCGAACAGCGTCACGAACAAATAGCGCATGACGGTGACATTCTCGACGTCGAAGACCACCCGGTCCGCCGAAGCCTCTGTAACGCGCATCCGGTAGGTAGCCGCGCCGGAGAGATTATCGGCCTGCTGCAGATAGAGAGGCTTGCCTGCTCTCAGCTCATCGGGCGTGAAGTCCGGGCGGCGGCGGCCCGGCGGCGGGGTGGTCAAAGCGTACGCGCTCACGATCAGCGTCTGCCACTGCTGGTGAGTGGTCGACCAGTAGCGCATGCCTGCCAGTTCTGAAATCGCCCCGATGCGGCGAAGCAAACCCTCGGCGCCCGCGGAATAGCGAAACCGCGCGACCGTGGTTGTCAACGTAGAGAAGCCCGCTTCGCTCCAACCGGTGCACGCGGGCGGCCCCCAGTCACGGCCGGAATCGGCTTCGCTCCAGAACTTGACCCCGGGGGAATCATCCAGGCCCGGATAAGGCGGAACGGCATCCATTCCGCACGGCGGTCGCGGTCCCGATTGCGCGTAGCCGTACGCCTGGCAGAGCAGCATCGCCGAAAGTACCAAACGGATCATCGTTGCTTCAAAGCCACATGCCGGCAGCGCCGTGCGCCGGCATGTGGGATCGGCTGTGAAGCGGGCCTGGCGCCTAGCGCCAGCGGCCCTCGACCAGGACATAGCCGCCGTTTTGGTGGACATAGTGATGCGCCACCCAGTGTGCGCCCGGCCGCGGAGGCATTTCCCACCTTCCCGGGGTCCAGTTGTAGGCATTGCCATCCCAACGATGATACCCGGAAATCCACACATGGTTTCGGCTGGGCGGCGCTGGCCGCCTCTCCACTAACATACGGGGCGGGGCGATGCGAATCACGACATCAGCCGCTCCGGCGCTGAAGGCCAGAGCGCCCACAAACACCAAACCGATCACTCGCTTAAGAACCATAACACGATCTCCTCTATTTAGTACCGTGCAAGCGAGTGGCCGTGCGCAAAGGCGCAACCCGCCACACCGCGGCCACGCGGAGACCGGCAAAGCCTGCACTAAAGTGTAAAAATCTACTTGCCTGGCTCCATCGCCGGAAATACCGGCAAAGCCCTGGTTCATGTGCCCGACCCTGCATTCCACTTTGGCCACGAATCTGCACCAGGTTGAATGGAGGAACGGACGTTGAAGATCAAAACTCGCAAGCTCCACGACGGCGTGAACTATGCGGTCAAGAACCACGTGGTCACGCTGACCGGCGAGGTCGACTCCCAAGCCAAGCGCCGGGAGGTCGAAAAGGTCGCGGGCGGCGTTCCAAACGTTCAGCAGGTGGTGAACGAACTGCAGGTCAAGAATCAGAGGGCCACTTCCTCGGAGTGAGCAAAGCGGCCACGCACAAGTCAAGGTTCAGAAAGGAAATCGACGATGCTGATACTATTCTTTGTCATTCTGTTGTTGGTTTTAGGCAGCAGTGGCGGGTACTACGGTCACAGGCGTTGGGGTTACGGCGGCGGCGCCGGCGCGGGGCTGGGCACGGTATTGGTGGTTCTGCTACTGGCCTACATGCTTGGGGTTTTCCACTAAAGCGAAGGGAGAAATACCCATGCGATGGATATTGATTGCGCCGATGGCGGTAGCTTTGGCGAGTCCTGGTTTGGCGGCGACCGACGCGCAGTGCACGGAGATATTGCAGCACGCCCTGGATGCCAAGAACCCGGAGACCCGCCAACAGGCGGTGTCCGCATTGAGTCTCGCGTCCGGGCGCGGGCCGCTGTTCGACCAGCTTGCGCGGATGTTGCAGGATAAAGACGTCCAGGTGCGGCAAGCCGTGGTGGCCAGCCTGGCCGACGTGAAGAGCGCGAGCGCCACGGCGGCGCTGCACAAAGCCCTGGATGACGCCGTGCCGGAAGTGAGTTTCGCCGCGGCCAAGGCTCTGTGGGCGCGCCACGACCCCGCCGGCCGGGACGCGCTCTTGGCGATTCTCGAAAAGGAAAGCAAGACCTCATCCAATTTCTTCTCTAAACAGAAACGCGAGGCCATGCGCATGATGCATACGCCGCGCACCACGCTGCTGTTCGCGGCCGAGCAGGGTGTCGCGTTCGTTCCGCTGCCTGGGCTGGGCGAAGGCGTCGCGTCCATGCAGGGAATCCTCGCCAGCTCGGGAGTCCCGGGGCGCGCATCGGCGGCTTTGCTGTTGGGCGCCGACAGGGATCCCGCCACCATCGACGCGCTTCGGGATGCGCTTACCGACAAGAGGTCGGCGGTTCGGGCCGCCGCGGTGCATTCCATCAGTCTGCGAAACGACCCGGCTTTGAAGAAAGAACTGGAGCCGCTGTTGCGGGACGATAAGGAATCCGTGCGCCTCCGCGCGGCCGCGGGTTACCTGCGATTGTCCGCGATTGAGGCCGAAGCCCGAACAAGGGAACGTTCCACGGCGGCCCTGGCGCCCGGCGCGCAAGAAGAGACGAAATAGTCTGAATGGGCTAAGGGCCTCTCGAAATAACCCATCCCACCGCTCACGGCCGCGGCTCGCCAGGCCCCTAGCGAGGCGCGACCGCGAGAAGGCGCGAAATGATCGGGTGGGGCGCCGGGTCGACAGACGAAAGCGTCTGTCCCACATTGTTGTCGAAGAACTCCCATCCTTGTGGGGCAGGCGCTTTCGCCTGCCAACCGATTTTCTTACGGCTTCCGAGGGAGCGGTGGCCGGCAATTGGACTGGTTATTTCCGGTCAGGCCCTACTCGGCCCCCGGCAGCGTGAAATAGAACGTCGATCCGGCCCCAGGCGCCGATTCCACCCACATCCGGCCGCCATGCCACTCGATGGCCTTCTTGCAGAAGGCGAGGCCGAGTCCGTTCCCGGGGTGTTCTTTTCCGTGCAGGCGCTTGAACGCCCCGAATATGCGATCTTGGAATGCCGGCTCTATGCCGGGACCGTTATCCCGCACCGAAAACACCCAGTCGAGGTCTTGTCGTCTGGCCGAAATGTGAACCCGCGGCGGAGGCGCGCCGCGGTATTCCACGGCATTTCCGATCAGATGAAGCAGGACCTTGGTCAATAACTCGAAGTCTCCCATTATCGCCGGCATGGGGTCATGGGTAACGCTTGCGCCCCGCTCTGCTATCTGTTTGTCCGCCGAGAGGAGCGCCTGGCTCAGGACCGCTTCCATGTCCGTCCGGGCGGGCTGCCCGCCGCCGGCGCCCGTGGCCCAGTAGTCCACCATCCCGGCGAGCAGCGACTGCATTCTGGCCGCCGCCTCCTCAATGCGGCCGAGGAATACTACGGCGTCGGGATCCAGGCGCCCGGCATAGGTCTCGGCCATCAGTTGACTGAATGAGGCCACCTCACGGAGAGACTCGCGCAGGTTGTGGGCCGCCGTCGAGACAAACTCCTCGAACTCCGCGCTCGCCCGGTCCAACTGCCTCTGGACCTCGGCGCACGCCCGCGTTTCCGCGTCGAGCGCCTGGCGTAAGCGCTCGATTTCGTCTTCCGGGCAGTCTTGGCCGGAGTTGCCCATCATCGCTCCATGCGCCGCGGTCCCGGTCCCCGATGTTTGCCGGGAATCGTGAACTTGAAGGCAGCGCCTTTTCCCGCTTCCGATTCCACCCAGATCCGCCCGCCCTGGCGCTCGACCACCTTCTTGCAGATCGCCAGACCGATGCCCGTGCCGGGAATCTCGCTTCCATGCAGGCGTTTGAACATGCCGAACACCCGCTCCGTGTCTTGCGGATCGATACCGATTCCGTTGTCCCGCACCGCAAACAGCCACCCTCCCGCGTCTCTTTCCGCCGAGACATGGATTCTGGGCGGTTCCCCGCCTCTGTACTTGATCGAATTGGAAATCAGGTTCTGAAAGAGCTGCATCAGCATAACCTCCTCGGCTACCAGAGTCGGCAGGGGATCGGAAGTTACGATGGCGCCGCTCTCCGCGATAGCCGCCTGGAGATTGAATAGCGCTTTGGCGAGGACCGCGCCGCAGTCGATCGAGGCGAAGCTGTCCTGCGCCCGTTCGGCCACCTCCCAATAGGCCAGCAGGGCTTTCAGCAGGGCCTCTATCCGCAGGGCCCCATCCACCGAATAGGAGATGTATTGGTCCGCTCCCTGGCCCAGCTTTCCCGCATACTCCCGGCCCAGAAGCTCGGTGAAGTTCACCACCATCCGCAGAGGCTCCTGTAAGTCGTGGGTGAGCGCGTAGGCGAAATGCTGGAGTTCGGCATTGGTGGTCCGCAACGCTTCCTCGGCCTGCTTGCGGTCGGTGGCGTCCTCAATCGCCAGAAGGATGGTCCGCGCCTGCGCATTCGGATTGAAGATCTCGCTGGCGTTGAGCAGCATCACTTTCCGTCCGACGTGTTCGAACTCGTGGGTCACCTCAAAATCCCGGAACGTGGCGTGCGCGGGCAGGATGTTCTCCAGCAGCTCACGCAGTTTCGGGATATTCCACTGCCCGTTTCCAAGGTCGAATATCAGGCGCCCCTCGGTGTCCTCCGGCGCGGCCTGGAACGTATCGTAGAACGCCCGGTTGGCTTTCATAACCTCGAAACTCTGGTTGAGGGTCACCAGAGGTTCCCGCACCGTTTCCACAATGGCTTCGGCGAAGTCCAGGCCGCGCTTGGCGGCGTCGATATCGAGGAACATCAGCACCGCGCCGTCGATCTTGCCATCCGGTCCCACGGAGGGGAGGATGCGCAGCGAATACCAGCGGCCGTGTGCGTCGCGGATATCCCGCGGCTTCCGGTCGCCGCTCTCCATCGCATCGAGCAGCAACCGGCGCAGGCCGGGCAGCTCCATTTGCGGCTGAAGATCGGTGATCGACCGTCCGACGTCGGAGGCGATCAGATTCAACATGGGTTCCATGGCGCGCGTAAAGCGGCGGATGCGCAGATCCCGCCCCACCATGACCAGGGGAATGCTGATGCTTTCGAGAAGATTGGTCAGATCCCGGTTGACCTTGCTGAATTCCAGGTTGCTGATCTTCAGCTCTTCGTTGAGCGTGTTCAGCTCTTCGTTGGCCGATTCCAGCTCTTCCTGCGCGGTTTCCAGCTCCTCGTTGCCGGCCTGCGCCTCTTCGTTGGCGGCCCGCAGCTCTTCCAGGGTGCTGGCGTTATCCTCGACGATGGATTGCAGATACTCTTTGGTCGCCGCAAGCTCGCGCCGCAGCCGGGCGCTTTCCCCGTTGTCCGGCATCCGGGGCTTGCGCCTGGCCTTCGATGCGCCGTTCGGCCCGGCGTCCTCGAACAGAACCAGGAAATAGCGCTCCGGGGAAGAGGACGAGCCGCTGAATGGGATTACCTTGATGGCGACGTCCTTCAACTGGCCGCCATCCTCGATCCGGAAGCCGTCTTCCCTGGCCACCGCATTCGTTTGTCTGGCGGCGCGGATGGCCTTGCCCAGACCCGCAATCAAGCCTTCGCGCGCCAGTTTCAGCAGATTCCGGGTCGGCTCTCCCGGCGAAAGCTCCAGGTACGGAGCCGTGCGGCCCCGCACCTGCACCACGTTCATTTCGTCGTCGATGACGGCGCCGGGGGGGCCATATTCGGCCAGCGCCAAACGGTCGGCTTCTCTCAGCGCTTCCAGCCCGGCCCGGCCCTCGCCGGTTGTTTCCCGCCGATCGGCCCGGCCCGCGGCGCGGCGGCCTTCGTTCAGGCGCGGCTCCGGCGTACTGGCGGCCGGCTGCACGCCATAGATCTTGTGGGTCTTTTCCACTGGATGAAACGACTCGGAAAGCGCCCCGATGCTCTCCGACGGACCGAGCACCAGGAAACCCGTCGGCTTGAGGGAGCGATGCAGCGTCGATAATACCTTGCGCTGCAAAGCCGTCCCCAGGTAGATCAGCACGTTGCAGCAACTGATGAGATCCAGCTTGGAGAAAGGCGGGTCTTCGGCCACGTTGTGCCGGGCGAAAACGCACACGTCGCGGACGATCTTCGCGACCTGGCGCCCGCGTTCCTTTTTGGTGAAAAAGCGCGCCAATCGCCGCGGCGAGACATGCGCCAACGCGGCGTCCGCGTATGCGCCGGAGCGGGCTTTTTCGATCGCCGTCTCGCTGATATCGGTGGCGAAAACCTCGAACGGAACGCTCACTTTCGCTTCGTCCAGGAATTCCATCAGGCACATGGCGATCGAATACGCTTCCTCGCCCGTGGAGCACCCGGCCACCCAGATTCGGATCGGGTCCTCGGGCCCCCTGTTTTCAACCAGGGCGGGGAACACCCTCTTCTTCAGTTCCTCGAAGACCGCGGTTTCGCGAAAGAACGCGGTTACGGTGACAAAACAGTCCTCGCACAACGCGCTGGCTTCCTCGCGATCCCGTTCGAGAAGCCGGCTGTAGTCTTCCAGCCTTTGGAATCCGCGGAGGGCCATCCGCCGCTTGATGCGCCGGGCCAGGGTGCTGTGCTTGTAGTGCGTGAAATCCACTCCGGTGGCGCTCCGCACCAGGCGGAGAATCTTGGCCAGTTCCGGATCCCCGGACGGCTCCATCGGGACCTGAGAATCGTGCGCGATGGCCGCCAGTTTGCGCGCGATTCCGGCCGGGGGGAGGACAAAATCCACTACGCCCGCTTCGATGGCGCTTCGTGGCATGCCGTCGAACTTCGCGGTTCGCATTTCCTGAGCGAAGGTGACGCCGCCCGCGGCCTGGATCGCCCGCAGGCCGAGGGTCCCATCGGATGCGGTTCCCGACAGAACCACGCCGAGGGCCCTGGCGCCCCGGTCCGCTGCCAGGGCGCGGAGAAAAGAGTCGATGGGCATGTTGCGGCCGTTGGCCGGCCGGGGCGCGGTCTGAAGGACTCCGCTCGAGATGCTCAAATTGCATCCCGGTGGAATCACATAAACATGGTTGGCCTCGGCGCGAGTGTCGCCTTTCACTTCGGCCACCGGCATTGTGCTGGCCTTGACGAGTAACTCCGTCAGATGACTCTCGTGCTTCGGGTCGAGATGCTGAATCAGCACGAACGCCATTCCGGTATCGTCCGGAAGCTGGCTGAGCAGCTCCGTGAACGCCTCCAACCCGCCGGCGGAGGCGCCTACGCCGACAACCATGGGGAGTGAGCCGCCTTCGGCGCGTTCCTGGGCGGCCGGGCGCACGCTCGCTGCCGCGGACACGCGAGTCACGGGCGGGGTCGTTCGATGCTCCGGGCGGGATGCACGCCCAGAACGCGCGGCCTCGCCGGGCCGGCGACTGCCGGTCTTCTTTGCCACTCCAGCATTACCTTTCTCGCCGGGACGAACTGGCGTCATCACTGGAACGCGACTAAGCACGTTCAGTGCCATACTTGCGCCGGCGCGGTGCCTACCGCTGAAAGCTGCACCGCTTCCTTACGGTCGCGGCTCTGAAGGCAGCCTACCGCTCCCTTACGGTCGCGGCTCTGAAAGCAGATCCTTGAGTACCTTGCCGATCTCCATGAACTCATCGAGGCCCGAGGGCTTGGTGATGAACTGGCAAACTCCCAGGTCCCTGAGCATAGCCTCGTCCCGCCGCGACCGGGAAGAGCTCCACACGCACACCGGAACGCCGCCGAGGTGTCCGGCGCCGCGGATTTCGCGCAAGATGTCTTCGCCGGTATACTTGGAAAGGTTCAGGTCCACCAGAATCAGGTTTGGAATGGCTGCATCGGCATAGGCCCCCTGCCGGCGGATGAAAGCCAGGGCTTCGCCTCCGCTAATCAGGTGAACCAGTTCGAATCGGAGGTCCTGCTTCTTAAGCGCCCGATCCAGAAGAAAGACGTCCGAGGCGTTGTCTTCAATGACCAGGATCCGGGCCGCGGGAACCACCGCAGCGTGTTTCAAGCCCACCCCCAGCCGCCGTCCATCGCCGCTCCGTCTCGATAAAGTCTGCATTATCGTACCACCTGTCTTGCTCTGACAATCCACCGCTTGGGCGCCGGCCCGACGTAATAGAAGGGGTAACAGGTCACCAGCGTCAGCACGTTCTCGCCCGACGGCGCGAGTACCCCAACGTCCTCCGGCGCCACGATCTTGAGCGACTCGACCTCGTAGTGGAAATCGCCTTTCAAGGTCGAGAGTCGGATCTGGTCTTTGATCCTCAGATCCTTCAGCGGGCGAAAGAACGTGTCCCGGTGCCCGGCCAGGCCCGCGTTGCCGGGCTCTCCCGGCAGCGCCGTGCCGGGAATGTGTCCCACCGCGCGCCGTAGAGTGGTTTTGTCGACCCCTTCGACGACCACCGCGGAAACCCGCAGTCGGGGGATCTCAAGGCGGCCGATCAGGCCGTCCGCCACGGCGGCGGGCGCGCTTGCCGGGGCCGGTTGAGGCGCGCCTTCGCTCGCCGCGCGGGCGCGCAGCAGGCGGTCGAGATCCCGGCTCTCGCGCCTCTGAAAAACCCAGGCGTCCACCAGGGCGAATCCGCAGTAACCCAAAAGCAGGATGGCGCAGGCAAACAGCGCACGCTGGGCCCACTTCAGAATCCGCCGGAGTGGTTCCTTGCCAACGCGGAGCCTCATTTGGCGCCCTGGTTGTCAAGCCGTGGTTCGCCGCCGGCAATGTAACCGGTGCGCGTCCGCACGGACAAGCTGCCGCGGCCGCTGGCCCGGGCAACTACCCGAATGGCGCGATGAGCCCCGTCACGCGCCAGGTTAATGGGAACGTATCCAATCGTGTATTGGTGGCGAATGTCCCGCGCGATGCGCTCGCAGATGGCCACTACTTCGCTGAGTTGGCCGGGAAGAAAGGCCTGGCCGCCCGTCGCCTGCGCCAGGCGCTTGAGCACGCCTGGGTTCCGGTCCGGATCTTCTTCGTCGAATACGCCTATGGTATAGATGACCGCGCTCGATTGCCCGGCCAGTCTCATGACTTGGGCCAGGCTATGCGCGCTGGCGTTGTCGCCGCCGTCACTGACCACGATCAGCGCCTTCCTGTCCCGGCTGCCTGCCCGTAAGACTTCTAATGCCTTGATGATCGCGTCGTAGAGAGCCGTCTGGCCTCCGGCGGGCGCCATCAGGATCGCGTCTTGGAGTTCGGCGGCGCGATCCGTGAATCGGACCTCGCCGGGCAGGCCCAGCGACGCGATCTCGTTGAAGTTGACGACGAACATCTCGTCGTCTCGATTACTGGACCGCACGAAGGTCCGGGCCGCGGCGGTCACCTCCGCAAGCTTCGGCCGCATGGTCGTGCTGTGATCGACAACCAGCCCCACGGTGACCGGAATATCTTCGTTTCTGAAGAGCCGGATGCGTTGCGGGACGCCGTCCTCGTAAACCTCGAAATCCCCTTCGCCCAGATTGGAGACAAAGCCGCCCTGACGGTCGGACACCGTCGCGGGCAAAACCACCAGGGCGACGTCGACCGAGATGCGGAATGATCCCGAATCGCGATCTTGTCCCGCGGGCGGCGGAGCCTGACGTCCGGCGTAGCCCGTCAAGCCGATCAAAAGGAGCAGCGGGAGCGCCAACACCTTCGCCGCGCCGCGCATTCCCGCCCGCGGCAGCCACCTCCTCATAGCCGTTCTCCTTTTGAATACGCCACCGCCGCCGCGGGCGCGCCGGAATACAGGCGCGCCAGAAGCAAGCCCGTTCACAGAACGCGCTTTTGCACCAGCCGGAGGGCCAGGCCTCCAACTAAAGCCAGCACTCCGAACAGCGCGATCAGCGGCAACCAGCTAGCCGTTTGCGGTAGCTCCAAGGCGGCTACCTGCACCGGCGCCGGCGCCGGGTCCGGCTGGAGTTCCACGGCCGGCGGCGGGGTGACTACGGCGGCGATTTCCACCGCTTCTCCCGTGGGCTGAATCGCCATGATGGGCGCCTGCTTCAGTTGCACGACTACCGGTTCGTCGGCTGTCTTGATCGGCGCTTCGACTTCCACCGGGACCTCGGCCATCAGGAAAAGAACCGGCGTGCTAGTCTCCTTGGCCAACTGTACTGCCTTGGCTTTCGGATAGACGAACTCTTCGCCCCAGTTCCGGCCCGGATAGAACCATGCCCGGAGCGCCTCCGGCTGACCCGCCGGCCGCTCCCGGAAAGTAACCACGGTCTTACCAGTCACCTTGAGGCGATAGTTCGGAATGGCCAGGATGGTGGCGTAGCACTGCGTTTCGTCGGCGTTGAAGATCTGGACGATGTGGCGATCCGACTGCGAGTCCAGGATCTTGAACACGTACGTGCCGGCCGGCAACACGCCCCACCCCTTGAGGTGGACTCCCGGAATCTCCACTGGCCCGCTGAAAGTCATTACGGTTTTCCTGTTCCACTCGTCCGCTTTTGCGCCTGGTGAAGACACCACGCCCAATAGCGCCGCGCAAAACACGGTTGTTGTCACAGTTCTCAAAACACTCATCTGCTTATTCTCCTTAGCTCTCGAATGCACGCGACCGGCTCCTCGCTTTGTCGGGATCCATGCCTGCCGGACCTCGGCCGCCTGGTGGCGCGCAATGAAAGACGAGCACTCCGAGGTCCATCGGGGCCCAGCCGCGCGAATTAGGGCGTGCGACAGGGGCCAACGCCATCATCACCCTGCGATGCTGCCATCTCAACGGCCGCTTCGAGGACTACTGGGAGGACCGCCGGGTGGCCTGAGTTCCACTTCTGCGTCGCAACGCCCCGCGAATCATGCGGCGGTCATCGCAATCAAGAGTTGTGACTTTCGGCGCTTTGAGAGACAAACGGCGTGGCGCCGAGGCCGGGAATCGCTCAAAGCTCGTCCGAGCTATCGATTTATCCTGTAATTCCGAAGTCGGCGCATTGTATCGGGGCACGGCTTCAGCCCCTGTTTTTGAGGACCAGAAGCATTTGCATCGGGGTGGCCAAACCGGGGCTAAAGCCCAGAAAACGCCTCCCGATCGACACGGCTCAAGCCGTGCCCTGATACAAAGCCTGTTCTTTCAAGGTAATGGCCTGTAGGAGTTCAGTGTATCCGAAGTTGACTTCGTAATTCAGGTTTATGCAGTTATTGCCTTACGGAATGCAGGAATTGTCGCGAATTCAAGAGAGCGGCGCGGGGCCGGGCACGCCCGGCCCGAGGCGTGAAGAAACAAATCAGGCGAGTTCCGGAGAGACTCATGCGATCGATCCCCGCAAAAAAATGCCCTCCGCGGCGACAAGCTAGGCAAAGTCAAGTGAGCGCGTCTTGCTGCAGCCCACTCTTCTTCCGCCTGCCGGTTGCGGCAGAGGGCGAATTTGAAAGGTTATTTCGCCAATCCAACTAAGACTGAGCAACTCAATGGCCGCGGCCCAATCACCGCTCTACCGGACGCCTGCGCCCTGGCCTAAACGCGACTCATGTGCGCCTTCGCGCAGCCAATATGGCGGCCGGCCGTAGTGCAGGTGAAGCCGGTTTTCATACTCTCGAGTGATCTGCGTGGAGCCGGTATACTCCGGGGCTTCCTTGATGGCCTCCCGCGAGAGACCGACGAAAACTTTGGATTCCGTCCAGCTCATCCGCTCCACCCACGCGGGCGAGATCAGGACCTTGTTTCCCGGCCACCAATTTCGCGTCGCCACCTCGAGGTAGCGGATCGCCCAGGCTTCCTCGTCTACAATAAACCCGACCACATGGCCGATTTCACCATCGGCCGTGTCGATATGATAGCCGGTAACCGCCTGGCTGCTGCGTAAATGCGAATCCGGCGACTCCTTCCGCATCTTGTCCGCCACCGCTTCCGCGGTGGGACATATTGGAACAGCCAGGCCCGCCGGGTAGAACGCCGGGCCCCACAGATAGGGACCGCCCCAATAATAGGGATATCCGTAATACCCCAGGTAGGCGGCCTCATGCTGCCGCGAGACAGGCAGGTGGGTGTCGATGTCGGGGCTGTTTTGAACCTGCCGCTTGGTCAGCGCCACATCGAGGCGCCGGGCTTCCCAGTCCGCATGGACCACCGAAATTGGCGAGATTAACACTTGCCGCCCGCCAAGCCAGCCGGCGGTTTCCACCGTCAGGTAGCGTATGGCCCAGGTCTCATCGTCGAAATAGAACTGATCCACGGTCCCCAGCCCGCCGTCGGTGGCTCGTATCGCGAAGCCTTTCAGATGATCTGCGTTCCTCAACATCGTCTTGGCCCTCCCGGGCATTTGTTGGCGCGTTTTCAGGGGCGCTATTTCAGGCCGCAACCGCGACTTCGGCTGTGTGCACGTCCGGCACTCGTATTGGCCGTGCGAGGGCCACATCGGCTCCGTGTGCATCAACTTGCACCAGAGATTCGCGAATCGCGCTTGGGCCGGTTTCATCTATGTGCATCCCCTGCCTGGACCGGCGCTGGCTAAAGGCGGGTGGCGGCGTGGCTTTCGCGGTCATGTTGGGTCAGCGCGCGCGACCATTCGTCGGCCTGCTTTTCGGCCTCGGCCTTGGCTACTCCATACCGTTCCTGAATTCGCCCGATCAACTGGTCCTTCTTGCCGGCGATGGTCTCCCAGTCGTTATCGGTGAGTTTCCCCCAGCGCTCGCGGGCGGAGCCGGTGAACTGTTTCCACTTGCCTTCGATTTGATCCCAATTCATGTCTTCTCCTTATGGTTCGTTTCAGAACGAGTCTGCAGAGCCCGCCTACAGGCGGAGCTGCCCAAACAACACCAGCGCGATCACAATCAGCAACACCGTTCCCAGCGCTCCGCTGGGGTAGTAACCCCAGTTTCTGCTGTACGGCCAGGCCGGCGCGAGCGCGAGTAATAATACGACGAGCAAAAGCAGCAGTAACATAGTCGCCTTTCTTCCGGTTTCCCGGCGCAACTTACCTGAGGCACGTTTGCCGCCGTTTGAAGTCGAGGGAGGTGGGCGAGGGCTTGATTCGGGCGATTGGTGGGGCAGGCGGTTTCACCTGCCCGCCGTGAATCTCAGGTGCTCTTCGACCCAGTCGGGATGGGCTGCCCTTCTTCAACCCTGTCGGGCCTGATAAGCCCGGGTGCGCGACACAAGAGTGGACAGCGACGTGATTGCCCCGCAAAAGGCACGAAATCCGAGCGCAAGGCCGAGCCCATGTGGGGCCAAGCCTTTTGGCTTGCCGCCGGCTTTTCAGCCGGCGTTCTTCGCGCCTGCGCCGGACGCCGGGCAAAAGCCCGGCGGCAAGCCGAAAGGCTTGACCCCACTTCCATGTCGCGCACCCAACAAGCCCCGCGGAGATGACAGACGACGAAAACCGATCGTCTGTCCCACCGAGTCGTGCATCCTGCGTCTTGGCGCCGCCGAATGTGCACTCCCAAGGGCAAGTTCTGCACTTACGCACGCTGTTTGCGGCTTCGAGTGCTTGATTTGCACCTCGCCGCTCCGGGCCGGCGCGTGCCCGGCCCGCGGCGGCGCGTGGCCCGCCTCGTGCACATATACACACACGACAGTTCCAAAAGGAGGAACCCAAAATGGCAAGGAATACATCGGTCATCGGGATCTATGAGGACCGAACAACCGTTTCGGACGCCATCGGCGTCCTGCACAAAGCGGGGTTTCGGGCGACGGACATCGCGGTCCTGTCGTCCGACAACCAGGGCTCCAAGGATTTCGCGCACGAGAAACACACCAAGGCGTCGCAGGGAGCGGCCACGGGAGCGGCCGTGGGCGCGGTGATTGGCGCCGCCGCGGCCTGGTTCGTTTCCACGCAAACTGCGGCCATCCCAGCTTTAGCGCCGCTGGCCGCGGCTGGACCGGTAGTGGCGGCTTTGGCGGGCGCCGGCGCCGGCGGGGCGCTGGGTTGGATTGTGGGATTTCTGGCGGGCTCGCGTCTCCCCGAATACCTCGCCAAGCGGTATGCGGGCCGGGTCAGGCGCGGCGGCATTCTCCTGTCGGTTCATTGCGACAGCCAGGAGTGGCGCGACCGGGCGGAGAAGACCTTGAAGGACACTGGCGCACGGGATATTTCCTCCGCCTCGGAGGCTTCCGCGGACTACGGGATGGCGGACAAGCCCACGGAGAGAGCGCCGGCCGCTGTGGAACATAGTTAGAAGGGGCTGGCCGTCCGCGTGCACACCCTATTAGCGACCTTAACGGAGATGAATATCATGCAATTCGTTCGAGTTACCACCACCGGCGCGGTGTTTCTGCTTTTCGGGACGCTGGCCCCTGCCTACGCGCAGCGCGGCCAGGAGGGCAAACCCGAAGAGCACGCCGCGCCCGCAGCCGCGCAACAGCAGCGCCCACAGGCGCAACCGCAGGCGCAACGCCCACAGACGCCGCAAGCGCAGCAGCGCGCGCAACCGGTGCAACAGCCGCGGGCTCAGCAGCCCCAGCAACAACGGCCGCAAGTGCAGCAGGCCCAGCGCCCACAGCCACAGCAGAAACAGCCGCAGGTGCAGCAACGCGCGCAAGCCGCGCCACAGCGGCCGCAAGTGCAGCAGG
The DNA here is from genome assembly GCA_963767595.1 of Terriglobia bacterium. GTDB lineage: Bacteria > Acidobacteriota > Terriglobia > Bryobacterales > Bryobacteraceae > BOG-224. The sequence goes on from CAVYEK010000005.1 coordinate 55,252, forward strand.
CCCAGCGCCCACAGATGCAGCAGAAACAGCCGCAAGCGCAGCAGGCCCAGCGCGCACAGACGCAGCAGAAACAGCCGCAAGCGCAGCAGCGCGCGCAACCCGCCGAACAGCCGCGGCAGCGGGCCCAACAGGCTCAGCCGCAGCGGCCGCAAGCGCAGCAGCAGGCGCAACGCGCACAGACACAGCAGAAGCAACCGCAGCCGCAGCAGCGGGCCCAGCAGGCCCCGCAACAACGGCCGCAGGCGCAACCTTCCCAGCAGGCCCGGCAACAACCGCAGCCGCCGCGGACCGCGCAGCAGGCCGCCTCATGGCAACAGCAGCGGGGATGGCTAAAGCAGGGCGGCGGCTGGCAGGAACATAGTACATGGCAGCAGGGTCGCGCGCAGAGCTGGGCAACCCAGCATCGCACCTGGGCGCAGCGTGGCGGCTATGGCGGTTCCTTCATTCCTCAGGCCAGCTTCGATCTTTCTTTCGGGAGCCAACACTCGTTCCGTATGCACAGCCGGCCCACCATGTACATGGGGTATCCGCGCTTCGCGTACGGCGGCTATTCGTTCATGCTTCTGGATCCATGGCCGCAAGACTGGGCGTTGAACTGGTATGACGCCGACGACCTTTACATCGCTTATGACAATGGGTACTACCTTTACGACCGCCGTTATCCGGGCATCGGAATGGCGATCACCATCGCGCTGTAGCCGGCCAACGCCGGTCGAAGATCCTGATTGAACGACTACTTCCGCCCAAGGCCGCCCGGAAACGGGCGGCCATTCTTTTGCCAGTTCACGAAAACAAAATAAATCCTGGGTGAGTCAACTCGTTTGGTTTTAGGCGGTTGCATGAATCGCTGGCAAGCCGGGAAGGCTGCGGGAGCAAAGTCGTGTGCCATGCTGAAAGAGGGGGGTTTTGGGCATTTTGCCCAAAATTCTTCGGCCCCAAAAATAACTCATTCTATTTCAAGTACTTGCGACCCCGTTTTGGGCAATTTGCCCAAAAGCGGGCCGGGAGAGGTGTGTCTATGAAGAAACTGATTGACGTGGCGGCGAAGAAACAGTGCCTGCTGGAACTGGGCATCCTGATGGGCAAACGCGAGGCGTTCACCGCGCTTGCCGGACGGTGCGGCGCCGCGCAAGCGGAGTCGCTCCGGCGCATTCGCGAATCTCAGATCTATCGGGAAGTGGCTGCCAATTGGGACGAGTTCTGCACCGCGCATTTGAGGACCAGCCGGCGGAGCGTCGATCGCATGATCGGCTGGTTGGAGGAATTCGGCCCGGTGTTTTTCGAGCTGGCGCAAATGACGGGCATCACCGCCGACGAGTATCGCGCCATCGCACCGGCGGTGCGGGAGGACGGTATTCATCTCGGAACGGAAGTGATCGCACTGCTTCCCGAGAACGCGGAGACGGTGGCCGAGGCGGTGCTCCGCCTGCAAAAAGACGCCGTTGCGGCTCGCCCGGCTAAAGGCCCGGGCGAACGCATCGCGGATCTCCGGGCGCAGGGGCAACGGCTGGTGGACAACGCTCGCCGCATCGCCAAATCCGCCGGCAAGACCGAGCGCGGCTCGCTGCGGGCGGCGGTAAGCCAGCTAAAGAACCTCCTGGCCCGCGTGGAGATGGAGATGCTGTAATTGGCAGGCTTCAGGGACAACCTCACTTAGTTTCCCCATTGCCGGGCGAACTAGTGCTTTGACCGCGTGATTACTTCCTCAACGCTACGGGCCGGGCATGCCCGGCCCGCAGCGAGGGAACCAATCAGACGGTCAAGGTACTGGGCATTGGCGTCAAAGTAAGGCGCTCTGGCTTGGTATCAGGGCACGGCTTTAGAGGTGCCACGGCGCAGTTGACAATTGGGCTTCAGCCCCTGAAGCGGAGCGGTAAGCGCGGGGGCTGAAGCCCATGATGGTTTGCGCCTTTTCGGCACGTCTAAAGCCGTGCCCTGATACAAGGCGTAAACCAAGGTTGCGAAGCTTGAGAAAGCTCCTCCCCGGTCAGGGCTTTGTTAAAGGCTCATGAGCGGGACCAGCGGGGTCCGCCCCACCATCTCCGCCCAGCGGCGAACCCACCCGATTACGGGTTCTGCTTCTCGCTATCGCTAGGACTGGCGGCCTTTTTGACGCCTTCTCCAACCTTCTTGCCCGCGTGTCCCACTTCCTGCCCGAACTCCTTGCCGGCCGCCAGAGGCTTGCCTTCCTTCATCTCGTGGCCCATGTCCTGGCCACCTTTGCCAACGTCCCGGCCCGCCGTTTTGAAGTCGCCGCCCTCGGATTCCGGGGCCACTCCCAGTCTGCCGGCCGTCGCCACATCGAGACGTCCGGTGACCGGCAAGCTCTCCGATTTCTGATATTCGCGAATGCCGGCCCGCGTACGGGGGCCGGCCTTGCCATCGACGCTCCCGTGATAGAATCCCTTGTCGCTCAGGCTCTGTTGAGCGCTTTTGACGCCCGCTTGGTCCGATTTACCCGCCGCTGAAGCCATGGGAGCCAGGCTCAGGCACAACACCCCGAGAGCAAGACTGCAAGTTGCCGCTGTGATCATCTTCATTTCGACCTCTCCTGTCGTCCCGGTTACCCCGCGGGGGTGTTCGGCGACCTTGGGATTGACTGCACGGATAGGGCCAAGTTTCCGGACATGGAAAAGCCCCGAGCGATCGAATCGGCGGGAGTCCCGGCGGGGAATTCCGGCCCATCGCGGCAACTTTCGCATCTTCGTGCACATCCTGCATCTTGGGCCACGCGGGATTCCCGCTCCGGCGCCTCGCCGGCCCGCCCCGGCTCCACTCGCCGGTTCGGACCGATACGTGCTCCGACCGGTCAGTTGTAAGGAGAAACAATATGCTTTGGACAATCTGTATAATTCTGCTGGTTTTGTGGGCGCTGGGACTGGCCACCTCCTACACCGCCGGCGGGCTGATCCACATCCTGTTAGTCGTTGCCCTGGTAGTCATGGTGATCCGTCTGATCCAGGGACGCCGGATTCTGGGTTAGCGAACACGCCCGCGACTGGCCAGCGGATTGCTACTTAACCATCGGGAGCGTAAAAACAATGCCTCTAGTAAACATCGTCATCGCGCTGATCGTGGTCGGCGTCGCGTTGTGGTTGATCAACAACTTCATCCCCATGGCCGGCAGCATCAAGACGATTCTGAATATCGTGGTCGTCATTGCGGTCGGAGTTTGGGTCTTGAAGGCGGTTGGAATGTGGGGCCGCGTAACCAGTTATAGGTTTATCAACTGAGCCGGCGCGCCAAGGGGGCGCCGGTTCCGCAATTTGCGCGATAACAAATTCACCATGAGCGTCCATAGCTTCGTCCAGCGCGAAGACGATTCGAATCGCGGCGCCGGTTCCGAGGCGGCTTGCTAAAATGGGAGGCGATGCCCCGACTGCCCGCGGTTCCGGGCCGGATACTGATCGTCGACGATGACGAGCGCCAGCGCAACGCCCTGGCTGCCATGCTCTCCGGTGGTGATTTTGAGACGCAGGCCGCCTGCGACGGGCAAGATGCGCTGGAGCGGCTCGCCGTCTTCAACGCCGACGTCATCGTCGCGGATCTGGTCATGCCGCGCATGGACGGCTTCGAGCTGCTTCAGCATTTGAAGGAACGCGGCGACCTCACTCCGGCGATCGCGCTCACCGGCTTCGGCAGCATGGAAAAGGCGCTTTCCACCGTCCATGACCTCAAGGCGTTCTGGTTCCTGGAGAAGCCGGTGGAACCGCGCGCCTTCCGGACCCTTCTGGAACGTGCGATCCGATACAAACGAAGTCTGCGGAAAACCGAAGAGCTTACCCGCGACCTGAGCCTTCGCGGCGTGCTCGGCGACATGGTGGGATCCTCCCCGGCAATGCAGCAGATCTTCTCGTTGATCCGGCAGGTGGGGCCCACCTCCGCGCCCGTATTGATCCGCGGAGAGAGTGGAACCGGGAAGGAGTTGATTGCCCGGGAGATCCATAAGTGCAGCCCGCGCTGCGATGGGCCTTTCGTCGCCATCAATGCAGCCGCCTTACCCGAGGCCCTGGTGGAGAGCGAGTTATTCGGCCACGAGAAAGGCGCGTTTACGGGCGCCATGGAGCGTTCCGCCGGTTGCTTCGAGCAAGCTCACGGGGGCACTTTGTTTCTCGACGAGATCGGCGAGATGCCCTCCTCCACGCAGCCCAAGCTGCTGCGCGTTCTCGAGGACTTGCGCGTGCGGCGGCTGGGCGGTAAAAGGGAAATCCCGGTAGACGTTCGCGTGCTGGCCGCCACCAGTCAGGACCTCGAGACGCATCTGCGCGAAGAACTGTACTATCGGTTGAGCGTGTTCCAGATCGTAGCGCCGCCGCTACGGGAACATAAAGAGGATATCGCGCCGATCGCCGATGTCATGCTGCGGACTCTGAATCAGAAGCACGGCACGCGCGTTACCGGGGCCGACGCCGAAGTGCTGGATCTTTTTCACCGGTATGATTGGCCCGGTAATGTGCGCGAGCTGCGCAATATTCTGGAGCGGGCCGCCATCGTGGCGGGCGAGGGTTTGATCCGGCTGGCGGACCTTCCTTCCCCTCCGTTAGGCGCCAGCCCCAGCCCCTATGCCCGGCCGCCGCAAGGCTATGAAGGCCCCGTAATGCTCCAGCCTGGCCAGCCGCTCATGAAGCTCGAGGAGGCTTACATCAAACTCACCCTCGAGCACGTGGGCGGCAATCGCAAACTCGCCGCCGGGATGTTGGGGATCAGCCTGCGGACGCTGCAGAACCGCATCGCCGCCCTGCGCGACGAGGCGAAGTCGGCGGCTCCCGGCTCATGAGCCGCTAGTCTTTTTCGTTCAGTTTGGAACGCCTTCGGGGCGCGGTGAGATCCAGGTCAGCGCCAGGGCCGCCGCTACCACCACGCCGCAACCGATCACGTTGTACCAGAGCCAGGAGATGTCACTCCACTTCGCGGTGGCGAGAATCGCCGCTTCTCCGGCCAACATGCCGCAGAATGCGGCCGTGCCTCGCACCCGGCGGAATCCCAGCGCCAGCACGAAGCATCCCAGCAGGGAGCCGTAGAACAGCGACCCCACCTGGTTCACGGCCACGATGAGCGGGCCGAACCTCCCCGCCATGCCCGCGAAGGCCACCGCGTACACCCCCCAGAACAGCGTGGCCAGGCGCGATGCCCCCAGATAATGATGGTCCGTGGCGTCGCGGCGGACGTAGCGCTTGTAAATATCCACCACCGTCACGGTGGCGAGCGAATTGATTTCCCCCGAGCTGGCGGACATGGTGGCGGCGAGGATCACCGCGATTACCAGCCCCACGATGCCCGCCGGCATGTAACGCGTCACGAAGGAAAGGAAGATGTAGTTGGCGTCCGTGAAGCCCTTCTCGCCGCCGGTGCGCTCCACCAGGCGGGCGGCGTCCTCCCGCACGGAGTCGATGGCCTTCTGCGCGCCCCGGTATTCGGCGATGCGGCGCGCTTCTCCCGCGCGGTCGCCGGACTTGTGGGCTTCCACCAGCGCCAGCGCCGCGGCGCGGCGGCTCTCGAAAGCCCGGCCGTACTCCGCGGCCACCGGCGCATAGCCCGCCGCCGTCTGGATGCGCTTCAACTCGGTCTGCTGGAAGAGCACCGGCGGCTGCTCGAACACATAGAACACGAACACCATGGCCCCGATGAACAGGATGAAGGCCTGCATGGGGACCTTGGCCACGGCGTTGAACAGCAGGCTCAACCGGCTTTCGGCAACCGAGCGGCCGGTGAGGTAACGCTGCACCTGGGACTGGTCGCATCCGAAATAGGAAAGAAACAGGAACGTGCCGCCCAGCACGCCGCTCCAGATATTGAAGCGGTCCTGCCAGTTGAAATTGGTGGTGACGGCGTTCAGGCGCCCGGCGGCGCCCGCCAGGTACGCCGCGTCGCGGAAGGAAACCTGGTGCGGCAGCAGCGCCACCACCGTCACCAGCGCCACCACCAGCCCCAGCATGATGACGCACATCTGCTGCACGTTCGACCAGGTGACGGCCTTGATGCCCCCGAACACGGTGTAGGCCACCACCACCGCGCCCATCAGCGAGGTGGTAACGCGCTCCGGCCAGCCCAGAATCACGCTCAGCACCAGCGCCGGAGCGTAGATCGTGAAACCCGCCGACAGCCCGCGCTGGCACAGGAAAATGGCGCTGGCCAGGGCGCGCGTCTTGCCGTCGAAGCGGTTCTCCAGGTACTCATACGCGGTATAGACCCGGGCATGATGGAACAGCGGAACCACCGTCGCGCAGAGGATCACCATGGCGATGGGCAGCCCGAAGTAGAACTGCACGAAGCGCATGCCGTCCACATAGGCCTGGCCGGTGGTGGAGATGAAGGTAATGGCGCTGGCCTGGGTGGCCATGATGGAAAGCGCCATGGCATACCAAGGCATGGTTTTGCCGGCCAGCAGGTAGCTGTCGACGGTGTTGCTGCCGCGGCTTCGATACAGCCCGTAGGCCACAATCGACGACAGCGCGGCGACCAGCACCACCCAATCGACCGGTCTCATCGATAGGCTCGCGCGAAAACGTAGAACCCGAGGATGACGGCGCCCAGGTAGAGGAGGACCGCGATATACACGCGCCTCCAGGAGCCCAGAAACGGCGGAGGTTCATCGGGAACGTCGCGAGGTTCCGGCATGAAGGGAGTGTAGCACGGGCGGTGGGACAGACGATCGCTTTCGGTCGTCGTTTCGGCCCAAGGTGGGACAGACGATCGGTTTCCGTCGTCTGTCATCCGGCCCAGGGTGGGACATTCGGCCCAAGGTGGGACAGACGATCGGTTTCCGTCGTCTGTCATCCGGCCCAAAGCGTGACAGACGACAAAAAGCGATCGTCTGTCCCACTTCGCATGGACGCCCGGCCCCTACAGCACGATCAAGTCAAAGGTGGGACAGACGATCGGTTTCCGTCGTCTGTCATCCGGCCCAAAGCGTGACAGACGACAAAAAGCGATCGTCTGTCCCACTTCGCACGGACGCCCGGCCCCTACAGCACGGTCAAGTCAAAGGTGGGACAGACGATCGGTTTCGGTCGTCTGTCATTCGGCCCAAAGCGTGACAGACGACAAAAACCGATCGTCTGTCCCACTTCAACGCGGCCTCAGTGGTAGCGGTACAACTTCACGCGCTGGATGCTTCCGTTGGGGATTCCATTTCCGCCAATGCGCGCGAATCCGCCCTGGCTGGTCTCGTCGCCGTTCAGCCTGCGTCCGAGAACCCACTGGCCGTTCACAAAGGTTCCCTCCTCGATGGAGAGGACCCCGGCGGTGGGATCTCCGGGGGTGTTGGGCGAGAACCGGATGGTGGCTTGCCCGCTGCCGGCGATGATGTACTCAGCCGGTCCCACGGAAATGATAATCACGCCGACGGGAGGCGGTCCCGGAGGCGCCGGCGCCGGTGGCGGAGCCGGTACGGCGGGCGCGCCGGCGGCGGGCTTGACCCCGGGTTTGGCCGGAGGCGGCTCCGGCGGCCGCCGGCCGCGCGGATAGTTGACCTCCAGCACGTAGTCGCCTAACGCGACCTTCTGCGACGGATCGTCCGCGCTCACCACCACGCCGGCCATCTTGCCGGTGCCCTGGTATTCGAGAAACAAGGGGGCGATCTGCTCGGCGATGGCGTAGCTCTTGGCCAGCGGCAGGTCCGCCGGTTCCACCCCCGTCCCGGAAGCGGGCGGGTGGAAGAGTTCGTCGATGGCAAACGGGGCGAAACCCATGGCATCGTACTGCCCCATGGCGTAGAAGAGGTGATATGCGCCCCGAACGTTATCCGTCTCGGGGATGAACAGCGGGTTCTCCGTATCGTTGGCCCGGTACCATTTGATCCACTCGGGTTGATTCGGGGAGTACAGGTCCGGCCCGCGGACGTCGATGGCCGGCGCGCCCACTTTCCAGATGTTCCCCACTTCCGGCTCGGGGCCGCCGCTGGGGAATGTTCCAGGCCCCCTGCCCGGGCCGCCCATGGAGCACCAGGTGTTCACGTACATCGGTATCGGATATTCGGCCTTGCCGGCCGCGGCCACATGGCCTACGTAGCTCGCGTAATTCCAGGCCATGAAGATCTCATCGGTGTACTCGGACTTGCCGAAAACCTCTTCCCAGGTCCCCGACGTCTTGGACCCGGCCGCTTCCCAGGCCGCGGCGAGATTCGGATGGAGGCTGTCCTTGTGGCTGGCGATATAGTCCAGCAGCTCCTTGGGCACGGGTCCCGCGAAAGCCTTGTTGGCCAGATCGTTCCTGTCCCGCGAGTCGCCCAGCACGCCGGTTTCGTTTTCCACCTGCATCATGACCACGGTGTGCTGGGTGTCCACCTCCTTGATGTGACGCATGAGGGCGGCAAAAGCGCGGCTATCGGCATCGCGGGTCGCCGTGCCAAGGGTGGAAAGGGTCTCGATGCCCTTGCCGTTTTTGTCCTGGACGCGCGGGAACCGGTTCTCATCGGTTTTCACCCACGCGGGAGGGTAGCTGGAGACGCCGTTCTTCCAGCTTCCGAACCACAGAAAGATCACTCGCAGATGGTAGGCTTGCGCGGCCCGGATGGCGCCGTCCACCGGGGTGAAATCGTACTGTCCCTCCTTGGGCTCGAGCAATTCCCAGTAGACCGCGGTCAGAACGGTGTTGATGTGCATGGCCGCGAGCTTGGGCCAAATCGGCTTCAGGTACTCGAGACTCGATCCACTGGAATTGCGCAGTTCTCCCGCGAGCATCAGAAATGGCTTGCCGTCGACGATCAAGCGGGTGGCCGTGCCCTGTTTCTGAAGATGGGGAATGCCGGTGTTTCGAGAGCAGGCTGACAGCGCAGCCAGCGAAAGTATGGCCATCAAGCCATAAACGGATCGCTTTTTCATGATTGCCTCCCAAACATGTTGCCCCGGCAATTATACTCCATCCAGCCGATATTTCCGTTTTCGAGCCACCGCGCTTGAAACTAATGCCGGGGCGCCGGAGTCTAATACTGGGTCTTGTGATGTCCATTCGTTTCGCCAAGCTGATGGCCGCCATTGGCCTGCTCGTCGCGGCATGGGGCCTCACCCTGCTGCGCGAAGGCAAATCCCCCGTGTGGGCGCCTCCGAGCGGGAACCCGGGGCCGGCGCGGATTCTGCAATTCTATGCCAGCGTGGGGGCGGTTCTGCCCGGCGAAAAGGCGCTGATCTGCTATGGCGTCGAGAACGCCCGGTCGGTCCGCATCTCGCCATGGATGGCCGGCGTGATCCCCTCTCCCAACCGTTGCCTGGAAGTTTCCCCCCATCACACCACTCACTACACGATCCTGGCGGAAGGTTACGATGGCGGGGTGGTGGCCCGGTCGTTGGTTCTTCCCGTGGAGGCGGAGCCGCCGGGGCCGGCCCCAATTTTCGATTTCGCCTTTTCCGCGCGCGATCATTCGGGCTTTGATCGCGTGGAGAACCCGTGGCGAGCTCGACAACCGCGTCCGAAGACGTAGCCGGCATCCCGCGGCAATAGTCGGCCGATAACAGAAGACTTGCACGCCCGAGTGGGCGTACACTCTGTTTATATGGCACTACACGTCGATGCCGATTTCCTTTCCGCCGCCCTTGCCGGCTACCGGCAAGCGCTCGAAGAAATAGGAGCCCGCATAGCCGACCTCAAGAATAGGATCGGCGGGACCGCGCCGGTGGCCGCCGCGCCCAAGGCTGCGCCCGCCGTCAAGAAGCGGCGGCTGAGCGCGGAAGGGCGCGCCCGAATCATAGCCGCCACCAAGAAACGGTGGGCGGCGGTGCGCAAGGCGAAGGCCGCAGCGGCCGCGGTTGTGAAGAAGCCCGTGGCAAAAGCCGTAAAGGCCGCCGCCAAGCCAGCCCCCGCGCCCGCCAAGCCGGCTGCTCCGGCGCGCGCGGCGAAGAAGGCCAAGCCGGTGGCAGCCGCGGTGAAGGCCCCTAAGCCGGCAGCCCACAAGAAGGCAGCCGTAAAGCGGCCCGCACCGAAGGCCAAGGCCGTGGCGGCCGTCGCGGCGCCCGCGCCCGAGCCAGCCGTTCCGAGCGCGCCTCAAGCGGCGGAACAATCCTGAATTCCGAAGGCAACTTCGGCCAAGCCGAGTCTAGGTCTTCGACCGCATGAACATATTCCTTTTCTTTTTATGTGGGGCAGGATGACATCCTGCGGCGGGTTGAAAACCCGCCCGAAGCGCCGGTTTCCAACCGGCGCGCAGCTTGACAAGCTGCCCCACAATCGCACAGTTCCACACGGTCAGAGTACTAGTCTCCACAACCTGGCGCTGTGAGGAAGCAGGCTTGTATCGGGACACAGCTTCAGCCGTGCCGAACGGCGGGTTGCTCTTCCCGCAGGCCGGTTTCGGTGAGCGCCCCGATGTGCAGGTCGAGCAGCAGGTTCGCTTCGCGCGGCCGGGTCAGTTCCACCTTCAGATAGTTGTCCGTCAGGGCGGCGCCGGGCTCATGGAGGGTCACGGCTGAGAGCGTGCGTCCGAGCATGTCTTCGCGGAAGGCCCGGTTCTTGGCCGCGGCCAGATCGCGGAGGGCGTGGTTGCGCTCTTTGCGGACGGGCAAAGGCACCGGATCAGGGTCGGCGGCAGCCGGTGTTCCAGGGCGTTCCGAGTATGTGAAAACGTGCAGATAGGTGAACGGGAGGCTCGCTATGAAGCGGCGGCTTTCCTCGAAATCGGCGTCGGATTCTCCTGGGAATCCTACCATGACATCGGCCCCGATAGCGGCGTAAGGCATGAGGGTGCGCGCCTGGAGCACGCGATCGGCGTAGTGGCGCGGGCGGTACTTGCGATGCATGCGGCGAAGGATGCGGTCCGAGCCGGTCTGCAGCGGGGCGTGCACGTGTTTGGCGATGCGCGGGGATTCGGCCATCAGGCCCAGCAGGTCGTCGGAGAAGTCCATGGGCTCGACCGAACTGAGGCGCAGGCGCTCGACTTCGGTCTCGGAGAGCAACCGGCGGAGCAGCCCCGCCAGCCGCATCCCACTGCCCGGCTCGCGGCCCCAACGGCCCAGGTTGATGCCGCTGAGCACGATTTCCCGGTAGCGCCGCGCCAGGCTGCGAACCTGGCCGATAACCTGTTCGGCGGGCGCGCTGCGGCTCGGCCCGCGCACAAACGGAATGATGCAGAACGAGCAGCGGTTGTTGCAGCCATCCTGGATTTTCAGGTTGGGGCGGGTGCGGTCGCCGGCGGCGTCTTCCACCGGAGCGGAGAGGAAGTCGCGCTGGGCGAAAATGTCGCCCACGTGGATGTTGCCATGGTAGGGGGTCGTACTGGGCGGATAAACGATGTCCGGGATCTGCGTCTTGTGCGAGTTGCCAACCACCCATTCCACGCCCGGTAAGTTGGCCAGCTCGCCGGGCGCCCGCTGGGCATAGCAGCCGGTCACCAGAATGCGGGCGGCGGGGTTCTCGCGGTGGACGCGGCGGATGGCGTGGCGGACGTCCTCGTCGGCCGAGGCGGTAACGGTGCAGGTGTTGAGCACTACCAAGTCCGCGACGGCGCGCTCGACGGCAGGCTCCAAACCTCTGGCGGCCAGCAGGGTCTCGAGCGCCGCGCCATCGGCTTGGGTGGCCCGGCAACCGAAGTTCTGGACAAAGTACTTCCCCACTATCTCGATTGTCGCAAATGGGTGGGAGGCGGGTCTCGGAACGTCTGGGAAGGCAACGCGCGTCCGAGATGAGCTCGGATTGACTGAGCTTCTCTCGGGTGTCCGAGCTTCGCTCGGATTGACAAGCCTGGAGGCTTATCCCACGGCGTGCGCCACGTGCGAGACTGAGTGGTTTGAAACGGATTGCCATCGCCCTGGCCCTCAGCGCGGCCGCCGCATACGCCGCGCAGCAGCCTTTCGGTCCCGACGATTTGTGGGCATGGCGTTCCCTGTCCGACCCCCGCATCGCGCCGGATGGGCGCTGGGTCGCCTACGTCGAGGCATGGAATGACCGCGTTGCGGACGCCCGCCGGGCCAACCTGTGGCTGGTTTCCGCCGATGGCAAAGAGCGGCGCCGCGTCACCACCGGGGATTGGCAAGACTCTTCGCCCCGCTGGTCGGGGGAAGGGGACCGCCTGGCTTGGATATCCGACCGCGGCGGCAGCCCGCGAATCTTCGTGGGGAGCGTGGATGCCGGCTCGGAGACGGCCATCACCCTCGCCAGGCCGGCTGCGAACCTGGCCTGGTCCCCGGATGGCAAGTGGATCGCATTCCTGAGCCGAGCGCACATCTTTGTGGTTTCGTCATCCGGCGGAGAGGCGCGGCAGATCTCCACCGGCGACTTCGCCGATGGGCCGCCGGCATGGGTGCCCGACGGGCTGTCGATTCTGGCGGCCCGCGCCGGCGCCGGCATAGTCGCTTTCCCCGTCGCCGGCGGCGAGGCCCGGCCGCTCACGCCGCCTGGGAACTACGAGAGCCCGTTGCCCTCGCCCGATGGAGCCAGGATCGCGTACCTGGCGCGCGACCCCAAGCCGCGAAGCTACGTGGTTCGCAAGCTGTACGTCATGAACGCCGACGGCTCCAGTCCCCACGCGCTTTCCGGCGCGCTGGACCGCGACGTCTTCGATCCGCGGTGGAGCGCGGATTCGCGCACGGTCTACTTCCTGGCGGACGACGCCGGCGCGACGCACGTCTACGCGGCGCGCGCCGATGGCACGCTGCGCCACGTCACCGATGCGCCCGAACGCCTCTCGGGTCTGACCCTGGCCGCCAACGGCCGCGCTGCGGCAGTGCGCTCCACGGCCGGGCGCGGGGACGAGGTTCTCGCGTTCAGCGTGTTCGACTCCGCGGAGCGCGCCACGCTGGCGGCCCCGAACGCGGAGCTGCTGGCGTCGCGGGAGATCGTCCATCCCCAGGAAATCCGCTATCAATCCGCCGGGAGAAGCGTGCAGGCGTGGCTCTACAAACCCACCCCCACAAAGAAGTACCCGCTGCTGGTGGACCAACGGGAAGCCCTGCGCGCCATGAACGGCTTCGAATTCAACCTGCCCGCGCAGATCCTGGCCGCGCACGGCTTCATGGTGTTGTGCGCCAATCCACGAGGGACCCCGGGCTACGGCGAGGATTTCGGAAACCTCTTGCGCACGCGCGCTCCGGGCGACGACCTCGACGACCTCCTGAGCGGAGTCGATTTCGCCATCGCCAAAGGGTACGCCGATCCGCAACGGGTCTCCATCGCCGGAGGATTGCCCGCCGCCTGGGCCTTAGGGCACTCGGACCGCTTCGCCTCCATAATCGCCAGACGAGCCAAAGCACGGTTGGAGGAGCCCTGGGACCCGCAACGTTCGCCGATTCTCTCCGCGAGCAATTTCAAAACGCCCACGCTGGTAATAGCGGACGCCGGCGACCCGCAAAGCGACCAACTCTTCGAGGCGCTTCAGGGCGGCAAGGCGGAATCGGCCCTGGTGCGATTGCCAGGCTCGCAACCAAGCGCAATAGGCATGGAGTTGGAAGCGATTCTGGCGTGGCTGGCCAGGTGGTGATTGAAGTTTCAGAGTTTCAGGGAAAGGCTACGCCCCCCCCGAAGTTTTCCGAGGGCTTCCCGAGGAAGAAGCTATGACGCCAAGGCAGACCGCGCCCACTTCCCCGTCCTGGCCGAAGGGTTTCCTTTTGATTAGCTAAGAGTTATGGGCTAACATGGATAAGGGCCGAAACATGAGCAGCTACAACGTGCACGAGGCGAAATCCAATCTGTCGCGGCTATTGCAGAAGACCGCGGCCGGGGAGGAAGTCATCATCATGCGGGATGGCCAGCCGGTGGCGCAACTGATTCCGTACCGGGCGCGGGGCCGGAAACGCCAGTTGGGCTTCGCTGCCGGACAGATCGAAATGACCGAAGGATGGGAGCGTCCCATGACCGATGCGGAGGCCGATGCCTTCCTGGGCGGGCGCCGGTGAAGTACCTGCTCGACACGTCCACCTTCTTGTGGGCCGCCAACGATCCCGGAAAACTGTCGCGCAAGGCCCGGCGTCTCTGCGAATCCCAGCGGGAGATCCTGGTGGTCAGCGCGGCTTCCCTGTGGGAGATTGTCATCAAATGCGGCACGGGGGGACTTCGCATCGCCGACCCTGCCCGGTCGCTGCCGGATTGGCTGGCGCGGATGGGAGCCCGCATTCTCCCCGTCGAAGCGGCCCACGCGTACGTCCTTCACGGCTTGCCCCCGATCCACCGCGACCCGTTCGACCGGCTCCTGGTGGCGCAGGCCATAGCGGAGGATCTGCCGCTTCTGACCAGCGACGAGCGCATCCAACAGTATCCAGCGCGCTGCGTCTGGTAGCGAGCCGGGCTTCCAGGCTGGGTGGGTTTCCAGCGCCGATTGGCGCAAGATCGCCGCCGCGCCGGTTGCCCGCTTGCCCGACGCCAATCTGGCAGAACCGCTACAATGTCATCGTGGGCGGACGGGTTGAAAAACCTGGCAGGGTTCTCATTCCGGTTGCGGTGCGCAGGCAGCTCGGCCTGAAGGGAGGGAAGTCGGACCTTCTGCTGCATATCGAAGACGGTTCCCTCAGCGCGTCGACGCGACTGCAGGCAGTCCGGAAAGCCCAGAAGTGGGCCGCGCAATTCGCCAAGCCGGGGCGTCTCATGAGCGAGGAGTTGATCAAGGACCGAGGCAAGGAAGCCGCGCGCCAGGCCCGTGGGTGACGCGGAGCGTCAGAGCCGTTTTGATTCGCTGAAACCGCGGGCTCCGCCGACTACTATGGGGCGCCTGACCCCGTTCCGCCCTTTCTGGCGTCTAATAGATAGAGATGAAGTATTTGGTTGCCTTGCTACTGCCCGCCCTGGCGGGCGCCGCCATATGGCCTGACGCCATCGGCGCTTTCCAAAGAACCTCCATGCCCGCGATCACCGTGAGCGACCGCCTGTGGGATGAGTGCGGCCTGGCGGAAACCGAAGCGGCCATCTACCAGAACGCGGGGAAGCAGTTCACCGCCACGGCCTGGCGGATGCGCGATTCCACCGGCGCGCTGGCCGCCTTCGACTGGCAGCGGAGCGCCAAGGCAACGCCCTCCACCGCGGCCGCGCTGGCCGCGGGAACCCCTGCCACGCTTCTGGTGGTGCAAGGCAACTACCTGCTCTTCTTTGACGGCTACAAGCCGTCCGCGCCGGAACTCGACGCGGTGGTGGCGGGACTGCATAACGTCGATACCACCCCCTTTCCCACGCTGCCGGGCGTCCTTCCCTCGGAGAGCCTGGTTCCGAACAGCGAAAGGTATATCCTGGGGCCGGTCGGATTAGCCAAGTTCGATCCGGGAATTCCCCCGTCGGTAGTCGGTTTTCACATGGGCGCGGAGGGCCAGTTGGGCGTTTTCCACAGCCCCAAGGGCGACATGGCCCTGGCCATTTTCAACTACCCGACCCCGCAGCTCGCCAGGCAGAAGGTGGGCGATTTCGAGAAGATTCCGGGCGCTGTGGTGAAACGCGACGGCCCTTTTGTGGCTGTGATGCTGTCTCCGGCGGACCCCGACGCCGCCGAAGGGCTGCTGTCCCAGGTGCGCTACCACGCGGTGGTGACCCAGGACGAGTACGTTCCCACGCGCCGGGACAACATCGGCGACCTGGTAATAAATGTATTTATTCTCATAGGGATACTGCTGACGTTCTCAGTCGTTGCGGGCCTCTTCGTGGGCGGATTCCGGGCCTTTTTGCGGCACGGCAAGAAGGGCGACGAGGCCTCAGGTATGATATGCCTGCATCTGGAAAGGCGCTGATCCGGTACATAACTTTCCGGTTTTGTTTGCTTTAGACTGAAATCCACAGGCCGGAAAGGGTCTCGGGCGAGGTTCCCGGGCTCCGGTTGAAAATGGCGTGGACCCGCAAGTCGGCCTGCTAGAGCAGCTTACGAAGAAGAATTTTGCCATGGAATTCCTCTTGACTTGAAAGCCGTTGGGCCATAAGATCCAACTACAAAGTTTTGACGGTTGCGATTCCGTCGAGACTGATTCTCCCATCGAACATCACCCTGTGTGAACAGGGAATACAATGCTCACCCCCAAATGGGGTGAGCATTTGTGTTTTTGGGCTCTTGAGAAAACTGGGTGCTTGACAGACGACAAACAGCGATCGTCTGTCCCACATCGGGCGCAAACCGGCGCTTGACAGACGACAAACACCGATCATCTGTCCCACACCCTCCGAAAAGGGCTACGATCAAAGGGTAAGCCCCGCGACTTGCCGTCCAGGGCTCAAGCACTAGATCATGTTTGAAAGCACAAGTGAATGACTGATCGTAAGTTACAGATTATCCCCATAGGCGGGCTGGGCGAGTTCGGGATGAACATGACCGCCATTCGGTTCGGCGACGACATCATCGTGATCGATTCGGGAATGATGTTTCCCGACGCGGAGCTGCTGGGCGTCGACCTGGTCATGCCCGACCTGACGTATCTGAAGGAGAACCGGGAATGCGTCCGCGCCCTGATTCTGACGCACGGACACGAGGATCACATCGGAGCCACCCCGTTCTTCCTGTCTGAAATCGACGTGCCGGTCTACGGCTCGGCTTTCACGCTGGCCCTGGTGGAACGCCGTTTGGAAGAGTACGAGTTGGAGCGTGAGCCGCGCCTCATCCCCATCAAGCCCAAGCAGATTGTGGAGATCGGTCCGTTCAAGATCGAGTTTATCCATGTCACGCACTCCATCGTGAGCGCCGTGGCGCTGGCCATTTCGACGCCGCTCGGGGTGGTCATCCACACCGGCGATTACAAAGTGGACCCCACTCCCATCGACAACGAGATGTTCGATCTGCACACGCTGGCCGACTACGGCAAGCGGGGCGTGCTGCTGTTGCTGGCGGATTCCACCAACTCGGACCGGCCGGGGTACACGCAGTCGGAGCGCGCGGTGCGTCCGCGCATGGAGGAAGTCTTCAACCGCGCGGACCGCCGTGTGTTCGTCTCCTGCTTCAGCTCGAGCATCCACCGCATCCAGCTCGTGCTCGATCTCTCGCAGGAGTACAACCGGCGGGTGGCGATGATCGGACGGAGTATGGTCTCGGTGACCGAAATCGCGCACTCCCTGGGGCTGCTCGATATTCCCGACGACATTCTGCTGCGCCCGCAGGACGCCATGGACCTGCCGCCGGACAAGGTGACGATTCTGATTTCCGGCACGCAGGGCGAGCCCATGTCGGCGCTCTCGCGGGTGGCGGTGGACAACCACAAACACATTTCGGTGGAGCGCGGCGACACCGTGGCGCTCAGCTCGCGCATCATCCCGGGCAATGAAAAAGCCATCTTCCGCATGATCGACCACATGTCGCGCCGCGGGGCGGACGTGCTGTACGGCAGCATGAACCCGCCGCTGCACGTTTCCGGACACGGCAGCTCGGAGGAGATGAAGCTGGTTCTCAACCTGGTGCGGCCGCGCTTCTTCATGCCCATTCACGGGGAATACCGGCAGCTTGCCAAGCACGCCCGCCTGGCGGAACACCTGCGGTTCGCGGGGTTGGAGGACAGCTTCATCATGGAGTCCGGCGAGATCCTGGAAATCGACCACCACGGCGCGCGCCAAAACGGCAAAGTCCCGGTGGGGCGCGTGTGCATCGATTCCGGATCGGTGGACGACGTGGTGCAGGAGATGGTGATACGGGACCGCCGGCACCTCTCCGAGGACGGCATCGTGCTGCCCATCATCGCCATCAACCGCCATACCGGCCGCATGGAAAACCCGCCGGAGATTGTGAGCCGGGGCTTCGCGCTCTCCGAGGGCGGCGATTTCATGGATGGCGCGCGGCAGGTGGTGGTCAAGACGCTCGAAAGCTCGAACCAGGAGGAGAAAACCGATTGGGGGGTGATGAAAGAGAAAGTCCGCGCGGACCTGAAGAAGTACATCGTCAAGGAGACTTCCCGGCGGCCGCTGATCATGCCGGTGATTCTGGAGGTGTAGAAGCCCGGTACCTGGAGGATGCCTCCGGCTTCCGCGGCCACGCCGAGCGCGTCATCATACCGGCCGATGAGGCCGGGGTGGTCGAGGCCCTGACGGAGGCGTACGCGGGCGGCATTGGCGTGACCATTGCCGGGGCGGGGACCGGGGTCACGGGCGCGCGCGTTCCGCTGGGCGGCTGGGTGCTCTCGCTCGAAAAGCTGGCTCGGGTCGAGGCGCATCGGGGCTTCGCCGTGGCCGGCCCGGGGGCTTCGCTTGAAGATCTCGAAGCCGCGGCGCGGCGCGCCTGCCAGTTCTACCCGCCCGACCCCACCGAAACCTCGGCCTCCATTGGCGGCGCAATCGCCACCAACGCCAGCGGCTCGCGCAGCTTCAAATACGGCCCCACGCGCCGCTGGGTGGAGGGTCTGCGGGTGGCTCTGGCGGATGGAAGCGTTAGAGAGTTTGATCGCGGCCAGGCGGTGGATTTCGATCCCGGCGAGGTCCCCTCACCGGCCGTGACCAAGAACACGGCCGGGTATCCGCTGCGGCCCGGGATGGATTGGGTGGATCTGTTCGTAGGGTCCGAGGGAACCCTCGGCGTGATCACCGAGGCGCGTCTGTGCCTGCTGCCATTGCCGGGAGGGCTTTTGGCCGGCGTCATTTTCTTCGCCGGCGATGAAGCGGCGCTGGACGCCGTGGATTCCTGGCGCACGGGCGGGCCGCGCATGTTGGAATACTTCGACGCCCCTTCGCTCGACCTGCTTCGAACGCGCTTTCCGGAAATCCCCGCGGCGGCACGCGCCGCGCTGCTGATCGAGGTGGAACTCGATTCGGAAGACGGCCCCGAGGTGGATGCCTGGGTGGAGCGCATTGAGAATTCCGGGGCGCTGGCCGAAGTTTCCTGGATGGCGCTGTCGGCCGTGGATCGGGAACGGTTTCGGCGCTTCCGCCACGCCTTGCCCGAGCTGGTGAACGAAACCGTGCGCCGCAGCGGCGCGCTGAAGATGAACACGGATTACTCCGTGCCCCTGGCGCGCAACCGGGAGATGCTGGCCTGGTACCGGCGCGAGTTGGAGCGGGAGTTTCCTGGCCGGTACGTCATTTTCGGCCACATAGGCGACGCGCACGTGCACGTGAACCTGTTCACCGCGCCCGATGAGAAGGAGCCCGCCTCGGCGCTGCTCACCGATTTCGCGCGTCAAGCGGTGGCGCTGGGCGGCGCGGTATCGGCGGAACACGGGCTGGGCAAAAGGAAAGCGCACTTACTCGAGCTGCAATATGGGCCGGAGGCGATAGAAGCCATGCGGGCGGTGAAGAGGCGGCTGGATCCGCGGGGGATTCTGGGAAGGGGGACGCTGCTATAGCCGATGAACGGCGGAAGTTGGTTTCATCCCGCCTTGCGCTTTTCGCGGGCGGCCAACGTTTCGTGCAGTAACGATTTGATGTAGGTCTGGTAGGGAAGGCCCTTTTGCTCCGCCTGCCTTCGGGCCATGGCCAGGTCCGTTTCCGCAACCCGGAGTGAAATCACTTGCGCGGGCTTTTTGGCTTTCGACGCCTCGATCCGTTCCCGCAATTTCTCCCTGGTAAGCGCCTGTACCTCGCCGTTCTCGACAGCCGCGGCGAATTCCCTGTCGTGAGAGTCCCGGTTCTGGCGCCACCACGCGGCTTCTTCCGCTTCGGAAGCGAAGTTGGGCACTGTGCGCTTGCTCTGCTTTTTCATGGTTTTCTCTCTGGCCCAATCGAACTCGATTCCGCCGGCCACGATTTGAATTGTAGTGCAGCGTATATACGCTGTCAACTAGTACCTTGGCCGTTTGATTTGTTCCCTCGCTGCGGGCCGGGCATGCCCGGCCCCTACGGCTTGGCGGGGCGCCGAAGCGCGGCCAGGTTTTATCCTGGCGACGGGCTTCTGTCCGGCGTCTGGACTTGGTCAGAAAAACGCCGGCTCAAAAGCCGGCGGCAGGCTGAAAGCCCGACCCCACTTTGCGACACTGAGTAGGATGAGCAATTCTTCGGATCGGCCGGTGGCCCTGGTCACGGGGGCCAGCCGGGGCATTGGGCGGGCCATCGCGGTGGAATTGGCGCGCACGCACCGGGTGCTGGCGACCTACCGCGCGCGGAGGGATGCCGCCGAATCGCTGCGCGATGAGACCGGCGTGGAGATTGTGCAAAGCGACATCGCCTCGGCGGCGGACCGCGCGGCGCTGATCGCATTCGCGCGCGAGCGGATGGGGCGGCTCGACCTGCTGGTGAACAACGCCGGCATGGCGCCCGCGGTGCGGCGCGACATCCTGGAGGCGGGCGAAGCGAGCTTCGACTCTCTCATGGCCACCAACCTGAAGGGCCCCTATTTCCTGACTCAGCTTGCGGCGCGGTGGATGCTCGAACGGGGCGGCGGGCGCATCGTCTTCGTGACTTCGATTTCGGCCTACGCGGCCTCCATGAACCGCGGAGAGTATTGCATTTCGAAGGCCGGGCTGAGCATGGCGGCGGCGCTGTGGGCCGCGCGCCTGGCGCCGCACGGCGTGGGAGTGTTCGAGATCCGGCCGGGGGTGATTCGCACGGACATGATCGCTCCGGTGGAGAAGCAGTACCAAGAGCGGATCGCCGCCGGCCTGCTGCCGCAGGGGCGCATGGGCGAGCCGGGGGATGTGGCGCGCGCGGTGCGGGCCATCGCCGACGGGTTGCTCGATTACAGCGCGGGGCAGGTTCTGGACGTGGACGGCGGTTTCCATTTGCGCACGCTATGAAGCATTTCGACTACAAGACGCTCGAAGAGATCCGGCAGGCGGCGGAGGAAGCCGGCGCGCGGCGCGTGCGCTTCGTCGATTCGCCGGCGGAGGTTCGGGCGGCGCTGGCGCAGCCGGTGTTCGTGGGGGGCGCGAGGGTGGGGAACTCGATCGCCATTCACCCCATGGAGGGTTGCGACGGCGATGCGGACGGGCGTCCCAGCGAGCTAACCTGGCGGCGCTACGAGCGCTTCGCGCGCGGCGGGGCCAAGCTCATCTGGTTCGAGGCCACCGCGATCCGCCGCGAGGCCCGCGCCAACCCGCGGCAGCTATGGATCCATGCGGGCAGCGTAATCGAAATCGCGCGCCTGCTCGACCACACGCGCAAGGCGCACCGCCAGGCGTGGGGCTCGGACGACGACCTGCTGATTCCCATGCAGCTCACCCACTCCGGACGCTATAGCTGGCCCAGACGGATGATCGCCGAACACAACCCGCTGGTGGACCGGAAAACGGGCACGCCGGCGGACGCGCCTCTCATTTCGGACGACGATCTGGAGCGGCTCGGAGACGAGTATGTAGCGGCGGCGACGCTGGCGCTCGAAGCCGGCTTCACGGCGGTGGACATCAAAGCCACCCACGGATACCTGGCTTCGGAGCTGCTCGGCGCCAAAACGCGCCCCGGGCGGTATGGCGGGCCGCTCGAGAACCGCGCGCGGTTCTTGCGCAACGTGGTGGGCAAGCTTCGCGTCACCTTCGGGCGGAAGCTGCTCATCGCCATGCGGCTGGGATGCTACGACGGCATCCCCTACCTGCGCGATCCGGCCAGCGGCGCGGGCGCGCCCATGGAGTTTCCGGTTCCGTATCCGCACGGGTTCGGCGTCAATCCGCGCGACCCTCTGCAAGTGGACCTGACGGAAGTGAAGCGGGCCATCGGCTGGTTCCTTGACGATGGCGTCGAGCTGCTGAGCGTGTCGCTGGGGGTTCCGTACTGCAACCCGCACGTGGTGCGGCCGTTCGAACGGCCGGATGAAGGCAATTACGAGCAGCCCGAGCACCCGCTGGCCGGGGTAGACCGGCACTTCCGCGTAACGGCGGAATTGCAAGCGGCGTTCCCGGATTTGCCCATGCTGGGCGCGGGGTATAGCTGGCTGCAGAGGTTCGCTCCCAACGCCGGGGCGTACAATTTGCGGGCGGGCGGAGCGCGGTTCTTGGGGATGGGAAGGAACGCGCTGGCGTACCCCGACTTTGCGAAGGATGCGCTCGAGACCGGCGAGTTCCGCGAAGCCCGGGTGTGCAAGACGCTGACCTACTGCACCTATCTGATGCGGCAGAAGAACCACCCGCTGGGGCAGTTTCCCACGGGTTGCCCGCCGTTCGATAAGGAAGGATATGGGATGGTGGTGAAGGCGGCGCGGGAGGTGGCGCGAAGCGGGGTGACGAAGATTCGCGTACCGTAAAGTGGGGTCAAGCCTTTTGGCTTGCCGCCGGGCTTCGGCCCGGCGGCAAGCCAAAAGGCTTGACCCCACAGAAGCAGATGATTTCCACTCGTTTCGAGGCTGACAATTCGCTGTTCGCCGGCGCGTTGGACTTCGCGGGGCGGCAGGTTCGCGCGCTGATGGAGCGCGATCCGGATTTCTATCCCATGTACACCCGCCACGGGCGGTGGCGCCACGATCTGCCCGCGTGGACGCACTGGTGCGACGGGTTTCTGCCGGGCATTATGTGGATTCTGTGCGCGCGGGGGGATGCGGCGTGGCGCGAGCCCGCCGAGCGCTATTCCAAGCGCCTGGAGCCGCGCCAGTTCGACCGCGAGGTTCACGATCTGGGGTTCCTTTTCACCTCCACCTACGGGCGATGGCACGAGCTAACGGGCGATGCCGCGCTCAACGCGGTGTTGATCCAGGCCGGACGCACCATGGCGCTGCGCTTTCGCGAGAAGGGCGGGTACCTGCGGTCGTTTGTGGCGGAGGATTCCCTGTTCATCGACATCATGATGAACGTGGGGATCATTTTCCATGCCGCGCGGGAGACCGGCGACGAACGGCTCTTCGATACAGCCATGCGCCATTGCCTCACCACGCGGCGCGTGCTGGTGCGCGGCGATGGCTCCACGGCGCACGAAGGGTTGTTCGACCTGGGGACCGGGGAGTTTCTGCGGCAGAGCACGCAGCAGGGCTTTCGCGGGGATTCGTGCTGGTCGCGCGGGCTGGCCTGGGCGCTGTATGGATTCGGCACGGCGTACCGGTTCTCGCACGACGCGCGCTTTCTGCGCACGGCGGAAGCCTGCGCGGACTATTACATCGCCAACGCTCCGGCCAACGGAGTTCCGCCGTGGGATTTCGATGCTCCGGCGGAGAGCCGGGCGCTGGTGGACACCTCGGCAGCGGCCATTGCGGCGTCGGGCCTGCTGCAACTGGCGGGCCTGGCCGCGGACCCACTAAAACGCGCGACCTACGCGGCGATGGCGCGTCACACGCTGGCCACGTTGTGCGAGCAGTACCTGGCGGTTTCGGATCCCGGCTGGGAGGGGATTCTGAAGGGCGGCGTCTACCATCTTCACAAAGGGCTGGGAGTGAACGAGTCGGTGATGTGGGGCGAGTATTTCTTCGTGGAAGCGCTGGATAGGGTACTTGATGCGTTTTGATGCTGTTCCTGATGCTAAGATGTATCGATGGCTCAAAGATCGCATCTCTCGCCCCCGCTAAAGAGGCGCCGGACCACTCTGACGCTGCCGGCCGATTCTCTTACGGAGGCGCAACGAATTGCGCGCGCCAGAAAGGTGAATCTGAGCGCGGTCATCGCGGAGGCCCTTTCCGAGGGACTGCGCCTGCAAACGGCGGCGGAGCGGAGTGAAGAGGTGCTCAAAAGCTACCGGAAGGCGTTCGCCGGTTTCTCGGACGAGGAGATGTCTATCCTCGACGGGATCATTCTCGAACCGGCGCGCCGGCGTTAGCCCATGGTCGATCCCGCATCGGGTCCCTTCCTGTTCGATACCAGCGCCGAAAGCTGGTTGGGCCGCAGCGAGCACCCCGCGGCTCTGGAATGGATACGCGAGTACCTGTCCCATCATGAGGTGCACATCTCCGCCGTCACGGTGATGGAGCGAGTTCGCGGCTACAGCCTGTTGTGGCGCCGCGCCCAGGCGGGCGGGCGGGAACGCATCGAAGCGGCGCGGGTCGCCTACCTCGCGAATCTCGGGCGAGTGTGGCCGCTCGATGGAGCCATCGCCGTGGTGAGCGGCGAGATCACGGCTATGCTTCCGGATCCGCCCACACCCCCCCGGCGGTCCCATCGGCTGGCGGAATCCCGGCAGGAGCGTTTGGCCCGCTGGCGATTCGACGGAATGATCGCCGCTACGGCGCTGGTCGCCAGGATGCCGCTCATTCACAACAACGCGGGTGATTTCGAGTCCATCCGGAGCGCCATCGAATGCTCGCCCGGACGATTCCCCAACTTGGGCCCGCTAGAGCTGATTCGCTGCGCGTCGCTGGCGTGAAGCTCGCGTTTCTCTCTTGATCGGCGTCCGCTCTACGATGTGCGCCAGGGCGCACTCTGGTCATGCGCGGTCTCCTCCCCTGATCGGTCTGTAGCGCAGAATGCCGGCTCCGCGGTGAACCGAGCTTACGGACGGATTAGGGTCTCCTCATTTTCCTCTTGACATTCGGCCGGAGTCGTACTAATTAATTAGTATGCGTCGCCCGAGCTCGACTCTCACCGAACAGGAACTGGAAATCATGAAGGTGGTCTGGGAACGCGACAGCGTCACCGTCCGGGATGTCTACGAGGCATTGCTGGAGCGGCGCAAGGTCGCCTACACCACGGTCATGACCATGATGAAGATCCTGGAACAGAAGAAGTACCTGAAAAAGGACCAATCCGATCGTGCGTACGTGTATCGGCCGGCGCAGCCCAAGGGGCAGGTGATCGGCGCGATGGTCCGCGAGTTCGTGAACCGGGTGTTCAACGGGTCGGCCGAGCCGCTGCTGGTGCATCTGGTGAAGGAACATAATTTGTCGGCCGAAGAATTAGAGGAAATTGCGCGGCTGCGAAGGAACAAATGAGGGCTTGGCGCGTTCTAAGTACCCAACGGCGATGTTCCAAACAGGGCCCCTCTTTGACGCGGAGACGCGGAGAAACACGTAGGTGAGAGGTTGGAGTTGCGTCGTGAAAGAGCGGGGTTGGCAGGCGGCAGCGCCTGCCCCACAAGACCCCTGTTGAAGGAGGTTTGCATGTCGAAGATTGGTTTGGCATCTATTCTGGCCTTGGCGCGCTGGATGGTGGCTGGGGCGCTTGCGCTGGCGGCGCAGACGGGGCCGGATGGCGCGGGCGTGTCGGTGGATCTGGGCGGCTCGGCGGTGATGCACCGTACGGGGATCTCCTGTCCGGCCTCGGCGCTGGCCAAGGGAGTGGAAGGAACGGTGGTGGCGCAGGTCACTCTGGATGCCAGCGGGAACGTCACCGATGCGCGCGTGTTGAGTGGTCCGGACGAGCTTCGCAAGGTGGTGCTGCAATCCGTGCTGCAGTGGCATTTCACGCGCGACGCGGCGAACGGGACGCGGCAGGTGAGCGTCACCTTCCAGGGGCCGCAGTCAGGTGGTCAGGCGGGGTCGAGCGTGGCGCCAGCCATGCGGCCGCTTGCCGTTATGGGCCCCGTGCCCGCCTTCGCTGTGGCGGGCGTTCCAAGCCGCGGCATTGTCATGGGTCCGGGCGCGACGCCGGCCCCCGCCGTGACGGTGAAGAGCATTAATGTGTACGGCCTGTCGGATCAGGCGCGGGCGGAACTGCTGGCCAGCCTGCCGGTGCATGAGGGCGATACCCTCATGCCGGAGGCGATGTCCAAGATCTCGGCGGCAGTGAGGCAGTTTGACGAGCACCTGAGCGTATCGATCCCGGGCATGGGCGCCGGCGAGGTGGAAATCGACGTTGCGGCGCCGGGGGCGCCGGTAGTGCGCCGGCCGAGCGCGGCGGTGGCGGCCACCGTCACCGCGGGCGGCTCGATCAGCCCCGTGAACGGGCCACCGCCGATGCTGGTCCGGCAAATCCAGCCGCTCTACCCGCCCCTGGCCAAGCAGGCGCGCATCCAGGGCACGGTCAAAATGAACGCCACAATCGCCAGGGACGGCACGGTTCAAAACGTCACGGTGGTGAGCGGCCTACCCGTGTTGGCGCAGGCCGCGATGGACGCGGTGAGGCAGTGGATCTACCAGCCCACGCTGTTGAATGGCCAGCCGGTGGAGGTATCCACCGAGGTCAACCTCAACTTCACGCTAGCCGACCTGCCGCCGGCTCAGCAGTAGGAGGCATTTATGGACGCGTCCCTGTTTCTCAAGGATGTGGCGTTGTACAGCCTTCAAGTGGGGATGGTGGTAGGGCTGGCGGCATTCGCGCCGGCGGCGCTGCGGCTGCGTATGCCGGCGGCCAAACTGGCCTACTGGCACATCCTGCTGGCGGCGTGCCTGCTGGCGCCGCTGGCGAGCCCCTGGAAACAAAAGGTGGCGGATCTGGGCGGCGTGTCTGTCACCACCGCGGCGATGGAGGTAGTTCCGGCGTCCGCGCCTGCGCCGGCCCCGCGACGGTTCCCGTTCTCGCTCAGCCAGATGGCGCTGGCGGCGCTGGCCGCGGGCGTGGCGACACGCCTGGGGTTGCTGGGGATGGGCTTGGCGCGGCTGGGCGGGTACCGGCGCCGCTCCCGCCCGCTTGTGCCGGCTCCTTCGTGGAGCCCGGAGGCGGACCTGCGGCTTTCGCCGGACGTCGCGAGCCCGGTCACGTTCGGATTACGGAAACCGGTGGTCCTGCTGCCCGCCGGCTTCCCGTTGCTCGATGCGCGCCTGCAGGACGCCATTTTGGCGCACGAATGCCTGCATGTGCGGCGGCGCGACTGGCTGTTCGCGGTGGTCGAGGAGCTGGTGCGGGCGTTGTTCTGGTTCCATCCGGCCATCTGGTGGCTGCTGGGCGAAATCCAACTGGCGCGCGAGCAGGCGGTGGACCGCGCGGCCGTGGAAATGACCCAACAACGGGAGGAATATGTGGACGCCCTGCTGGCCATCGCCGGCGCGCGCCCGCAAGTGGATCTTGCGCCGGCGCCGTTGTTCTTGCGCAAATGGCACCTGAAATATCGAGTGATTTCCATAGTGGAGAAGGAGGCTCGTATGTCGAAGACCGTTCTGGCGAGCATGCTGGCGGTGGGGATGTGCATTCTGGCCGCGGCGTGCTGGATGGCGACCAGCGCTTTCCCCCTGCAAGCGGCTCCGCAAGCAGTGATGGACGGCCCGGGCGTGAGCGTGGATCTGGGCGGCGTGGCGTTGATGCACCGTACGGTAGTGGCCTACCCGGAAGCGGCGCGCATGAAAGGTATCGAAGGAACCGTGGTGGTGCAGGTGCGCCTGGATACCAGCGGCAATGTAGTGGATGCCAGCGCGGTGAGCGGACCGCAGGAATTGCGGAGGGCGGCGCTGGAGGCGGTGTTGCAGTGGCACTTCATGCGCGCATACGGCGGCAGCGCGCAGCAGGTGAGCATCGAATTCAAGCTGCCCAAGGCGGCGGCTGTGGCGGGAAGCCCCGGGCCAAACGTGGTGCGGATGGGTCAGTTTGCAGCGCTGTCCCAGCAGATAGACGACATCGATCTCCAGCTTAAACGCAATGGAGCGGAGCGGGCTCTGGTCCAGGCGTTGAGACAGGAGATGCGCCAGAGGGCGAACGCGGCGGCGGGACAGGCAGTTCCCCCTCCGGAAGCGCAGGGATCACTGCCGGGCGCCATCTTGGAAGGAAGTTCCAACCTACCTACCGCTGCCGCGAGAAGCCCGGTCTACGGCGCTGGCGGCTCGATACCTGGGCCGATCAGGTCCATTCGCGTGGTGGGCTTGCCCGAAAGCGCGCAGAACGAGCTACTGGCCAGCCTTCCGGTTCGGGAGGGCGATTCCCTGACGCCGGAGAACTGGGCCAAGATCGTGACTGCGGCGCGGCAATTCGACGAGCATCTCTCGCCATACTACACCGGGGACTTATCGGGCCAAATGGACGTGCAGATCGTGGCGCCGGGGGCCGTTGCCACCAGGCTTCACGTCGGCGGTGGCGTGCAAACGGCGAAGCTGGTTAAGAACGTTGCGCCAGTCTACCCGCCCCTAGCAAGGCAAGAGCGCATTCAGGGCACGGTGGTTTTGAGCGTGGTCATCGCCAAGGACGGCACGGTTCAGAACATCACGGTCAACAGCGGGCCAGCCCTCCTGACCCAGCCGGCGTTGGACGCCGTCAGGCAATGGCAATACCAGCCGACCCTGCTCAACGGCGAGCCGGTCGAAGTCAGCACCCAGGTTGAGGTCAATTTCACTTTGCCGGACGATCCGCCGCCGGCGCAGCCATAGAGGTCCATGCCTGTAAGAACCGCCCAAGCGGCAAGTTGCCTGCTGGCGCTGGCCGCATTTGCTTTTGGCGCATCGCCGCAAGAGACCAACCCGCCCGCTGCCCGCCCGGAAATTCGCGGCTTGGTGCTGGAACCGGGGACCAACCAGCCGGTGACGGAGGCCGAGATCTCGCTCTACTTCCTGGGGGCGGAGGCGCCGCGCGTCCGGGTGGGCTTGGGTACGCTCCAGGCCGCCGGCGCCACCCAAACCGATTCCACCGGGGCCTTTTCTTTTCCGCTGGACAAGGTGGGCTATTACGCCGTGGCCGCCAAGAAGGAGAATTACAGCGCGCCGGCCAACGCTCCCAGCTCGCAGAACGTCACGCTCACGGCCGAAGAGCCGGCCAAAGAGGTGCGGCTGTTCCTTTCGCGGCCGGGCCAGCTCACGGGGCGCGTGGTGGATGAGGAAACCGGCAAGCCGATCACCGGCCTAAGAGTGATGGCGGGGCGGGCGAGGGACTTCGCCGGCCATCGCCTATACATGGGCATTGAGGGAACCACCGGCGCGGACGGCCAGTTCTTGATCCCCAATTTGACGCCTGGGGAATACGTTGCCATTATCCGCCCGCAAAGGCAGAGCAAAGAGCGCGTGATTGCGAACTTCTCCGAGAAGGACCTGGAAACCGTGGACCAGGATTTCGCGCTCTCGTACTGGCCGGGCGGGCACGGCCAAGACACGGCCGCCCCAGTGCTCATGGGTTCGGGGGCTACGGTGGACATCGGCGAGGCGCACGTGAAAAAGACGCCCTACTATCGCGTGCACGTTCACGTTCCCGCCTCGAATTGCGTACCGGGCGACACCATGCAGGTCTATGACCAGGCCGGCGGGACGGGGATTGGAGAGATCACCCAGCAAGCTCCGTGCGGCAAGGACATGCTGATCGCCGGGTTCCCGCCGGGCGAGCACCGCTTGATTCTGGCGAGCAACGGCGGACGCCGGGGAACGCGCAGCATGGCATCGGTGGCGTTCGTGATCGGCGACGAGAACATCGGGATCATAGCGCCGATGGCTATCGGGGTTACGGTGGACGCAAGCTTCGTGGCGGAGGATGGTGCGCGGCCGCCGGACTTCACCAAACTGGGGCTGGCGCTTTATCCCATGGAAATGCTCCCCTTTTTGGACTTGGCGATGCCACAGGCGCCGGACGCCGCGGGGAAGATCCGGCTCACCGGCGTTCCCACCGTTCCGCACAGGATCATGCTTTCCGGACTGGACGCGGGCCACTACGTCAAGGAGATTCGCTACAACGGGATCCCGATAGCCGGAGAAAACCTGCCGTTGGACAAGGGCGCCATGTCGTACTCGCTGGCCATCGTGATTGACGACAAGCCCGCGGCGATTGTGGGCTCGGTGACGACCGGCGACAACCCGGTGAGCCAGCCGCACGTCCTACTCGCGAAATGGCCACCGCCGGGAGACCGGCCTCTGCAGACACGCGCGGCCGAGGGCGACGACAAGGGCAAGTTCCAGTTCGCGGGGCTCGCGCCGGGAGAGTACCGAATGGTGGCCCTGCGGTCCAGCGAGGAAGACACGAATCGAGCGCCCGGCACGCTGGAGCGGGCCATGGCAACGGCGACGAAGATTGAGGTGGGGCCGAGCGCGTTCCAGAACGTGACGCTGGAATTGACCGAATTGCGGTAGCGGCCGGCGACCCTGATGGCGGCGGCGACAGTATAACTGAGAGCTTTTTTTTGCAACTGCGCGATGGCGCCGTGCGTTCTCTCCGGTATGAGACGGTTTTGGACTGGGGCGATGGCGGTGTGCCTTGGGCTGCCCTGGCTTGGCGCCGCGCAGACTCCTTTTCGCGTGGATGTGAAGCTGATCAACGTGGCTCTCTCCGTGCGCGATGCGGAGGGCAAGCTGGTGACGGACCTCACGCAGGAGGATTTCGACGTCTTCGAGGATGGGGCGCCGCAGAAGATCGCGTTTTTCGTGCGCAGCCTGGAGGTCCCGTTGAGCCTGGGACTGGTGGTGGATTTCAGCGGCAGCCAGGATCCCTTCGTGAAGCCGCACCACAAGGATCTGGAGGCTTTCCTGACGGCCGTGCTGGGGCCCAGGGATCGGGCGTTTCTGCTGTGCTTCGGTAACTTTCTGCGTATTCCCCAGGAATTCACGGCGTCGCCCCAGGCGCTGCTGGCCGGGCTACAAGCTTATGAGAAACGCGACCGCCGCAGCGTTTTTCCCGAGCTGGGACCCATCGAGATCCGTACCGCCGGCACGGCCTTCTACGACGCCATCTATTATTCCGCCACCGAAAGGCTGTCGGGCGCCGAGCCGGGCCGCAAGGCGCTGATCCTGTTCAGCGACGGGGAGGACAATTCCAGCGCGCACCACGAGATGGAGGCGCTTGAAGCGGCGCAGAACAGCGACGTTGTGCTGTATACGATTCGCTACACGGACGCCAAGGATGGTCGCCTGAATTCCCGCAACAAGTACGGCATGAGCGTGATGGCGCGGCTGGCCCACGATACGGGCGGGGCGGATTTGGATGCCCGCAAAGTCGTGATGGCGAAACATTTTCAGGAGATCGGCGAGCAATTGCGGTCGTCCTACGAGTTGGCCTACCACTCGACAAACCCGGCAACCGACGGCGCGTTCCACAAGATTGTGGTGCAGGTGAAACGGCCCAACTTGACGGTGCGGGCGAAGGCGGGTTACTACGCGCGGTAGCTCCGGCGCTACTTCCGCAGGGTGGCGTTGTGAGGATCTAGGGTCACTTTCAGGGGGGCTTGCTGGAGCGCGACGGTGAAGGTGACCGGTTCGGCCGAGGCGCGCACCCATTGGGTGATGGTCCTGCCACGGGCCAATTGGATCTCCACCGGAGCGAGGGCGGTGAAATCCGGGTCCACGCCGGATTGGGTCAGGGTTCCCACCAGTTTCAGGTTGGGGGCCTTGCCTTTGAGCGTCCAGTCGAGCTTGAGGCTGGGAATGCCGGTTCCGTAGACCCACTGATCGAAGAAAACCTCCAACTTGGGGTCGTCGTTCCTGGGCGGCAGGAATCCGGCCGCCAGCTCGCGGAACTGCTCGGTGGAGATCTCCTGGCGATCATAGCGGGCCAGGAGCGCGGCCAGCATGGCGAAGAAGCGCTCGTCGCCCATGCGCGTGCGCAGCATATGGATTATCCAAGAACCCTTGCCGTAGGTGATGCCGCGCCAGGCGCGCGGCTCGATGGAGTTTTCCAGGCGGGAGCCCAGCACGATGGGCCCGGTGGAATCCACGGTCCGGCCGTTTTCGTTTTTCTCGAGGAGGGCCTGGCGGTAGGATTCCAGCATGAAGTCGAGCTCCTGTGGGCCCTTGCTCTTTTCCAGGTACAGCAGAGCGGAATAGTTGGCCAGAGCCTCCATGAGCCAGTTGTCGCGATAGGTGGCGGCGCAGACGCGATTGCCCCACCACTGGTGGGCCATCTCATGGGCTTGGAGCACGTTCGCGAAAAACAACTCCTGCTGCTGGTTGGCGGCGTTCGCGCCCGGCAGGTTTTTCAAATAGGAGAGCGTGGAGAGGTAGATCAGGCCGGGGAATCCCTGGCCGAACGCTCCGGGTATGGGAGACACGGTAAGGCGCGGCAGCGCCGGAGGCCCGAACTTGGAGGCCATGAACTCCAGGGCGGAGGCCACCTCGGCGGCGAGCTGCTGCAAGCGCATGGCCGGGCCGGGGGGCGGCAGCGGAAGATCTTCCAGGGGCGCGGGTCTTCGCGACGGCCCCCTGGGCGGCGCCGGAATGGAGGGCAGCGGGGTCTTGGGCTGGAGGGCCGTCTCGAGCGAGCGATTGGCGCAAACATCCACTTGGTATCCGCCGCGAGTCACGCGGACGCGCTCATAGTCGCCGAGATTGAAGCCCGCCATGCGGATAGGGGCGGAGGTGCGGCGGCGGGTGATGCGCTGTTCACCCTCGGTGCGGTCTTCCACCACGTCCCCCGGCGTCACCAGTTCGAGGCCGCGCGGATACCGGAACAGGAGATCGTAGCTGGAGAACTGAAAGCCTTGCACGGGATACCAGTTCCCGCGGGCGTTCACATAGAATACCCGGTCGCCGGCATCGAGGATCACCTTCCCCGAATGGTGGAACTCGAACTCGTATTCGCGGCCCTGGCGCAGCGGCTCGGAGGGGATCACCAGCGCCATTTCGTTGCCGTCGCGCAACGCGTCGGCGCGCAGCGCCTCCCGTTGCAGAACTTCGGCCGGGCGGCCATCCACGGTAACCTCAGAGATCTGCATCTGGGGGGCAATGTCGAAAGCGGCGGCCACCAGCCTGTCCACGGCGGGCTTGACCTTCACGCGGGTCACGGCGGTCATGGAAAGATCGGGATCGATGGTGGCCTCGATGCGATAATCCGCCACCGTGGCGTCGCGTAGCGGCGGCGCGGGGTCACGGCGGGCCGATCGGGCCGGAAAACTTGTCCAGACGTCGAAGAACAGGCGCTCGCCGCGCGCGGTCAGTTTGCCGGCCAGGATCTGGTCCGGGGCGTCGGGATCGTACAGGACATCGAAGGCGCCCAGGCGCGGGCTGTGGAGCAGGGCGGCGAAGAGACCGCCGCGGCGGGCCGGGTTGTCGAGCAGGTCGAGGGTGAGGCGCGTCTGGTAGCTGGAGCCGAGATTGCGCAGCGCCGGGGTCCACTGCTCGTCCAACAGGGGGGCCGTCTCGGGCGACTTGCGGTTGGCGGCGTTGCCGGCCATCTGCTCCATCAGCGCGGCGTACTGGTCGCCGGAAAAGAGGAAGAGGGCGGTCTGGAAACGCTCGTC
Organism: Terriglobia bacterium; assembly: GCA_963767595.1. GTDB lineage: Bacteria > Acidobacteriota > Terriglobia > Bryobacterales > Bryobacteraceae > BOG-224. The sequence continues at coordinate 87,910 of CAVYEK010000005.1, forward strand.
GAGGTTGGGAGAGCCGGTGAACGCGGCGAGGGACTGGCGCTCGGCGCGGTCGGGCGGCAGCAGGAGCACTTCGGCGTCGCCGCCTTCCGTATCGGCCACGAAGACGGCGGCGATGCGGCGCCCGGCGACCGGCCGGCTGAAGATCATGTGCCCGTCGGCGAGGAAGATGCGGATATCTTCGCGGGTCAGGGTGAGGTCGCGAATGCGGTAGCACTCGTCGCGGTCGAAGCTGTTCTCGCGGATGGCGCGGGCGATGTCGCCGGCGTCGCCGCCCGCGGCCGCCACCGGCAGAAGCAGAGCGAGGAACGCGAGCCGCCGCATAGTCTCAGTCTAGCGGGATGCGGGAGGGCGGAGGGCAAGCTGAAGCATGCCCCACTTAATCGGCAATCAGGTTTATGGCCCCGATGCCGCCTTGGACGTCGAGGTGAATGGTGGTCTTGGCGCGGTCATACGCGTCGTTGATCCAATGGGCCCCCTCGCGGCGCAGTCCTTCGGTGTGGATGGAGCCGATGCCGCCTCGGGCTTCGGCGGAAACTCCCACATCGCGCGGCAGCCGGACATTGGCCTCTCCCACACCGCCGCGGATGCGCACGTCGTAGTCGCGCTGGGGCGCGCCGCGCAGATCCAGGTCCAACTGGCCAACCCCCATTTCCACTTCCACCGAACGCAGGGAAAGGGCGCCCAACTTGAGTTTGGCGTCGCCGGCCCCGAAGCGCACGCTGAGATCGGTCGGGATATCGTTGGCCAGCCGGAGGTTCCACTCATTCTCCAGGTGGTTGCCGATGTTCGAATGATTCGAGCCCGGCTGCTCGACGCTCAGCACGCCGTGCCCGGCCGAAGTGGAGTATCGAACCACGGGCTTCCACGAGTCGATGTTGTATATCAGGGTTCCATCCAGGAATTTGCCCGTGGCGCCGCTGGACACGTTCAGGTTTCCCGCCCCCATATTCAGGTTGACGCGGAGGAACTCGGAGCGGTCGCGTTCTATGTGGACGCTGTCGCGGCGCGTGGCGCGGGTCCCCACGTCGATCACGCAGCCGCTCAAAAGCAGGCCCAGGGGTAGTACCAGAAAACCTCTTGCGTTCATGTACCGGCCTCGGAACACAATACGCAGGTTTCGCGCCGTTTGTTCCGGCGGGCTGACGCCGCGTGGGGTAAGGCTCCGGCCTTGTCGATCCGAGCGAAGCTCGGACGTGGGGCGTGCAGGCGCGGCTATCTTGATGACTGGCTCTCGCTCGCGCCGGCATCCACGACTTTGGCCATGGAGGCGTCGTCTTCGGTGAGCCGCATCAGCTCCAGGCGGATGGCGTCCACCAGGGCCTTCCAGCTCGCCTCGATGACGTTATCGGAGACGCCCACGGTGGACCAGCTCCGGCTATGGTCGCTCCATTCGACCAGCACCCGCACTTTGGCCGCGGTTCCCTTGCGCGAGTCGAGCACACGCACCTTGTAGTCCATGAGGTGAACTTCGGCGATTTTCGGGTAGAGGTCCGAAAGGCACCTACGCAGGCATAGGTGAAGCGCATCGAACGGGCCGTGCCCGGTGGCGGTCTCCGAACGGACTCCGTCCCGCGCCCACACGGTGACGGTGGCGTCGCTGCGCGAGCCTGCCCGGCCTCCGGCGCGGGTGGAGACGTCGTAGCTGCCCACTTCGAAGAACCGCTCATTGGGGCGCAGCGCCTCGTGCGCCAGCAGCTCGAACGTCCCTTCCGCGGCTTCCAATTCGTAGCCCTCGTGTTCCATCTGTTTGACGCGTTCGAGCAGCAGGCGGCGCGCGTCCTCGTCCAGACGACCGTCCAGACCGAGCTGCCGCAGCTTGAATAGAATGTTGCCGCGGCCCGAGAGGTCGCTCACCAGCACCCGCTGCCCGTTCCCCACGGCTTCCGGGCGGATGTGCTCGTAGGTGGCCGAGTCCTTCAACACCGCGCTGACGTGGATGCCGCCCTTGTGCGCGAAGGCGCTCTTACCCACGAAGGGCTGATCGTTGCGCAGGGTCAGGTTGGCCAGCTCGGCGATGAACCGGCAGACCGGGGCCAGGCTCGCCAGCCTTTCCGGCCCGATGGTTTCGCATCCCGCCTTGAGCTCCAGATTGGCGATGACGGAGGCCAGGTTGGCGTTGCCGCAGCGCTCGCCGTAGCCGTTCAGGCAGCCCTGCACATGGGTGGCGCCGGCTTCCACGGCGGCCAGCGTGTTGGCCACCGCCATGTCCGAATCGTTGTGGGTGTGGATGCCGATGATCCCATCGAAGCGGCCGCGTACTACGCGCACCACTTCCGCCACGCGGCTGGTGAGGGCGCCCCCGTTGGTGTCGCACAGGCAGAGCACGTCGGCGCCGGAGGCATAGGCCGCTGCGAGCGTCCGCAGCGCGTACTCCGGGTCGGCGACGTAGCCATCGAAGAAGTGCTCGGCGTCATAGACCACTTCCTTGCCGTGGCGCTTCAGGAACGCCACCGTTTCGGAAATGAGAGCCAGGTTCTCTTCGAGCGAGATGCCCAGCGCCCGCTTCACGTGGAGGTCCCAGCTCTTGCCGAATATGGACACCACCGGCGTGCCCGCCTCCACCAGCGCGCGCACGCTGCGGTCCTCCTCCACCGGGTTGCGCGCCAGACGGGTGGCCCCGAAGGCAGTGAGCCTGGCGTGCTTCAGGCCCAGCTCGCCGGCCCGCGCGAAAAACTCCTTGTCCTTGGGATTGGACCCCGGCCAGCCGCCCTCGATGTAATCGATGCCCAGCTCGTCGAGCTTCTGGGCCACCAGGAGCTTGTCCTCGACCGAAAACGAGATGTGTTCGCCTTGGGTCCCGTCCCGCAGCGTCGTGTCAAACGTAAAGACTCTCATACCGCCTCACAATGGCCCCGGCCGACCGCTTCCTAACGCCTTCTGACGCAGAGACGCCGAGACGCGGAGAATTCGAGAATAAGACAGCAGGTGAGAGCCCCGGAGGGCAGGAAGAGTCGCTTGACTTCCGTCCTCGAATTGCTCGCCGTCACTGCGTTCTCTCCTGCTCTCTCTAACCTCTCTCGTCCATCTCGAATTCTCCGCGTCTCTGCGTCAAAAGGCGTTAGGTAGCGGTTGCCGGCGATCGAACCGCCTACTTCTTGGCGGCCGCTTCGGAATCCTGCGGCACGCCGGCTTCCTTCTTCTTCTTGAGGAACGGCATCATGGCGCGCAGCTCGCGGCCCACTTCCTCCACCGGCTGATGCCGCGCCGCTTCGCGCATGGCCAGGAACTTCTTGCGCCCGGTGCGGTTCTCGTCGATCCACTCCTTGGCGAACGCGCCGGACTGGATCTCGGCCAGGATCTTCTTCATTTCCGCGCGGGTCCCCTGGTTCACAATGCGCGGCCCGCGGGTGTAGTCGCCATACTCGGCGGTATCGGAAACCGAGAACCGCATGTAGGCCAGGCCGCCCTCCTGAATCAGGTCCACAATCAGCTTCAGCTCATGGAGACATTCGAAGTAGGCGATCTCCGGCGCGTAACCGGCTTCCACCAGGGTCTCGAAACCGGCGCGGATGAGCTCGCTCGCTCCGCCGCACAGCACGGCCTGCTCGCCGAAGAGGTCGCTCTCGGTTTCCTCTTTGAAGGTGGTTTCGATTACGCCGGCCTTGAGGCATCCCAGGGCCAGCGCATACGCGAGAGCCCGCTCCAGCGCCTTCCCCGAGGCGTCCTGGTGGACCGCCACCAGGGCGGGCACGCCCACGCCTTCGGTGTACAGCTCGCGCACGCGATGGCCGGGCGCCTTGGGCGCGATCATGGTCACGTCGACACCGGGCGGCGCCGCGATCTGTTTGAAGTGGATGTTGAACCCGTGGGCGAACATCAGCGTCTTGCCCGCGGTCATGTGCGGCGCGATGTCGCGGTGGTAGATCTCGGCCTGCACGGTGTCCGGCACGAGGATCATGATCACGTTGCCCGCCGCGGCCGCTTCGGGGGTAGTCATGACGCGCAAGCCCGCCGCCTTGGCCTTCTCCCAGGAGGGGCTGCCGGGGGCCTCGCTCACCACCACGTCCACCCCCGAATCGCGCAGGTTCAGCGCATGCGCGTGTCCCTGGCTGCCGTAACCGATAATGGCCACTGTGCGGCCGCTCAAGTAATCCAGATTTCCGTCTTTTTCGTAATATCGCTTTGCCATTTCCGCTCCCTCAAGATTTTCAAAGAACCCGTACTCTTAGGTTTGACGCGGAGACGCAGAGACGGGGAGAAAAAGAGGAGGAGAGGACGGAGGATAGTAGAACCAGAAACATCGGTTCCTCCGCGACAAACAGAAGCCGCCCATCCCCGCGGTTCCCACCATCTTCTTTTCCTCTCGAATTTCTCCGCGTCTCCGCGTCTCCGCGTCAAAAGAACCCGCTCATTCCCGCAACTCCAACCTACTAAGTAGCCTCTCTCGCCCCCGCCTTGGTCGGCACGGGCGGCTGCAACCTCAGTTTCTTGGACTCCAGCGCGATCGCCAGCGACCCCGAACGGGTCACGTCGACCTCGCCGTAACTACCCATGACATCGATAAACTCGTTGAGCTTCTCCGGCGCCCCGGTGACTTCGATGGCGAAGCCTTCGGTGGAGGAATCCACCACGCGCCCGCCGAATATCTCGGCTTCTTTCAGCACCGCCGCGCGCGATTCCTGCGACGTCCTTATGCGCACCAGCACCAGCTCCCGCACCACCGCCGGCAATTCCGTCAGGTCGGTGGCCTGCAGCACGTTGATCAGCTTGTTCATCTGCTTGATCACCTGCTGGCGGAGGGCCGCTTCCACGTCCACCACGATGGTCATGTGGGAGAGCTTGGGGTCGAGCGTGCGCGCCACCGTCAGGCTCTCGATATTATAGCCGCGCTGGCTGAGCAGCCCGGTCACCCGCATCAGGGCGCCGGGCTTGTTCTCCAGGAGTAATGAAATCACTTGCGTCATGTTCCGGTTCCCTTCATTGCGCGGCCGCTTCCACGGCCTCGGGCGGCCCGAGCACCATCTCGTTGATGGCGCTGCCGGCCGGCACCATGGGGTACACGCTCTCAAACGGCGTCACCATCACGTTCAACAGGTAGGGGCCGGGCTCCGCCACGGCCGCCTCGAGCGCGCCCCGCAGTTCGCGCGGGTTGGCCACCGTCCGGCCCGCGAAGCCGTACGACGCGGCCAGCTTCTCCGCATCCGGGAAGCAATCGAGCTGTACGGCGCTCAGGCGGTGGTTGTAGAACAGGGTCTGCCACTGCCGCACCATCCCCAGATGGCCGTTGTTCATCACCACGATCTTGACCGGCAGGCCGCAGCCGGCAATGGTGGAGAGCTCCGGCAAGGACATTTGGAAGCCGCCATCGCCCACCACCGCGAACACCAGCTTTTCGGGGTGGGCAAGCTGCGCGCCGAGGGCCGCGGGCACTCCGAAACCCATGGAGCCCAGCCCTCCGGAGGTGAGCCACAGCCGCGGCCCATTGAAGCGCACAAGCTGCGCCAGCCACATCTGGTGCTGCCCCACATCCGAAGCGACAATCGCCTGGCCGCCCGAAATCCGGTCGATCTCGGTCATCAAATGCTGCGGCTTGATCTCAGTTTCGGAGACCTCCCTGGAGTAGGGATGCTCGTCGCTCCACTGGCGGATGCGGCTGGTCCATTCCCGGCGCGCCGCCGCCGTCTCCTCACTGAGCGGGCCGCTCTCCACCACCAGCTTGTTGAGCTTGGCCAGCACGCGCTTCACGTCGCCCACGATGGGCACTTCCGGGGCGCGGTTCTTGCCGATTTCGGCGGGGTCTATGTCCACGTGGATCACCTTGGCGTGGGGGGCGAAAGCCGCGAGCCGCCCGGTCACCCGGTCGTCGAAGCGCACCCCCAGGGCGATCAGCAGGTCGCACTCGGTGAGCGCCATATTAGCCGCGTAGCTACCGTGCATGCCCGGCATGGAGATGTAGTTGGGATGGTCCGATGGAAGGCCGCCCAGGCCCATCAGGGTGAGCACCGCCGGCGCGCCGGTGGCCTCCACCAGCTCGCGCAGCTCCTCCGACGCATCCGCCGCCACGATGCCGCCGCCCCCATACGCCAGCGGCCTTTGCGCTTCGGCGATCAACTGCGCGGCCCGGCGGATCTGGCCGGTGTGGCCTTCGGTGAATACCTTGTACCCCGGCAGGTGGATGGACGTCACCGGCTGGTAGCGCCCCTGGCCCTGAAACACGTCTTTGGTGATATCGACGAGCACCGGGCCCGGCCGCCCGCTGGCGGCCACGTAGAAGGCCTCGTGCACCACGTCCGGCAGGTCCTCCAGGCGCTTCACCAGGTAATTGTGCTTGGTGCAGGAGCGCGTGATCCCGAAGGTGTCCGCTTCCTGAAACGCATCGCTGCCGATCAGCTTGCTGGCCACCTGCCCGGTGATGGCCACAATTGGAATCGAGTCCATGAGGGCGTTCACCAGCCCGGTGGCGAGGTTCGTGGCCCCCGGCCCGGAGGTGGCGCAGCACACCCCCACCCTGCCGGTGGAACGCGCGTATCCCGCCGCCGCGAAGGCGGCGTTTTCCTCATGGCGCACCAGCACGTGCCGGACCTGGCATTCGTACAGCACATCGTACAAAGGAATGGTCACGCCGCCGGGAATGCCGAACATACAGTCCACGCCTTCCCGCACCAGGCATTCCACCAACATCCGCGCACCGCTCATCAAGTTCGACATATTCTTCCGTTCCCCCTCACTTGCCATTTGTGAATCCCGCCATAAAAACCAAAAGGCCACCGGCCGGGTGTTCGCCCCGCCGATGGCCTCGGAACCTCTGTTCCTGCTGGCCTTCAGGCGGGGCCGGCTACGATGACCCCAATAATAATGGCGATGGTAATGGATACGACGACGTACGGCAGCCGGTCTGTGAGGCGCTTGACCATGAGAACTTCCTTCGAGTCTACCGAAGAAGTTATTTAAATGCAAGCGGGGCCGGCTATAAATTCCGCTAATCGGGGTATCAGCGCCGGTTGACAGACGACGAAAACCGATCGTCTGTCCCACCAACTGGACCGTCTGTCCCACCTACCGGACCTGGTACGGGATGGCGATATCGACGGTCTTGGGGGGGAAGCAGGCGCGATCGTTGCAGGCCTGGTACTTGAGCTTTCCGGTGGCCATTCCGGGGCCGGCCGGGGCATTGGGGGCGACTTTGAAATGCGCCATCAGGTCGAAAGAGCCGGTGACAACCGACAGCGGATCCTTGGTGAACGCGTACTTCTCCATGGACGGCTTGGGGTAGGTCACCGCTCCGGGGGTCAGCGCGCCGGCGTCGATCCAGGTCAGTTTGAGCGGAATGAGATAGTCGTAGGTGGGCGTATTGCTGTTCACGTGGAACCCGGCCTGCACGGTGCACGAAATTCTGGACACTACCGCGGCGTTGCGCGGGCCCGCCACTTTCTGCGGCGCGCTCACGGTAAGGTAGGAAGCGCTATTTTGCGCCCACAAGCAGGGCAGGCAGAGCAGCGCGGCCGGCGCCAGCCGCCGCGGGAGCCTGTAGAAGCTGTTCCACGCCATCTTCGAAGTCTCTCCGGTTGCCCAGTCCCACGTGGACAGAGGCGATTTTTCCGTCACGATCGATGAGAAAAGTGGTAGGCAGCGCATCGATGCCGCCGTAGAGCTGCGCGGTTTCATCGGTGCCCACCAGGATGCGGTAGTTCACGCCCAATTCGGCGATGAATGGTTTCACGACTTCCCAGCCGTCGTCGTCCATGGAAACGCCGAGCACGGCGAAGCCCCGGTCCTTCTTCTTCCGCTCCATGTCCATGAACCACGGGATTTCGTACCGGCAGGGGTCGCACCAGGTGGCCCAAAAATCGAGCAGCACCACTTTGCCGCGATAATCGGAGAGCCGTACGGTACGGCCGTCGGCGTCCTTGAGGGCGAAATCGGGCGCGTTGCGGCGGTCCTTATCCGGTTTCAGGGAGGCGGCTTTCACGGCCGGTTCGGACGGCGAGCGGAAGTGGAAGAAACCCCCGATCAGGAGAGCGGCGGCGAAGAGGCCCAGCGGAATGGATCGAGAGGCACGCACTTCTTCGATTATATCGACAATGCCGCCTGCTTCACGAAACCCTCGAACCACGTCCGCCGGTTTTGGCGCAGGCGGGCGGGCAGGGTGAACTCCGGGTGGCGGCGGACTCCGGAATAGAGCCAGGCCGCGGCATCGCAGAAACTCTCGCAGCAGTACTCGCGCCAGCGGCGCGTGCGCGTGCGGATATCGCGCCGGGCGAGCTTCCCTTTACGCCACTCGGCGGACCAGCCCAGTTCTCCGGGCGCGTCCGCCAGGCACTCGCGCTTCACCAGTTCTTCATAAGACCGGCGCGCCGGGTTGCCGGCGCGGAGCCAGACGAAGTGAAACAACTCATGGCAGAAGATGCGGGCGAACTCGGCCCGCGGGCAATCGAAGGCGATGCGCCGGCGGCGCAGGAACGAGCCGGCGTGGACCGCTCCGCGACGGTCGCGAAGGCCGCGCGCGCGGGCGATTTCGACCGGCGCTCCGTCCAGAGGGGGCAACCGGCGCAATACCGCGCGTAGGGCCTTTTCGCGGGCGGGTTCGTCGCAGAGGAATAGGGCGGGGAGGCCCACACCAGCAGAGTAGCCGGGTGGGGCCGGGTTTTCAACCGGCTCGGGGGCCGTTTCGCTCGCCCACCCGGTGCTTATGGGGCAGATGTCTCACAAAGGACCCATTATGGGACGGGGCTTATTCGCTTTCGCTCGACGTGCGTTTGGGACGTGGAACGAACACGCCGCAATCTATCGTGTTCACCGTGCCGGGCCGCGCGTCATCTAACGCCACGCAAATCTTGTGAACATGGGGCCTGACCACGGGCCAGTTGATCGCGGACATAATCAGCACGGCAAACGGGCGGTCTTCGAGCCGCTGCTGGTTCTGAATGTTTTTGTCGCCGGTGAGGAAAACGTCGAAGCGTTCACGCTCGATCAACGTTAGCAACGCGCCGTTCTTGATGCCGCCCCATTGCATACTGACCACTGTATGGATTTCATGCCTGGGCAACGCTCGGGCAAGCTTCTGGGGCACGTCCTCGTCGAACAGAATCTTCAAGGCTGCGCCTGAACCTGGTGGGCGGCACGATAGTCGAGAATCGCTAGGATCGTTTCAAACCCGGCTTCCGGGTAGCAATCGAGCGTTTCAGCTATGGCGGAATCCGGGGGTAATCCCTCATCGCGGAAAGCGTCGTAATTTCCGGTGATTGCCTCGACCGGCAAGCGCGTGTTCTTGAGCAGCGGCACGCCGCTGACCTTGCCTGGAATCACCTCAACCAAGGGGCAATCAGACCAATCCATGCCTCCATTTTAGCCGCTTTTGGTATCGGCGGAGGGCAGGAAGGGGACAGACGCATTATCGAAATGCACCAGGGAAATGCGCCTCTGACTTCAGATCCCTTCAGCTCCTTTAGTTCGCGCAGCCCTCAGGCCAGCTCCAGCTCGATCCTCTTCGTCCCGGCATCCAATTTCACGATGCGGAAACTGCGGATCTGGCCGGACCGGGCGGGTTCGCGCTTGCCCTCCGCACCCTTCCACTTGGCCTGCAACTTGGAGGTCAGCGAGGAGATATCCGAAGGTTTCGGATCGGGCTCCTGGGCATCCTGCGCCGCGGCGCCCAGCCGGCAGGAGCCCTGCACGCCTTCGCCCAGCTCGACGCGGGCGCGGCCGCCGGAAACTTCCGTCATGCGGCCGGTGACCAGGTCTCCTTCCTTGTGCTCCGCGATGTACTCGTCCAGGCTGGTGGGCACGAGCTGCTTCATGCCCAGGCGCAAACGGCGCTTTTCGACATCGGCTTCGAGCACCTGCGCCTTGACCGTCTGGCCGACCTTGAGCACGTCCTGCGGATGATTGATGCGCTTCTCGGCGCTGATATCGCCGACGTGGATCATTCCCTCCAGACCCTCGGCGAGCTGCACAAACGCGCCGAACTTGGTGAGGCTGGTGACGGGACCCTCGGCTATGGAGCCCACCGGGTACTTCGCCGGAACCTCGGCCCAGGGATCGCCGAGCGCCTGCTTGAGACCCAGCGAGATGCGCCGATCGGCCTGGTTCACGGCCAGAATCACCACTTCCACGCGGTCGCCTGGTTTGACCACGTCCGAGGGCTTGCGGGTCTTCTTGGACCAGGACATCTCGGAAAGATGGACCAGGCCCTCGATGCCCTTTTCCAGCTCCACGAACGCGCCGAAATCGGCCACCCGGGTTACCACGCCGTTGACGCGCTCGCCAGCCTTGTACTTTTCCTCCACCAGCTCCCAGGGATGCGGCAGAAGCTGCTTGAGGCCGAGCGAAATCCGGTGTTTGGCGGAGTCCACTTTGAGGACCCGGGCCGCCACTTGCTGTCCCACGGTGAGAACGTCGGCCGGCTTGTTGACGCGGGCCCAGGAGATATCGGCCACGTGCAGCAGGGCATCCACCCCGCCGATGTCCACGAAAGCGCCATAGTCGGTGAGGCTGCGGATGGTGCCTTGCACCGTTTCGCCTTCCTTGACCTCGGTGTAGCGGCGTTCCTTGGAGGAGCGCTCCTCGTCTTCGAGCACCGCGCGCCGGTCCACCACCACGTCTTCATCGGCCACATCGAGCTTGATGATCCGGCACTGGATCTCCTGCCCGATGAGCTTCTCCATGTCGGCCGCATCCCGGGCGCCGCTGCGCGAAGCGGGCATGAAGGCGCGGACGCCCACATCGACGCTCAGGCCGCCCTTGACCACCGCGCCCACCACGCCGGCGATGGATTTCTTTTCCGCGAACGCCTTTTCCAGCGCGGACCAGTCCTTGGGCCGCTCCACTTTCAACCGCGACAGCTCGTAGTAGCCTCCCGAATCGCGCCCCTTGATGGAAACCGGGATCTTGTCGCCGGGCTTCACGCTTTCACCCGCACTCTGGAATTCGGCCAGCGGGATAATGCCTTCCGTTTTGTATCCGATATCCAGGAACACCGATTCGGCCGAGATGGCGATCACGGTTCCTTTGAGGCCCTGGCCGCGCTCATCGGGCTTGCGCGAAGTGGCCTGTTCGTACTGGGAAAGGATGTCGCCGAAAGACTCGGTCGTATCGTTGGCGGGTTGGGAGTCCGGACGGGCAGCCCTGTCCCGATCCAGCATGCTTGGGTTGGACATGAGACGTATCTCATTTATTGTGGCATAATCCCGACTGGGATATCATCCGTGCCTTCCGACCTTTCACCCCGCCGGCTCCGCCTCATCCGGCCCCAGGATCTTGTCTGGCTTCTGTTGTTTGCGGTGCTGGCCGAGCACTGCCAGATTGGGGACGTGTTCGAGATCGGTCCGCTGGCGCTGCTGGCCGTGGTGCAGATCCTGGAGCCCAAGATCCCGGCGCTGGCTTCCACCAGGGGGCGCATTCTGTGGATCGTCCTGAAACTGGTTTTGGGATACGTGCTCATCGGGTACACCGGGGGCATCGAGAGCGAGTACTGGCCGGTGTTGCTGCTGCCGGTGGTGACGGCCGCCACCGTCCTGGGATTCGCCGGAACGCTGGCGTTCATTCTGCTGGCGGGGGGCGCCTATCTCAGCTACTGGGGTTTCGTGGCGAATTCGCAGGCCTGGCAGGGGTACTTCGTGGAAATGCTGGTGCGGGTGGTCTTCCTGGCGATGGGGGGCATTCTGACAAATGCCCTGGCCGAGGATCTGCGCATCCAGACCAAGCGGTACCGGCAAACGGCCGAACAGTTGGCCGAGGCCAACGCCCAGTTGCGGCAAGCGGAAGAAGCGGTGCGGCGCTCGGAACGTCTGGCGGCCCTGGGGCAGCTTTCCGCCGGTCTGGCTCACGAGCTGCGCAACCCCATGGGAACGGTCAAGGCCTCCGCCGAGATCCTGGCGCGAACGGTGGGCGCGGAAAACGAGGTGGCCCGCGAAATGGCCGGCTTCATCACCTCGGAGACCGACCGCGCCAATTCGCTGATCACCCGCTTTTTGCAGTTCGCCCGGCCGCTCGAGCTGCGCCCGGAAAAGGCGGACCTGGCGCACGTGCTGGACCGCACGGTGGCGATGGTGGAGCGCGAGGCTCCGGGCATCGCCATCTACAAGAACTACGATCCGGATATCGCGCCCTTTCCTTTCGACGCCGAGCTCATGGAGCGGGTGTTCTACAACCTGGCGCTCAACGCGGCCCAAGCCACGCCGGCGGGCGGCGCCATTACGGTGAAGACGCGCGCCGCCGGCCCGGTGGCCGAGATCTCGGTGATCGACCGCGGCTCCGGCATCGACCCCGCGCAAATCGGGTCCATCTTCAACCCGTTCTTCACCACCAAGCCGCAGGGCGTGGGGCTGGGCCTGGCGATTGTTTCGACGATCGTGGACGAGCACGGCGGTAAGATAGCGGTGGAGAGCGAACCCGGCAAGGGCAGCGTGTTCCGGGTACTGCTGCCGATGAGCCGCTGAGAAGGTTGGCAGGCGGAAACGCCTGCCCCACAAGTCCGCAAATCCTTGTGGGGCAGGCGCTTCCGCCTGACAACCTCTTCCACCACATGAAGAAACGTATTCTGGTAGTCGAGGACGAAGAGAAGCTGCGGCGCGTAATCGAGCTGCAACTGGTCTCCGCGGGGTTCGAGGTGGACAAGGCCGCCGCCGCCGAAGAGGGCCTCGGAATGGTCGACCGCGCCGACCTGGTGCTGACCGATTTCAAGCTGCCCCACATGGACGGCCTGCAATTGCTCTCCCTCATCCGCCGGCAGAACGCGCAGGTCCCCGTGGTTGTGATGACGGCCTACGGGAGCGTGGAGACGGCGGTGGAGGCCATGAAGGCGGGGGCCACCGACTTTCTGCTGAAGCCGTTCTCGCTCGACCACCTGATGCAGGTGGTCCGGAAGGCGCTCGAAGTCCATGACCTGCGCGACGAAAACCGCAAGCTGAAAGAGGAGCTAGGCCGGCGCTACGAGTACGACAACATCATCGGGCGCTCGCAGCCCATGCAGGAGATCTTCGCGGTCATCGAGCGTGTCGCGCCCACCCGCGCCACGGTGCTGCTGGCCGGGGAAAGCGGGGTAGGGAAGGACCTTATCGCGCGCGCCATCCATTTCCATTCGCCGCGCCGCGACCGGCCGCTGGTGAAGATCAACTGCACCGCCCTTCCGGAGAACCTCATGGAGAGCGAGCTGTTCGGTTACGAGAAGGGCGCTTTCACCGGCGCCAACACCTCCAAGCCGGGCAAGTTCGAGCAGGCCGACACCGGCACGGTCTTCCTGGACGAGATCGGCGACGTGCCCGCCAATATTCAGGTAAAGCTTCTGCGCGTGCTCCAGGAGCGCGAGTTCGAGCGCCTGGGCAGCAACGTGACGCGCCACATCGACGTGCGCGTGATCGCGGCCACCAACCAGGACCTGCGCGCCGCGCTGGAACAAGGGACTTTCCGCGAGGACCTCTACTACCGGCTCAACGTGGTGCCTATCAATATCCCGCCGCTGCGCGAGCGCAAGCAGGATATCCCTTACCTGGCGAACCACTTCGTGGAGAAACTGGCCCCCGATACGGGCAGCCGGGTGGAATCCATCTCCGAGGCGGCCATGGACAAGCTGCTGGCCTATCACTGGCCGGGCAACGTGCGGGAATTGGAGAACGTGATCGAGCGCAGCCTGGTGATGTGCACGGGGAAAGAGCTGGCGGCCGCGGACATCCGCATCGAGAGCGCGCCCCGGCCCAGCGCGCAGAACGAGGCGCACTTCCTGCCGGAAGGGATGACGCTGGACGAATACGAGCAGGACGTGATTCGCGAGGCGCTGCGCCGCGCCGACGGCAACAAGAGCCAGGCCGCGCGCCTGCTGGGCCTCACCCGCAACGCCCTGCGCTATCGCCTGACGCAGATGGGGCTGGAGGCTTGATAGAGCGCCGCGGCGCGATTTATGGGGCGCTGACCAGGGTTGTGTAGCTGGTGGCGTCCAGGGTGAACTGGGCTTTGCCGTTGGCCACCGGAATGGGCGCGCCTTCCTGCATCCCGCGCTTTTCGTCGGTCACCCACACGCGAAGCTGCTTCACCTCGGCGGGCAGGCCGGTGAGGGTGGCGGGCCGCGCCGCGCCCTGGTTGACCACGTGCACCGAGTACACGCCCGAAGCGATATCGCCGAAGGCCGTGCACACCAGGCCCGGACGGTCGCACTTGGCCGGCAGGTAGAAGACGTTGGGCGGCGTGGCGGCGAGCTGCTTCAACTCCCAGAACCGCTGCGTGGGCCGCAGCGGCCCGCCGTCGCCGTACACTCCGCCCCCGGCCAGCAGCGAATAGTCCGCCGTAAGCTGCCAGTGCAGAATCGACTTGGGCTGGGCGATGGCCAGGATTCGCTCGTACAGCTCGATTTCGTTGAGGGAGAAAGAGCGCTCCTGGAAGATCTGCGGATACTGGTGGGCGTTGGAATCCGAGCCGCCCTCGGCGACCAGCAGCGGAACGTTTAGCGCCCGGGCCGCGGCGCCCCACGCGGCCAGATTCTCATCCGTGCATCCGCGCCAGGAATGGAAGGAAATCGCGTAGACGTACTTTCCCGCCTCCGGGTCTTCCATGGCGTCCTTGATAAAGCTGATGGGGTAGGCGTTGCCGATGTCGCCCAGCAACAGCTTGGTAGCCAGTCCCCGGGAAGCGAAGTACGGGCCCAAAGTCTTGATCAGATCGGCATGCTCGCGTGAGGTCTGACGCACATCGATGCCGATATCCGATTCGTTGAACGAGTAGGCCGCCGCCTCGACGCCGTACTTCTCCTTCATATAAACCAGGTAACTGGCCAGCGACTCCTTGATACGGTCCATCTTGGCCGGGTCCAGAAAGCCTCCTCGCAGGTTGCCGTCGGCGCCGCCCACCAGCGCCCAGGAAGGCGGGGACCAGTCGCTGACTATGACGGGCATGCCCTTTAGCGCCAGTCGGTGGGCCATCTCCATGGCCTGTTGGACATCCGGCGCGATGCGGCCGGCCCTGGCCTCCGCCAGCGGATCCACGTCTTCCTTCGGGTGCCAGGTTCGCCAGGGCATCGCCACGCGCCCGTAGACCACGCGCAGGTTGTCCAGGTTGTATTGAATCACCGCTGGATCGTTGCGGCCCTGGAGGCGGAAATCGCCGCCCAGCCCGGCAAACAACTGGCCGGGGCGCGAGGCCTCCACCACGATTTGCGCCGGGCTCTTGTCGATCTCTCCGGAGACCTTCACGTCGAAGTTCTTCTTGGCCGTCTGCTTGTCCGCCACTTTGCCCGATAGAACGCCCAAATAGACGTGCAGGTCGAAACTGTTCTGCCGGCGGTCGTCGCGAACCACCACTTCGGTGGGCTCGCGGAACATGAGCTCCAATTGCCGATGCTGGGTGGTGAAGCGCACGCCCGAAGCGGTGGCCTTCACATACTCGTTCTGATCCTTGGTTCCGGGGGCGAGGGAGATCTCAGCGGGCGCGGGGGCCACCGGATCGACAAGCTGCATCCGGCCGCCGGAGTAGGTCGAAGACGGAAGCTGGAGGCAGAGGTACGCTCCGGCGATGTCCGCGGCGGCCGGGAAGGTGTACTCCAGGGAGATCCTGGCGGTTCCGGGACCCGTGTCTTCGACCGATTCCACGGCGGAGAAGGCTGGACCGGGAGGCTGGCGCATGGGCTGTCCCGGCTGCGCCGCCGGCATGGGCGGCGCGGGCGGCGCGGGCAGCGTTGGCTGGGCGACTTGCGCGGGCGGCATGGGCGGCGTCGGCTGGGCGACCTGCGCGACCGCCGTTGGCGGAGCCGGCGGCATGGCCGGCATGGGGCCGCCCCGGCCCGGGTTGGGCTGAATCCTGACGGTCACCACATTCCCGTCGCGCACGAAGCTGTTCCGCCCCCCGCCGCGGAAGGTTCCCGACCAGTCCGGCCGTACTATGCACATGCTGGAGTTGACCTCGAACAACTGGCCCTCCACACGAATGCCCGTGACGTTTCCCATGGCCGTGGTTTCAGGTTGGGACAGGGCGGCTCCGGCCAAGCCGAGGAGCAGGCCGCCTGACAGAAACAGCGAGCGTTTTCTCATCGAGTTCTTATCCTCTCCGGCGTGGCGGCCCGCACCGGGGCCTCCACTGCAGCCGGGATTTCCAGCGTCGCTCCGGCTTTCCCAGATTGTACCTCCAACCACCTACATCGGAGTCGTTTGTCCGATTCCCGTCCCTCTGTAGCGCGGGAGTCTGTCGATGCCGCCCCGGCGGGTTACCAACCCGCCGCAGGTTGACAACCTGCCCCACATGACGCCGGCTTATCCACTTCTGCGTCGCGCACCCGGCGTATTCGGTCCCCATTCACCGAGGTCTCCGCGGCTCGGCGGTGGATCCGGCGGACCGCAGATTGACAATCGGCCGCAGGTTGACAACCTGCCCCACTACGGCGCCCAGTTTTGCAGGCGCATGGCTTCCACCATCACTTCCGCGTCGCACACCCGATTACGCCCATTCCCCGGCTGCGTCGCCGCTGGGGTACTATACTTCTTCGGACAACCTATTTAGGAGGCGAATACCCAAATGCGATCCTTTTGTGGCTTGGTAGCGGTATTGTCGCTCGCCGCGCTGTCGGCGCTTGCTCAAACCACGGCCATTCCGCATCTTCAGAGACAGGGCTTGGCTACTCAGTTGATGGTCGACGGCAAACCGTTTCTGATGCTGGCGGGAGAGCTGCGCAACTCCAACTCCACCAGCCCCGACTACCTGAAGCCGATCTGGCCGCGGATGGTGGCCCTGCATGTCAACACGGTCCTGAGCGCGGTCCAGTGGGATCTGATTGAACCGCAAGAGGGCAAATTCGACTTTTCGCTCGTGGACAGCCAGATCCGGGACGCGCAAACCCACAATCTGCGGCTCATTTTTCTATGGTTCGGAAGCTGGAAGAACGGGGTATCGAGCTACGTTCCGGCCTGGGTGAAGACGAACCAGGCCAAGTTTCCGCGGGTCCAGGACAAGGCCGGCAGGGGCAGCGAGATCCTCTCCACTTTGAGCGCCGCCAACCGCGACGCCGATGCCCGCGCCTTTGCCGCCCTGATGCGGCACATCAAGGAAGTGGACGTTCGGCGCAGGGTGATCATGATGCAGGTGGAGAACGAGGTGGGCCTCGGGGGCGACTCGCGGGACAGGTGCGATGCGGCCAACAAGGCTTTCGAGGGGCCCGTTCCGAGAGATCTGCTGGATTATCTCGGCGCCAACAAGGATAGACTCTATCCGCAGCTCCGTAAGGCGTGGGAAGCGGCCGGGTCCAAGACATCCGGAACCTGGGCGCAGGTTTTCGGCGAAGGCGAGTATACCGATGAGATCTTCATGGCCTGGAACTATGCCAGCTACGTGGGCCGGGTGGCCGCGGCGGGCAAGGCCGAGTACCCGCTGCCCATGTTCGTGAACAACGCCTGCTCCATGCCCAGCCCGGGCCGGCCCGCGCCGCGCGGCGGCGGGCGTCCGCAGCCCGAGGTGGGAAACATCTGGAAGTTCGCCGCGCCGGCGATCGACATCCGCGGGCCGGACCTGTACACTCCGAATCTCCCGGTGTGGGTCAACTGGTATCAGGAATCCTTCGTTCCGGAGAACCCTCTATTCATCCCCGAAACGGACGGCAATACGGGCACGTACCACGCCTTCTACGTCTTTGGGCAGCATGACGGCATGGGTTTCTCCCCATTCGCCATCGACGAATACGCCATCGCGCGTCCGGGCGTGAAGAGCGTCGATGCGGCCGACCTGCCGCTGGCGCGCAGCTACGGCATCCTCACGCAACTGGCCCCCGTGATTCTGGAGAACCAGGGCAAAGGCAAGATGGCCGGCGTAGTGGTGGGCGCGGGTGAGGCGGCGCAGAAGATCGCGCTGGGCAATTACTCTCTGGAAGTGAGCTACCCGGGGCGGGGAAGAGCGCCGGCGGCCGCCGCGGCTACCCCGCCGCCGGTGTTCGCGGGGGTGTCTTTGGAAGCCACCGAACCTGCGGAGCGTTCCGGCGCCCTGTTCATCTCCCTGGGGCCGGATGAATACCTGGTGGCCGGCAGCGGACCGGTGCAGGTCCGGTTTTCTCCGAACACGCCGGGGAACCCGATCGTCGGCATCCTTTCCATCGAGGAAGGCGCCTATGCCGACGGCCGCTGGGTTC
The DNA here is from genome assembly GCA_963767595.1 of Terriglobia bacterium. Lineage (GTDB taxonomy): Bacteria > Acidobacteriota > Terriglobia > Bryobacterales > Bryobacteraceae > BOG-224. Next base: position 105,944 of record CAVYEK010000005.1, read on the forward strand.
CCGGACGCCGGCTGAATGGGGACGAGAACGGCGGCGGTACGAACCTGCGTCTGGGCGGCGATTCGAGCCGCAATGGGCTGATCCAGCGAATCAAGCTGTACCGCTATCACTGAGGCCGCGGCATGGGGCCCGGCCCTTGGCAGGCGGAAGCGCCTGCCCCACCTTGCGCGCTCAGTTCCCCTTCAGCATTCCGATGTCCTTGAGCCAATCGCCGAGGCGCATTTGCCAGGTGGTGGCGACGGGCGATGGGCTTCTGGTGTTCGGGTTGACTCCGAAACCGTGGCCGCCGGAAGCGTAGATGTGTACTTCGGTCTTGATGCCGGCCGCCTTCAGCATGGGATACAGGCCGGCGAGAGCGGTGGAAGGCCCGCGGTCGTTATCCGCGCAAAGCATGAAGGTCGGCGGCATGTCTTTCGGGATGGTGTAATTCTCCGCGCGGATGCCCGGGTAGATCAGGGCATCGAAATCGGGCCGCGAGCTCAGCCGGTCGATGGGGTCGGAAGAGCCGGGCTTGCCGGCATCGTAACGCGTGGCTGCCAGCGCCGCCACCTCGCCGCCCGCCGAGAATCCCATCATGCCGACGCGGGCCGGATTCACATGCCACTCTTCGGCCCGGCTGCGTATCAGGCGGATCGCGCGCTGCGCATCGGCCAGGGCGTCGTCGACCTTGTATGTCGAGCCCGGTTCGCGCGCCAGGCGGTACTTGAGAACCATGCCCGCCACTCCGATGGTGTTGAGGTATTGGGCGACGTAGGCGCCCTCCTGATCGAAGTTGAGAAACTGATGGCCGCCGCCGGGCGCAATCACTATCGCGGCGCCGGTAGCCGTCTCACGCGGCGGCAGGAAGACCGTGATGGACGGGTTGTGGACGCCGGTCACCTTGAGATAACCATGATCCTGGTTGGGCGGCTCGTCGACTTCCTTGGCCGTCTTGCCTTCCGAGCCGGGCGCTCCGTTGGCCCAGAGCGGAATCTCCGGGCGGTCGGCAGCCAGCGCCAGCCCCGAGAAAATCAGAGAAACACAGACCACTGTTGGGTGCATGACGGAATTCTACACCGGGAGAAGGCTGGGCGGAGATTTGGCGGTTACCAGATCATCCGGTTTTCGCGCGCTCAACCCGAAACAGTCGCCCACCGCTTGCTCGGGTCTGGAGAATTTTCAACCGGGGCCGGCGCCTTGGCTTTGAACGGGTTGACGGGTTGGACCGGGAGCGCCGGCCGGCGCCGTGTCGAAACGACTTGAATCGGCGGTACGATGTGGGTGTTGTGACGGCGCGTCTTGCTAGCCTGCTGGCAATTGGCCTGTTGTCCGTTCCAGCCTGGGCGTTGGATCCCAGGCTGGCTCTCACACAGCTCGGCCACGATGTCTGGAACACCTCGAACGGTTTACCGCACGACTCTGTCCGCGGCATCGCGCAGACCGCCGACGGGTATCTATGGTTTGCCACCATCGATGGGCTGGCTCGTTTCGACGGCGTGAATTTCACGGTGTTCGACGGCTCGAATACGCCGCTCTTGAAGCAGAGCGCCGTGATCGCTGTGCAGGCGGCGCCGGACGGATCGTTGTGGATCGGCACGGGAAGTAGCGGGTTGCTGCGTTGCCGCGACGGCAGCTTTGAGAAAATTGCAGGCCCCGGACTGCCCACCACCAGTAGCATCCGGGCGCTGCTGGTGGATTCGCGGGGCGTGTTGTGGATCGGCGCCGACGGAGGCCTCGCGCGGCTCGATGGGGGACGCGGCGCTTCCGTCTTTGCAGGCGGCTGGGAAACCAACGTGCACGTCTTGCTGGAGTACCCCGCCGGAACGGTCTGGGTTGGCGCCAACGACGGGCTGCACCGGTTCGAGGGCGGCGTGGAACGGGTGTTCACCACCAGGGACGGCCTGCCGGACAACTCCATCTGGGGATTGGCGCCGGGCGCCGGCGGGGCGTTGTGGATCGGCACGCATACCGGGGCGTTGAGCGAGTATCGCGAAGGGCGCTTCCGCACCTATGAACGCCCCGGCGCCGTGACGCCATCCGGCATCCTGACGCTGCTTTCAGATCGCGACGGCGCGCTGTGGATCGGCACTGACGGCGCCGGTGTCGCCCGCCTGGCCGGGGGGAAGCTCACATCCTACCAGACGCGTGACGGGCTCTCCAACCAGGTCATTCGCTGCCTCTACGAAGACGCCGAAGGCAGCATTTGGATGGGAACGGCCGGCGGCGGCATCAACCGCTTCAAAGAGTACCGCGTGACCATGCACACCATGCGCGAAGGGCTGCCAAGCGAGAGCGTCCGTTCCGTCCAGCAGGACCACTCCGGCGACATCTGGCTCGGCACCGCCGACGGCATCGCCCGTCTGCGGGCCTCCGGAGGCATGGTGGTATACGGTTCCAAGGGAGGACCCTCGCGCGAGTTGATGTGGCCCGTCATCCGCGACCGGAGCGACAACGTGTGGGCCGCCTCCGAAGACGGCGTCCTGCGAAGGTTCCGAGTGGAACCCCAAGGTCCGCCGCAGCGCGTCTGGAAGTTCGAGCGTCCCATTCGTCTGCTGTTCGAGCAACGGGACGGTACGGTGTGGGTGGCCTCGGGAGACAGCCTCATCCGATTTCAGGGCGATTCGATGGCGGTCTTCGGCAAACCACAGGGCCTCGCCGCCGTGCCCGTGACAGCCATGGCCGAGGGCGCCGACGGAGCCATCTGGGTGGGAACCGCGCTCGGCGTGCAGCGGCTCGATCACCGACAATTCGGTTCCGTGCTGGCCCGGCCGGGGCCGCGCCAGAATGTGCTGAGCATGTACGTCGACGGCGCCGGACATGTGTGGGCTCTGACCATGTCCGGCCTCAACCGCATCGCCGGGACGCATCTCACGCCTTTCACCCGGGCCGAAGGCATTCCGGAGACCGATAACGGCTGGATTGTGGAAGACGACCACGGCTATTTGTGGATCGCCAGCCGCGGGATGCTGCGGGTTTTGCGCGCCGACCTGGACGCCGTCGCCGAAGGGCGCAAGCGCGCCGTGGAGCCCCGAGCGTTCGGCGTGGCCGATGGGATGCGGGCCGGCAGCGAGTTCGCCTTCGGGGTGACTCCGTCCGCCTGGAAAGGCCGGGGCGACAGGCTCTACCTTGGGACTTACAGCGGCATGATGGAGATCGACCCGGCGCGGCTGGCCATCGAGGGGCGCCCCCCGCCGGCGCTGATCGAACGCGTAACGGGCGACAGGCAGAAGCCGGTTGCCGCCGGTGGATGGATCCGCGCCGGGGGCAACCTCGAATTCCACTACACCGCTCTCACCTTTCTCTTTCCGGAGTTCACCCAGTTCCGTTATTGCCTGGAAAAGTTCGATCGCGGCTGGGTGGAAGCCGGCGCGCGGCGCGCCGCTTACTATACCAACGTCCCAGCCGGCGTCTATCGCTTTCGCGTGGCGGCCCGCAATGCGGGCGGCGCCTGGAGCCAGAGCGACGCTACGTTTCTCCTGGAGGCCCGGCCGCGCTTCTATCAGACAATCTGGTTCGCCGCGCTGTGCCTGGCGGCGGTGTCCGCGGCGGGGGTGGCATTCCACCGCTTCCGTTTGCAAAACCTGCGCCGCAGCGAGCGCATGCTCGCCGCCCGCGTCGAGGAACGCACCGCCGAATTGCGCCAGGAGATCCTGGTTCGCAAGCGGGCCGAAGATGCGGCGCACGCGGCCAATCTCTCGAAGAGCGAGTTTCTGGCCAACATGAGCCACGAAATCCGCACGCCCATGAACGGTGTTTTGGGGGCCACCGAACTCCTTCTGGACGGTGAGACCGCGCCCGAGAAACGCACCTATCTGGGCATGGTCAAGAGTTCGGGCGAAAGCCTGCTCACGGTCATCAACGACATTCTGGATTTCTCCAAGATCGAAGCGGGCAAGCTGGATCTCGACCCCGTGGATTTCGATCTCCAGGCATGGCTCGACCAGATCATGAAGAGCTTCAGCGTGAGCGCCAGCCAAAAGGGGATCGAGCTGATCTGGCAGGCGCAGGACGTTCCCGATATGGTGGTGGGCGATCCCATGCGCCTGCGCCAGGTGGCCACCAACCTTCTGGGCAATGCCCTCAAATTCACCCCCAGCGGCGAGATCGTGCTCCAGGCGCGGGTGGCCAGCCGGGACGCGGACGCAGTGGTGGTCCACTTTTCCGTTCGCGACACGGGGATCGGAATCGCCAGCGAGACGCAGCGCAGGATCTTCGAGCCATTCTCGCAGGCCGATACCTCCACCACCCGTAAGTTCGGCGGCACGGGTCTTGGCCTGACGGTCTCTTTGCGTCTGGTGGAAATGATGGGCGGGCGGCTGTGGGTGGAGAGCGAACCCGGCCGCGGCAGTTGCTTCCATTTCACAGTGCGCCTGGGTCTCTCGAAGAAGCCGCGAGAGAGCCGGCCGGCCGAGCGAGACCTGAAGGATGCCGCGGTTCTCATCGTCGACGATAACGCGACCAATCTGCTGGTTCTCCAGGAGACGCTGGCCAACTGGGGCATGCGGGTTAGAGCGGAGGCCAGCGCCAGCGCCGCTTTCGCCTTCGCGCGGGCCGCGGCGGATGCGGGCGCGCCGTTGCCGCTGGTCATCACCGACGCACACATGCCGGAGGAGGATGGCTTCCACCTGGCGGGACAACTCCGGCAGGACCCACGCTGCGCCGGGACGGCGATTATCATGTTGACTTCGGCCAGCCTGAGCGGCGACCCGGCGCGCTGCCGCGAGTTGGGCCTGTCGGCTCACCTGGCGAAGCCGGTAAGTCCCAGCGAACTGCGCCAACTGATTTGCGGAGTGCTCGATCGCCAGACGGAAGCGCCGCCAGCGGCGGCGCCGGCCCCGCAGGACTCGCCGGGCCAGCGGCGGGCCGCGGCGAGCCGCAAGATTCTGCTGGCTGAGGACAATCTGGTCAACCAGAAGGTGGCGGTGCGGATGCTCGAAAAGCGGGGGCACCGGGTCACCTTGGCCGCCAATGGGAAGGAAGCGGTTGCGGCATGGCGCCGGGAGCCATTCGATCTGATCCTGATGGACGTGCAAATGCCGGAAATGGATGGCTTCGAAGCCACCGCCATGATCCGCCAGGCCGAGATCGCAGCCGGCCGGCACGTTCCCATCTATGCCCTAACGGCCCATGCCATGAAAGGCGACGCCGAGCGCTGCCGCATCGCCGGCATGGATGGCCACATCGCCAAGCCGATTCGCCCCCCCGATCTCGACGCCATTGTCGATGCCTGTTCGCCCGCGCCGGGGGAAACCGGTTAGCCTGCGATTCTCACGGGTGTTCGGATGCCATGACGTGGCGCACGCTTTTGGCGAGCCGCGCCGGCGCTCATGCCGGCGCATCGGGAGGATGAGAGGAACGGCTTCCACGGAGGCGATTCGATATACAATCGATGCTGACCTTTCGGGATGGGGCGCTCATCGCGTCCCGGCCCCAGGAGATCGGGAGATAACAGGTTATGAGAAGGAACGTAAGTTCGATTGGGCTGATGTTCGTCATGACGGCTGGTCTGTTTGGCGCGGACAACGTCCTGACGCCCCAGGAGAAAGCCGGCGGATGGACGCTCTTATTCGATGGCAAGACCCTCAATGGCTGGGACTCCGTGGTAGCCGGCGGCCGGCAGGGCGGCGCCCCTAAGCAGGCCAAGGGGCCGGCGCAACCCGGCGCCGCGGTTGGTTCCAACCCGCGGGCCTGCTCCACGCCGCTGGGGCAAGCCGCTTTGCCGGCCGGCAGCTCGCACTGGGAAGTCGTGGATGGCGTGCTGGCGCCTTGCGGCGATCCCCCCGGCTACCTGACGTCCAAGGAAAGCTACTCGAATTTTGTTCTGGCTCTCGATTTCAGGGCCGGCGAAGACTGCAACAGCGGGGTGTTCCTTCGGAATGCTTACGAAGTGCAGATCTGGAAGGCGCAGCCGCAGGGTTACAACACCGGCTCGATCGTAAACGTGGCCAAGACCGACGGGGAGATCAAGTTCATCGCGGACCAATGGAACCACTATGAGATCACCGCCGATGGCGACCATCTGGTGGTTGTTCTGAACGGGACCAAAACGCTGGACGTTCACGATTCGAGGTCCGCCAGCGGCAACCTTCGGCTTCAGTACCAGATCTACCCCATCGAATTCAAGAACATAAAACTGAAGCCGATCCAGCACTGAAAGAGGGGATAGATCGTGGGGCGGCTCGTCAAGCCGCGCGCCGGTTGGAAACCGGCGCCTGGCATCATCGAAACCGAGGAGCAGTATGAGGAAATCGCCAACCGCGCGGGCGAACTGGTGAGCAAAGGGCGCAAGCGGACCCCCGAGGAAACCCAGTTCATGCGGCTACTGGTCCTGCTGATTCAGGACTATGACCGGCGCCATGCAGGCGCGGAAGCTCGGCAAGGTCTTCAATGTTGACGCCGGGCTGTTCCTCTAAGGGACGGCCGGGACGCCTGAACCAATGGCCCGCTTCTATTCGAACGAGAACTTCCCGCGGATGACGGTGACGATAGCCTCGACGAATGTTCGCGCAAGCTCGATGGATTCCCGTGCTTCCTGCAAGGTTGGATCCCAGGGCGCGCCAGGGTAACGGAACCTCGCCGCATATTCAGTCAAAGGCGTGACGTCTTCCATTATTCCGGCGAGTGTGCTATCAATCCGTACGCACAATTCGCCCAACTCCTCCAGATTATGGGTTTTCGGAAAGACTGAATCGTGCCACGTAAGGAGAGCTTTCATGGCCTTCTCAACCCCCTGTTGACAGTGGAACAGAGCATCCCTGATGAAGGGAGGAGTTGCGGTCAGGTCATGCCGCGCATTGTCCAAGTCTTCCTTGGCGCGTAAGAGCCATTCCCCGGTGTTCGCGACCAGAACCGGGTCAGGCTCCATACAGCAGTTTCCCTTCCCGAACGATGGTGGATGGGAATGACGCCTTGAGATGCAACTGCCTGTCGAAATCGCCCCGCGGCCAAACTTGCACGTCCGCGGCCACTCCGGTTCCGCGCAGAGCCCGGTACCCAGGATTGCCTCGCCGGAGACGCTGTGGGGCTTCATCCGGGAGAACGACCATCAGGTCGTAATCGCTGTCTGGGCCGGCATCCCCGCGCGCAGTGGAGCCAAAGAGGTAAATCCGTTCCGGGTTATACGCCCCCACCAACCTGCGGACGATCTCCCTCAGCACCGGATCGTCGGACGAGCGAGGCTTTATCGTCTCCGTTTGCACGTCTTGCATTGCATGGACCCACCTACAGTTTGCCACAACGGGCCGAGGAAGATCCGCGTCCTTTTGGGCAGCCGCCGCTCGCCCCACTGTCACCGGAATGGACAACGCCGGATTCTTCCTGGCCACGTCAACCACGTGCGCGTGCCGTACCACCGATGCGGGCCTTCGCGGAACAGAAAACCCCATTGACGAAACGGGGTAATTGGTCAATGTCATCGGTTCCGACCGTTCTCGCTACAATTCCGCCAAGGTCCGGTGAACCATATGAACACTGATCGCGCCCTCGCCAACGGCCGACGCCACCCGCTTCACATTACCCGCGCGCGCATCCCCCACCGCAAACACGGCGGGAAGACTGGTTTCCAGCATCTGGGGGGCGCGAGCGAGCGGCCACTTGGCGTCCCCATTCGGCACGGCGGCATCCAGATCGCGGCCGGTCAGGATGAAACCTTTGTCGTCCAGCGCCACACATCCCCGCAGCCACTCGGTTCGCGGCAACGCGCCCGTCATCAGAAACACATGCTGGATGGGGTGGGTGGAAGTTTCTCCCGTCTTTTTGTCCTGCCACACGACACGCTCCAGAGAAGTTCCACCTTCGAGTGCGACGATCTCGGTGTTGAAATGTATTTCAATACAGGGATTCTCGGTCAGCCTTTGGATCAGATATCGCGACATGGCGCCCGACAATTCCTCCGCACGCACCAGCATGTGCACGTGGTGCGCGGTTTGAGACAGGAACGCCGCGGCCTGCCCGGCCGAGTTGGCTCCTCCCACTACCGCGACCTGTTCGCCTTCGCACCACTGCGACTCGATGTGCGTGGCGCCATAATAGATCCCTTCCCCTTCGAACTTGTCCAGGTTCGCAAGCCGCGGCTTGTTGTATTGCGCCCCGGTGGCGATCACGATGGCCCTGGCTGACAGCAACTCACCCGTGTCGAGCTCCACTTGATAAGGGCGGCTGTCGCCGCGGAGCCGCACCACGCTGCGCGCGATCATCATATTCGCGCCGAATTTCTGGGCCTGGGTTGTGGCCCTCGCCGCCAATTCCTCCCCGGAGACTCCCGTCGGAAAGCCCAGGTAGTTCTCGATTTTCGAGCTCGATCCCGCCTGGCCGCCGGGAGATTGGCCCTCGATCATCAGCACATTCAGCCCTTCCGAAGCCGCGTAAACCGCCGCGGCCAGGCCCGCCGGACCAGCGCCTACAATGATCAGATCGCGCAGGTGGGTGTTGTCGATGCCGACATTGAAGCCCAGACAGTCAGCCACCTGCTGTATCGACGGGCTTCGCAGTACGGTGCGGCCGTGGCAGATGACCACCGGCACTTCGGCGAGCTTGACTTGGAAGCGGTCCAACAGTTCCTGCGCGGTTCGGTCTGTGTCCAGGTCTACATAGGTGTAAGGATGTCCGTTGCGGCTGAAGAACTCGCGCAACTGCAGCGTCCGCGCGGAGTGCCGCGAGCCCATCAGGATGGCGTTGCCATAGCCCTGACGGACGAGTTCGAGGCGCCGCAGGATGAACGCGCGCATCAGGATCTCGCTGAGTTCCGCGTCCTTCGCCACCAGCGTCCGTAGCGCGTCTCCGCTTAACTCGAGAAACTCGCCCGGCTCGGTCACGCGTCCGCGCACCAGGCATCGCTGCCCGGAAATCATGGTCATCTCACCCGTGAATCCGCCTGGGCTGTGCGTGGTGACCGGGCGCTCGCCGTCCATGGTTGGCTGCACGATTTCCATCTGTCCGGAGAGCAGCACAAAGAACGGGACAGCCGTATCGTCGGGTTGGAACAGGATTTCGCCGCTATGGACGCTCCGGGTGCGGCCCATCGGGCGAACGCGCTCGATCTGCGCGGGAGTCAGGAGCGGAAACGCCTGAGTGCGGGCGTCCAGGGCGCTCAGTATGAGGGGTGAAGCCATAATCCATTTTCGCATCGCCCGTGTCCGGCTTCACCTCGGCGACTACCGTTGGTCCAGCGCCGGCGCCCACCTCGGAACAACGGACGCGGGCGGGCTGATCGACCTGGAATGGTGGCGGCGGGAGTCCGATGGGGTGGACTGGGGACGAATCCTGAGGGGACCGGACCTCGAGCCGTCCAAATCGCTGAGGCGCTGCACCTATGCCGGGCGTCCATTTGCCGACGAAGAGTTCGTCAAGGGGCTGTCGGAGCAGTTTGACCGGCACTGGGTGCGCGGGCGGCCCAGGAAGGAACCAGCGGTTGCTCCGTCAGCGATTAACACGAACCGATTGGCGCTCTTTGCGGAACGCACATAACCAGCGGAAAAATCGCGCAGTTCAGGCTGACGGAGTTTCGCCGACGGGGTTTCGCCCAGGCTGACGGGGTTTCGCACCGACGGGGTTTCGCAGACGGGGTTTCGCAGACGGGGTTTCGCAAGCGGAAAAATCGCGCAGTTCAGGCTGACGGGGTTTCGCAGACGGGGTTTCGCAGACGGGTTTTCGCTGTTGACGGGTTCTCGCTGACGGGTTTTCGCCTTCGCCTCGCCGCAACTCTTGCCGATCACGCGTAGACGCCAAGTTCGTAGGCCACTTTGCAAAAGTCGGGGGCCGAGCGGCCGCGTTCATTACTGCCTCCGCTTAAACACCGGCGCCGACGTCTGGGATTTGACCAACTGCTGAAGGAAGTCGCGGAACTCTCCTTCCGTCTTGCAGGAGTCCAGGCGGGTCAGAAGCATACGAGCGTAACCGCGGCCGAGGATGACGATCCGCTCTTCGACCCGGTCCCCCCGCTCCGGGGCCGTCGCTTGCGGAATCGGCGTGTCTGCCATGGCCAGCAGATACTCGCGGATG
>CAVYEK010000006.1:0-28447 GCA_963767595.1 Terriglobia bacterium
ATTTCCACCGATTTCCAAGATTTCCCCACGCGATTCAAACCCCCGATTCCATCCTCGCCGCCCACCGCGGATACCGCACTCCACCCCGGTTTTTCCCGGTTTCCCCGGCTTGCCTGCGGCGGCCTACTTGGCGGCAGGTGCTGGCAGGCAATTCGGGAACTGACGCGATCGGAAAAGCGCGCGAGCGTGTCGCCATGCCTGCCGTCGAACCGCAACGTCCGAATGAAACGTGAATAACCCAGGTCGCCGGAAGATCGCGAACCCTTCCTGAATGCTCAGCGAAAAAGGGTCTTCTTTGAGCGCATTCACAAGCGCGTCCGCGCTCGATTTCATACCCAACCAGATACCCGCTTGCCCCCGCGTCGGTTTTCGGTTGAGTGTACCAGTTCCGGCAAACACGGATCCCGATAGCTGAAATCCTGGAAAGGTCAAACAGGCCTGGCTCTCACCTCCGGTTCCTGTGGCTAAGCAGCTTCCTAGCAGCAGCGCCATCTCGCTGGGCGGCGCAACTGCGAAATCCTGCCGCCACACGCTCGATATTCACTGCGAACCCCTCTTCGACGTCTGCTGAAGGCGACAAGGCTAAATAAGCGATTGCAGTCCTAGGGTCGTGCCCGCCCGGCTGCGCGGCTGAACCTGGGACGTCATCGTGCCTGCCGCTCCATATCCGGATGTTGAGCCCCGCCACATCGGCCATTGTTCGCAGCACTTCTCCGTCTTCCTTGAGAAAAACGAGGTATCGCTTGCCGGGCTCGCACCATTCGAACACCGTGTGATAGCCGTTCCGTGAAAGGGTGTTCGCGAAAAAGTAGAACCGAATCGGCGCCTTCGGAAGCTGGCCCTGGATAACAGTCTCTACGTCGGCGCTTACGCGGACTAGACGCACGACTAGGCTCTGCGGCGGAGTTATTTCTATCTCAGGTCCAACCCACTCCGCCGTGTCGACCTTCACGACAACGATACTCGGCGCGAGCAGCCAGAATGAATCCCCGACTGCCTCGCCCGGCAGCACAACGCGAGGGTGAAGGCTGGGTATTTGCGCCCACGTGTTGCCCGCCAACAGCAAAATGGCCAACAGCCTCACTATTCGTATCCTCCGCTGCATAAACCGGTCAGCCCATCGCATCGAAGCCGTAATTATACGTTCCCGCCGCGACTGCGTCGACGATACAGCCCCTGCCCCCAAATTATACAGCGACACCCGCACCGCCCCGTTCGCGCCCGGGCTCTGCACCCGCTTCTCCGTCGGCGGCACAGACAATCCATTCCTCGCCGGCATTCTTCGAGGAATGCCGGTACGAATACCGGCGTGGCAGGCGAGACACCCGCCAGAGAATACCGCGCCTCATCGCGCGGGAACCGCTCCCTGTCGGTCGCGGCTCCTCTCCGACGCCGCCCAGTATCCACTGCGCGTCCGCACCACCGGATTGCCCGGCGCATCCACCACGATCTTGATCTGGCGGTAGGAGCCGTCCATGGCCGTGTTGGACGGGGTGTACTCGATGGTGTACTGGCTGCGCACGTCGCGGGCCACCTGGTGGGCGATCCGGTCGACTTCGGAAACGTCGGCGGGGAAGAAAGTCTCGCCCCCGGTGGCCACCGCCAGATCCGTCAGCGCGCGCCTGGCCTTGGCCGCTTCGCCCGGCGCTTCCCGCCCAGCAGCCCCACGCAATACACCATCACGTCGCTCTGTTGGGCGGCCCGCACCAGGTTTTCCGGCGTGATGAGGCTTTCGTTGTCGTTCCCGTCGGTGACCACCACCAGCACCAGTTTGTCTTTGCGGCCCTTCGCTTTAACATACTCGATGGCCAGGCGCACGGCTTCGCGCATGGCCGTGCCGCCGCGCGAATCGATGCTCTTCAGGAGCCGCTCCAGTTCCCTGGTATCGCTGGTGAAATCCTGGCCCGGCGGGGTGACCAGAAAAGCTTCGTCGTTGAAGTTGACGATGAAGGCCTCGTCATCGGGGTTGGAGTCTTTCACCAGGGCCAGCGCGGCGGCCTCCACCCGCGCCCGCTTGTCGCGCATGCTGCCGCTGTTATCGACGATCAACCCCATGGAAACCGGAATATCCTCGCGTTTGAAAACCTTGATCGCCTGGGGAACGCCGTTCTCGAATACCCGGAAGGCCTCCCGCGGCAGGCTGGTAATGAGATGGCCTTCTTTGTCCGTGACCGTGGTCTGGCACACCACCAGGCGGGTTTCCGCGCGGAATACGGTTCCGCTATCCGGGGCTTTCGGTTGCCGGCCGAGGGCCGCGCCGGCCGCCAGCATGGTCGAGAGCAGCAAATAGATCCTTCCACCGCGGTCTCCCGGAACCAGCGCCGCGCGCGTCATGGCTGTTTGAACGACGGCCCCCCCGGCGGCGCCTGCCGCTCCGGCGTGGCGTAGTACCCGCTGCGCGTACGGACCGTGGGACGGCCCGGGGCGTTGACCGTGATCTTGATCCTCCGGTAGGAGCCGTCCATGGCCGCATTCAGAGGCGTGTACGCAATGGCGTACTGGCCGCGAATATCGTGCGCCACCAGGTGGGCGATGCGGTCCACTTCCGCAACCTCCTTGGGGAAGTAGGTTTCGCCGCCGGTGGCGCGGGCCAGGGCTTCGAGCGCCTGTCGCGCGGCGCGGGCATCCGCCCGCGTCTCGTCGGCCAGCAGTCCCACCGAGTAAATCAGCGCCTCGTTCTGCTGCGCCAGCTTCACCAGGTCCGCGAGCGAGATGCCGCCGAAGTTGTCGTTGCCGTCGGTGACCACCACCAGGACTTTCTTGTCCCGGTGCGCCTTCTTCAGCCACTCGATGGACCTGCGAATGGCCTCGCGCATGGCCGTGCCGCCGCGCGAATCGATGCGCCGCAAGGCCGCTTCCATCTCCCCGATGTCGCTGGTGAACGCCTTGCCCGCCGGATTATCGAGGAAAATCTCATCGTTGAAGTTGACGATGAAGACCTCGTCGTCGGGGTTGGAGTCCTTCACCAGGGCCAGGGCGGCGGCTTCCACCTGGGCCCTTTTTTCCCGCATGCTGCCGCTGTTGTCGATGATCAGCCCGATGGAGACCGGAACGTCCTCGCGCTTGAACCCCGTGACGGTCTGCTTGACGCCGTTCTCATACACCGTGAAGGCCTGCCGGGGCAGGTTGGTGACCAGGTGGCCTTCCTTGTCCACCACGGCGGTATTGCACACCACCAGCCGCGTGTCCGACCGAAACACGGCCCCGGAGTCCTCGGTGGAGAGTTTTTGCGCCTGGCCGGCGGCGGCGGCCAGCGCGAGGAGTAACGCCATGCCGCGCATCACTGTTTGAACGCCGTGCCGCTGGCCGGCGCCGGAGGCGTCTGCTGGTCGGGCGTGGCGTAGTAGCCGCTTCGCGTGCGGGCGGTGGGGCGGCCGGCGGCGTTCACCGCCACCTTGATCTGGCGGTAGCCGCCGTCCATGGCCGTGTTCGAAGGCGTGTACTGGATGGTGTACTGGTTGCGGATATCGTGCGCCACCTGGTGCGCGATGCGGTCCACTTCGGAGAGTTCCTTGGGGAAGAAGGTCTCCCCGCCGGTAGCCGTGGCGAGCTGTTCCAGGGCGCGTTTGGCGTGGGCGGCCTCGCGGCGCTCTTCGTCGCTCAGCAGACCCACCGAGTACACCAAAACTCCGCTTTGCTGGGCCGCCTTGACCAGGGTCTCCAGGGTGACCTCGCTCGAATTGTCGTTTCCGTCGGTCACCACCACCAGCACCTTCTTGTCCTTGTGGGCCTTTTCCTTCAGCCAATTGATCGATTTGAGAATCGCGTCGAACATGGCCGTGCCGCCGCGCGAATCGATGCGCGTCAGCGCCTCTTCCAGATCCTTGGGGTCGTTGGTGAAGTCTTTGTTGCCTGGAAGATCCATGAAAGCCTCGTCGTTGAAATTCACGACGAAGACCTCATCCTCCCGGTTGGAGTCCTTGGCCAGCGCCAGGGCGGCGGCTTCCACTTTGGCCCTTTTGTCCCGCATGCTGCCGCTGTTGTCGATAATCAGTCCCATGGAGACCGGAACGTCTTCGCGTTGGAACTTGCGGATCTGTTGCTGCACCCCGTTTTCGAAAACCGTGAAGGCGCTCTGCGGCAGATTGGTGACCAGGTGATCGCTCTTGTCGACCACCGTGGTGTGGAGCACCACCAGGCGGACATCGCTGCGGATGACCGTGCCGGTGCTCTCCGGCGGCGGAGAATTCGCCGGCCTGCCCTGTTGGCCCGGCAGAACGGCCCCCCCGAGAAAAGCGGCCATCGCGCAAGTGAAGAGAATCGCTTTATTGGGACGGCGCATAATAGCCCAATCTCCAGTATGCCCGGAGAGGAGGCAGCCCGTGCGGTTGCACAAGTTTGACCTGCACGCGCCGGAACTTGCCGTCGCGCTCCAGGTTCTTCGGCGAATAGCCCAGCACGTATTCGTTGCGAAGCTCCGCTCCGATCTTCGCGGCGACATCCGGTAACTCGCTCACGGTATCCACGGCATACTGACGCCCGCCCGTCTGCTCGGCGATCTCGTTCAGAAGCGCGGGGCCCTGCAGTTCCTCCGGGGTGCGCGCCCGCGCGCCGCTCGACTCGTATATTCCGATCGCATAGATTTGGACGTCCGCTTCCTTCACCAGGTTCTTGATTTCTCCTTCGGTGTAGCGGCTGTTGTTGTCGCCGCCGTCGGAGATGATCAGGAGGGCCTTGCGGGTGTTCCTGGCCTTCTTCATCTCATGCAGACCCAGATAGATAGCGTCGAGAAGCGCGGTCCGGCCACGGGACTGGGTGAAGGTCAGCCGGTTCTGGATCTCCGCCAGATCCGTGGTGAACGGCTGAACCATCTGGGCCCCGTCGTTGAACTGCACCAGGAAAAACTCGTCGTCGGGATTGGATGTCTTGAAAAACTGGGCTACCGCCAGGCGGGATTTCTCCAGCTTGGCGCCCATGCTGCCGCTGCAATCGAAGATAACTCCCACCGAAAGCGGGGCGTCCTCGCTCGAAAACTGCGAAATCTCCTGCTCCGTCTTCTCCTCGAAGATCCGGAAATTCTCCTTTTCGAGCCCCGTCACGATCCGGCTCGCGGGGTCCATGACGGTAACCGGAATGAGGACCAACGTACTGTCCACGCGGATGTTGGTCTTGACCCCTTTTTCCTCGGGAGGCTTGGCGCGAGGAACGGTCGCTACGGGGGCCCCGCCGGCATCCGGGGTCCGCTGGGCGGCCCCCAGGGCCACCGCCAGAAGGACAGTTATCGTGCTGAACCCAAACGACTTACAGTAGGATGGCAGCATCGACGGCAGGCCCGCCTTTCTTCCTCCCCAAGTCTAGCATAGGGGTTTTGTGTTATCATCGCCTGTGCCGCGCAAAATCCTGGGCGTGATTCCTGCCCGCTTCACATCCTCCCGCTTCCCCGGCAAAGTGCTGGCGCAAATTGGCGCCAAAACCATGCTCCAGCATGTGTATGAGCGGGCGTCCCAGGCACGGTATCTCACGAGCACGATTATTGCCACAGATGACCATCGGGTCTTCGAGGTTGCAAGAAGTTTCGGCGCCCAGGTCCGCCTGACCCTCCCTACCCACCTTTCTGGAACCGACCGCGTGGCCGAAGTCGCCTCGGCCGAGGATGCCGAGCTGGTGGTGAACATTCAAGGCGACGAGCCGCTCATCGACCCCGCCGCCATCGACGCCGCCCTGCTGCCATTGGCCCACGATTCCGCCATCGTCATGGGCTCCCTGAAAAAAAGGATCGAGGACCCGCGCGAGGTGGACGATCCGAATGTGGTCAAGGTGGTCACCAACCGCGCCGGCGACGCGATCTACTTTTCGCGCTGCCCCATCCCCTTTCACCGGGATCGGAATCCGTCCGCCAGCTACTATAAGCACATCGGGCTGTACGTCTACCGGCGGGATTTCCTGTTGAATTATGCGGCGCTTCCGGTGGGGCCGTTGGAACAAGCCGAGCGCCTGGAGCAGTTGCGAGCTATGGAGAACGGCTATTCCATCCGAATGGTGGAAACCGAGTACGAATCGATCGGAGTGGACACCCCGGACGACCTCGATCGGGTGAGGAGGTTGTTTGCGGTTTCGGCCAGGGGTGGGACGTGATGCGGAGACGCGCGTATCGAGGGGATATATTTAATGGCTAAGTACATTTTCGTAACGGGCGGGGTGGTTTCGTCGCTGGGCAAGGGTATCGCCGCCGCTTCCATGGGTTGCCTCCTGGAGAGCCGCGGCCTCAAGGTGACCTGCCAGAAATTCGACCCCTATCTCAACGTGGACCCGGGCACCATGAGCCCCTTCCAGCACGGCGAGGTGTTTGTCACCGACGACGGCGCGGAAACCGATCTCGACCTGGGCCACTACGAGCGATTCACCCACGCCAAGCTTTCCCAGAGCAACAACGTGACCTCCGGCCGCATCTATGAGCAGATCATCGCCCGCGAGCGGCGCGGCGACTATCTCGGTAAGACCGTGCAGGTGATTCCTCACGTCACCAACGAAATCAAGGCGGCCATGAAACGCGTGGCGCAGGATGTGGACGTGGTGATTGTGGAGATTGGCGGCACCGTGGGCGACATCGAATCTCTGCCGTTCCTCGAAGCCATCCGCCAGATGCGCCACGAACAGGGCCGCGAGAACTGCCTCTTCATGCACGTTACCCTGGTTCCCTGGATCGCCGCCGCCCAGGAGCTCAAAACCAAGCCCACCCAGCACAGCGTCAAGGAGTTGCGCGCCATAGGCATCCAGCCGGACATTCTGCTGTGCCGCTCGGAGCGTTTCATCCCCCAGGAAATGAAGGAGAAAATCGCCCTGTTCTGCGATGTGGACGTGCAGGCGGTGATCACCGCCCGCGACGTCGCATCCATCTACCAGGCCCCGGTGATGTTCGCCGCCGAGGGCATGGACGAGATCGCCCTGCGCCACCTGCGCCTGGACGCCGCCGGCCCGCGCAACATGGACCGCTGGACGGAAATGCTCGAGCGCCTGGAGCACCCCAGGGACGAAGTCACCATCGGGCTGGTGGGCAAGTACACCGAATACGAAGATTCCTACAAGAGCCTCAAGGAGGCCCTTCTGCATGGCGGCCTGGCGCACCGCCTCAAGGTGGATATCCACTGGATTGAAGCCGAAGGCGTGGTGGGAGAAGCCGGGGAGCGGCAACTGGAAGATTACGATGGAATCCTGGTGCCCGGCGGCTTCGGCAAGCGCGGAATCGACGGCATGCTGAACGCCATCCGCTACGCCCGCGAAAGCAAGACGCCCTACTTCGGCATCTGCCTTGGAATGCAGACCATGGTGATGGAATTCGCCCGCCACGTATGCGGGATGGAAGGCGCCGATTCCACCGAGTTCAACCCCGCCACGCCCTACCGCGTGATCTTCAAGCTGCGCGAGTTGAAGGGCATCGACGAACTGGGCGGAACCATGCGCCTGGGAAGCTGGCCGTGCCGCCTGGCGGAGGGAAGCTTCGCCCACCGCGCCTACGGCGTGCGCGAAATCGAGGAGCGCCACCGCCATCGCTATGAGTTCAACCGCGAATACGAGGAGCGCCTCAAGGCCGCCGGGCTGCGCATCACCGGGGAAACTCCGGACCAGACCTACGTCGAAATCTGCGAGCTGGGCGATCACCCCTGGTTCCTGGGATGCCAGTTCCATCCCGAGTTCAAGTCCAAGCCCATGGAGCCGCACCCCCTGTTCAAGGCGTTTATCGGGGCGGCCTATGAGTTCCGGCGCAAGCGGCTGATGCCTCTCATCGGCGAAGAGGCGGAGTACTCGCGTGCCCGTTAGCCCGACCTTCTCACCGGCGCTCGGCCGTGACGTGGCGCAGGCACTCATGCCTGCCGCGTCGGCACTCATGCCGACGCTTGGCGACGCGCTCGGTTGTGACGTGGCGCAGGCGCCCCTGCCTGCCGCGTCGGCACTCATGCCGACGCTTGGCGACGACGCTTTATCAGAAACGCGAACACGTGTCGAGACGAGTCTCGACACGGCAGACACGAGTGTCCGCGCCACATCGGTGAGATATGCCCGTTAATTATGGCGCCTTCGCCCCCGGCCGGCCGCTGGCGCTGATCGCCGGGCCGTGCATCATCGAGAGCGAAGAGCACGTGCACCGCATGGCGCGGGGAATCCGCGAAGCCGTGGGCGATTTCATCTTCAAGGCCTCCTTCGACAAGGCCAACCGCACCAGCGGGACCGCCTACCGCGGGCCCGGCTTGCGCGAGGGCCTGCGCATTCTGGCGGGGGTGAAGGCCGAGGGCTTCTCCATCCTCACCGACATCCATGAGGCCTGGCAGGCCGAGCCGGCCGCCGAAGTGGCCGATGTGCTCCAGATCCCGGCCTTTCTGTGCCGCCAAACCGATTTGCTGCTGGCCGCCGGGCGCACCGGACGGATTGTGAACATTAAGAAGGGGCAGTTCGTGGCCCCCCATGACATCCACCGCGCCGCCGAAAAAGTGGCCTCCACGGGAAACAGTCAAGTGCTGCTGACCGAGCGCGGCTCCTCCTTCGGCTACAACAACCTGGTGGTGGATATGCGCGGGTTGAAGATCATGCGCGACGCCGGCTGGCCGGTGATTTTCGACGCCACCCACAGCGTGCAGTTGCCGGGCGGCGCTGGCGACGCCTCCGGCGGCCAGCCGCAATTCATCGAGCCGCTGGCGCGCGCGGCCGTGGCGGCGGGCGTGAACGGCGTCTTCGTGGAGGTTCACGACGCCCCCGAAAAAGCCCTATCGGATGGAGCGAACGCCTTGCGGCTCAGCTTGTTGCCGAGTTTTTGGGAAAAGCTGCAGGCGATTCACGCGGTGGTGGGGTAGGGGAAAGGCCATGTTTCACCACAGAAGGGATTACGATTACGACGTGATCCACGTGTGGTGCTGCGTAGTCGATCACTTCAGCCACGTCCCCGAACAGAAGTCCCGGCCCGCCGGTCAGCAGAATGTGGTGGTACACTCGCGTTCCAAATGCCTCCTCCAAGCGTATTGACTCTGCTCCTTTCGACGGCTTGTCTGTCTTTCGCGCAGCAAACTCCGCCCGAGTCTTCGGCCATATTCCGTGCGGAGACGCAAGAAGTGCTGTTGTCATTCAACGTCGTCCGGGATCGTTATTTCGCCCCCGACGTGAAACGCGAGGACATCGTGTTGCTCGAGGACGGAAAGCCGCGCGCCTTCAGCAGTTTTGAAGGGCCGGCATCGGGACGCCGCCCGCCGCTCGAACTGGTGCTTCTGTTCCAAACCACCACGATGCCTCCTTGGGACTCCAGGCTCTCGAAGCTGCTGACGCGGTGGGACCGCGAAGCCACCTATGCCTTCACCAGCAATTGGGGCGACCGGGAGTCTCGCGGAGTTCTGGAAAAGAACGGCGCCGACGTTCGAGTCTCCGTGTATCGCTACGACCGCCAGTTCATGCAGCGCCTGTGCCGCCGCGCCACGGACCCCCAGGTATTCACAAGCGCCATGCGCCGTCTGCTCGAGCCGATACCCTCCGGTGAAGCCATTCCGCTAACGTCCCCGCCAGGTTACGAGCCAAACGAGGTCTGCCTGGCGAGAGGCCGCGGGGGATTGGATCCCGGGTCGCTGCACTTCTATGTGCCTCTGAGCTGGGCGCCGGAAGCCATCCTTGACACGCTAAGAGACTCGGCCGGTGCGCCGGACAAGGCCCTTCGCGTACTGGTAGCCTTTGCTGAGGGGATGACTTCATACTGTGGAACCAGAGTCCCACCGCCGACCCTCCAGCCACAAGACGTCGCGGATCGGGCCAATGATTTGGGGATTTCGGTGTATCCGGTCGTGTTGGATTTCGAGAAGTATGTTCAGCACCCGTTCGCCTACGGACAACTGGACAAACAGTCTGATCTTCCTTACCCGGCCAACCTCATGGAGAGGTATGCAAGCATTGGCGAGTTGACCGGCGGCGGAGCGTTTTATCCCCCCCAAATCGACGCCGAGACAGTGGACCGCATCCTGGGCGTGATCCGGAACCAGGGGCTCTCCCGGTACGTAGTCGCCTTCACGCCCCGGTCTTCCGGCCAGCAGCATGCGCACAAACTAGAAATCAAATTAAAATCGAAATCCAGCGGGAAGCTGATGGGGGGCAAGAGGGCGGCGACGTACTGAGGCGCCCTCAGTTGGCGAAATAGTCCGCGATAGGAGCCTCTCACAGTACGTCGTTGGCTTCGCGCCGCCGCCGGCTGGTCAACCCGTCCGCAAAACCCGCAAAACCCGTCAGACTGAACTGCGGCATTTCATCCCGCGATTGACAGATCGATGCGATCAGCCCCGCCGGGAGCCGGCGCGCCTGGCAATCTCCGCCAGGGACCGCAACGAGGCGTAGAAGTTGGGGACGGACGGAACGCTTCCAGACACTCTCAGCCATTCCGCCCGTGAAACGCGGTTCCATCCATCCACCCGCGCAGGAGCCGAACAGCACTTACGCCTCCGCGTTACGATTCGCCAACCCGTACCACTTCGCCCGGCTGGATCGAACTCATGACCAGCCGGCAGGCGCTCAGGAGGGGCAGTAGATCCTCCAGGCGGTTTGACCTGGCGCGGATGATCAGAATTGCGATGCGATGGCCCTCCAGGTTCTGCTGATACTGTAAGCCCTTATCCATCGTGAGGAATAGATCGAAGCCGGCGGCTTCTGCAAGCGAAATCAGAAGGCCATTCTTCTGACCGGCGAAGCCTGCTTCGGGCACGGTGCGGCATTCGTGATCGGAAAGGGCGTTCTTAAGCCTGCGAGGGATGCACTCGTCAAGCAGGACCCTCATCCCAATTGGCCGACAAGGAGCGACTTCGCCTGTTCGAGAACCGCAACCGCCGCTTGCTTTGTTACGGTCGGGAAATCGTCCAGAAACTCGTCAAGGGTCTGCCCGCCTTCCAGGTAATCCAGCAGAGCCTGAAACGGGACGCGCGTGCCACGGAAAACCGGGGTCCCTCCCAGAATGTCCCGATCCTTGACGATGATATCGACTCGTTGCGCCATCCCTGCCCTTTCCATTCGCAGCGCCAAGTCCATTCTATCGCACGAGGAATTGAGCAAGCGTGGTCAAAACCCGTCGGTCAAAACCCGTCAGCCTGAACTGCGGCATTTTCATCCCGCGATTGACAGATCGATGCGATCAGCCCCGCCGGGAGCCGGCGCGCTTGGCAATCTCCGCCAGGGACCGCAACGCGGCGTTGACCGCCGCCGCGTTCGGAAACAGGCCGGCGACTTCGGGGTCAATCACCACAACGTTCGACCTCGTTTGCAGTCGCTCGACGTACTTTCCGCGGACCAACGCCCCGAAATCCCCGCGCTTATACTCGGAACGAAGTTCGTCCGCGGCGAGCTTCTTAGGTTTCCTCATGCTTCTTCATTTCCGCCCGCTTTGCGAGGCGGGCGGTGACGATTCAAATGGAGTCGTCATGCTGTACGTGCGCAACCACCAGGAGGAGGCCCGAGCAGGAAACGCCGAAAGTCACGAAACGCCTTTCGTCGAGCGAATGATCCGGATCGTCGCCCGTTGCCGAACGGGATCAAAGAACACGCTCGCAGCTTCATCGAATGAGACCCCGTGTTTCCGCAGGTTCGCGGCAGCCTTCAGAACATTCCATTCGAGGCGCACGCAGGTTTCACCTCCCTCGAGTATACCCGCCGAACAGTAGGCGATTTTGTCTTCAAGGCCTTCTTCGACAAAGCCAACCGCGCCAGCGGGACCGTCGGGCCCGGCTTGCGCGAGGGCCTCCGATTCTGCCGGGCGTGAAAACCGAGAGCTTCGTTATCCTCACCGACATCCATGAGGACTGACCGGCCGAGCCGGCCGCGGAGGTGGCCGACGTGCTTCAGATTCCGGCCCTCCTGGGTGGGACGGACCATCGCTTTTCGTGGTCTGTCAGGCCCCGCCCTATTCCTTTTCCAGCCGGCGCCGATAAGACAATCAGCGAGGCGTCGCCAGTGCGCATCTCACAGTTCGTGTCTCCCGTTCCCACGGAATCCGCGCGCCCGGCGGCTTCGCTGCCGTCGATGCTCCGGCCGTCTTCACGCCCGCCGGAAGACCGCGGCCGCGCAACGGAATGGCAGCCATGACGGGCCTTGGACGAGCCGCGAACATCCGGCGCGCCGGCGTGTTGCAGCGCTTGATCGTCAACGCGGCGCTGGCGGCGCTGCTGGCCGCCGGCGCCGGGTTCGCGGCCTTCAATCTGTCGGGCACGGCCCGCACGGCAGCCCTCGCCGGCCTCTTGCCCGCCACCCTGCTGGCCCTGCTGGCCGGCTTCCCCCGCCGCCAGGCCATCCCGGCGCATCTGCAAACACGCTCGGCGGAATTGCGGGAAAGCGAAGCCAACTTCCGCGAGCTGTTCGACGGCGCTCCGGTGGCGTATCACGAATTGGACCGGGACGGCGTGGTGCGCCGCGTCAACCGCGCCGAATGCGCCCTGCTCGGTTACCAGGCGGAGGAGATCTTGGGCCGGCCCGCGTGGGAGTTCATCGCCGGGGCGGACCGGGAAGCCAGCCGCGAGGCCGTCCGCCGGAAACTCTCCGGCGAACAACCCCTGGCGCCCTTCCAGCGCCGTTGCTTCCGGCGCGGCGGCGGTGAGTTGTGGGTGGAAGCCCACGAAATCCTGGTACGCAACGCGGCCGGCGAGACAACCGGCATCCGCACCGCCCTGCTGGATATCAGCGAGCGTAAGCGGGCGGAGCGCTACCAATCTCTTTCCGCCGAGATCCTGGGCGCTCTAAATGAGCCCGTCGGCGTGCGCCATGTGGTCGATCGTATTCTGGCGGCCATCAAGCGGGAAACCGGTTGCGACGCCGTGGGAATTCGCCTGCGCAACGGCGATGACTTCCCCTATTTCGTCCAGAACGGTTTTTCCCGCGATTTTCTGCTGACCGAGAATACGGTGGTTGCCCGCGATGATCCCAACAGCCGCCCTTGCAGGGACGAGAACGGCGCCATCGCCTTGGAGTGCACCTGCGGGCTGGTGCTTTCCGGACGGACAGGTCCGGCCAGCCCCCTCTTCACCGAAGGAGGAAGTTGCTGGACCAACAACTCGCCTCGGTTGCTGGATCTTCCGGCTAACCAGGACCCCAGACTTCATCCGCGCAACACCTGCATTCACCAAGGGTATCGTTCCGTGGCGCTGATTCCCATCCACGCCAATCGCGACATCGTCGGCCTGCTGCAGCTCAATGACCGGAGGAAAGACCGTTTCACTCTGGAGGAAATCCACTTCTTTGAGGGGATAAGCGGCAGCATCGGGGTGGCGCTGATGCGCAAACAGCAGGAGGATGCCCTGCGCGAGAGCGAGGAAAAGCACCGCCTCCTGATCGAGAACAGCCACGACATCATCTATACGCTCAACCTGGATGGGGCATTCACCTTCGTTTCCGCCGCCTGGACCGTTCTGCTGGGGAACCCCGTAGACCAGGTAATTGGGCAGTCCTTCCAGCAGTTCATCCATCCGGACGATCTGCCCGGGTGCGCGGCATACATGCATTCCGCGATCGCGACCGGACAACGGCAGGTGGATATCCAGTACCGCGTGCGGCACATCGACGGATCCTGGCGCTGGCACGCCACCAGCGGCGTTTGTTTGAAGGATGAAGCCGGCGCGGTGGTTGGTTTCGAGGGCGCCGCCAGAGATATCACCGAGCGCAAACGGGCGGGACAGGAGTTGCGGGCCAAGGAATACAATCTGTCCGAATCGCAGCGCATCGCCCACGTCGGCAGTTGGAGCTGGGAATTGCCGATGGGCGCAACCGTGTGCGCATGGACGCCTGAAACATATCGTATTTTCGGTGTCTCGCCGGATACCTATGTCCCCTCCCTCGAAGCGTTTCCGGATTTGATTCACCCGGACGACCGGGCCGCCATGCAAACCTGGATCGGCGCCTGTCTGGCGGGGGAAGAACCGCCCGACCTGGAATTCCGCGCCAGCCTGCCGGATGGCGGCGTCCGCCACATCCTCGGTCGCGGGCACTTGGTGCGGGACGCGAAGAACCAACCCATCCGCATGGTCGGCATCGCCCAGGACATCACCGAGCGAAAGCAGTCCCAGGAGACCGTGCAACGCGCCCAAGCCAATCTCTCCGCCTTGATAGAAAGCACCGAAGACCTGATTTGGTCAGTGGACCTCAATCTCGGATTGGTGACGTTCAACCAGGCGTTTCGGATCCACATCGCGGGTAATTATGGCGTGCGGGCAGCGGCTGGGATGCGGCCGGAAGATCTGCTTCCTCCAGCCAGAGCGGCCCTGTGGCCTCCGCTATTTCGGCGCGCGTTGTCGGAAGGTCCGTTCCGTATGGGATACTCCCTGCCCCATGGCCGGACCCTGGAGGTCGCCCTCAGTCCCATCCGCCAGCATGGCGAGACCACCGGCATTTCCGTCTTTGGGAAGGACATCACCGAGCGCAAGCGGGCCGAGGAGGGGCTGCGGGAAAGTGAGGAGCGGTTTAGGAAACTGTTCGTGGAAGCGCCCATGGGCATCGCTCTGATCGATTCCCTGACGGGGCGAATTTGTGAAGTGAATCCCATGTTCGCCCGAATCGCGGGCCGAACCATGGAGGAAATGACGGATATCGACTGGATGAGCATCACCCACCCGGACGATGTGCAGGAAGATCTGGAGAACATGGCGTTGTTGAATGCCGGGAAAATCTCCGGGTTCCACATGGAGAAACGTTATCTTCACCATGACGGCGCGGCCGTCTGGATCGGCATGACGATCGCTCCGATCTATGTGGAGGACGAGGCGCATCCGCGCCACCTTTGCATGATCGAGGACATCACCGAGCGCAAGCGGGCCGAGGACCATCTTCTGGAGACCAACCGCCGGCTCGAGGAAGCCACCGACCGCGCCAACCGGATGACCGTGCGCGCCGAGGCCGCCAACCTCGCCAAGAGCGATTTCCTGGCCAACATGAGCCATGAGATCCGCACCCCCATGAATGGCGTCATCGGGATGACGGGGTTGCTGCTCGACACGCCGTTGACCCCGGAACAGAAGGGCTACGCGGAGACCGTGCGCGGCTCGGGCGAGGCGCTCCTCGGCATCATCAACGACATTCTGGATTTTTCCAAGATCGAGGCGCGCAAGCTCGATCTCGAGATTGTCCCCTTCGACCTCCATGCCGCCCTGGAAGACGTGGTGGAACTTCTAGCGGTGAAGGCTCGCGAGAAAAAGCTGGAACTGCTGCTATGGTACGCGCCGGATGCGCCGCGCGACTTCCTGGGCGATCCCGGCCGCATCCGGCAGGTGGCCCTGAACCTGATTTCCAACGCCATCAAGTTCACCGAAACCGGCCACGTGCTGGTGGAAGCCGATAGTAAAGCCATCGCCGGCGGCATGGCGAGCATGCGGATCGCGGTGCATGATTCGGGGATCGGGATTCCCGCCGACCGCCAGGATTCGCTCTTCCGGAAGTTCCAGCAAGTGGACTCTTCCACCACCCGCAAGTATGGCGGCACGGGGCTGGGACTGGCCATCTCCGAGCAGCTTGTCGAGTTGATGGGCGGAACCATCAGCCTGGCCAGCCAGGTGGGGGAAGGTTCCTCTTTTTCCTTCGAGATCGCGCTGCGCACGAATCCGTCTCCCAGGGCGGCGCCGTTTCCAGCGGTGAAGCTGGACGGGGTGCGGGTGTTGGTGACGGACCCCCAGCCGATCGGCCGCCTCGTGATCGCCGGGATTTGCTCGCGCTGGGGCATGCGGGCGGATGAGGCCGCCTCGGGCGGGGAGGCGCTGCGAATGGCGGCCGCCGCCCATGCCGGCGGCGATCCGTACCGGATCCTCTGCCTGGATCGCATACCGCTGGAGATCGACGGGGCGGAGACCGCCCGCCGCCTGCGGGAGGCTTGCCCGGGCGCGGAGCCGGCCATCATCCGGATCGCGTCCGCCGGCGAGCGGGGCGCGCTCCACCCCATGGGCGCCGCGGGGCGCGACGCCTGCCTGCTCAAACCGGTCCGTGAGGCCGCGCTGCTCGATGCCCTCCAGCGGGCTCTGGACCGCCGGGCGGCCGGCGCGACTGCTCCCACGCGGACCGGGCCCCCATCGCCGCTCCCATCGGACCCTCCGCGCCTCGTGAGCCGGCGCGTCCTGCTGGTGGAAGACAACACCGTCAACCAAAAGCTGGGAGCCGCTTTGCTCGGCAAGCTGGGATGCCGCGTGGACGTGGCTGCCAATGGGCTGGAAGCGCTCGCCATGGCCGCGCAACTGCCATACGACCTCATCTTCATGGACTGCCAGATGCCCGAGATGGACGGCTTTGAAGCCACCGGCGAGATCCGCCGGCGTGAAGGCGCGGCCCATCGCACCCCCATCGTCGCCATGACCGCCGGAGCCATGGCCGCCGACCGCGAGCGCTGCCGGCAGGCGGGCATGGACGGCTACCTGAGCAAACCCGTCAGGGCGGAGCAATTGCGGGAGACCCTCGGCCTGTATCTGGAGTGACCGCATGTGGAAGGCCGGGGCGCTCATCGAGGCATAGGGGCGCGCGACATGGAAGTGGGGTCAAGCCTTTCGGCTTGCCGCCGGGCTTCTGCCCGGCGTCCGGCGCCGGCGCGAAGAACGCCGGCTGAAAAGCCGGCGGCAAGCCAAAAGGCTTGGCCCCACATGGGCTCGGCCTTGCCTACGCCTACGCTCGGATTTCGTGCCTGTTGCGGGGCAATCGCGTCGCCGTCCACTAGGCGAACCGGGCGCTCCGTGAATGATTATGCTATACTCACTCTGTGAGTAAGCGTCTTCAGGTGTTGCTTCCCGACCCCGAAATGTCGGATATCCGGCGTTTGGCGAAGCGTGAACGTTTGACCGTGGGCGAGTGGGTCCGGCGGGCGCTTCGAGACGCGCGCGCGAGCCGGCCGGCGATCGACCCGGAGACCAAGCTGACGGCGGTCCGGCGCGGCGCCCAGTATTCGTTCCCCACCGCCGATCTTGAACGGATGCTGAGCGAAATCGAGCGGGGGTATCAGGGTTGATCTTCGTCGATTCCAACATCCCGATGTACCTGATTGGAGCCGCCCATCCGCATAAGGCCGAGGCGCAAGTCATCCTGGAGCGTCTGATTGCGGCGGGGCAGCGTCTCGTCACCGATGCCGAAGTTCTGCAGGAGATTCTCCATCGCTATACGGCTATTGAAAAGCGCGAAGCCATCGGACCGGCGCTCCAGGTTACCCTGGGCATCGTGGACGAAGTCATCCCCATCGAGAAAGCCGACGTCTCGCGCGCCGGGGAAATCGCGCAGAACCCCGCTTTGCTGTCGGCCCGCGACGCCCTGCACATTGCGGTGATGGAGCGCCACGGCATTCGATCGATTCTGAGCTTCGACGGCGATTTCGACCGCTGGCCGGGCCTGCAGAGGATCCACCGGATCTGAGGCTCACAACCGCCGCTGCTTTCCAGTCGGCAAGAGCCGTCAACGGGTGTTTACAAGCCCTGATCCGTCAGTAGCGCAGAATGCCGGCTCCGGGTACCGCGGAGTAGCGGAGACGCGGAGAAAACGCGGAGTAGGAAAAGGCCGCCCGGCGTTTCTCGCCTGCGGCGTGCTCCACCCGTCGGGTGAAAGAGGACTCGGCGACCTAAATCTCAGGAATCCTCTCCGCGTTTTCTCCGCGTCTCCGCGACTCCGCGGTGAACCGAGCCTACGGACGGATTACGGAACTGGTTGGGGAACAACGCGTCATCCAAGCGGCGCTACCGAACCCCGTGGAGCGTTTCGTTCATCCAGGCGCGTGCCCGGGCCACAGCCGCATTGCGTTCGGATAGCGGCATTTTGTCCCACTGTTTGAACCCGAACGTCTCTTCCGAGAACCTCTGGAGCAGCGCGCCGGCGAAGTCGCAGAAGCGAACTGAGTCCCCTGGCGATGCCCGCCGCTGGTCATCGAGGAGCACCGCGAGAATATCCACGACGCGCCGCGATTTTCCTTCCCATGCTACCTGCCACAGTTCGCGATATCGGCCCATGTCGTGCAGCTTCGCGTCCCTCAGGATCTTCAGGTATTGTTCGAACTGCCGGTCGGCGCCATGCTCGAGGAGCAGCATGCAGGCGGCGTTCAACTCGCTGGAGTCTACGCCCTTGTCGGTCAGGGTTCTCAACGCCGCTTCCAGCGTTTGTTCCAGCAACGCCGTCTGCCCGCTACTCACCAGCCGGCATGCGGTATAAACAGCGCCCTTCTGCGATCGCTCCAAGTAACCTGGCAAGAGATCGAGCAGGAGCGGATCGTCTTGGAACTCGGGGACCAATGTTACGGCCGTCCCCCACTCGTGGATGGCGCTGAATTGCAGCATATTGCGGACGACGCCGTCCCGCCGCAGTGATTCCGGAGTCTCGCGGAGGGTCCGCGCAGCCAGCGGAGCGGGGGCTGATTGGTAGATGTCCGTCGGTCCTTCGCCGGATACAAGTTCGTCCAGCTTCCGCCTTGGTATCCCAACGTTGGCCAAAAGAGCGGTCGAGATGTCCAGCCACCGGCGATCGCCGGAAGGCAGCTCCGCATGGAGCGCCGACATAATCTCATCGTTCAGCTCCGCCGCCGGCCGAAACTGCATGAAGATGCCGAATCGGTAAAGGTCCGAGTAGGACCCGCCGAGCAATGTGTTCGTCAGCTCCCGAATAATAAACTCCCGTTTGGACCCACGGGGATTGCCTGCCGGTTTCCTCTCGATCGCCGGCGCGACTAGCCCATAACCTTCTTCCGCCAACAGTTTCCATCTATTCCCTTCGGCGCTCAAAGGGAACACATAACTCTTTCCGGCCTCCAGATTCGGGTACATTGGGTGGCCGTTTATGATCCGGCCGTTGGACGAGTAGTAGTTCAACTTAATATGAAGATCTTTCAACTCCGGCATGGACCGCAACAGGCGCAAAACGGCCGTGCAGCGCCGGGTTGACGCGGGCCGTCCCTTCTGGGCCGGCGCAAACGCCCCAGTGCGGACGCTCTCCACGCGACCTACGGCGACGACCGGAGCGCCTGCCAAGGTGGTAATGGGGAGCGGCCCGATGACGCCGGCCTGGGCGCCCGCAAGAACCAGCAGGCTGGCTGCGCCAACGCGAAGCATATTAAGCTAGACACCACCGGCGATCGCCAGGTTCCGTGTCGCATCGCATGGGTTTCACCGCCGGGAAAAGGGCCTCGCCAAGGGACCCGGCGGGTCGCCGGCTTACCTGATCGCCGGCGCCCGCGCTTCGAGCTTCTTGGCCTCCTCCGCGCGATTCAGTTTTCGTAACAGCGCGGCGTAGTTCGCCACCGTTCGCGCCTGCCGCGCACGGTCGCCGCCACCCGCGGCCGCGATTTTCCCGGAGAGGGTCACCGCGAGCTTGTATTGGCGCTCGGACTCGGCGTTCTTGCCTTCGCCTTCCAGCGCCAGCGCCAGATTGTTCAAACTGTCCACCGCGGCTTCTTCCCGCACCATCAGCGAACGCTGGAACAACGGCTCGGCCTGCGCGTATTTTTCCTGCGCGGCGCAGACCACGGCCAGATTGTCCAGGCTGCTGGCAAGGTCCGCTCCCGGCGAAGCTTCCCAAATACCCAGCGACCGCCTGTACAGCGCCTCCGATTCGAAATAGCGGCGCTCCGTGTACAGTAGCATCGCGAGCCTGTCGAGATACGGCGCAACTTCCGAAGCGCTCGGTCCGTACGTCCGCTCCTGAATCGAGATCGCGCGCCGGAGCGCCGCTTCGGCCGGCTTCTCGTTCTTCAGTTCGATCAGCGTCGAAGCCAGAGATTCCAACAGCGCGACCAGCGCCCTATCGTCGGGGCCGAGGCTCTTTTCCACGATGAGAATGGCCTGGCGGAAATTGGGCTCGGCCGTCGCGAATTGCTTGCGGGCGGCATAGAACCCGGCCAGGTCCGCGGTGTCCTTGCCCACCTCCAGGTCGTCTGGGCCTTTCGCTCGCACGCGCAGAAGAATTACGCGCAGGTACGCCCGCTCCGCATCCGTGTACCGGGAAATAGCGGCGTAGAGGCTCGCCAATTGCTTGAGGTCGGGTATCAGCTCGGGGCTGTCCGTCCCCAGCGCCCCCTCCTTCAAATCGAGCGCGCGAAGGTAGGCCTTCTCGGCCTCCGGGCTCTTACCCTCGGCTCGATAGACGGCCGCCAGTTGATCGAGGAGATCGCCCAGGCGCGGGTCCTGCGCGCCGAACTCCTGCTCTCCCTCGGCCAGAGCGCGGGAGAGCAGAGGCTCGGCGTCCGCGTACTTCCCCCCGGCTGTAAGCGCGAGAGCCTGCTGGCGGAGTTGGGCGGTATTCTCCTGCGCCCAAACCGCGAGGGCGGAAAGCAATAGCAGCGCCGCCTGTCTGTTCATGACCTTAAGGATATCGCGCCAGGCGCGGTGGCGCGACGTCGGACCGGACCTCCCACCGTGCTCCGGATGTCCCCCGCACGCATGTTGCAAACCGGCGCCCCAGGCGGAACCACGCCGCCGCGCGCGCGTTCAGACTGTGTTCCGGCGTCGCCAGCGCGATGAGGACATTGGAGTCGAGCAGGTAGACCTTACTCCTCGTCATCGAGAGCCTTGACGTCCTCGGTGGTCACGGGCCGGGCGCAGCGGAAAGTCGGAAAACCGTAATCGCTCATCTCTATCGATGCGCCTTTCAACCCCTTCGTCGATCGCAGAACGAGGTCGCCAACCACTCGTCCCAGGCTGCGGTTCCGATCCCGGGCGATGGCTTTGGCGATGTAGTACGCCTCATCTGAAATGTCGAGCGTAGTTCGCACAAGCGCACAAGCCCAGGCTCTTACGCCATGTCCATGATTCGCCAGTCTCACGGTCGAAAACGCCGGCGACCGTGGGATCGTAAGGAGCGGCAATGACGCCCCCTCCGCCTACTTCTGGCTGGTGGTCTCCTTGGCCAGCTTCACGCGCGCGCTCTCGAGCTTCTTGGTGACTTTGGACAACTCCTCCGGATCGTTGTCGCTCGCCGGACCGGATTCGAACTCCTTCACCGACGCCTGCCACTGCGCGATGGCTTCCTTGGTCTTGCCCAGCTTCAGATAGACGTCGCCCAGGTGGTCGTGGACCGTGGCGTCCTGCCCAACCCGGTCGAGCGCCCGCACCAGCAGGTCTTCCGCGTCGGTGAACTTGCCCTGGCGGTAGTAGACCCAACCCATGCTGTCCAGGTAGGCGCCGTTCTGCGGGTCCAGATCCAGGGCCTTCTTGACCAATTCGTGGGCTTCATCCAAGCGCACGGCCCGGTCCGCCAGCATGTAGCCCAGATAATTCAGGGCCCCCGCGTTGCGCGGGTTCATGTCGATCACTTTGCGGAACTGCGCCTCGGCCTGGTCGTATTTCTTCACCCGTTCGTACATGGCGCCGCGCATGAAATAGACGGTTTCCTTGTCGTCGTCGGCCTTGGCCAGCGCCTCGGCGGCATCGAGCGCCTTGCCCATATCGGTCCAGCGTTTGCCCTTCTCGTAGAGCTGGGCCATCTCGAGCTGAATCTGGTAGTCCGGGGCGGCGCCCTTGGCCAGGGCCTTCACTTCGGCCACCGCTTCGTCCACCTTGCCCCGGTCCGCCAGCGTGTCCGCGTGGGTTACGCGCACGGCGCGATCGTCGGGGTACTTCTTCACCGCCGCGTCGGCCTCCTTCTGGGCGCTCTCCAGATCCTTCGCCTGCCGGTAGGTTTCCACGATCAGGATGGCGGATTCCGAGGCGTCCTCGGTATCGAGCGTCCCGGCCTGGCGGAACACGTCCACCGCCTGCGCCGTCTGCCCGGCGTTGCGATACAGGAATCCGAGCCGCTTCAGCATGGTGGCGCGGCCGGCCGACTGCGCGGCCGAGTAGTGGACCTGCGCGCTCTCGCTCAGCATCTCTTTCAACTTGGCGATGGCCGCGTCGCTCTTGCCCTCGGCCTCCAGCAGGTTGACCTCTTCGTAGCTCACCCCCATATCGCTTGGGTCGATCTGCTTGGCTGCGTCGAGCTCCTCGCGCGCCTTCGCCAGATCGTGCTGCGAACGATAGATTTCGGCCAGCCGCAGACGGAGTTCCGAGTCGTGCGGATCGTCATCCGCCAGCGCCTGGTAGATCTTCAGGGCTTCATCCAACTGGCCCGCCTGCATCAGGTTGTTGGCCAGGGCCAACTGCAGGCGGCCGCTGTCCGGCGCCAGCGCCAGCGCCCGTTTCAGCGCCTCGGCGGCGTTCTTGAAGTCGTGGGCGCGCTCGTAGGCGTCCGCCAGCGCCCCCAGCGTGCGCTCGTTGGGCGCCTTGTCGGTGGCCGCCTTCAGCTTCTCGATGGCCCGGTCGTTGTCCCCCAGGTCCGCGTACATCACCGCCAGACCGGTCAGGGCGTCCTCGTTGTCGGGGTCGGTCTTGAGCGCCTGGTTGTATGCTTTCTCCGACTCCACGGTGTTGTTGGCCACGCGATACAGGCGTCCCAGAATCACCCAGCTCTCGGCGTCCTTGGGGTCTTTGTCCGTGATCTTCTTGTACTGGTCGATGGCATTGTGCAGCATGCCTTCGTCGATCGAGCCCTCCCGCGGGTTGGAAATCGCCCGCAGGTAGATCCGCCCGAGCATACGGCGCGCGTCCAGATTATCGGGGTTCTGCTTCAGCATCTCCTCGGCCTGGCTGATGGCGTCCTGGAGACGCCCGGACTGGACGTATAAGTCGGTCAGCTCCTCGAAGACGATGTTGGCCGTGGGGTCCAGTTTGAGCGCCTGCTGGTAATGCTCGATCGCCTTGGCCACATACTCGTTCGGGTTCGAGTAGGAACCGGCCAGCTCCGCATACACCCGGCCCATGGCAAAGTGATAGTAGGCGTCGGCCTTGGCGGCGTCGGACGCGGAAGCGGAATCGCTGGGGGTCTGTGCAAAAGAGACGCAACCCAGGAACAGGACCAGAAGTAGCGCTTTGGCTGAGCGAATCATGAAATCAAACTTTCTTTCGACCGCCAGGGGAGCCCAGTGCGGGTCGAAAATCACTTTCTCATTGTATAACGCGCACTCGCGGCGGCGCCCGTCGTGCAAATGACACCTTTCCCAGGCCGCCAGGCGCCTATTGAGTCAGATGCCCCGCGGCGCCCTCTGGTTGCGGTAGTCGGTCCCACTGGCTCGGGAAAGAGCGGCTTGGCGCTGGCCCTGGCCGAACGGTTCGACGGGGAAATCGTGAACTGCGATTCCCTCCAGGTCTACCGCTGCTTCGACGTCGGGGCGGCCAAACTGCCGGAGGCGGAGCGCCGCGGCATTCCTCATCACCTTATAGACATCCGCGATCCCGACCGCGTCTTCACCGCGGGCGAATATGCCTCTCTGGCCCGCCCGGCTATCGACGGCATTACCGGGCGCGGCCGGCTCCCCATCGTGGTTGGTGGAACGGGTTTCTATTTCCGGGCGCTGGTCGATGGGCTCTTCCCGGGGCCTTCGCGCGACCAGCCCCTGCGCGACCGGCTGGCCGCCCGCGAGGCCCGCCGGCGCGGTTCTTTGCACCGCCTGCTGGCCCGCTTCGACCCCCAATCCGCAGCCCGCATCCACGCCCACGACCTCCCCAAGGTGACCCGCGCGCTGGAGGTGCGCCTGCTAGCCCGCCGCCCGGCCAGCGAGCTGTTCCGCCAGGGCCGCGACCCCCTGCGCGGCTACGCCACCCTCAAGCTCGGCCTCCTGCCCGGCCGCGAAGCGCTCCACCAGCGCCTCGACGCACGCTGCCGCGCCATGTTCGAGGGTGGTTTGGTGGAGGAGGCCCGGCGCATCCTGTCCCTCGGGTATCCGCCCTCCATCAAGCCATTCGAATCCCTTGGCTACCGCCAGGCCCTGCAACTGATCCAGGGCGAGCTGAACCTCCGCGACGCCATCTTCTACGCTCAGCGAACCACGCGGCAGTACGCCAAGCGCCAAATCACCTGGTTCCGGCGCGAACCCGGCCTCGAATGGCTCCGGGGGTTCGGTGAGGATCCGCACATTCGCGACGCGGCCGTGGAGCGCGTGAGCGCGTTTCTGGCGGCGTTGGATTGCCCGGCATGAACGTGGAACACCCGCACCCGTGTACGACTATCCATCGCTATCCTTCGCGAGCCGCGACGATTTTCAGCCCCGAAGGGGTGAAAGAATAGCCCACGGCGTAAGGCATGGGAAACAAGCGGTAATTCCGTCCAGCCCCGGAACGGGGCAACAGAGAATAGCCCACGGCGTAAGCCGTGGGAAACATGCGGTAATTCCGCCCAGCCCCGGAACGGGGCGACAGAGCATAGCCCACGGCGTAAGCCGTGGGAAACAAGGTAATTCCGCCCAGCCCCGGAACGGGGCGACAGAGCATAGCCCACGGCGTAAGCCGTGGGAAACATGCGGTAATTCCGCCCAGCCCCGGAACGGGGCGACAGAGAATAGCCCACGGCGTAAGCCGTGGGAAACATGCGATAATTCCGCCCAGCCCCGGAACGGGGCGTAAGCACGGCCGGCACGCGAAACCGGATTTGGCGTCTTGTGACCGGATCTTTCGCCCCCGGGCGGCCCTCTGGGCCTGCTTCCGCCCGGCGTCGCGCACCGGCCCGGCGCCGTCCATTTTTGCGTCGCACACCCGGACCCCTGCCGCCGATGCGCGCCCGCCATCCAGGCGCGATAGCATAAAAGCATGCGCGTGTACCTGGCGGCCTTCGCCCTGTTTCTCTTCTCGCCCGCCCTCTACTCGCAGGACGTCCGGCCCAAGGATGTCCGCGAGATCGCCAAGGACGGCGCCGGCGCGATCCCCAAATTGCAGGAGCTGCTCTCCAACCCGGATAAGGAAGTGCGCCGGGAAGCGGTGCGGCAGATCGTTCAGATCGGAACCCAGAAAAGCCTCGATCCACTGATTCAGGCCACTCGGGACAACGATCCGGAGGCCCAGATTCTGGCGGCCAACGGCCTGGTGAACTTCTATTACCCCGGCTACGTGCAGTCGGGGCTGGGAGGCTCCCTCAAGCGCGCCGGAACCAGCATCAAAGGCGTGTTCACGGACACCGACGATCAGGTGGTGGATTCCTACGTGGTGGCGCGGCCGGAGGTGGTGGGGGCGCTCGGCCGGTTGATTTCCGGCGGCGGCAGCCTGGAGGCGCGCGCTTGCGCGGCCCGCGGGGTGGGCGTGCTGCGCGCCGCGGCGGCGGTGCAGGACCTGGTCGAGGCCACCCATGCCAAGGATTCGGATCTGATCTACGAATCGCTCATCGCGCTGCAGAAGATCGGCGACCAATCGGCCGGCCCGCGGGTTGAGTTCCGCCTGCACGATCTCGATTCGAAGGTGCAGATCGCCGCCATCGTGACGGTGGGCCTGCTGCTCGATAAGGGCGCCCTGCCGGAGCTGACGGATGCCTTGAAGCGCGCCCGCGACGTCAAGGTCAAACGCGCCGCGCTCACATCCATCGCCATGCTGCCGGACCCGGCCAGCCGGCCCCTCTTCACGCAATACCTGCACGATAAGGACGAGAACCTGCGCGGGGCCGCCGCCGAAGGCTTCGCGCGCCTGCGCGATCCCAATGACCTGGCGACGATCGAGAAGGCCTGGCAGGATGAAGGAAAGACCTCGCCGCGCCTATCCCTGGCGTTCGCCCAGGTGATGCTGGGCAGGAAGGATCTGA
This sequence comes from Terriglobia bacterium, assembly GCA_963767595.1. Taxonomy (GTDB): domain Bacteria; phylum Acidobacteriota; class Terriglobia; order Bryobacterales; family Bryobacteraceae; genus BOG-224. The sequence continues at coordinate 25,477 of CAVYEK010000006.1, forward strand.
GCGAGTTCAGCCCCTTGCAGTTCCTCATCAACAATTTGAACTCGGCGGCTTACAACGGCGATGCTCTGCCCTTCCTCGTGGAGTTGGCCCGCGACGAAGGCGTTCGCCAGGCGCTATACGGCCCCTTGTCCACCGGGACCAAGGACGAAAAGATCGGCCTCGCGCGCGTTCTGGCGCGCAGCGGCGATTCCCAAAGCCTTGCCCCGCTCCAGAAGCTCAGCAGCGATAGCGATACCGCCGTGGCGCAGGAGGGATTGCGCGCCCTCAGGACGTTGCAGTCGAGGCTGTAGAGAGGATCGGCTCGCGCGCCGGTCCTACTTGGCCTTCTTCTGCTTCTGCTGGCCCACGCGCACCTTGAAGTGCAGCACCTTGGCTTCCTGGAATGCCTTGTGATCGTGGCGCGCCACGGCATCTGCCAGGTACTTGTCCACATCCGCGTTGGTGGGCAGGACAGCCATCAGCGAAAAGCTCTCATTGCAGGTCGGGCAGAAGGGCCGGAACCGCTTTACGTTCGGGATTGCCATAACTTGCCCCATTTTACCAGAACCGCGGAGAGGATAGGTCCGCGATGGGTCCGCGATGGGGTTTGACGCGGAGACGCGGAGACGCGGAGACGCGGAGAAGATCGTCGGAGAGGAAGAACCAACGAAATCGAAGGCTCCGGAAGCTCCTGTTTTGAACTCTCTTGAGTTTCTCCGCGTCTCCGCGTCTCCGCGTCAAAGCAGTGGCTCCGCGCCAAAGCGCTGGTCTCCCCATCTCCTCACCGGAATCTCCTCCGCGCCTCCGCGTCTCCGCGTCAAAGTTCTGGTCTCCTCGCACTCGCACCCGGCTTTCAAGCTGCTAACGTGGAGCCGAATACGTAGTCTAAAATGGAATGGAAATGATCCGTTTTTTCTGCCTTCTCCCCTTGGCCGCCACGCTTCTCGCACAGAACCCGGCCGACCTTTTCAACCAGCCGCCTGCCGAGGTCGACAAGGCGCTTCGCGATCGCATCACGGAGTTTTACCAGGACCACGTGACCGGCCAATTCCGCAAGGCCGAGGAGCTGGTGGCCGAAGATACCCAGGAGTTCTTTTACAACACCAACAAGCCCAGGTATGACAGCTTCGAAATCTCGCGCATCGACTACTCCGACAACTTCACCCGCGCCAAAGCCACCGTGCTGTGCGAGCAAAACGTGCTGGCGCCCGGATTCGGCGGCAAGTTCAAAGTCCCCACGCCGAGCACGTGGAAGCTGGAGAACGGCAAGTGGTACTGGTACGTGGACCAGAGCACGCTGAACGTCACGCCGTTCGGAATCCTGAAGGCCGTGCCGGCGGATGGAAAGTCGGCCCATGCGTCCGCGCCGCCGCCCCTGTCTTCGCTTGGGTCCGCCGATTTCGCCCTCGGCAAAATCAAGGTGGACAAGGACTCGCTCACCCTGAAGGCCGGCGAATCCGCGCAACTCACCCTGGCTAACACGGCGCCGGGCCTCATGACCGTCACCTGGGCCAAGACCGAGGGTTTCGAAATTACGCCCGGCCGCGCGGACCTGAAGGCCGGCGAAAAAACCACCGTGACCGTGAAGGCGCTGGCCGGCGCGCCCAAGGCATCGGCTCTGCGCTTCCAGATCATGCCCACCATGGAACAGGTGGCCGTGAAAATCACCGTCGAGTAAAGCCCTCGCGGCGCCGTTTAGTTCTCCGTGGGGACGGAGCCCTGGTTTTCGGTCGGTTTCTCCACGTGGTCCACTACGAGGGTCTCGATATCGGCTTTTTGCGGCTCCAGCTTTAGGCCAAGCTGATCCTGAACGGCGGTGAAAACGCTGAGATCGTCGGGTTGAGGATTGTCATTGATCCACCATTCGGGCGTCGCCTCTATCCTGAAGTCATAGAGTCCCGTGAGCCAGACGCATTATTTCCACACTATTTCCAGCTCTCCGTTGCGCGAATAATGCATCTGACCCCTCTATGCCCCCAATGTCAATTCTCAGTTGGAATCCTCTCCGCCTGGTCGATCACCAGGCGATCAACCGGCACTCTGCGAGCTTCGAGCTTGAGGCCGAGGCGTTCGATGGCGGTGAACAGCGCGGGAGGATTATTCCAGGGCGGCTCCCTCCCTTCCGGTCCGGCGTCGAACTTGAATGTGAAGTTGTAACGCCCTTGAAGCCCCGTGCAGTCTACAACAGGCAAGCCCTGGACGTAGCCTTTCAATAAGACCGCGAGCCTAGCCATGGTTACCCCTACCGCTTTGAACCCTAAGTCAGGATAGTGCAGATTGTCGAGAAGCTGAAAGCCGCCGGCGGGCCGCGAAGCGGAACTACTCGCCTTGCCGAAAGTAGCCACCACATGACGGTCATTCGGATCTGCCGCCGGGTCATCCTCGGCCCGTTCGAGCTTCGGACCGCCCTTGCCGACTGCCAGGGCGTAAACTTCGGTCACCTTCGTTTCGCGGTGCACCTTCATTTTGAACCGCTCCAACAACAGCGCCTGAAGCATGGCCGGAACTTGAGTCGCAGATACGCCCTTGGGAACCTTGGCGACGATATCATATCGCGCGTCGATGAGCCACGATGGCCCGGAAATGAGTTGATTGTCGACATTGTAGGCTTCGGCGAGAATGTCGATCAGCGTCACGTTGCCGAAGTTCACCAGCCCTGGATCGCGGCGCATGCGAATACCCACCGCCCGCGGCGACGAGGGCTTGACCGAAGCCACCTCAAACGCTGGCGCCGCGCCAGCGGCGGCGGCAAGCTCCCCGTGCGATTGCGCGTGGCTCGGCTGCGCCGTCGTCACGCCGATCCCGACAGGCGCGCCAATGGCCACCAAGGCTGTCGCTGTCAAAAGGATCTTCCTTCCAAGGGTCAGTTCGCGCGTGAGCCGGTTCGTCATGATGCTTTCGACTCGCTTCCTCAGCTCACCGCCCGTGACCCCCGCCGCGCAAGCCACTGGCGACGCCAGGTAGAATTCGCAGACTTTGAGGATGCTCTCGG
>CAVYEK010000007.1:0-414666 GCA_963767595.1 Terriglobia bacterium
TGTGGCGTATCACTTCTTGAACGCCGGCCCCGTGCTGGGGAATTTTCACACCATCTCCGTCACCGAAGGCATCGGCGGAGTGGTGGAATTCGGATACACCCGCGATTTGCACCAGCAAGGCAGCACCACCGGGCTTAGCCCGCTGTGGGACTCGGGCTTTAATCTGGTACACGCCAAAGTGAACATAGTGAAGGAAAACGCGGGAAAGCAGTCCTGGCTGCCCGCCATTTCCGTTGGCGGTGTGGCGCGTACCCAGGATCGCAACGTCAGCGGGCTGTCGCTACGCCCAATAGGAACTACGCCAACGCCGATTTATACGTGGTGGCAAGCAAGACCATAACGCAAACCAAGGTTGTTCCCATCGTATTGAACCTGGGATACAAGGAGAACAACGCTTCCGTCTATGGGCTTGCCGGGAATGCGCCGAAATACACCGGCCGGCTTTTCCGGGCGGCAGCGTTCGTGTTCAAAGGACCGGCCAAGAGCGCCCTGATCCTCGGGTCGGAGTTTTCACAGGAGCCCGCCAGGTGCAAAACCTGCCGGGCGCGGACGTGCCCACCACCATCACCTACGCCGCGCGGATTGTACCCTTGGAGAAGCAGAAGTTCAATATCGATTTCGGCGTGGCCCAGGCGGCCGGGACCATCGAGCCCGGCGTGAACCTGAAAGCGCGGCATCAGTTTGCCCTGGGAGTATCATACGGACTGTAGGAGCAACATCGGAGAGAATCGATTATGGCAGACGCACAAAAGAAACTCGGACTCGGCACGCTCGCCTTGCATGCCGGCCAGGAGCCGGACCCCACCACCACGGCGCGGGCCGTCCCGATTTACGCTACCACGAGCTACGTTTTCAAGGACGCCGAGACGGCGGCGAATCTTTTCGGGTTGCGCGAGTTCGGATATATCTACTCGCGCCTGATGAACCCCACCAACGATGTGCTCGAGAAGCGCCTCGCGGCGCTCGATGGCGGCATCGGGGCCCTGGCCTTCGCTTCGGGCCAGGCGGCCATCACCGCCGCCATCCTCACCATCACCCACGCCGGGCGGAATTTCATTTCCGCCACCAGCCTCTACGGAGGCACCTGGACGCTCTTCACCCAGACCTTCAAAAAGCTGGGCATCGAGGTGCGGTTCTTCAATCCCGATCATCCCGAGGAAATCGACAAGCTGGTGGATGAGAACACCCGCCTGGTGTATCTGGAATCGGTCGGCAATCCCAAGAACGACGTGCCCGATTTCCGGGCCATCGCCGGCACGGCCCATAAGCACGGCCTGCCGGTGATCGTGGATAACACGGTGCTGACCCCGGCCCTGTTCCGGCCCTTCGAGCACGGCATCGATATCGCGGTCTACTCCACCACCAAATTCCTGGGCGGTCACGGCGTCCACGTCGGCGGCGCCATCGTGGACAGCGGCAAATTCCTATGGGCGGAGAATCCCAAGAAGTGGCCGGAATTCACCGAACCGAGCGAGTCCTACCACGGCGTGGTTTTCACCGAGGCGCTCAAGCCGCTGGGCAACCTGGCCTACATCATCCACATCCGCACCCACTGGCTGCGCGATACGGGCGCCGCGCAGAGCCCCTTCGCGTCGTTCCTGCTGTTGCTGGGCATCGAGACCCTGCACCTGCGCATCGAACGCCATGTGCGCAATGCGCAGGCCCTGGCGGAGTGGCTGCTGAAGCATCCCGCGGTGACCTGGGTGAACTACCCCGGCCTTCCGAACCATCCGCACTATGAGAACGCCAAAAAGTACCTGCCCCAGGGGCCCGGAGCCATTTTGGGGTTCGGCGTGCGCGGCGGAAAAGAGGCCGGCGTCAAGTTCATCAACAGCGTCAAGCTGGCCAGCCATCTGGCCAACGTCGGGGACGCCAAGACGCTGGTGATTCATCCGGCGTCCACCACCCATTCCCAGCTCACCGAGAAGGAACAGGCCGAGACCGGAGTCACGCCGGATTATATTCGCGTCTCGGTGGGGATCGAAGACATCGAAGACATCGAGGCCGATCTGGACCAGGCCTTGCGAGTTTCCCAGGAGTAAAAGCATATGCCATCGTTCGCAGACAACTCACTCAGCATCGGAAATACGCCGCTCATCAAGCTCAATCGCATTGTGAACGGCCCGCAAACCAAGGTGTACGCCAAGATCGAAGGCCGCAACCCGGCCTACTCGGTGAAGTGCCGGATCGGCGCTTCCATGATTTGGGACGCCGAGCAGCGCGGGCTGCTGAAGCCCGGCGTGGAGCTGGTGGAGCCCACCAGCGGCAATACCGGGATCGCGCTGGCGTTCGTGGCGGCGTCGCGCGGGTACGCCATCACCTTGACCATGCCCGAGACCATGTCCCTGGAGCGGCGCAAGGTGCTCAAGGCGTTCGGCGCCAACCTGGTGCTGACCGAGGGCGCCAAGGGCATGCCCGGCGCCATCGCCAAGGCCGAGGAGATTCTCGCCTCCGACCCCAAGCGCTACCTGCTGTTGCAGCAGTTCAAGAACCCGGCCAACCCGGCCATCCATTTCAGCACCACCGGTCCGGAGATCTGGGAAGACACCAAGGGCGAGGTGGATGTTCTGGTGAGCGGCGTGGGGACCGGCGGCACCATCACCGGCGTTTCGCGCTACATCAAGAACTCCAAGGGCAAGAAGATCGTCTCGGTGGCCGTCGAGCCGGAGGCCAGCCCGGTGATCACCCAGACCCGCAATGGCCAGCCCCTCAAGCCGGGGCCGCACAAGATCCAGGGCATCGGCGCCGGCTTCATCCCGGAAACGCTCGATCTTTCGGTAGTCGACCGGGTGGAGACGGTGACCAACGACGAATCCGTCGAGATGGCCCGCCGGCTGGCGCGCGAGGAGGGCATTCTGAGCGGCATTTCGAGCGGGGCCGCGGCGGCGGTGGCCGCGCGCCTGGCCAAGCTGCCCGAGTTCGCCGGGAAGACCATCGTGGTGGTTCTTCCGGATTCGGGCGAGCGCTACCTGACCTCAGTGCTCTTCGAAGGCATCGCGTAGCCGGGCGGAGGCGGGCAGCGGACGCCCGCCTCCATTTTGCGAAGGAGCGCCCAACCCGCGTACCTGCCGCCGGAAAAAAGATTCCACCCCAGCCATTGACCGCGAACGGGCTGTACGATACCATGGAAATGCGGGGTGGAGCAGTCTGGTAGCTCGTTGGGCTCATAACCCAAAGGTCGAAGGTTCAAATCCTTCCCCCGCAACCAAAACTCCTTCCTAATCAATAACTTCCAGGACAATCAAAAACAGAGTAAAGCAGGCCTGCTACCAGACTGCTACCAAACCCCTTGAAATGCGGCCTTCCGCAGCCGTATCCGTCTCCTTCCAATTTCCCGTCCACGAGAAGACCGATGTCGCATTGGCGATGCGCACCGAGCGCCTGATTTCACGCATGTTTTCGCAAATTGCAATTAATCGGATCGTTAAGTCCGATACAAGTGACAGGGCTGCGGCCTGACCGCCGGGCGCGGCGGACCTTTGGGGCCAAAACCCAACGAGCGACCAGATTTGAGGTAGCATCAACAAAGCCGTTGGTTTCGCAACCAACAGGCTGGCACGGCCCGTTTTGAAAGCCCTGGCGGAAGTGCTGACAGGTACATTGAACCGGGGGGCACCGTTATGACTGAGAACGGTTCAGAATCTCTTCCATTCGAACCTCCAGAGCAGGAGAACGTTCGCCTCCGCGAGGAGAATGCTCGCCTCCGGCGGCTTCTGGCGGTTCACAGCATTCCGATTCCGCAACTTGCGCCAGAGAATCCCCCTCCATCCAAAGCCGTCGAGATTGTACAACCGGTCGACAGAGAGGAGCGCGCCCGACGGAGAATCGCGTTATTCCGCAGCCTGTTTCGTGGGAGAGAAGATGTCTACGCACGGCGATGGGCCAACGACGACGGCCGGCACGGATATATGCCCGCGGCCTTGAAGGACTGGAAGGCTATCAACGAAAGCCGTCCGGAGGATCGGAAGAAAGTCGGCCAGAAGACACGGAAGTTCCTCCCGTTGACCGACGCCGTCATTGAGAGCCACCTCCTGGGGAGGGATACGGTCGGCGTGTACGCACTGCTGCCCGACGAAACGTGCTGGTTTCTGGCGGCAGACTTCGACAAGAAGACGTGGGAGTATGACTCGTTGGCTTTCCTGGAGACCTGCCAGGAGTTGAACGTACCCGCTGCCCTGGAACGTTCTCGTTCCGGGAAGGGCGGTCACATTTGGATCTTCTTCGATCGCGCGTTGCCAGCAATTACCGCGCGCAAACTCGGATGCGTACTCCTCACACGAACCATGGAGCGCAGGCACCAACTCGGTCTCGATTCCTACGATCGCTTTTTCCCCAACCAGGACACGATGCCTAAGGGAGCGTTCGGGAACCTGATTGCACTCCCCCTGCAGTTTGCGCCGCGCAAGGCGGGCAACAGCGTGTTCATCGACTCCGACTTCAATCCGCATCCCGATCAATGGCAGTTCCTCTCGACAATCCGACGAATGCCGGTCGAGGCTGCGGAGGATATCGTCGCGGAAGCCCAAAGCAAAGGCGATCTCGTCGGCGTTCGGAGGAGCTTCGCCGACGATGAGGGAGTTCAAGACCCGTGGACCTTGCCGCCTTCGCGCAAACGGAAGGAAAAACCGATCGAAGGGCCGCTGCCAAAAACTGTTCAGATCGTTCGCGCGAACCTCGTTTACGTGGAAAAGAAGGATCTGCCACCGGCCATGTTGAATCGGCTGCTCCGGCTGGCGGCATTTCAAAACCCGGAGTTCTACAAGGCTCAGGCGATGAGACTCTCGACGTACGATAAACCGCGTGTGATCGCTTGCGGCCAGGAATTTCCGCAGCACATTGCCGTGCCGCGCGGATGTCTGGCGGAAGCCTTGGCACTTCTCGAGGCGCACAAGATACGGCCCGAAGTTCGGGACGAACGGTACGCGGGCACGCCGATTAAAGCGGACTTCCGGGGTCAGCTTCGGCCGTTCCAGGAGGAAGCCGTCACGAAGATCACCGCGCACGACGAAGGTATCCTGTGCGCCCCCACGGCATTCGGGAAGACCGCCGTTGCGGCGTGGCTGATCGCTAAGCGCAAGGTCAACACTCTGGTTGTCGTTCACCGTCAGCAGTTGCTCGATCAGTGGCAGGAGCGGCTTGGGCGGTTCTTGGACCTGCCCGCCAAATCGATCGGGCACATCGGCGGCGGCAAGATGGATCGTACGGGTTGCGTAGATGTTGCCGTGATCCAGAGTCTGTACCGGAAAGACGAAGTGAAGGACTTCGTGGCTGAGTACGGCCAGGTGATCGTCGACGAATGCCACCACATCTCCGCTTTCACGTTCGAACAGGTGATGCGACAGGTGAAGGCAAAACATGTTGTCGGTCTGACCGCCACGCCGACGCGGAAGGACGGACACCATCCGATCATTTACATGCAGTGCGGACCCGTGCGGTACAACATGAGCGCACGCACGATGACCGAAACGACGCCGTTCGAGCACAGAGTGACTCCCCGCTACACGGAGTTCCGGATGGCGCCGGAACTCACCGAGATTACGATCCAGGACATCTACTCCGCACTGGTTGACAATGCGCCGCGCAACGAAATGATCGCTGGCGACATCGTGCGCGCCGTAGAATCGGGACGTTGCCCACTGCTCCTGACCGGCCGGACAGAACATCTCCAGTATTTCGCGGCCAAGCTTGCAGGTGTTGCCCAGCACGTCTTCGTCTTGAAGGGAGGCATGGGGAAAAAGCAGCGCCGGGAAACCGCGGCAGCCTTGGCGGCAGTGCCGGAGAACGAATCGCGAGTCATTCTGGCGACGGGAAGCTACATCGGAGAAGGGTTCGACGATGCGCGTTTGGACACGCTATTCCTGGCGATGCCGATTTCCTGGAAGGGCACGCTGCAGCAGTATGTGGGCCGGTTGCATCGTCTCCACGCCGAGAAGCGATTTGTGCAGGTCTACGACTATGTGGACGGCTACGTTCTGATGCTGGCAAGGATGTACGAGCGCAGGTTGAAGGGTTACGCCGCGATTGGTCATGTGATCGAGCAGGAGATTCATCCGCCTTGCCCGCCGGCGGTCGCACATCCGTAGGCTCATACCGGACTTATGGCCTGCGCTGCGATGTCAGATAGAGCAGAGAGGGAAAGTCACTGCTGTCCAAGACAGGACGGCCCCCGGTGTGTGATCGCTGAGAACAAGCGGGTTCTGGGACGGGATTGAGCATTTTCAGGATGAGGTCTCCATGCTTGGGCTGTCCGGGCCTGTCCAAATCATCCGAGGGCCAGGGTAAGTTGGTCAAATGCGGGGACCAAGGGCGGCGTTTCCATCGGTTCGTGGAGCCACTTGGCCAACTCCCGGTAGGTAAAGAGGTTGAGGCGAAGCATGCACGCCAGGTTGGACAGAGACCAGTTGGCCTTGGAGAGGTGATGCAGCCATTTGAGCAAGAGCAGGGCGATCAAGGCTGTCCAAATCTGGACCCGCAAGGCGTTTTCGCTGGTACCCACGAAGGTCTTCACGGTCAGGTTCTGCTTCAGGGCTTTGAAGAACAGCTCGATTTGCCAGCGTTCCTTGTAGATGGCAGCGATGGTGGTGGCGCCGAACGCCAGCAGGTTGGTGAGCAGAACGATTTCCCGCTCGTTGTCGGCATCCCAAACCACCACGCGCCGCAGCAGGCAGGGACAGTCGGTCTGCGCCTGGGCGCCAGTGAGCCGGATGATCTGGTCGGCGAGAATGTTACGGTCGGCCGGAACCTGGCACTCTTCGACCACCTCGTAGGCGGCATTTTCCTTAAGGCGAGTGACGAAATAGACCTCAGCCATGGTCCAGCGGCCAAATAGAGCGTAGTCGTTGTAGCCGCGATCCATGGCGACGATGGAGCCGGGGTTCAGCGCGAAGGAATCGGCCAGCTTCACGTCGCTCCGCTTGGCTTCGGTGAGCAGGACGTAGGCCGGCAGGTAGTCGTCGTGGTCCAGTAGCACGTGGGCCTTCACCCCACCCTTGGCGCGCCGGAACTTGGCCCACGGAAACAGGGTCAGGCACAGTGAGATGGTGGTGGAGTCCAGCGACAGAAGTTTGTTTTTGAAACGGAACTTGTGCTTCCTGCCACCAAGCGCCTGCTGTTCGCGGAAGCGGGCCGCGGCGGTCCAGAACAGCTCCTCGAACAGGGCGGCGGGACGGTGTTCGTTGGCATAGGACAGGGTCGAACGGCACGGCGCCTTGGCGATGCCCAAATGCACCAGGCGGCCGAGACAGCAGGCCAGCCCGTTGCAGATCTCGCGCAGGGAGTCGGCGCGGCCGAGTTGACAAAACAGCATCGAGACGAACTGCGTCCAGCAGGTGAACCCCTTGGCGGCGTGCTCAGCGCCATGCTTCTTAACCAGTGCGGCGAACTCGGTTCGGGGAAAATGCTGGAGCAGTTGATTGAACAGGCTGGCTGCTTGTACCATGGTCTTGCCCTCCCTGTGGGTGACGTCTGGCGAAGCTCCGGCCAAGGAACGATTCGCCAACGTTCATTATAGGAGGGCTTTTCTTTTGGCTATCTCACCGCCAAAACTGTTTTGGACAAGAGTGTTGCCAAGAAGGATCAGGTCACCGCCGATCCGAACGCCAAGATGACCCACTTGACCGACGAGGAGCAGGCGGCGCGGAAAGATATTCTCGATCACTTGGGCCACATCAAGGCCCGTGGCTACAAGCCGAAGGAAGCACTTGAGCAGCTGATGCGGGAGATCGCCTTCACGCACCTCAACCGGCTCTGCGCCTACAAGATGATGGAGGCACGGGAAGTCTACGTCGGCGGGCAAAAGTTCCGGGAAGCCGTCAGCCGGGGCATCAAGTCCAAGGCTTTATGTTTTACCTGGCGGACCACCCCGACGAGAGAAAGCCTGTACAACACCGGCCACCAGGACGTCGCATATCGCCATTTCCTGGACTGGCTCGGCGGCTCCTCTCTGAGGAAATCGGCGTGCTGTTCAGCCCCACCGATCCAGCCAACCGTCTCTACCCGCCGCAGAAGACGCTCGATGAAGTGCTTGACCTGCTGAACAGCGGCGACATCAAGGCCGAAGAGACGGAATTGCGGGAGGAGTGGCCGAAGATCTGGTCGCAGGACGAGACCATCGGCTGGGTGTACCAGTATTTCACGCCCAAGGAACTGCGGGATCAGGCCCGAAGGAAAGCGCCGCTCCCCGCAACTCCTACGAACTGGCCTTCCGCAACCAGTTCTTCACGCCCCGCTACGTGGTCGAGTTCCTGACCGACAACACGCTGGGCCGCATCTGGTACGAGATGCGAAAGGGCAGACACGAGCTCAAGGACCAGTGCCGCTATATGGTCCGCCGCCCGAACGAGGTATTCCTGAGGAAGGGGAGAAGCCGCCGAAGGACGCTGCAGGAGCGGGACGATCTGTCGCAGGAAGAACTCCTCAAGCTGCCGGTCCACATCCCCCATCGGCCCAAGAAAGACCCACGAGAACTGAGGATCCTCGACCCGGCCTGCGGTAGCGGCCACTTCCTCCTCTACTGCTTCGACCTTCTCCTGACGATCTACGAGGAAGCATACGTGCGGATTCCGAGGGATGCCGATCAGCGTTCCGAACTGATGTCGATCACCATTCCGAAGTGATGCCGATCAGTGTTCCGAACTGATGCCGATCAGTCTTACGGTTGTAGTTCGGAACGGTGATCGGCATCGGATTGGAACGGCCGGCGGCGCAAGGGCAGCCGTGGCAACTGAACTCCACTGAAAAGTGGAGACTCCCAGTTGCCACAGATGAGGCTGACCATGCGCAAGTTGAAAGAGGTTCTGCGGCTCCATTCCCTCGGATTGAGCCAGCATCAGATCGCCCGCAGTTGTTCCATTTCGCAGAGCACCGTCCATGACTATCTGTCCGCCGCGCAAGCGGCGGGCGTAGGCTGGCCGTTGCCGGAGGACTGGGGCGACCAGCAGATCGAGCAGGCGCTGTTCCCGCAGCGGCCCGCCCCCGCCTTTTGGCGCAAACATCCGGAGCCGGACTGGGTTCAGATCCACCAGGAACTGCAGACGCACAAGGACCTGACCCTGCAACTGGTCTGGCAGGAAGGACGGGAAAACGACCCGGACGGCTATGCCTACAGCCGCTTCTGCGATCTCTACCGGCGCTGGCTGAAGAAGCTCGACCTGGTGCTGCGGCAGGAGCACCGCGCCGGCGAGAAGATGTTCGTGGATTACGCCGGGGCCACCATTCCGGTGCACGACCCGCAGAGCGGCGCCGTGCGCCCCGCCGCCGTGTTCGTGGCGGTGTTGGGCGCCAGCAGCTACACCTTCGCCGAAGCCACTACGGGCCAGGACCTGCGGAACTGGATCGGTTCGCATATGCGGGCCTTCGAGTTCTTCGGCGGGGTGGTGGAGGTCGTGGTGCCGGATAACTTGAAGTCCGCGGTCACACATCCCAGCTATTACGAGCCGGATTTGAACCCCACCTACCGCGACCTGGGCGAGCACTACGGCGTGGCGATCATTCCGGCGCGGCCGTATCGAGCCAGGGACAAAGCCAAGGCGGAGGTGGGCGTTCAGGTAGTGCAGCGGTGGATTGTCGCGGCCTTACGCAAGCGCCAGTTCTTCTCCCTCGATGAGGTCAACCAGGCTATTGCCGAGTTGCTGGTGCGGCTCAACCAGCGGGCGTTCCGCAAGCGCGAAGGCAGCCGCGCCAGCCTGTTCGCGCAGCTCGACCAGCCGGCGCTGAAACCGTTGCCGGCCACGCGCTACCAGTTCGGTCAATGGAAATCGGCGGGCGTCAACATCGACTATCACATCGAAGTGGAGCGGCATTACTACAGCGTGCCGTACGCGCTGGTGCACCAAGTGGTGGACGTGCACCTGACGGGAGAGACTCTGGAAGTCCTCCACCGCGGGGTGCGCGTGGCGTCGCATGTCCGCTCCTACGAGCCGGGGACAGCGACGACGCTGACCGAGCACATGCCCAAGTCGCACCAGAAGTACCTGGGGCGCACGCCCTCGCGGCTGATCGAAGATGCCCAACAGACCGGACCCTGCACCGGTCAACTGGCGGAAGCGATCCTGGCGGCCAAGCGCCATCCGGAGATGGGGTACCGTTCCTGCCTGGGGATTCTGCGATTGGCGAAAACCTATCCCGCAGAGCGCATGGAAGCGGCCGCCCGGCGCTGCCTGCGGGCGCGCGCCTACAACTTCCAGAGCATGGACTCGATCCTCAAGAAGCAGCTCGACCGATTGCCGCTGCCCGGCGATCCGCCCGTTCCGGCTACGGTGGAACACGACAACATCCGCGGCGCCGATTACTTCGATTCCCCGCCGGAGGCCGATCCTCCGCTGATTCAGTAAGTCCACAAGGAGAACCATGCTCAACCAACAAACGATTGAAAAGCTGTACGTCATGCACATGCGCGGCATGGCCGACGCTTTCACCCAACAACAGGAAGATCCCCAAACCACGCCACTCAGCTTCGAGGAACGCTTCGCGCTACTGGTGGACCGCCAGTGGAACTGGCGGCAGGGCCGCGCGCTGGAACGGCGGATTCGAGATGCCCGTCTGCAAGGTCCAGCCTGCATGGAAGACATCGACTTCCGCGCGGCGCGGGGCCTGGACAAGCAGGTGGTCCGATCCCTGATACACGACTCGGATTGGGTCCGCCGCCACCAACACGTTTTTCTGGTGGGCCCGACCGGAATCGGGAAAACGTTTCTCGCGCGGGCGTTCGGACAGAAGGCTTGCCGCGATGGTTTCACGGCCTACTTCGCCACGGCCGCACAGTTGTTCCGGGAACTCGAACTGGCGCGGGCCGATGGCAGCTATGCCAAGAAACTGCGTGCCCTGGGGCAGGTAGATGCGCTGATTGTCGATGACTGGGCCATGGCGCCGCTGGCCGATACCGAACGCCGGGCTTTTCTGGAGATCTGCGACGAACGCTACCTGACCCGATCCACGCTCCTGACCAGCCAGTTGCCGGTGGCGAAGTGGCATGCGCAGATCGGCGAACCCACGGTGGCCGACAGCATCCTGGACCGGCTGGTGCACGCCGCGCACCGGATCGAATTACAGGGAGAGTCGATGCGGAAAAAGAAGGGCGTTCGGAAAGGGACCGATGCCGAATAGGAACCGGATCGCGAAGTGTTTTTGGGCGCTAACTCCAGTCGCCCTACGGGCTCCTTCCGTTAGCGCCCAAAAACACGGCCAGCCGGAAGGCGGACACTTTCCCCGCCCCAAGGCAAAGAAAACCAGCAACACTCTTGACGGATGCCGATCATTGTTTCACACTGAGAGAGCCCTGCGTCGCTTCGCTCCGCGTTGATCGGCATCAGATCGGAATGACTGATCGACATCATCGGAATCCCCACGACGCCAGCGGTGGATTCCTGAAGTCCTTTCGATCTTCAGACCGAAAAGGCGGAGCCGGAATCGAGTTTGGCGCGGAGTGGTACACGGAGATCATGAGAAAGATCAGCGATGCGACGGACGTTGTTGCCCTCCTGACGACAAACAGTATCGACCGTCCCTGGATTCTGTATGAAGCTGGGGTTGCAACGGGCAAATTGGACAAGACTGTGTTTGGTGTCGTGGTTGGAGCGGCGTTCGATCAAGCAACGAAAGGACCGTTCGCCCAGTTCCAGAATTCCGGCGATGATGAAGACTCTCTCACGAAACTGGTCCTCCAACTCATCAAGCGCAACTCGGATGCAGAGCCAAGAGAAGAGGCAGTCCGGCGACAGGTGAATGCGTTCCGCGACAGCATCAAGAAACTTGCGCCAACGAAACCAGCGGCGAAGACTGCCGAATCAGTTGATGTTGACGCCAACGCTGTCGCGAAGTTGTTCGAAGAGATCAAAGTCATGTTCGGAGATTTGCCTGATAAGCTCCAGGGACAGGTTTATGAGAATCTCGGGCCCCGGAGACGGAGGCGGATGCACTCGATGATGGTCATGGACATGATGCGCCACGCGGCCGGGGAAATTGGTGACCCTTCTCTGGCATGGTTATTGGTTATCAGCAACTTCAGGGATGATGCGCCTTGGCTCTACGAAGTTGGCTTGGATGTGTACCATGCACTCCAACGAGGCGACGGGCGCGAAGTGGCTAATGCGATTGAACGACTTGAACGAGCGCTCTCCACATTCAGGCACGGACCGATGTCCCAGATGATTGATGGCCCTGAAATGGACATGGCGGTCCATGAACTGGGGAGGATGGCCCATCATCTCGCATCGACCTCCCTGGGCGTATCCTCAAGAGTTGTGCGAAGAGGTTCACGGGCAAAAGGAAAGAGCAAGCCACCCGGCGAAGCCTAGTGGCGAAAAGGGGCGAAAAGGCGTCGGGGCGAAAAGGCGTCGGGGTGAAAACCGGGGTCAGACGGGACGTTTTCTTGCCCCAGCTTACCCTTGACCTGCAGCCCTCCGCGATCATCATTAAATCCGGTGTCGGACGCGCCCCACAGGGCAAACGCCGCGCCGTAGTCGTCGAAGCCCTGAAGGTGCATCGTGCGATGCGGCTGTAGCTTGAAGATCGGGCCCATCACGACGCGACGCGAGGTCTGTTTGTTGCGGCTCTCAAATCAGGTACATTGGACAGAGACTGCCGATGAAGGTTCGGGACGTAATCAAAATGGTTGAAACGGATGGCTGGCATCTGGACCGCACGCGTGGCGACCATCGGCAGTTCGTCCATTCCATGAAGCCGGGCACTGTGACGATTCCCGGCCACCCCAGCGACGAACTGCCACCGGGGACGCTAAACTCAGTATGGAAGAGGGCAGGACTGAAGAAATGAAATACGCTGTCATTTTCGAGAAGGCGTCCACCAATTGGGCCGCCTATGTGCCGGACCTGCCGGGATGTGTGACCACCGCGCCCACAATCGAAGATGCCCGGCGACTGATTGCAGAGGCCATCGAATTCCACATCGAGGGCATGCGGTTGCATGGTGAGGGAATCCCGACGCCCACGACGGTTGCTGAGGCAGTTGAGATTCGAGCCGCATAGGCTGGCGCTCCCATGCGGTCGGGTTCAAGTCACGAGTAGACAAAGATCGGCAGATTCGCCCCCGGGAACGTGGTCCCCACCGCCGTGATGCCAATGGAGACCGCCGTATTGGCGGGGATCTGAGACAACCCGCCGATCTGCGACGGCGTGGCGACCACCGCGGTCTGGCCGGCGGGAATGGTCAGGCTCAACCACGCAGCGCCACCCACGTAGATCGTAAACGTTATCGCCGGCAACCCGGCGTCAGAAAACCGGGGTCAGACGGGGAAACCCAAGTAGATTCTCTTTTCGCACGAGGTGATCCTGCACGGCCGCGCCCTGTGCCAGGCGCGCAGCGCGAAGTGCGGCGAATGCGCGCTGAACGAGCTGTGCCACGCCAAGGACAAGACGGCGTAACCGCGGCCCCGGCCGGTCATCGCCGCGAGTCCCCAGATTGTGCGGACATGGTCCGCAGCTCGCGATTCAGTTCGCGAAACGTCGACACCGCTTCGAGAGCCTGCGCATTCGCGTTGGCGCTCTCCCCGAAGTAAGCCCTGACAAACGCTCCGAAGCCGACCCAGGTGGTATGCAGCATGCCCTGGAGCCGCGCCGCCACCGCCGGAGACGAGTTCGCGCGCGCCATGCGGATCAGGTCCAGTTGGCGCAACGCCACCCCCGTTTTCCGCCAGGGAGACGAGACCACGTTGAACCCCTCCAGTGCAAAGTTCAGCGCCGTCGGGTGAGCCATTTCGTAGTGCCAGTCGCAGATGACGATGTCCTTGGGCACGGAGTGAATGGCGGGCGCAGTGCCGGTTTTCGAAGCCTCCCATTCGCCGATCCCGGTTGTTTCGCCATCGATAAACCGGTCCCCCCACATCCACATGGTTCGATTCGCCTGGGCCAAATGGTCCCGGAGGGCGCGTACTTCGCCGGCGAAAAGATCGGCCTTGCTCTTGCCCTTGCAGCGCGGGCAATCGTCGTCGCCTAAAAGGAAGACCTCGTCCATGCCCACGTGGAACGCATCGGCGCCGCTCGCGTCGGCGAGCTCGTCTATCAGGTCGAACAGCAGGGAGTGTATTTCCGGATGCAGCGGACAATAGCTGCGGCAATACGTGCCCTGGTTGTTGGGGAATTTGCCGGGCGTTTCGTCGAACTCCGGGTGGCTGCGCAGCAGGCCGAACGTGGTCCGGGCCCAGGACTGATGGCCGAGCATGTTGATCATGGGTATGAGCCGCACGCCCGAGGCGCGGCAGGCGGCCGCCAGCCGCCCGATGTCGTCGCGCGAGAGCGGCCGGTCATCGGTGACTTCGGGATGCTTGACGAATTGATAGCGATAGTTGACCTCCAACACCAGGACGTTGACCCCCTCTTTCGGGAGAGCTTCTTTGATGAAGCGCTCCGCCAGGGGGATCTCATCGGGCATGGGAGCGGCCAGGTGGATGCCACGGACGGGCAGGGGCTGCGCCCAGGCCGTCGCCGCGCAAATCAGGATGGCAAACCGGGATGCGCGCCAGGAAGACGAAAAAAGGTTTCTTTCCATTGAGGATTTCCGGATGGCATTAGGATACACCCGATCGCCGGGTCGCGTGGCTTGCGCAATTGCGTGCGCTGTTCTTCATCCACCGCCCAGGCCTGTCGTGCGTTCCTCGACGACCTGAAGCCCACGGTGGCGATCTATCCGATCACGGCCGACACCGCGGAGCTGGTCGGAAAGATCCACGCCGAATCGTCGCGGCAAGCCTCGTTAGCCGCCCCCGGCGCCGCGCGGGTCGCCCACGTTCGCGCTTCGGGTTCGCTTCAACTCGCGGACCGCGGGCGATTCGGGGTCCAGTTGTGACGCGATTTTCCACTCCCGGATGGCGTTCGCCTCCTGTCCCTGCGCCCGCAAAGCCAGGCCGAGCTGCCAATGCGCATCGGCGGCGGTGGGCTGGTTGCCCTCGGCCTCTTGCGCCAGGTACAACCGCAGGTACCGTTCGGCGCGAGCCGGTTCACGGCCGTCGGAGAGGATTTGCTCGGCCGCGCGGTAGTAGGGCGCCGGGTCGTCGGGGACCGCGCGGGCGGCGGCGGACAAACTGGCTTCCAAGGCGCCCCAGTCCCCACGCCCGGCATGCGCCACGGCCAGAACGCAATACGCCTCGGTGCGGCTGCTGTCGAGCGCCACGGCGCTCACGCCCAATGCTTCGGCCGCCGACTCGTTGCGGCGCTCCGGCGCGAGATAGAAATGGGCCATGGCCATCAGGGCCTTGTACGAGGGTGGGCGGACCGCCGCCGCCGCTTGCAGCATGGCCTCCATCCGCGTCCGGTCTTTGTGGAATTCGGCGATCCGCGCCGCGGCGAGGAAGCCCTCCGCCGCGTCGATCGAGGCGATTTGTCGCGCCACCGTCTCCGCCTGCTTCGGGTCGCCGCCCACCAGAGTGGGCGCCAGAAGGTAGAACTCCAGCAGGTCGCGCAACGCTTGCACGTCGCGTCCATCGAGAGCCAGCGCGGCCTCGATCTCCTTGCGGAACCGCCGCGCCAGCATCAATTGCTGAAAAACGCCGGCGTGCTGGGCCATGACGCCCTGAACCTCGGCCAATTGCCGGTGATAACGCGCCACGCCTCCGCCCAGCCGGACAGCCTTCTCGGCCAGCTCGGGCGGCGAGACGCGATCGCCGAATGCATTGCGGATCTGCGACCAGAGGAAGACCGCGTTGGCGTCGGCCGGCGCCTCGCGCAACCGCCGCTCCACCACCTCCCGCGCGCGCTTCCAGTGCCCCGCCTCGATCAGCCTTTCGGCCGTGGTTCCCTGGGCAAGACAAACCGATGCCCCCAAGACAAAGAGAATGGCGCGCACATCCGAGCTTTGCGCCTCCGCGTTTCAGCGGCATGACAAGCCGGTGAATAGTTGGCCCGCGATTTCATCCTCAACCCGGACATGAGAAAACCAAGTGACACGGCCGCGCTACATCATCCCCCTCACCGTGATCCCCACCAATGCCAGCGTCAGCCCGATCATGATCGCCACCGTGGCCCAGGAGACCAGGTTGAACCAGCGCGGGTTGGCCCACTCTCCCATGAGGCCCTGCTTGTTGATCAGCAGGAGCATGAAGATCAGCACGAAGGGCAGCAGCGCGCCGTTGAGCACCTGCGAGAGCAGGATCATCTTCACCAGCGGGAAGCCGGGAATCAATACCACCGCCGCGCCCACCGCGATGAGCAGCGTATAGAGGAAGTAGAAGATGGGCGCCTCGCGGATGCGCTTGTTGACGCCCGCCTCGAAACCCAGCCCTTCGCACACCGAATACGCCGTGGATAGCGGCAGAATGCAGGCGGCGAAAATCGAGGCGTTGAACAGCCCCGCGCTGAACAGCAGGAAGGCGTACTGGCCGAACGGCTTCAGCCCCAGCGCGGCCTCCGCGGCGTCCTGGATGTCCCGCGGCCGCACCGCCCAGATGGCCCCCGCGCAGGCCACGATGATGAAGAACGCGATCACGACGGTCATGATGCAGCCGACGATCACTTCGATCCGCGACTTGGCGTACTCCTTGGCGGTGATGCCCTTCTCCACCACCGCCGCCTGCAAATAGAACTGCATCCAGGGCGCGATGGTGGTGCCCACCATGCCGATCAGCATGTAGATGTAGGCCGGGTCGAGCATCAGCACGGGCTTCACGCTGTAGAGGGCGGCTTCTTTCCAGTCGGGCTTCACCAGGAAGCCCGAAATGACGTAGGTGACGTAAAGAACGCACGCGAACAGGAAGATCTTCTCCACGCTCTGGTAGTTGCCCTTGACCACCAGGAGCCACACCGCCACGCGCCGAGAGCGGCACGGAGATGTAGCGGCTGATGTGGAATAACTCGAGCGAGCTGGCCACGCCGGCGAACTCCGCCATGACGTTGGTCATGTTGGCCAGCACCAGCAGGGTCATCATCAGGAACGTGATGCGCAGGCCGAACTCCTCGCGGATGAGGTCCGAAAGCCCCTTGCCGGTGACGGCGCCCATGCGCGAGCACATCTCCTGGGTGATGATCAGCACCAGGGTGATGGGCAGCAGCGTCCACAGCGGCAGGTAACCCTAGCGCGCGCCCGCCGCGGAGTAGGTGTAAGATGCCGCCGGAGTCGTTGTCGACCATCGGCGGTGATGAATCCCGGCCCGA
Organism: Terriglobia bacterium; assembly: GCA_963767595.1. GTDB lineage: Bacteria > Acidobacteriota > Terriglobia > Bryobacterales > Bryobacteraceae > BOG-224. The sequence continues at coordinate 17,100 of CAVYEK010000007.1, forward strand.
CCACCGCGAAGAAAATGGCGATGTGATACTTGAAACGCCTGAGCAGTCTCAGCATCCGCTACCTGGCCCTCAGTACGGAAATGATGTCATCGGCGGTAACCACGCCGGCCAGTTTGCCGTCTTCGTCCACCACCGGCAGGGTCAGCAGGTTGTACTTGTCGAAAAGCGCGGTGATGCGGTCCTGATGCTCGCCCACCGGCGCGGTGATCAGGTTCTCCGGAGGCGATGTCTTTCAGGAGCGCGCCGGGCGGCGCCACGAACAGCCGGGCCAGCGGCACCGCCGCCACGGGCCGCCCCTCGCCGTCCACCAGGAACAGGGTGTTGAGGATCTCCAGCAGGTCTTCGTTCTCCTTGAGCGCCGCCAGGGCGTCCACAGTCGAGGCGTTCTCGGGCAGCGCCACGTATTCCGTGTTCATGATGCCGCCGGCGGTGTCTTCCTTGAACTCGAGCAGCTCCTGGACCTCGGTCTTGGGCTCCGAATCCATTTCGTCCAGGATTTCCTCGGAGGTCTCGTCCTCCAGCTCCGAGAGCACGTCGGCGGCCTCGTCCGGCGCCATCTCCTCCAGGATGTCGGCGGCCTTTTCGGGTTCCAGGGCCTCCAGGATGCTCACCTGCATCTTGGGGTCGACTTCCGACAGCGCGTCGGCCGCCGCCTCGCTGTCGATGGTCTCGAATATGGCCTCGCGCTCGGCCGGGCTGAGGTCCTCGACGATGTCGGCCAGGTCGGCCGGGTGCATGCGCTCGAGTTTCGGCGTAGGAAATGTTCAACCGCAGGCGGCGCAACGGGTCGGGCTCCAAGACGTTGCACAAATCCCATTGAATCGAGTTGGGCGGGATCGCTTCCTGCAGGCGCCGCACCCACCGCGCCGGCAAAAAGCCCTGCATCAGGCGCCGGAAAATGCTGCGAATTCCGATATCCACTTCGAGCACCGAGAGGATGTCGCGCCCGCCTTCGCCGGTCACCCCGAAGGTAACGTCGTTGACCCGCACCACTTTGCGCCCGGTGACGTCGATGATCTGCTGATCGAGCAGATCGCGCCCGATCCGCAGCATGTACTCGTCGTCGTGATAGGGGGTGAGCTGCTCGTCGCCGAGCGAGATCCCCTTGCCGAACTCGATGGAGCGGATCTGGTCGTAACGGATGGTCAGCAGGGCGTCGGCGCCGCCCATCAGGAAGCGGTCGATGCGGGAGGAATGCACCAGGGGCACCAGGGCGGCGTCACGTACGCGGCCCAGGCGCCGGTTCTTCAGGTCGAAGACCGGCATCCCCACCAGTTCCGTGAAAAAAAGAAGGTTCTCCGCCATGGAAACCGCGCCCCGCGAGTTGCCATTCCCAATATGGCGCACCCGCCCGCGAACCCGCAACAGAAAAGTGGAGCGGCCGTGGAATTGGGCTTTTGGGCTTTGACGCAGAGACGCCGAGACGCCGAGAATTCGAGAGAAAAGAAGACAATCGAAGCCCTCGCAATCTTCTCCCTCAAAACTCTCTTGAATCTCTCGGCGTCTCTGCGCCTCTGCGTCAAGAACTGCTATCCGTTCGGGTTCACCGACGCCAGGGCCGCCCGCTCAAACGCCCAGGCTCGAATGTGGTTGATCTGCTCGTGCATGGTGCGCGACAGGGGGACAATTTTGACGGCCGTGCCGATCAGGTCCTGGTCGGTCAGCTCCCGGTCCGCCAGGCGCGCGAATTGGGCCTTCAGGCTTTGACGCAGAGACGCTGAGACGCCGAGAATTCGAGAGAAAAGAGGACAATCGAAGCCCTCGCAATCTTCTCCCTCAAAACTCTCTTGAATCTCTCGGCGTCTCTGCGCCTCTGCGTCAAGAACTGCTATCCGTTCGGGTTCACCGACGCCAGGGCCGCCCGCTCAAACGCCCAGGCTCGAATGTGGTTGATCTGCTCGTGCATGGTGCGCGACAGCGGGACAATTTTGACGGCCGTGCCGATCAGGTCCTGGTCGGTCAGCTCCCGGTCCGCCAGGCGCGCCTTGGTTATGGCCGATACCACGCACTGTTCCACCTCGGCGCCGGCCCAGCCCTTGGTGAACTCGGTCAACTGCTCGACATGGAACCGGGCCGGATCGAGGCCCCGCCGCTTCAGGTGGATCTTGAAGATCTCGATGCGTTCCTCGTCGTACGGCAGGTCCACGAAGAACACCTCGTCGAAGCGCCCTTTGCGAATCATTTCGGCGGGAAGAAGGTCGATCCGGTTGGCGGTGGCGGCCACGAACAGCCCGCGCGTCTTCTCCTGCATCCAGGTCAGAAAGAACGCGAAAATCCGGCCCTGCTCCCCGGCGGTCTCGGTGGAGGTGATCCCCATCTCGATCTCGTCGAACCACAGCACCGCGGGGGCCAGGTCCTCCAACATCCGGCAGGCTTCCACAAACGCGCCTTCGGGCTTGCCGTGCCGGCCGGAGAAGATCTCCACCATGTCCACCCGGTACAGCGGCAACTGGAAGCAGGAGGCGATGGCCTTCACCGAAAGGCTCTTGCCGCAGCCCGGGATGCCCATCATGAGCAACCCCTTGGGCACGATTTCGGCGCTCACCTTGTCGCGCATGTCGAACAGCTTGCGCCGTTCGAGCAGCCACTTTTTCAGTCCGTCCAGGCCCCCAATCTCGGCGATTTCGGTGCGCTCGGAGATGAATTCGATGACCCCGCTCCGGTTCACCAGCAGGCGCTTCTCTTCGAGCACCGCCGGCAGCGATTCCGGCCCCAGCCGCCCATGCGCGGCCATCGCGCGGCGTATGGCGTAGCGCGATTCGTCGAGGGTCAGCCCCTGCAGCGCCCCCGCGACCTGGCGAATCACCGCGTCGCTGGTCTCGCCGCCACCTTCCGCCGAAATCCGGTCCGTCTCTTCCCGCACGAACTCCGCCAGTTCCACCGGATCGGGCGGCCGCAGGTCCAGGAACACCACGCTGCGCTCCACTTCCTCCGGAATGAACCGCACCGGCGAGCTAATCACCACGAACTTCCGCTGGTCGAGGCAGCTCTCGTAGACGTCCCGCAGCCGGCGCCGGATCTCCGCCGACGCCCGCAGGGGCTCGTGGAAATCCTTGAGGTGGAAAATGGCGGGGACTTGGTAGGAATCGATGAAATCCAGCGCCTCGCGCGGCCCCCGCGCGCCATCTTCCACGGCGCCATCGTCGCGCCGCATTCCCTCCGTCAGGCTCCAGGTCCAGACGGGCGCCGGCCGGCCCGCGTCGGCCCTCAGGCTGACCTCGCGCAGCACCCGTACCACGCGCTGCTCTTCCGCCGAGCGGATGTAGGTGAGCGGCCGTCCGGATTCGAAGGTCTCCCGCACCATCCGCGCCGCGCGGCTCTCGGCGGCCGGCGGCGCCGCGGCCAGCTCTTGCTTCAACGTGGTATTCGACATGTCATCGTGGTGGGGCAGGCGGCCAACAGGGAGCGGGCGCGCAATGGCCCCCCTCCCAGGGTAATCCCAAGACGCCGCCGTCTGTTCTGACGCGCGGGCGCCAAGGAAAGTCGGACGGACGACGCGAAACTGGATAGGCAGAGAAAGCCTGAGCGAGCGGAGGGTGCGGAAAACCGCGCAGAACTTGAGGAGTCGGCTCGCGCGAGCTAAGCTTAATGACAGAGGGCTTGTTAAAATGGCTCAGTTCACGGAGGCTGTTTACACGAATGGCGTTCTCAAGCCCAAGAAGGAGCTTCTATTGCGGGAGGCCCAGCGCGTGCGACTGATCGTCGAGGCGCTAGATGATGACGCCGATCGCGGCGACAGGCCCGCAGCGCTGCGGCGGCTCCTGGCGGGGATCGAGGGGATGAGGTTCTTTTCCCGTGGACGTTTGCCCTCTCGGGACGAACTGCATGATCGCCCTTGATACCAACATCCTCCTCTACGCCTGCGACAAGGCCGATCTGAAGCGACAGCAAGTGGCGCTCGATCTCGTCGCAAGCGCCAGCGATGGCGTGCTGCCGTGGCAGGTGGCGTGTGAGTTCGTGGCGGCGTCGAGGAAGCTGAGATCCCAGGGATTTACGCTGGACGACGCATGGAACCGCCTGGCCGATTATCTGGCGATCTTTCCCCTAATTCTGCCGGCGGCCGGCGCCTGGCCCGGGTGAGCAGCCTCCACGCCGAGGACGGATGGTCATTCTGGGACGCCATGATCGTGGCCGCCTGCCTGGAATGTGGTGTTACGCGCCTTTATTCGGAGGACCTGCCAGGCCGCGCTGTCCGCTGGCCGCTTCAGATTGTGAACCCGTTCGTGCAACCCTGCTGATCGCGAAAGGGCATGTGCCGGAGGCGTGGCCATGGGGACGGCATGGACGAAACGCGCCCCGTGCCGCGTGCGCAATGAAGCCTGGAACGCCATATGGAATACCGCCCCGAGCTTGTTGTCAACGGCCCTGCCTGTGGGTATTCTGTTGAAAATGGATAGCGATGATATATTGCCTCAACTGAGAGACGCCCGCACGAAACTCGAGTGCTACGTCGAGGACATGTGCGACTTCGAATTCACGGTCCAAGAGGGGAAACTGTATGTCTTGAATGCGCGAAGAGGCAGCAGGACTCCAATAGCCGCACTTCGGATAGCGACCGACCTATTCCTTGAACGGCGGATCACGGGAAAGGAACTGGTCAAGCGGGTTGCACCTCACCATGTTGAAAAGCTCTTGCAGCCGACGATCAGTTCGCACGCCAAGCTCCGAGTCCTCGGCACAGGGCAACCAGCCAGTGCGGGTGCTGCATCTGGCACAGCGGCTCTATCCTCGGACTCAGCCATCGCCTTGAGATCGTCCGGAAAGGTGCCGATCCTACTTGGTCGGGAATTCGTGCCGGACGACATTCACGGAATGGAAGTCTCTGCCGGAATAGTTTCGTTCGTCGGCGGTATGACAGGCCATGCCGCTGTTGTTGCCCGTGGCATGGGGCTGCCGTGCGTGGCGGGTACCGGCTGGTCCTTCAAGGGAAGGACCGCGTGTCAACATCCGCCGGCCCGATTCTTGAGGGGGACCCTCTGACGGTTGACGGCACCTCGGGTACTGTCTATTCGGGGACCGCGCCTTTGCAGGTGCCGAACCCATTCGAGAACGAGCGACTCGTGCTCCTCTTCCGCGTCATCGATGCGTTAGCCGCTGAGGACGAACTGCCGGAAGGCTACGTAGGAGCGGCGTGGCGAGTGCGGGATATCATCTTTCATCATCTCAGATCTTACGACAAACCGGACCGTTATGCTCAGAATGGCAAGCCGGCGCTACGGCCGAAGAACAGACCCCAATACCGCGCGTTCCGTGCCCTCTATCCGTCACAACTCCAAAGTCTTTCCGGTGAACTTTTGTCCTACGCGTCGCGCAGCGACGACCACGTCTTGGTCTGGACAGGACTGAGGCACTGCCTCTTGAGGTTGCTTGCAAAGCACGTCGGCATCGGGGCGCACCCGAAGTTCTACCGGCCACTGTTCGACCCAGCTCAAGCGATCCTCGATGGCCAACCTGCGGCACCTTGGGCCTGTCATCGCAGCAACTGCATCCAGTTCGTCGGGGAGGAGTTCTTCTCGATCAACCGCTACGTGCCTGAGTACATCGAGTTCAGCTCCATCAGACTCTATGCGGCGATTGAATGTAGCGAGCCCAATGACCTCTGGCGAATCGACGAAACGAATCCGGACGGGGAAGGCCTTCTGCAAGGGTGTGTGAACCTGAGGGCGCTGAAAGTCCTCGCGAACGATGCGTCTGTTCCATCGCCCGCCCTTAGCCGATTCTATAATTACTTTCGCAGAAAGGAGTATTATTGGAACTGGTATTCGGAGACCGGGATCTCCAGGCTGCAGGTTATCCAGGCGCTCACACGTCTCAAGGAACAGATTCTGCCATCGGTCCTTGCTTCGGAACTGAAGAAAGCGGGGCTCTTGTCCGATGAGGGGAGAATGACCGCGACAAGCAGGTCACTCCTGTGGCCGACTAGCGCTGTGGCGCGTGCGGGCGCTGCTCTCAAGATCGGATGGTGAGGATGATGAAGGAAGACAAATTGGATCGGCTGATAGATGGCGCCTTCGGTAACATTTCGTACGTAATAAGGGGTGTCGGCAGGCGTGGCCTCTCTAGTGGGTTAGTACAGGTTGCCGTTGGGTCCCGGACACCGCCGATCGGGCGACCATGGACGCCCGCCACGCAGTCTTTCCTCAAGTGGACGATCATAAGGCCCGCCTCCGCCCCTACATCCTACATCCGCTCCAGTATCACCGCCGCCGCGTCGTAATCCCCGCGCAGGGCCAGGTTCAACCCGGCGCGCATCAGGTATGCGCCGCTGAGCTGGGTTTGAGAGTCCGCCAGGCGGCCGTTCACGACTTCGATCTTGTAGATGGCGCGCACGTCCAGCCCGCGCAACAAGACAGCCGGCGGCGTCGTGTTGTACTGCTGCGAATGGCGGAAGGCGAACAGCACCGATTGTTTGCCATCGGCGGCTACGTATTGGTTGGCGGTCAGGTCTTCGGTGCGCGGCGAAGAGAGCCGGTATAAGTCGCCGCCCTGCACGGTGGCGCGGATGCGCTTGTAAGTGGCGATCATGCGCGTGGCCAGGTCCGTGTCATTGGCCGAGAAGCGGTTCAAGTTGGAGCCAATCCCCAGCGCGCCCTGCATGGCCACCAGGAAGCGGTAGGCCAGCGACGTGCTGCGCCCGTTCTGGTTGGGCACATCCGTCACCCAGGCCGACATGATCTTGGCCGTGTAGGCCTGGGAGAAGCCTTCCTGGATGCGCAGGCGGTCGAAGGCTTCGGTGTTGTCGGACGCCCAAACTTCCTCGACCCGCCGCAGGATCTCCAGGTCCACGCGCCCGCCTCCGCCCGAGCAGGATTCGATCTCGAGCTTGGGATGCTTGGCGCGGAGGCGGTCCAGGATCTCGTAGAGGTTGCGGTCGTATTCCACCCACAGCTTGCGCTCGTCGGCCGGCGCCACTTCGGGCCACCCCGGCTCGGAGAAGGGCCGGTTCATGTCCCACTTGAAGTACCGGATGTTATTGTCCGTGGCCAGCTTGTCGAGCACGCCGAAGATGTACTCTTTCACGTCGGCGCGGGCCAGGTTGAGCACCATCTGGTTGCGCAGCTCGCTGCGCGGCCGGCCGGGAAAGTTCATGACCCAGTCGGGATGCGCGCGGTACAGGTCGCTGTTGGCGTTCACCATTTCCGGTTCGACCCAGAGACCGAAATCCATGCCCAGCCCGTTTACGTGATCGATGAGCCCCTTCAGCCCTTGTGGGAATTTCTTGGGGTTGACGAACCAGTCGCCCAGGCCGGCGTGGTCGTCGTTGCGCGCGCCGAACCAGCCGTCGTCCATCACGAACAACTCGACGCCGAGCTTGGCGGCCCTGTCGGCCAGCTCCTTCTGCCCGGCTTCGTTCACGTCGAAGGTGGTGGCTTCCCAGGAATTGTAGAGCACCGGGCGGAGCCGCGACGCCGCGCCTCCGGGCAGAATCTCGGCGCGCTCCAGGTTGTGCAGGGCGCGCGAGGCCGGGCCGAAGCCATTCTCCGAAAAACCGGCGTAAAAGGCCGGCGTATCGAGCGCTTCGCCGGGCTTCAGAGGGTAGGCGAAATCGAAGGTATTGTATCCGCCGGTCACGCGCACCTGGCGGTAGGGGGTCTGCTCCACCGTGAAGCGCCAGTTGCCGCTCCAGGCCAGCGCGCCGAACCACACGCGGCCGTGCTCTTCATCGGCGTCGCCGGCGTCTATGGCGAACCATGGGTTGAAATTGTGGCTGGTGTGGCCCTTGCGGCTCTCCAGCACTTTCTCGCCGGGATGGATGGGTTCCCGCACCAGTTGCGTTTCCGCCGCCCACCTCCCGTTCAGATAGCTAAGCCGGTACCCCTCGCCCGGAGGCATGTGCCACACGGCCGATTGCGCGCTCTCGACGACAATGGGGCGCCCGGTCGCGTTGCGCACGGTGGAGCTGCGCCGCAGGATGCCGTACTCGGGGTAGACGCGGTAGTGCAGCGTCACGCGGATATCGTCGCGAATATCCTTCAGCTCGATATCCAGCTCGTTCCCGCGGATCTGGTGTGAAGCGTAGCGCAGCACCAGGTCGCGGTCGCCATTCTCGCGGACGATTTTGAGGGAGGGCTCGTAATATCGCGTGCCGCCCCAGGCGGGGTACTCGTCGTTCTCGAGCATCTCGGGCGGATCGAAAGAGGATAGCTCGCGGCGGTCCGGGGGCGCGGCCAGATCGTCCATGCGCCACAGCGGGGCGCCCCAGTATAAGTGGCGCAGCGAGCCATCGGCCTTGGCGCCGATGGCGTAGGAGCTGGTGCGCGTGCTCAGCAGCCAGATCTTCCTGGTCTGGTTGTACTGGATCGATTGACCGGAGGCGGCGGGCAGCAGGCACGCCAGGGTTCCCAGGAGAAGGGCGTTCGTTCGCGTCATCGCACTCCAGTGTAGTCGGTTTAGCGCGAAGGCGGGACACGGCGCCACTGGCCCTTAGGCCGCTTGGCTAGGCGATTGGCGTCCCAGGCGGTTGCGAACATTCCGGTTGAGGTTCTCCACCGCCGATTCGGCCAGCATCTCAGAGTAAACCTCCGCCGGAAGGGCCTGAGCCACCTGCAGACGGACCGCCGGATACTGAATCGCGCGGAACTCCTCAAGGAGTTTTCGTGGAGGAAGCGCCGAGAGTCGCTCGATATACTGGCTCGGAAATTCGGCCTTCGGCATATTCGTTTTCCAGCGCAATGCGCAGCTTCGGACGCAGGTTACTTGTAGAATACCGAATTCGGCGGACATGCTGCGCCACTTGCCGGTTACCATTGAGGAATGCCGATGGTCGCCATGAATGACTCAACCGAGCTGCGGCTGATCACCCTCGATCCCGCTCACTTCCACGCGGCCCTCGTCCAGAAGGAGATGCTGGCGGGGGTGGCCCGGCGCTGCGCCATTTTCGCCCCGCTGGGGCCCGATCTGCGGCAGCATTTGCAGCGCATCGAAGGGTTCAACGCGAGGTCCGTCAATCCGACGTCGTGGGAGATCGACGTTCACTGCACGCCGCAATCGGTGGAGCGGATGTGCGCCGAGCGGCCGGGCAATGTGGTGGTGATCGCGGGCCGCAATCGCGGCAAGATCGGCAAGATCGCGGCAGCGCTCGAGGCCGGCCTCAATGTACTGGCCGACAAGCCATGGATCATCGATCGCGCCGACCTTCCGGCGCTCGAAGCGGCCCTCGATTTGGCCGGCCGCAAGGGACTCGTCGCCTACGACATGATGACCGAGCGCTACGAGATCTCGACCATCCTCCAGAAAGAACTGGTGCAGGCCCCCGCGGTTTTCGGCGAGGCCGTGCCGGGTTCCCAGGCCGAGCCCGGCGTAACCATGGAAAGCGTGCACCACATCATGAAAACGGTGGCGGGCGTGCCCGGCCTGCGCCCGGCCTTCTTCTTCGACGTGCGGGAGCAGGGGGAAGGACTGGCCGACGTGGGGACGCACCTGGTGGACCTGGTTCCGTGGACGCTCTTCCCCGGACAGGCGATCCGCTGTCCCCAGGAGATCGAAATCGCCGGTTCCAGGCGGTGGCCTACGGTCATCGGAGCCGAGCAATTTCAGCGCGTCACGGGCCTGGCGGGTTTTCCCGACGAACTCGCGCCCTGGGTAAGCGGCGGCCGCCTGGACTATTTCTGCAACACGCAGGTGAGTTACAAGATACGCGGCATCCACGTACGCCTCGACGTCCTGTGGAATTGGGAATCGCCGGCCGGCGGGGACACGCACCACGCGACCTACCGCGGGACCCGGTCGCGAATCGAGGTGCGCCAGGGCGAAAGGGAGAACCACCGGCCGGAGGTATACGTGGCCCCGAACAGCTCGCGGAACCGCGGCGAAGTGGCCGCCGCGCTGCGCGACCATATCGCGCGGTTGCAGGGCGCGTACCCCGGCCTGGGATGCGAAGACATGGGGGACGAGTTGCGTGTGAGCATTCCGGAGGGCTACCGGGTGGGACACGAAGCCCATTTCGCGCAGGTATTGGCCCAGTTTCTGGAGTACCTGAAATCTCCGGGAGCGATGCCGGCGTGGGAGCGGCCCAATATGCTGGCAAAGTACCACGTGAGCGCCAGCGGGTAGCGCGGTGTTCGTCGAGGCGGCGCGCCAATGTGGGGCCAAGCCTTCGGGCTTGCCGCCGGGCTTCTGCCCGGCGTCTTGCGCCGGGGCGAGGAGCGCCGGCCAAAAGGCCGGCGGCAAGGTGTGCCCAGCATGGGCAGAGTCTTGTTGGATGAAAGGAGCCAATCGGAGCCGATGACGGCAACCGTAGCCGAAGCGCAAGGCGTAGTCGCGAGACGAAGCTGAAAGAAGCGCGAGGCAAACCCTCGACCGTAGGGACACGAACTGGCAGCGAGGCCGGGTGCGGGCGGCAAGCTGGCCTTGAACAGCAAAGCCCGAAGGTCATCAAGACGCATCAGGTAGAGCCAGACGGCGCGAGGGGACAGATTCTGCATCTTACCTGGGGAGATCTCCTCTCTGAGAGGGGAGGAGAGGTCAGCAGAGGCCATAGTAGCGAAGAGGCCGCGTAACGGCGGCGGAGCAAAGGGCCGAAGGACCAAAGAACGGAGCTAGAGAAGGAACTGGAGGCCGGCGCAAGAAGCGAGCCCGAATCACGGGCGCAACAACTACGGTAGCCAACCTGTGAGCGCTGGGGGACGAGGCGGTGCAGCCGCTGCTAGCCCACTGCGGCGGGACGATGCCGGTGCTCCGCGGACCTTCCGACGGAAAGCAATGTACGAGACGCTGATGGAGACAATCGTGGCGGACGGGAACTACCAGGCGGCCCTGGAAGCGGTGCAACGCAACCGGGGAGCGGCGGGTATTGACCGGATGACTACGGAGCAACTGGAACCGCATCTTCAAGCGAACTGGTGGATACTCAAAGACAAACTTCTGAAGGGGAGCTACGTTCCGAGTCCCGTGAGGCGGGTGGAGATCCCGAAGCCAAGCGGAGGTACACGGATGCTGGGCATCCCGACGGTACAGGACCGGTTCATTCAGCAACTGCTGTTGCAGGCGCTGACGCCGATCTTCGATCCGAAATTCAGCGAGCACAGTTACGGGTTTCGGCCAGGACGCAGCGCACAGGACGCCGTGCGAGCCGCGCAACAATACGCGCAGGAAGGGAGGGACTGGGTGGTGGATCTAGACATCACGAAGTTCTTCGACCACGTCAACCATGACATTCTGATGGGCCGGGTGGCGCAAGTGATCCGGGACAAACGGGTGTTGGGGTTGATGGGGAAGTACCTGCGGCGGGGAGCGATGGTGGACGGGTTGGTGGAAGCCAGCGAAGAGGGCACGCCGCAGGGCGGGCCGCTGTCTCCGCTGCTGGCCAACATCTACCTGGATGCGCTCGACCAGGAACTGGAGAAGCGGGGGCACCGCTTCTGCCGCTATGCGGATGACTGCAATATCTACGTAGGCAGTCAGACGGCAGCGGAACGGACAATGGTGTCGGTACAGGCCTGGATCGAGAAACATCTGCGTTTGAAGGTGAATGCCGCCAAGAGCGGGACGGGGAGGGTCTGGGAACGCAAGTTTCTGGGGTTTCGACTGGATCGCAAGAAGCGGATCGGGATAGCGCCGGAGAGCCTGGGGAGATTCAAGACGAAGGTTCGCGAGATGTGGGACGGACGCCGCAGTTGCGGGAGCAACCAACTCCGCGACGAGTGGAACCGCTACGTCCGAGGCTGGTGGGGGTACTACCGGCTAGCCGAGGCGAGGAGACCCATCTACGAACTGGAGAAATGGGTCCGTAGGCACATCCGCAAGTGCTTCTGGTTGAGATGGCACGGCAGTCGAGGGCGGTTGCGCAACCTGCGCCGGTTGGGGCTAACGGGCCACGCGTTGGGGGTCGCGACGAGCGGTCGCGGCGCCTGGCGGGTGGCCGCCCAGCCGGAGTTACACCAGGCGCTGAGCAACTCCGTCCTGCGGCGGCACGGCTTTCTGTTTCCATCGGGTCTTGCCGCGACCTGAGGCGGCTGGGTTCAACCGCCGGATGCGGAAAACCGCACGTCCGGTGGTGTGGGAGGGTGACGGGGCGCAATCCCCGTCACTCCACCCGATCCCGAAGGCTTGACCCCACACGTGCGCCCTTTCTGCGGCATTTGGCGCGCGATTCGGGCAGCTATAATACACGGTTACCGAATCGCCATGAATTGGTCGATCTGGCTCGTTCTTCGAATCGCCGGCCTTGCCACGGGGATTTCCGTCGTGATCGGCTTGTGGTTGGCCTTCATCCTGGCGACCCGGAAACTGCCCTTCGACGGCAGTTGGTTGCCCAAGCCATTCAAGGGTCTGTTGTCGAACGCGCTCATCTTGTACTGGGTGGGCACAAATGGGACCGGTGGCGGCGGTCTCTGGCCATTGACCCAGCCTGGCTTGGTTATCGCCGGGGTAATCTCCGCCGAGCCGTTCTTCTTCAGCGCGGCGCGCTCGGCGTTCGCGGGGCTCGATGCAGGCTACGGAAGAGCGGCCCGCAGTCTGGGCGCCTCGGAGTGGCGGGTGTTCTTGCGCGTCCACTTGCCGCTCGCGTTTCGGCCCATTTTCGCTAACGCCGCCGGGGTGTTCCTGGAGGTGACCGCGCTACTTGCCATCTTGTGGTGGGGTACGGGGCGCATCTTCAAATGACTCACGCGCGCATCGGCAAGAAAATCCCGCCCGCGCTATCGCTCGACGTCGATTTCGAAATCGCCGGCCTTACCGCGCTGTATGGTCCGGCAGGGGCGGGAAAGTCTCTCGTTCTCGAGACCATCGCCGGATTCGTGAAACCCGATTCCGGCCGCATTCTGCTGGACGACGTCATCCTGTTCGACGCCGAGGCGCGCGTCAACGTGGCGCCGCGCCGCCGCCACTGCGGCTACGTCGCCCAGCGCGACGCGCTCTTCCCGCACATGACCCTGCGGCGGAATCTGCTGTTCGCCGCGCACGGCGGCCCGCGCCTGGAGCGCGCCCGGCGCGTAGCCGAAATGCTGGAGCGCTTTCAACTCACGCCCGCGGCGGCCCGCCGCTCCCGTGAAATCGAGCCCGCCGAAGCCGTGCGCGGCGCGGTGGCGCGCGCGCTGCTGGCCGCGCCCAAGCTGCTGCTGCTCGACGAGTGCGGCATCGACGGGGCGCTGCTGTGCACTATGCGCGAGGCGTTTCCAGGGCCGGTTCTGCTGGTCACCGGCGATCTCGACCTGTGTTGCGCAGCGGCCGACCGGTTGATTCTGCTCGACCGCGGCCGCATCGTCCAATACGGAGCGCCGCGCGCCGTGGTGGACCGGCCGGAATCCGTGAACGCCGCGCGCCTGCTCGGCTTTTCCAATATCTTCGCGGGCGAAATCGCCGCTCTCGATCCGGCGCAAAAGAGCAGCCGCCTGGAGTTCGCCGGGTTCGCCCTCACGGGGCCCTATATCCCGGGCCATTTCCGCGGCTCGCGCGTTACCGTCGCCGTCCATCCGGCGGACGTGCGCGTCCACTCCGGCGAGATCGAGCGCCCGCCCAATGCCGTGCCGGCCTCCCTGCTCCGCGTGTCTCGCAGGGCGCGCGTGGCGCGGCTGGAGTTTTCGGGCGGCATCTTCGCCGACGTCCCAAACGAAGAGTTCGAACGCCAGAAGGATAATAAGAGCTGGCAGGTGGAGTTGCCGCAGCAAGCGCTGCGGGTGGTGTGAAGAAAAACGTCCGCCTTTTGGTCTGCGATGCCTCTGAAGTCGTTTGCCGAGTACGAGATCCTCGCCGAACAGGCCCACGGCCACTTGTGCGCCGGGCTGATTCTGGGGGCGAGAATGGCGTTGTGCGGCTTGGGTTTGCTGGGTCTGGAAGACCTCGCGGGCGCGGACCGCAAGCGCCTGGTCACCTTCGTCGAGATCGACCGCTGCGCCACCGACGCCATCGCCATCGTCACCGGTTGCCGGCTGGGCAATCGCGCGCTGAAGTTTCGCGATTTCGGAAAAGCGGCGGCCACCTTCTGCGACCTGCGCCGGGACCGCGCCGTGCGCGTCAGCGCACGCGAGAGCGCCAGACGGCGCGCCGACAAAATGTACGCCGAAACCCCGGACAGGAAGCAGCGGCAGATACGCGTGTACCGCGAGCTGCCGGATGGCGAGCTGTTCGACATTGCATGGGTGCGGGTGAAGCTGGCGCCCGAAGACATGCCCGGATTCAAAGCTCCCTCCGCGCTGTGCGCCGGATGCGGCGAAAGCATCGGCCTCCATCGCGAGGTGGCGCGCGGCGGCCGCATCCTGTGCCGCGCCTGCGCCGGCGAACGCTACTACGAGCCGCTGTAATGCTGCGCTACTACATCACCGACCGCATGGCGGCGGGCGGAGCCGAAAATCTGCTGGGCTTTGTGGCCCGCGCGCTGCGCGACGGCGTCGAGCGCATTCAGGTGCGCGAGAAGGACCTCTCGGCGCGCGATTTGTGCGAGCTCGTGCGGCGCGTCCTGGCGCTGCCCAATCCGCACGGCGCCCGCATTTTGGTGAACTCGCGGGCGGATGTGGCCTTGGCTTGCGGCGCCCACGGCGTGCATCTTCCCGGGAATTCGATTGCGCCACGCGCCTTGCGGGCCTTCACCCCGCCCGGTTTCCTGATCGGCGTCTCGACGCATTCGCTTGAAGAGGTGCGCGCCGCCGCGGCCGAAGGGGCCGATTTCGCCGTCTTCAGCCCGGTGTTTTTCACCGCCTCCAAAGCCGGCTATGGCCCGCCGCAAGGCCTGGACCGGCTGCGCGAGGCAGCCCGCGCCGCCGCGATTCCGGTGCTGGCTCTGGGCGGGGTGACGCCACAAAACGCGGAAGCGTGCGTGGCCGCCGGGGCCGCCGGCGTGGCGGGCATTTCTTTGTTCCAGGCCCTGCAAACCGGGGACTGGAAGTGAAGAAAAGGTTGGCAGGCGGAAGCGCCTGCCCCACAAGGATGGAAGTCCTTCGACGGCAATGTGGCTGTCTGTGCCCGGTCTGCCCACACCCGCACAGCTTACACGTACACCCGGCGCACCCGCGCGCTGATGCTGCATAGGATGTTGTAGGAGATGGTGCCGGCCACGCGGGCGATCTGCTGCGCATCGAGGCGGGCGTCGCCTTCGACCCCCAGGAGGGTCACTTCGTCGCCCGGACCCAGCGCCGAGGTGTGGCTCAGGTCGATGGTGGTGAGGTCCATCGAAATAGTTCCCAAAATGGGAGTCGGCACGCCGCCGGCGATGACCTGGCCGCGGTTCGAGAGGCGGTGGAAGACGCCGTCGGCGTAGCCGGCGCCGATGATGCCGATGCGCATGGGGCGCGGCGCGCGGAAGGAGCCGCCGTATCCCACCAGCGCGCCTTCGGGAATGTCCTTCACGGCCAGAAGCTTGGCTTTCCAGGTGAGCGCCGGCGTCACTTCCAGCATTTGCGGCGGAGCGTCGCCGCGGGCGGGCGAAACGTACCCGTAAATGGCGTGCCCCGCGCGAACCATGTTGTGCCAGGCTTCGGAGCGTCCGAAACCCACGGCGATGGAGCTGGAGGCGTGCAGCCAGGCTGCCGGATAGCCGGCGCGGCGCAGATCTTCGGCGATGGCATGGAAGCGGGCCAGTTGCTCGTCGGTCTGGCGCGTGGTGTAATCGGCGGCCGAAGCGAAGTGGGTCATCAGCCCCTCCAGGCGGGCGTGCGGCGTCGCCCGCAGGGCCGCCAGGATCTCCTCCGCCGGCGCGCGGGTCCCCAGCCGGCCCATGCCCGAATCGATCTTGAGGTGATAGGGAAGCTCCCTGCCAAGGGATCGCGCCAGCCCATCGAGCTCGCGCATCTGATCGAGCGAGTGCACCGCCGGAGTCAGATGGTGTTCCACCATGGCGGCGCCTTCATACGGCAGAAAACCGCCCATCACCAGAATGCGGGCTTCGCGGATGCCGCCGCCACGCAGATGGACGCCCTCATCGACGGAACTGACCGCCAGCCAGCGCGCCCCCTCGGCCGTGAGCACGCGTGAAACTTCGATGGCGCCGTGCCCATAGGCGTCGGCCTTCACCACTCCGGCAACTTCGACGGACGGGCCTACCACGGCGCGGACGCTGCGGTAGTTGCGCGCAATCTGCTCGCGGGATACGAGCACGTAGGAACGATAGGGGGCGGACACTATTTCCATTCTAAACGGGAAGGACTGGCAGGCCGGCACAGCGCTTTCGCCTTGTTTATCCTGAAATTCCGAAGTCAACCCCGACGAAGCTGAATTCCCACAACCTAATGCTTTGAAAGAACGGACTTTGTATCAGGGCACGGCTTGAGCCGTGCCGATCAGGCAGCATTTCCTGGGCTTTAGCCCCCGGTTTGGCAGCCCCGGCGCAAGTCCTTCTCATCCTCCTGAAAAGACAGGGGCTAAAGCCCTCCGGTTGTCCGTGTTTTCGGCACGGCTGAAGCCGTGCCCTGATACAAGACTTCCAACTTCGGAGAGGTTTATTTCCCGGTGTACCGTTTCCACAGCGCATCCACGCCCGCGTTCTTTGTGTCGCCGGGGTGAATTACCACGCGGTAGCGGAATCGAACGCTCTGGCCGGCGGCCAGGGTCATGGAGCCGTCCTGCGATTTGTCGTTGGTGAAGGCCGCCAGCCCAAACGGGTTGGCCGCGAACAAGCCGTAGCCGCGCACGTGCCAGCGCACCGGATGGCGGGGATTGTCCGGGTGATCCAGAATCGCGATCCCCACTTTCTCGCCACCGATCTCGCCCCAGTAATCGCACCAGTTGGAAGGCTTGCCCCACGCCTCCTTCTCGGTGGTCTGCCCATCGGCGTTGAGAATGTGGCCGGTCAACGGGAAGTTGTCGCCCCGCTGCGCCGATTCCTGCAGCACCGGACGCAGCCGTAGCCCCAGCACGCCATCCTTGTTATCTCCGAATACCACCGGCTGCACCGCGGTCAACGTGATATCCAGGTCGATGGTGCGCGTTCGCGGTTCGTCGTAGAACGTCATCACGCGGGATTCGGTGAGCTGCACGGCGCCTGCCAGGTCGGTCCAGTCGAAGGTGGCGGCGATGGAGCCCTGCGCGCTTCCGCTCTCGACCTTGTCGAGCTTCTTGAGCGTCATCTTGCCGCGATTGGGCGTGGTATAGGACGCATCGTTGTTCCAGAAATCCAGCTTGTTGACGCTCTCGTGCGCGAACCACAACCCGCGCTGGTGCGGGTGGTCCTTTCCGGTGGCCGCCTCCTCCGCCACATTTTCCATGGGCCACATGCGGGTGACATAGGTTCCCGAGGCGGCGCGCAGCGGATGCAGGTAGGGCTTCATGACTTCCGGCCCGGCCACATAGAACACGGTGAACGGCTGGCCGTGGATGTCCACGGCGATCTTTTCGGGCCCGGGAGTGATCTTGACCTGGGCGGCGCAGGGCAGGGCCGCCAGGGCGAGCAGAAACAGCGCGGTTTTCATCTCACCTGTAATCTTAGCCCGCCTCGGGCCTGTTTTGGGACGGAGTAAGTGGACCGCCGGCGGCAAGACCGCCGGCGCCACCGTCGTCTCTACATCGCCAGGTTCTGCTTGGCGTAGGCGATGCACTGGTTGTTGCCGTCGTCTTCGGCTTTGAGACGCTGTTCGGGCGTCAGCCCGGTCATGCTGGGCAGCGGCTTCTTGCTCTTGCGGACCCGGTCCAGCATTTTCGCCAGGTCCCTGCCGGGCAGCGGGCTGCCAACGTCGTCGAAGGTGGCCCAGTACTTGGTGGTGTAGACCGGGATCTTGAGCGGATCGCGGGTGATCATCTCCAGGTCGAAGATCATGTTGGGATTCTTCTTCCGCAGGATCTGCACCATCCCCTTGAGATCCAGGAAGCCCGTGCCCATGGGGACCTCGGAGAGCAGGAAGCCATCCTCGTATTCCAGCACGGCCATGTCCTTGATGTGGCAGAACACGATGTAGGGGAGCAGGTTATTGAGCGTGTCCATGGGGTCTTCGCACAGGGAAACGTTGTTGCCGAAGTCCAGGCACACGCCCACGTACTCGCTGCTCACGCGCTTCATCCAGGCGGCCTGCTCGGGGGAACGCCAGCCCTTGTGGTTCTCGATGCCCATGGGGATCTTGTACTTCTCGAGAATGGGCAGGACCGCTTCGATCTGCTTCTGGTTCCGATCCCACATCTGCTTCCAGGCGGCGTAAGAGTCGAACTGCTCATAGCGCCTGTCGGTCATGGCGGCGTGCATGGCGGTGGCGCCGACTTCCTTGATGGCTTTCACCTTGGCCTCGAAGGCCGCCAGATCGCCGCCCGGCTGCGGTATCCCGGGGTCGAGGACGAGATGGAAGTTGTAGCCTTCTATCCGCGCGCGGAATGCCTTGAGGGTATCGGCGTCGAGGCTGGGCGGCAGGTTCGTCTGGACGCCTCCCAAGCCGATGTTGTGGCAGTGCTCGATGATATCGAAACGCGGCCCCGGCGCGGCTTGGGGCGGCGGTGGCGGCGGCGCGTCCGACACCGAGTCCGGCGCCGGTCCGCCGCGTCCCGCTCCGCCGCGTCCTCCGCGTCCTCCTCCCGCCCGGCCGCCGCTGGCCCGTGCGCCAAACGCGGTCGGCGCGCCGCCCATGCGCGTGAAATCGGGCGCGGCGACCGCGGAAGAGGTTGAGGCCATCCAGGCCGGCGCCGAGCCGGCCAGCGCCAGCATTTGTCTGCGCGTCATATTGAGGTTCTCCTTGTCCGAAATAGAGCCAGCGTTCATACCGGAACGCACTCCACGCCAGTGAACTCGCAGAATAACTCCAGGTCGCGTTGCCGGCGACCGTATACCAGCGAGGCGTGGTGTTCCACCGCTTCTCGAATCCATCTGTCCATGAAGGCCGCCAGCGGAGCGTCCGGCCGGAAAGTGGCTACGCTGCCGCGAACGCCTTCGGAGGAAATCACCTCGCCCTCCGCGACGGACAGCTTGAGTTTGCCGCCGGAGGGCCGCATGAGCTTGGCGAGCGTGGCCGGGCCGGTCTTGAAGGGAAACTCCAACGTGGCCCCGGTCCCGGTGCGCATGTGGGCGCGCAGCAGCGGCCGGACGCCTTCGGCGGCCAGTTGGGGCGCGGCGGCGCCGCAGTGCGCCAGTTGGATGGCGCCCTGGTCTTCCAGATAACCGGTGATATCGAAATTGAACGCCGGAGCGTCCGCCAGCCGGGCCAGCACAAAGGCGCCGATGAGCGCCGGCAGGTCCACTTCGCACGTGCTGGGAATGCCTTCCTCCGCCAGCAGAGCGTGGGCCGTGCAAGGCGTGATTTTCCGTTGGTCGCGCAGTTCCGGCCAGCAGCGCACCGAGTAGCCGTCCAGGCTGTGCGTGCGGATCATTTCCTTGAGCGCCACGTAGAGCTGCAGGTTGCGCTCCAGGGACGGCCGGTCGCATTCGGGCCCGAAATCGGCCACCGCAACCAGGCGGTCGGCGGCGCGCGCGGATTCGGACGCGGAAGCGGTCTGCGCCGCCGCCACCAGTTCGTCCAAGGCGAAGCGCACGGTGGTGACGCCCAGGGCATTCTCAAAATCCGCATCGTCCGCTTCCACGTCCAGCATTCCCGGGCAGGGCGTTCCGATGACGCCGAACGTGGCGTGGCGCAACGAGCCAACCACGGCCGCCACGCGGGCGGCGCGCACGATGTTCTCGAGGACGCCGGGCGTCACCTGGCCGATTACGTGGGCGAAGCTCTTCCCCAGCCTCCGGATGTTGGAACCCGAGGCCGTGATCCCGCTCATGGGCGAGGGCATGGGGACGTCGCGGTCCAGGTACGGCAAAGCCCAAAGCAGCATGGGGACGTCCATCAATTGCCGGGCCAGTTCCAGAGTGACGCCTTCGGTAACCCAGGTGACGAAGAACAACACCACCAAGTCCACGCCGCTCTTGCGAAGGAAGGCGGCGGCCTCGATGGCGTCCGCCGGAGAACGGGGCGTTTCGGCGGCGACGACTTCGCACCCCGAGGCTTGGAGGCCCTCGATGGCATCGCGCCGCCGGGCGGCGACGGCCGGAAGATCGTAGAGCGGGTGGACGCAGGTAACCAGACCAATCCTAGGCCGTGTCATGGGGCTCGCCGGAGCAGGGTACTGGAAATATGATAGCGTGTTGCAGGGTCGAATTATCTGGAAGCAGGCGGCACGGGAATGCCGTCAATCTCCGGAATCGGATGCCCCAATCGGAGCCCCAGGACAATCCAGTCCTCAAGCGTTTCCTGTAACTCTTCCCGGCATCCTTCCAGGGTTCGGCCAGTCGCCCACACGCCAGGGCATTCGGGGATGGCGCCGTAGAACGGCTTGGGATCTTCGATCATCTCGTACCGGGCATGCCGCATGGCAGCCTGGATGGAAGCCGTTAGCATGACGATTCTATTCTATGCCAAAATGCCGCCATCTCCATCTGGCGGCGTTTCGGAATCCGGATGTCCGTGTCGCGCACCCGAGATCCCACCCGCTGCGGCGCGGCGCTATCGTGGATGTTCGTCTACGAGGGGGCTATGGGCAAGCGCGAATTGCGAATTGAGAGCGTCGAGACGGTGCAGGTTGCGCCGCGGTGGGGGCTGCTGCGGATAATCGCCGGCGGGATGACCGGCTACGGCGAATACACCGTGGAAGGCCAGTTGGACAGCGCGCAGGCGGCGGTCCATGAAATGACGCCGGCCATCCTCGGAGAGGATGCCCGCGACATCAAGCGCCTGGTTCGCGGACGCTTCGATGAGTCCTTTTATCACGGCGGCGCGCATTTTATGAGCGCGCTCGGCGGGATCGAAATGGCGCTGTGGGACATTCTGGGCAAGTCGCTCGGGCAGCCGGTCCACCGGCTCCTGGGGGGGCCGGTCCGGCGCCGGGTGAAGGTGTATCGCTGGGCGGGCGGGAACAACAACTCCGCGGCCGCGGCGGCGGAAGAGGCTGTTCGCGTGGTGGCCGAAGGCGTGCGCGCCATCAAGATGAACGCCTGCCCGCCGCTCGCCGCCATAGACACCTACGGCGGCGTGGGCGCGGCGGTGGAGCGGGCGCGCGCGGTGCGCGAGGCTGTGGGGCCAGAGATCGAGATCGCTTTCGATTTCCACGGCCGCTGCGATGTTCCAATGGCCAAGCGCCTGGCCAAGGAACTGGAATTCGCGCGGCCGCTGTTCTACGAAGAACCGGTGCGCCCGGACTACAACCGCTGGCTGGGAGAGGTGACGCGGTCCACCCACGTTCCCATTGCCACCGGGGAGAGAATGTGCACGCCGGCGGAGTTCTCGGACCTGGTGGCGCGCCGCGCCGCGCACATTCTGCAACCCGACGTGGTGCACGTGGGCGGCATTTCGAACGCCGCCGCCATCGCGTCGCTGGCGGAAGCCAATGGCATCGCTTTTGCGCCGCACTGCCCGCTTTCGCCGGTGGCTTTCATGGCATGTTTGCAGGTGGTGGCGCAATCGCCCGCGGGTTGGATCCTGGAGTGGGCCAAGGGCATTCACTACAACCAAAGCGGCGCCAAGGGCGGCGTGGACCCGTGGCTGCGCTATGTGAAGGAAAGCTCCTGGAAGCGCTTCAAGCTGGACAAAGAGGGGCACATCGGCATCCCGGAGACGCCGGGACTGGGCGTGGATATGGACTGGGACGAAGTGGAGCGCGCGGCGGAGGCCGGGGTGAGCTGGCGCGACGAGCAAATGTTCCTGCCCGACGGCACGCAGGCCAACTGGTAGCGCCTCCAACTTTGACCCAGAGACGCAGAGGCGCGAAGGAATTCGGAGAAGAGAAGGATGAGACTATGACAGAGGCATCCCGACGGTGCGCGACCGGGTAGTGCCAACGGCGACCCTGTCTCAAGGGCTCGCCCTCTCTCCCGTCTCCGCGTCAGAGAATCCCGCCGCTGCCTCACAACCCAAGCCCGTCAACCCATCCTGATATACTGGCATTTCGATGCACAGAGTCCGTTTTGCGCCTTCTCCCACGGGGTTTCTCCACATCGGGAGCGCCAGGACCTTTATCTTCAATTGGCTGTACGCCCGGCGGAACGGCGGGACCATGATCCTGCGGATCGACGACACCGACGTGGAGCGCAACACCGAGGCGTCTCTCAGCTCGATTTTCGATGGGCTCCGCTGGCTCGATCTCGGCTGGGATGAGGAATACAAGCAGTCCGAGCGCCTCGCGCCGCACCGCGCCATGGCCGAGGCCATCTTCCGGAAAGGCATGGCCTATCGCGATTTCACGCCCGCCCAGGCCGCCGAGGGCGAGAGATCGGGCGAGACTTGGCTATTCCACGCCGATATGCGCCAAATGCCGCCCGCGGAAAGCGACCGCCGAGCCGCCGCCGGTGAGCCGTTCGCTCTGCGCTTCCGCGTGCCGCGCGATTCCGAGGGCGCCATCCGCTTCGCCGACGCGGTCTATGGCGAGCAGGCCAAGTCCACCGCCGATATCGAAGACTTCGCGCTCCTGCGCAGCGACGGCATGCCGACCTACCACCTGGCATCCTGCGCCGATGACGCGGACCTGCGCATCAGCCACATCATCCGCGGCCAGGATCACCTCACCAATACCTTCAAGCATGTTTTGATATTTGAAGCCGCTGGCGTCGAACCGCCTCAATTCGCCCATCTTCCGCTTCTGGTCGCTCCGGATGGCGCCAAGCTCTCCAAACGCCGCCACGGGCCGGTGGTGAGCGTGACCACCTACCGCGACGCCGGGTTCCTGCCGCACGCATTTATCAACTTCCTCTGCCTGGTCGGCTGGTCGCCCAAGGACGACCGCGAGGCGCTCACTCGCCAGGAACTCATCGACTTGTTCTCGCTCGAAGGCATCCACCGTCACAACGCCGTGGTCAACTTCAAGGAAGACGACCCGTTCGATCCCAAGGCCGTGTGGCTCAACGCGGAGACCATCCGCGCCCTTCCGGTGGACCAGTTGGCGAGCTTGCTGTTGCCGGTGGTGCGCGCCGCCGGTTTCGACGTGGACCCGCTCAAAATGGCGTGGATCACTCCCCTGCTTCGCGAGCGCATCAGCCTGCTGAGCGACGTGCTCACGGTAGGCGATTTCTTCTTCGTCTCGCAGCTCGCGCCCTATGACCCCTCGGAGCTGGTTCCGCAAAAAGGCGACGCGGCCATGGCTCTGCGCGCCCTCGAATCCGCACGGGAGGTTTTGTCCGTCGCCGAATTCACTCACCAGGCCCTGGAGGCCGCCCTGCGCGACGCCGCCCCGAAGCTCGGCATCAAGACGGGTCAACTGTTCCAGCCCATTCGCGTGGCCGTGTGCGGCCGCAAGACCGCGCCGCCGCTGTTTGGAACCCTGGAGGCCCTGGGTAAGGCAACCAGCCTGGAGCGCATCGCCCAGGCCATTGAAAAGCTGAAAAAATGAACACTCCGTCCCATCCATCCCCACCGCCCGACAGCCCGGCCGGCCCCTCCAACTTCGTTCGCGAGATCATCGTCGAGGACCTCAAGACCGGCAAGTACGGCGGGCGTGTGCACACGCGTTTTCCGCCCGAGCCCAACGGCTACCTGCACATCGGCCACGCCAAGTCCATCTGCCTGAATTTCGGGCTGGCGGCCGAGTTCGGCGGCAAGACCAACCTGCGCTTCGACGACACCAATCCCTGCAAGGAAGAGACCGAGTACGTCGAATCCATCATCGATAACGTCCGCTGGCTGGGCTTCGATTGGGAAGGCCGCCTGTTCTACGCCTCCGACTATTTCGACCAGTTGTACGAGTGGGCGGTCCAGTTGATCCAGGCCGGCAAGGCCTACGTCTGCGATCTCACCGCCGAAGAGGTGCGCGAACACCGCGGCACGCTCACCGAGCCCGGCCGCGAGAGCCCCTATCGCAATCGATCCGTGGAGGAGAACCTGGATCTGTTCGAACGCATGCGGGCCGGTGAGTTCCCCGATGGCGCGCGCACCCTGCGCGCCAAGATCGACATGGCCTCGCCCAACCTGAACATGCGCGACCCGGTGATGTATCGCATCCTCCACGCCGATCATCACCGTACGGGCGGTAGGTGGTGCATCTATCCGATGTACGACTACACCCACGGCGAATCGGATTCCATCGAGCGCATCACGCACTCCATCTGCACCCTGGAGTTTGAAGATCACCGGCCGCTCTATGACTGGTACGTGGAGCAACTGGGCATCTACCATCCGCAACAGATCGAATTCGACCGCCTCAACCTCACTTACACCCTGCTCAGCAAACGCAAGCTGTTGACCTTGGTGGAAGGCGGGTACGTACGCGGCTGGGACGATCCGCGTATGCCCACTCTTTCCGGCATCCGGCGCCGCGGTTACACGCCCGAGGCCATCCGCAACTTCTGCGCCAACGTGGGCGTCTCCAAGACCAACGGAACCACCGAGCTGGCGCTGCTCGAACACTACGTCCGCGAAGACCTCAACCAGCGCGCCCCGCGCGTGATGGCGGTTCTGCGTCCCTTGCGCGTGGTGATTGAGAACTACCCGGAAGGTCAGGTGGACTGGCTGGACGCGGTGAACAACCCCGAGGATGAGAGCGCCGGAACGCGCGCGGTTCCCTTTTCGCGCGTGCTCTACATCGAACAGGACGATTTCCGCGAGGACCCGCCCAAGCAGTATTTTCGCCTGTCGCCGGGGCGCGAGGTGCGCCTGCGCTACGGTTACTTCATCACCTGCACGGGCGTGGTGAAGAATGCGCAAGGCGAAGTGGTGGAGGTGCGCTGCACCTACGATCCGGCCACCCGCGGCGGCAACGCTCCGGACGGCCGCAAGGTGAAATCCACCATCCACTGGGTCTCGGCCGCGCACGCTATCGACGCCGAAGCGCGCCTCTACGACAACCTCTTCACCAAAGAGAATCCCAACGAGACCGCCGAAGGCCAGGATTTCACCGTGAACCTGAACCCCAATTCGCTCGAGACCCTCACGGGTTGCAAGCTGGAGCCCGGGCTGGCCAACGCCGCGCCGGGCAGCCGCTTCCAGTTCGAGCGGCTGGGTTATTTCTGCGTTGACCTCGATTCGTCCCCCGGCAAGCCGGTGTTCAACCGCACGGCCTCCCTGCGCGATACGTGGGCCAAGATTCAAAAGCGAACGACATGATCATTCTCGGAATCGGCGGCATCCTCGGAGATGCCGCCAGCGCCATCCTGAAAGACGGCGAGGTTCTCGCCGCGGTGGAAGAATCCAAGCTGGTTCGCCGGCGCACGCAATGGGGCGGCCACGGGGAGTTGCCGTCCAACTCCATTGACGCCTGCCTGGAGATGGCGCACGCGCGTCCGGAAGAGGTGGACGCCGTGGCCGTGGCGCGTCCCGTTCCCGGATCGGAGTTCCACCTCAAGCTGCGCGCCCGCTTCCCCAACAGCCGCATCGTGATGCTGGGCCATCACCTGGCGCACGCGGCCTCGGCCTACTACCCTTCGCCCTTCGACGAAGCCACCGTTCTCACCCTCGATTGCCGCGGCGACCTGCTTTGCGGCGCTCGCTGGCAGGCCGCCGGGACCACCATAACCCCCGACCTGGAGCAGTACTTCCCCGATTCCCTGGGCGACGTCTACGGCCGCGTTACCGAATTGCTCGGCTTCGATTCGAACGCCGACGAGCACAAGGTGCAGTGGCTCTCGGTGTGCGGGGACGCGCGCTACCAGGAACTGTTCGCCGAAGTCCTCGGCGCCGGCGATGCCGGCCCGCGGCCCGACCGCTCTTTCTTCGGCGCCGAACGCGGGCGCAGCGGCGGGTTCAGCGCCCGCTTCTATGAGCGGCTGGACCTGGAAGACGGCGCGCCCATCCCCGAAGCGCTGCGCCCGCATATCGCCGCCGGCATGCAGAAGGCTCTGGAAACGGCCGTCATCCGCGTGGCGGGGTCGGGGCGCAACCTGTGTTTCGCGGGCGGCCTGGGGCTCAATGCGCTGCTGGTTTCGGCGCTCGAAAACAACTCCGGGTTCGCCAACGTTTTCGTACAACCCGCGTCGGGCAACGCCGGCACGGCCCTGGGCGCGGTGCTCCAGGCATGGCACGGCGCCTTTCGCCAGCAGAAGCGCGTGGCGCTCCCCACCCTGTGCCTGGGACCGGGCTACTCCGCCGCCGAGATCAAGCCCGTTCTCGAGAACTGCAAGCTGCGCTTCCGCTACCTGCTCACCACCGAAGAGGTCGTCGATACGGCGGTGGCCCAGTTGAACGACAACCGCATCGTGGCGTGGATGCACGGCCGCATGGAATTCGGCGCCCGCGCCCTGGGCGACCGCAGCATCCTGGCCTCGCCGCTCGACCCGTACTCCACCGAGAACCTCAACACATTCATCAAGCACCGCGAGCCCTTCCGCAAGTTCGCCGCGTCGGTCCCGGCCGAGTTAGCGGGCACTTACTTCGAGGTGGGGCCGAACGCGCGCCACCTATGCACCGTGGGCCGCGTCAAGCCAGAGCATCGCGACAAATTCGCCGCCGCCATCCTGGCGGATGACCTGGTGCGTGTGCACACCGTGGATCGCGAAGAGAACCCGCTGTATTGGAAACTCCTGCACGCCGCCGGCGCCTCGACCGGCCTGCCGGTGCTCTATAACACCTCGTTCAACCTGTTCGGCGAGCCGCTAGTGTGCACCCCGCGCGACGCGGTCAGGAGCTTCTATTCGTCGGGCATAGACGCTATGTTCGTGGGGCATTTCTTTTTGCAGAAGTAACGCCGACGGTCTTGCCGTCGGCGTCCAGCATCCTTCTTGTGGGGCCGGCGCTTCCGCCTGCCAGCCGCCGGGCGCATCCCCAAAAGGAGGGAAAAGGGGACGCATTCCGCTCCCTTTTCCGGTCCAAGAAAACGTCCCGTCTGACCCCGGTTTACCCATGGTGGTCCGCGCTGATTCTGGCGCTTGCCGGGCTGGTGTTTCTGTGGGTGGATGTCCCGGCGCCGCTTCAGTGTCCGCTGCCATTCCTGTTGGCTGGCGGGTGGCTGCTGGCGCAGGGCCTTCGCACGCTGGTCAACTACCTGCGCACGAATCCGTATGCACCGGCTTCGGAGAGCGTGCGGGCATGACCGAGCGAGCTCAGGAAATCGCCCAGATCGATCGTCTGGTCCACGAACCGGCCCGATTGACGATCATGCTGATCCTCTATGGCGTCAGCGAGGCGGACTTTCTCTATTTGCAGCGTGAGGGTGGATTCACGCAAGGGAACTTATCCGGCCACCTGGCCAAGCTGGAGGAGGCCGGGTACGTGGAAATCGAGAAGAAGTTCAAGGGCAAAGTGCCCTTGACCGTGTGCCGCCTCACGAGCAAGGGCCAGGCCGCTTTCTCCGGATACTCGCGGCGCATGTTGGATCTTCTGGGACCCAACGGCGCGGCGGGCTGAAATCCCAGCCGCTCCCTGATGACGGTCGCGGCTCGCCAAAAGGTTGGCAGGCGGAAGCGCCTGCCCCACAAAACCGCAACATCCGCGCCCCGCGCGAAGACTGTTCCAAGTGAGGGTATCGACATGCGCAATACGTACGTTCTGTTTCTGATGTCTTTCGGCCTGGCCGCGCAGACGGTCCCAGGCCAGACGGGCGGCGCCCCGCCGTCATTCGAGGTCGCTTCCATCAAACCGTCCGCGCCGCTCAACGCCGCCATGTTGGCGTCCGGCCAGATGCACCTTGGCGTTAAGACCGACGGGGCCAGGGTGGATATTGGACTCTTGCCCCTGTCTTCATTGATTAGCGTGGCTTACGGCCTGAAGCCCGACGAGTTCTCCGGACCGGATTGGATGGGCGCCCAGAGGTGGGACATATTGGCGAAAATGCCGGACAACGCCTCCGCGGGCCAAGTGCCCGAGATGTTGCAAGCGCTACTGGCCGAGAGGTTCAAGCTGAAAACGCATCGCGAAAGCAGGGAACACGCGGTGTACGCGCTGGTGGTGGGGAAAGACGGGTCGAAGTTGAAGGAGTCTCCGCCCGACCCCGAGACGCCTGCGGGCGGCGCGAAGAGCGGCGAGGCCGAAGGTATCGCCTTCGGCATCGGGAATGGCCAGATGCGCATGAGCAGGGACGCTCAGGGCGAAGGCATGGTGATCTCGGCTGGGCAAAACGGGCAAGTGCGGATGTCGAGGACCGCGGAGGGGGCCCGCATGGAGGCATCCAAGATGACCCTTGCGCAGTTGGCCGGCATGCTGTCGGGGTACGTGGATCACCCGGTGGTGGATATGACCGGGCTTCCAGGAAGCTACCGGATGGTGCTGGACATCTCCCTGGGCGACATGGCGAACATGATGAGAAGAGCGGGCGTGGCGGCGCCAGAGTTGGCTGCGGGCGGGGATGCGGGCGGATCGCCGGCGAATGCGGCGTCCGATCCATCCTCTTCTTCTATTTTCAACTCGGTGCGGCGGCTGGGTCTCAAACTGGAACTGCGAAAGGAGCCGATCACGGTCTTGGTGATCGACCATCTGGAACGCACACCAACGGAGAATTAGCCTGGTGTAGTGCGGCCGAAGCTCTGCATCTTTTGTGGGGCAGGGAAGGTGGGTTCACGCAAGGGAACTTATCCGGCCACTTAGCCAAATTAGAGGAGGCCGGGTATGTGGAAATCGAGAAGAAGTTCAAGGGCAAAGTCCCGTTGACAGCGCTTCAGCGCCAAATCGGCGTCATTCAGCAAGTCCGCGCGGCTCGGCGCTTACGCCGTATGACGAAAGCTCGCTGACATTCAGGCTACGCTATCTTGCGCCGGCGCAACGCGCTTAGTCCTGCCAGCCCAGCGCCGAGAAGTACCAGCGTGGAGGGTTCAGGAGTGGCGCCGGTTTGGGTGGCGGCATCCTCAAAAAGCGGGTTGCCGGGGACGGGAACGTTGAGGTTTCCGCCGCCGGTATAGGGATCGGCGCCATCGGTGGAGGCGAACCAATTCACCGAGGTTGGGGCCACGGCATCCGTAATCGTCACGTCAAACCCGGAGGTCGTCGTTCCGGGAAGAGCGTTCGTTCCTATGTTGGGATAAGCGGTAACAAGCCAGACGTTGTTGTAGGTGATATTCGCGCCGCCAATACCGCTTGGGTTGTAGGGCATATAGGTACTGAAGGACGCGGGAGTGCCGGTGATGTCGGTAGCGCTGAGCTGCACGCCAAAAAAGTAAAAATCCTGATTCGCAGCTCCAACTATGTTGTTGTTCACACTGAAATCCAGCGTCCAGTTTCCTGGACTGCCAGCGACCGTGTACGACACATTGATGGGGCCTGCCGAAAGGCTGAAACTCAGCACCAGAGCGACGATAAGACCCTTGACTAATAGCACTATGGTTCTCCTTCGCACATTTCTATGAGTAAAGTATACATCGGACCCGCATGTCTTTTGTTGAAAAAAAAACTGAACCGCCCAAAGGGTCTTCGGGATACAGTACTGCCAGGACCGGGGGGTTGAAGAGCGCGACGCGAAGCCCGGCAAAAATCTTTCAGGTTTCGCGTCACGACGGCGAAGCCGTGTTCAAGGGCCTTTGCGGCGATCATGCCGTCCGCCACATTCAGCGGCGTGTCGAGGAGAGTGAGGAACCGGCGACAGTGCCGAATTACCCCGTTCCCGAGAGCCTGGCCCCTGTTTCCTCCTTCTCTCTTCCCGTTGGCGTAGTTCTTACCGGCCGCTCGCCTGCATTTCGCGCCGGAGGACCTCGTTCATATGCGTCTGGTACTTCTTCCCTTGCCCTCGAAACCAGGCGAGCACGTCGGCATCCACGCGAAGGCTCACCAAGCGCTTGATGGGCCGGTAGAAACGTCCAACTTCGACGTCGGACATCCGCGGCTTTCCTTCGGGAGCATCGGAAAAGTCGATCTGCGAATCGGGGCGAGCGGCAAGCCGCTGCAGTTCCCGGCGCTGCTTGTCAGTGATAGGAGTGGTAAAGATCTCGCTCGCGGGGACTCGCCTTTCTTGCCGAGATGATGCGGATTTCTTCTTCGCCATGTTGTTCCTCGCTGGTGTGAACGACGAGCAGGATCGCGACGCCGCCGGGGCAGCCGATGGCATGCCAACGCTCCTCTGCGTCAACTACGCGGTCCGGGTATGAGACGACGTTTGGATCTTCGAATGTCCGCGCCGCCGTTTCAAATGAAATGCCATGTTTCCGGCGGTTGATGCGGTTCTTTTTCTCATCCCACGCGAAAACCATTTGTATCTACAAAAGTGTAGCACGGCGCCAGGGTTTTGACCACACTCTATCGGGGTGGCGCCAGGGGTGGCAGGGGTCGGCGCCAGGGGTCCGCTTCAAGTCTATCGCCCGCGCCTCGCGTTCGGCCCCGGCAGACCACCACATTTGAGCCGCTGAAGCCGGCGAGGGAGAAGAAGCGCTATGATCGAGAGATGGCGACGGTCCGCATCACAGAAGCCGAGATCGTCCGCGATATCCACGCCGTGCTGGCCCAGGTCCAGGAAGGCGTCGAGGTGATCGTGGAGCAGCGCCATCGCCCCGTGGCCGTTATCAAAACGCCGCAAGGTCCGGGCCGGAAGATCGCCGAGTGCATCGCGCTGGCGAAGGGGTATGAAGAGAAGCTCGGCTACGCGCCGGCGCCGGACGCCGACTTCGCCAAGGATGTGCAAGCGGCCATCGATGCCCACCGCGAGCCGTTCGATCCGCCGGCATGGGATTAGTCCTCGACTCAGCCACTTCGCGTTCAATTTCTTTGCGGGTGAGCAGCTTCTCTCCGGATTTCTCGATGAGTTCGCTTATCCGGGTCAACTCTCTTCCAACCTTGGACACGGCGGATTTGGACCGGCGCCCATTACTCTGGGCACGCGCGTTGGTCGCTCTCGCCATTACTCAATTGTACGTCGATCGAACGCGCCCGCCGATAATCAGCTCGAACGAGCCGCTGGCGCCTAATCGCACGAATCTACTTGAAAATGCCGCTCAGAATCTTCCCGAAAGACCCGCTCGGAGTCTCGACTTCGAACAGCGCCGCCAGGGTGGGAGCTACGTCGTTTATGGCGACGCGATCATGGTAGACGCCCGCCCGGATGGCGCTTCCCAGGAATATCAGGGGCACGTGCGTGTCATAGTCGTAAGGAAGACTGTGGGTGGTGCCACTAGTGGAGAAGATGTAATATGGCTCCGGCAACATGACCAGGTCTCCCCAGCGCGATTCGTAGAATCCGAGCAGCACGGCTTTGCCCACCGGGTCCGCGGTTCCCGCTCCGGTCTCCAACTCGTCGCGAGTGAAAACGCGCGCGATATGTGGCAGGGATCGGGCGGTCTCGGCGGCCGCACGGCGGACTTCACGGGCATCCGCTTTGTTGCGGGCCAGCGTCTCGTAGTTCAAGTAAATGAAACCGCCGGCGTCGGCGGCGAACCAGGGGCCTTTTCCGAACCTGGCCTCGAGGGCGGCGGCGAGCGCCCGCGAGTACTGGATGGCGTCCAGCCGGCCGCCGGGCATCTTGCGGGCCGCGTTCACTTCGGGTATGGGCGCCACGCCGTGATCGGCTGTCAGGACCACCAGGCTGTTGCCCTTACCAATCCGGGCATCGATAAAGTCCATCAACTTGCCCAGTAACTGGTCGGTGCGGATCGAGATATCGCGGATCTCCGGCGCATCGGGACCGAGCGCATGCCCGGCGTAATCGTTGGCCGAGAAGCTCAGGGCGAGGATATCGGTTCCGTCGTGCCCGCCCAGATTCTCGTTCCGGATGGCGCGTTCCGCGAAGTCCTCCAGCAGCTCGTTGCCGAAGGGGGTGGCTTCGATGCCCCCGCAATAGGGCAGGTCGCCTCCCGCCGCCATGCTGCAGAAAGGCCGGTCGCCGGGTTTGCCGTTCACCGGCCGCCACAAAGCGCCCAGATACTTCGAGATGGGCTGGTCGTGGTTAATCGCGGCCACCCACGCGGGCAACTCGTTCATGTAATACGTGCTGGTCACGAAGTGGTTCGAATCGCCGTCGAACCAATAGGCCGCATCCGCCATGTGTCCCGCCGGGAGAATCGCGCTGCGGTCCTTGATGGACACGCCGATGACTTTGCCCCCCTTGCCGGCCATCTTCAACTCATCCCCGACGGTGCTCACCAGCAGGCGGCGCGGCGAAGATCCGATAACTCCGGGAACGCCTCCGAGCAGTTTGGTGGAATCGTCGGAAACGCTGGTGACGGAGCGATTGGTCCCGCGATCCCACCATTCATTTCCGATGATGCCGCTGACCGAGGGAGTCGCGCCGCTGAGGAAAGTGGAGTGCCCAATGGCGGTGACCGTCGGGAACTGGACATAATGCGCATCGGTGAAAACGGCTCCCTGCTTGAGCAGCCGGTCGAAGCCCGCGTGATACTCGGCGCGGAACCGCGTCAGGTAGTCGTACCGGAACTGGTCGACTACCACCGCCAAAATCAATTTTGGATTCTCGCTTCCGCATGCCACCGTCGAAATCAGGATGGTGAGAAGCAGGGCGAGAGTAAGCCGACTGGTGGATTTCATTAGTTGGTAACTCTGTTTCAGAAAGATTACGCAATTGACAGCGGTTTCGCAGAGATTATCGCACGAACCGCGCGCCCGGGCAATCGCAGGCTGCGCAGGCTACGCTACTTCCCCTCCTGCGCCGCCTTATAATCCCCCCGGCTGAAATACTTTTCCAGCCAGACGTACAAACAGATGAACAGGTACCGGCTGCCCATTTCCTTGATCTTCAATTTCGCCGTTCCGGTTCTGCGGTTGCGCCAGGTAATCGGGACTACCGTCCACGTGAAATCCCTCACGATGGTCTTCAGCGGCAACTCCACGGTCAGGTTGAAATGCGGCGACAGAATCGGCTTGCAGCCCTCAATCACTTTACGGCGATATGCCTTGAAGGCGTTGGTGGTGTCGTTCAGCCGGATGCCGAATAACATCCGAATGAAAAGATTCGCCAGCCGGTTGAGCCACAGTTTGGTCCACGGGTAGTCGATCACGCCGCCGCCCTTGATGAACCGCGAACCGAAGACCGCGTCCCAACCCAGGTTGAGCAGCTTCCAGTAAACCACCACGTCGCGGCAATCGTCGGATTCGTCCGCCATCATCACCACCACGGCGTCGCCGCGCATATTCTCGAATCCGTACGCGATCGCGCGTCCGAATCCGTGAGCGCCCAGGTTCCGCACCGGCCGAAGCTCCGGCATTCGCTCGTGGAGTTTAGTCAGCAGTTCCCAGGTGGCGTCGGAGCTGCCATCGTCCACCACGACGATTTCGTGGGGCACGTTGTGCAGGCGCAATTCCAAGTCGAGGTGCTCCACCGTCGAGCCGATGCAACCCTCTTCATCTTGCGCCGGAATCACCACGCTTAGCAGTTCGAGCGGCGGGTTCTCGGGATTGGGGCTGCTAGTCATGACACCCCGCATTGTTCGAGCCACCCGGGGTTGTCGCGGACATGGCGCCCGATTTCTTCGAGAATCGATTCGATGTTTTTCAACGGCCGCCATCCGAACCGTGCGCGCGCCGCGCCGCTGTCCATCACCAGCCAGGGGATGTCGAAGAGCCTGGGCGTGAGGTCCGCCACGGGAGCGAAGGCCCCGAACCGCCGGTCGCACCAGGCCGTCAGTTGGGCCAGCGACATGGCGTTCTCGATGCCTCCTCCCACGTTCCACACGCGGGCGCCAGACGGGCCGCTTTGGCGTATCTGCGCGACGATCAGGGAGGCCAGGTCGTCCGGATGAAAGGCGTCCCGCACCTGAAAACCATGCCCGCCGAAGCCGATGTAGCGCAGGGGTCGGCGGCTCGCGTGAGCGTGCAGCCAGTAGGAGAAGATCCCCTGCTCGGCGGTTCCGAACTGGCCGGCGCCGGCCAGCACCCCGCAACGGTTCACCCACACCGGAAAGCCGAAAGTGGCGCCGTATTCGAGCGCCAAAGTCTCCGAGGCCAGCTTTGTGGCGCCGTACAAGGAAACCGGGGGCGCCACCGAAAACGCCTCCGCAATGCCCTCCGCGCCGGCCCCCGCCGGAAGGGACCCGGAAACATCCAGCTCGAAGGCGTCGCCGTCAGGCCGCACCGGCAGCGCGGCCAGGGCCGCAATCGAATACACCCGGCTGCTGCTGAGCAGCATCAGGCCCGCGCCGCGCCCGCGGCAGTATTCGAGCATGTTCACGGCGCCCCACAGGTTATGCTCCATGAGCTGGCGGCTGCTCGAATGGCCATCCACGCCGGCCAGCACGCTGGGGTTCGCGGCGGCGTCGATCACCCAGTCCGCGCCGGGAAGCGCTTCCACGTCGCTCGCCAGGCGCAGGTCTCCGTGAAACAACTTCACTCCCGCCCGCCGCAGGCGCGCGCGATTGCTTTCCGTCCCCGCGCGCGAGAGGTTGTCCACGCCCGAGATCTCGACGCCTTCCAGCCGCTCCGCCAGGGCCATAGCCAGGCTCGAGCCGACGAATCCGCAGACGCCGGTGATCAGAATTCTCATGCGGCCGGTCCGGCGCCTGTTATGGCGGCGCTTTTTCCACTAAGTCTCTCGCTCCAGGATGCCGCGATCTCCTCCACGATGAGGCGCAGCGGCTTGGTGATTCTCCAGTTCGGAAAATGGCTCTCGATCTTCCGCAGGTCGCTGTAATAACAAATGTGATCGCCGGCCCGATTCTGTTCCACGTAAGT
Organism: Terriglobia bacterium; assembly: GCA_963767595.1. GTDB lineage: Bacteria > Acidobacteriota > Terriglobia > Bryobacterales > Bryobacteraceae > BOG-224. The sequence continues at coordinate 51,446 of CAVYEK010000007.1, forward strand.
GGACCGCTGCTTCTTGCCGGTGATCTCCTCCGCCATCGCGAAGGCTTCCAGAATGGAGCAGGAATTCTCTCTGCCGCCGCCCAGGTTGTAGACTTCTCCCGCGCGGGGGTTCTTGCAGAACTCGTACATCATGCCCGCCGTGTCCTCGGCGTGGAGGTTGTCGCGCACCTGCTTGCCCTTGTATCCGTATACCTTGTATTCACGGCCTTCTACGTTGCACTTGAGCAGGTAACTCAGAAACCCGTGCAACTCCACGCCGGAATGGTTCGGACCCGTCAGGCAGCCGCAGCGCAGGCAGCAGGTAGGCATTCCGAAGTATCTTCCGTATTCCTGAGCCATCACGTCGGCCGCCACCTTGGAGGCGCCGAACAGCGAATGCTTGGATTGGTCGATGGAGAAGGACTCCGCGATGCCGTTGACGAAAGCCGGATCGTCGTATTCCCAGCGCGTCTCCAGTTCCTTCACCGGGATGCGATTCGGCAGATCCCCGTAAACCTTGTTAGTGGACACGTGCACGAACGGAGATTCCGGGCAGGAGCGCCGGGCCGCCTCCAGCAGGTTCAGCGTGCCGGCGGCGTTGGTATCGAAGTCGTCGAAGGGAATGGCCGCCGCCCGGTCGTGGGAAGGCTGCCCCGCCGCGTGAATGATGGCCGCCGGCTTCAGTTCCGCCACCATCGCCAGGACCGCCTGACGGTCCCGTATGTCGATGGCGTAATGGCGGTAATCGGGGATCGCTTCCCGCAACAGCCGCAGCGCCCAGCTCGTGTCGCCTTCCGGTCCGAAGAACACGGCGCGCTGGTTGTTGTCCAATCCCGCGATGCGAAAGCCACGGCGGCTGAAGTACCGGCTCACTTCAGATCCGATCAGCCCGCAGGATCCGGTCACCAGAGTTAAGGGAAGCGGCATGACACCTTATGATAGACAGCGGCGGGCCTCGCATCAACCGGACTACCGCCCATGTGGGGTCAAGCCTTCGGGCTTGCCGCCGGCCTTCTGGCCGGCGTTCCTCGCGCCGGCTGCCGCTCCCTTACGGTCGCGGCTCGGAACGACCGTTATTCTTCCGCCGTGAAGTAGGCGCAGTCGGGGTGGTGGAACACCAGCGCGCTGACGCTGGCTTCGGGCTCCATCATCATGCCCTCGGTCAGTTGCACGCCGATGTCTCCAGGCTGCAGCAGGGCAAATAGTCCCTGCTGGTCGTCCAGGTTGGGGCACGCGGGGTAACCGAAGCTGTAACGCTTGCCGTGGTACTTCGAGGTGAAGCGGTCATGCATGGTGAGCGTGGGCGGGTCGGGAAAGCCCCAATCCTCTCGAATGCGCCGGTGCAGCCACTCGGCCGCGCCCTCGGCCGTCTCGATGGCCAGCGCCTGAATGGCGTGGGCGTTGAAAAACCGGCCGGCCCGCTTCCATTCCTCGGACCTTTCGCGGATGCCCGCGCCGGCCGTCACCACGAACAGGGCCAGGTGGTCGCGGCGTCCGTCTTCGGCGTCGAGAATGTAGTCGCTCAGGCACAGACCATCGTCGCGCCGCTGCCTCCCGAAACGGAACCCGTGGATGGGCGCCTCGCCGCCGGGCGCGAAAAGCTGGATGGAATTGCCGTCGCGCTCGGCTTCGAAATACCGCCATACGGCCTTCACCTTCATGAATTCCCCGGCCGCCTGCTTCACTTCCTCCATGTTTTGGAACAGCTCCAGGGCCTTGGGCTCGTGTTCGGCCAGGGCTTTTTCGAAATTGCCCTTGTAGCCCAGGTGCCGGCCATACAGCATGAATGGGTTGATATAGCTCCATACCTCGGCAAGCTGCGGGATTTCCCGCAGCTTGCGGTCCAGATAGGGCGCTGGCGGAATGGGGATGCCGGTTCGGACCTTGGCGCTGCGCGCGGTGCTCAAAGGCGCCGCCGGCTGGCTCTCCGGAACGGGCGCCGGCGCTGGCTCCGACGGCGCCCAGGCCGCCAGCGTTCGCTCGCGCTGCTCCGGATCCATCAGGCGGTTCATCAGGCCCAGGCCCGTCATGGCGTCCTTGGCGTAGCACACCGCGCGGCCGTATGCCGGCGCAATCCGCGTGCGCGTGAACTTCTCGGAGAGCGCCGCGCCACCCACCAGCAACGGAACCGCGATGCCCGCGGCTCTCAGGTCGCCCGCCGTGATGGCCATCTGCTGGGTGCTCTTCACCAGCAGCCCGGAAAGACCGATGGCGTCCGGCTGGTGCTGCTGAAAAGCCTGCACCAGCAGGTCCGACGGGGCCTTGATTCCCAGGTTGATCACCCGGTATCCGTTGTTCGCCAGGATGATCTCCACCAGGTTCTTGCCGATGTCGTGCACGTCGCCCTTCACCGTGGCCAGGATCACCGTTCCGCGCGTCGCGGTTTCCGATTTCTCCATGAACTTCTCGAGATGGCTGACGGCCGCTTTCATGGCTTCCGCCGATTGCAGCACCTCCGCCACAATCAGCTCGTTGTTGTTGAACAGCCGGCCCACCTCGGTCATCCCCGCCATCAGCGGGCCGTTCACGATGGCCAGAGGGCCCGCGCCCTCGGCCAGCTTGCGATCCAGGTCGGCGACCAAGCCGTCGCGGGTCCCCTCGATGATGTAATTGGCCAGGCGCTGGTCAAGCGGCAGGTCCTCCGCCCGTTGCCTTACCCTTGCTCCGGCCTTTCGAAAATGCTCGGTGATGGCGGCGATGTGAAACTGGTTGATGGCGGCGCGCTGCTCCGGCGTTTGCTCGCGCCAATCCTCCGGGGCCGTGCGCAATTCCTGGTCCGCGGCGTCCACCGGAGGCGAATTGAACAGCAGGCTCTCCGCCAGCCGCCGCTCGTGCTCCTGAAGGGAAGCGAAGCGCTCCAGCTTCTCGGCGTTCACGATGGCCAGGTCCAGGCCCGCCTTGGTGCAGTAGTACAGGAAGACCGAATTGACCACTTCCCGCGCCGCCGCCGGCAGCCCGAAGGAGACGTTCGAAATTCCCAGCACGGTCTTGGCGTACGGCAGGTTTTCCTTCACCAGGCGAACGCCCTCGATGGTCTCCACCGCCGCGCCGATGTAGTTGGCGTCGCCGGTGGCGCACGGAAACACCAGCGGGTCGATGATGATGTCCTCGCCCGCGATGCCATATTTTCCGGTGAGCAGCTTGTAAGATCGCTCGGCCACCGCCAGCTTACGCTCTCTTGTGAATGCCTGCGCCTGCGCCTTATCCTCATCGATGGCGCCCACGATGAGCGCCGCGCCGTAGCGCCTGGCCAGGGGGCAGACCCGCTCGAACTTCTCCTCGCCATCCTCCAGGTTCACGGAGTTGATAATGCTCTTGCCCTGGCAGTACGTGAGCGCCAGCTCCAGCGCGCGCGCGTCGGTGGTGTCGATCATCAGCGGCGCTTTGATCTTGCGGATGAGCTTCTCGTAGAACGGAGGGATGTCCTCCATCTCGTCGCGGTCCGCGCTTTGCAGGCAGACATCCACGATCTGCGCCCCGTTGCGCACCTGGCGCCGCGCGATCTCGGTGGCCTCCTCCCACTTTTCTTCCGCGATGAGGTTCTTGAACAGCCGCGAGCCGATCACGTTGGTGCGCTCGCCCACGATCAACGGGCGGGTGGTCTCTTCGGCCTCCACCAGATCGATGCCCGAATAATACGCCCGGTGGGAACGCTCCGGGATGCGCCGCGGCCGTTTGCCCTCCGCCATCCGCGCGATGGCGCGTATGTGCGCGTCGGTGGAACCGCAGCAGCCGCCCACGATATTCAGCCAGCCGTTTTCGAGGAAGCGCTCGAGCTGCGCCGCCATGGTCGCGGGCGTCTCCAGGTACTTGCCGTCGGAATCGGGCATGCCCGCGTTGGGATAACAGGAGACGCGAGTCGAGCTCATCTCGTTGACCGTGCGCAGGTGGTCGGTCATGAACTCCGGGCCGGTGCCGCAGTTGAGCCCGATGGAAAGCAGGTCGGCGTGAGCCAGGGAGGCGCAGAAAGCGTCGGCGGTTTGCCCGGCCAGCATGGTTCCAATGGCTTCGATAGTGCCTGAGACCATCACCGGGATGCGCCGCCCGATCTCGGTGCGCACGCGCTCGATGGCCGCAGCGCGGCTTTGACGTTGCGCGCATCCTGCGCCGTCTCGACAAGCAGAACGTCGGCGCCGCCCTCCGCCAGCCCCTTGGCCTGTATGAAGAAACGTCTCGATCAGCTCCGGAAATGTGACCCCGCCGGTGACCGTAATCGCCTTGGTGGTGGGCCCCATGGACCCGGCCACGAAGCGCGGATACTCGGTGGTGGAGAATTCCGCCGCCGCCATGCGCGCCAGTCGGGCGGCGGTGAAGTTGAGGTTGATAAGCGTCGGCCGCCAGGCCGTACTCCGCCAGCACCAGCGGCGTCCCGCCGAAGCTGTTGGTTTCGATCATGTCGGCGCCGGCCTCGAGATACGCGCGATGCACCCCCAGCGTCACATCCGGCCGCGTGCGCACCAGGTTTTCGTTGCAGCCCTCCAGCTCCGGCCCGCCGAAATCGGCCGCCGTGAGCCCGAGTTGTTGCAGCATGGTCCCCATGGCTCCGTCGAGGACCAGAACGCGCCGTTCCAGGATTTCGTTGAGCGCCTGCAAGCGCTCTTCGGGGATGGTCATGGGAGAGGCTCTTCTAATCTTAGCAACCCGGCCGTGGGAGCCTTCGACGCGGAGATGCGGAACGCCTCGTCCCGGGAACGTCTGCCGATCGCGCCCGGCGGGCGCCGTGATCCCCATGTTTCCAAGTTGTGGCAAACTGGATGAAGGACGAAGCATGGCTCTCGATCACGCGACTGTTTTCAAGACTCCGACGGCCGGCGATGCGGCTTTGTCCGAGGTGGTGCGCCGTCTGGTGGAAGCGTACCGCCCGGAGCGCATCTACCTGTTCGGCTCCGTCGCCAGGGGAGACGCCGGGCCGGACAGCGACTACGACATCATGGTTGTCGTGCCTGACGACGCGCCGGCCGAGATCCGTAGCAGTCGCGCCGCCTATGTGGCGCTCTGGGGCACTGGAGTTGCTTCAGACGTGTTGGTTTGGACCGCCAGCTAATTCGATAGCCGGTTGCACCTGGCGGCGTCCCTGCCGGCCACTGTCATCCGCGAGGGAAGACTGCTCCATGCCGCATGATCCCGCCTCGTCGCCGAGGTGCGCGCCTGGCTTTCGAAGGCAGGCAAGGACTTGGGAGCCGCCGAATACGAATTGCAGGCGGACCCGCCCTTCTCCGACGACATAGTATTTCACCCTCAACAGGCGGCGGAAAAATCGCTGAAGGCATTCCTGTCGTGGCATCGCGTTCCGTTCCGCAAGACGCACAACCTCATCGAATTGGGGGAAGCGTGCTGCCAGATCGATGGGAGCTTGGACCCGCTGCTTCGACGGGCGGCGCCGCTCACCGAGTACGCGTGGAAGTTCCGCTATCCCGGCGATCCCGAGGACGCGACCGCGGAAGATGCCGCGGAGTCCTTGGCGACGGCGCGCGAGGTCTTTGATGCGGTGCTTCTGCGTTTGCCGTCCAGTGTTCGCCCGTAGCGCGTCATTCCGCCGTCAGGCGCGATGCACCCCCAGCGTCACGTCGGACCGCGTGCGCACCAGGTTCTCGTTGCACCCCTCCAGCAAGGAAATCGGAAAGGGTTTGGAGCGCCATATCAAGAAGGTGCTGGGGCTAAAGTAGTAAGAAAGGATCGCCGGTCATGCTGCGTTATCGCGTCAAACTTTCCAAGGACACCAATGGTACGATTCTGGTCGAGGTTCCGGACATTCCCGGGGCGGTCACTTTCGGCGAGGATCGGGAAGAAGCGCTCCTGCGCGCCTCCGATGCCATTGAGACTGTTCTCATCGGTTACATGGCGGACCATCGCGACATTCCCATGCCACGCGCCGGCGCCAAGGGGCCATTCGCCACGCTGCCGGCGTTGACTGAAGCGAAGCTGGCGCTGTACCAGTCCATGCGCGCGGCCGGGGTTGGAAAAGCCGCGCTGGCGCGCCGCCTCAACTGTCACATGCCCCAAATCGATCGCCTGGTGGACCTGCGTCACGCCTCGCGGCTCGACCAACTCGAAGCCGCCTTCCGGGCGCTCGGAAAACAGCTCTCCGTGGAGATCCGGGAAGCGGCATAGGCAGAGGGCGCGCATGCGTCCGGGCATGGCGAAACGGAGAGCGGTTTCCATTCCTCACAAATACGGAAACATTGACGAATTATCCCATTGCCGAAAGCCCAGAGAAATGTGTAACTCGGCACTGTCACCGGTTCCGCCCCCGCGCGGGATCTCGATGTAAGATTCCGCTAAAATGCCCTGACTTGTCACCCAACGGGCCCGTTGCATGACAGGGGGCGGTTGGGACGGGGGGTGGGGCGGTTGGGACCGACGAGACGTTTCCGTGATTCGGCGCGGTGGAGACGCGAGCAACCGCCGCCCTACGATGAAGTCAATATCGACGCCGCTGAAAGCGTTCCGTCGGCGATAGCAAGTGAACACCCTGACCATCCCCGCGAAATACGAAAACGGTGTCTTCAGGCGCTACGCCCCTGGTTGGGTGCGATCTGTGCGTGGATGTATTGAACTTGCTCACCCAGCTTGGGGAGGTCCTTTTGGGTCATGGTCCAGACTTGGCGCAGGTTGAGGCCGAAGTACTCATGCACCAGGATGTTCCGAAGCGCGACGATCTGCGGCCACGGAACCTCGGGATGACGGTCTTTGAGGGATTGAGACACGCCGCGGGCGGCCTCTCCGACCACCTGGAGGTGGTGGATCACCCAGACCTGGAGCATATCGTCGTCCAGAAAAGCATCGAGGCCATCCGTGATCCGCTCTCTGATTTTCGAGATGGCCTCGATGATGTCGCCGAGGCGATCCGCGTCGCTCCTCATAGGGCGATCGCATCCCGGTAGACCGGTTCCCGGATGGAGGGTTTCACCCAGCCGTCACTAGCGATATCGACCTTCCGGCCCAAGAGGTTCTCAAGCTCCAACATGAGAGCCGCCTGGTCGAGGAGACTGGCGCCCTCGCTCCACGTCACCAGTAGATCGACATCGCTGTCGGGGCGGGCTTCGCCTCGCGCGACAGATCCGATCAACCGCACCTCGGTGGCGCCGTGCCTGGCGGCAATGCGGATGATCGCTTCACGCTTCTCGCGGATTGTGTCGCCCACGGTCAGGTCCGCCATGCCTTTCGTCTCCTTCTGAAGTATACCGCCGGCATCCGCGCGAGTCAGGCGGACGCGGCGGGACGCGGTGCGGTGTGGAGGTGGGTGGGGACAGACGGAACGTTCACCGCTCTGCGCGCTTCCGCCTGGAACCCGGCCCGGAGCGTCCAGCGCGGCTCGTCGGCGATAGGGCTTTACCGGACAGCCTTACAAAGTTCTCGGGTGGCAAGAGGCTGACTATCGAGATATCCTCGTCGATCGCCTCCCAATGGATTCCGACGCCGCCGCCGATCAAGTCCCAATCCGATCGCTGCCCCGGCGACGCGTCGGCAAGCCGCGGGAACCACGCTAGCGGAGCCGAAACAACTCGCCCATCGGTTAGCGTGACCGAAAGCGAATCTCTCGAACACGACGCCTCGACAGCCAGCGCTTCAGATCTCACGGCGCGCATATCCTATCCAGCAAACCCGCAGGCGCCAACTGCTTGAAGTCCCCGAGATTGAACGTGCAGACACGGTCCGCCGCGCATCTCGACGCGCAGCGCAGCAGCAGAGCGTCGTAGATTTTGGCGCCGAGCCATCCGCCGGTCGCCATCGTGTTCAGCGCCTCCAAGTAGTCCCTTTTGCCGATGGGCACAACCTCAAAATGCGGCAGGATGTTCTCGGTCACGATCCGCGCCGCTTCAACCGGATGTATGCGCGGCTGGACCGGCAGGCGCGTGAGTGCGGCAAACACCTCCGCGATCGAGTGCACGCCGATGAATCCCTTGTCCCGCCCCGCGGCGACGCGCAGCAGCGCAGGCCGGGCTTGCGCGTAGTGCGGATGGCTTTGCTCGGAGGCGGCCACCAGAACTGTGGTATCGAAGAAAACATTCACTTGGGCTACCCTTTCAAAAGGGACTCAATCCGCTCCTCGCGTACGTCCCCAAGGATGCGCTCCCAGTTTGCCCCCGGTTCCGCGCGGCCCTGATGGACCCACAGACCATCGGCCTTGACCATTGACGGCCGTTGTTCCACACGCTTGAGAAGCACCCCCTCGGGCTGCTCAATAGCCATCAGCCCGGTATCCGGCTTGAAGCCCAGCCGCTCGCGGAGCGGCTTGGGGACGACAATTCGCCCGGCTTTGTCGATCTTGAGTTCCATACCATTATCAATACCATATACCATAAACAATGGCAATTGGGGCTTTCTCCTCGTACGTGAACCGGCTCCGAGGCGACCTGCGAGGCTGAACGCAACTCGACCGTCACGCTCGATGAAGACTTCGGCAAAGACCTCGAAGAAATCACCGCCCACCACCAACAACCATGGAATCGATTAGTGCTGGACTCCAGCGCCGTGATCGCCGCTGAACAAGTCCCGGACATCGCCGGCCAGAATGAGCGCTCTATCCCCTGAACTCCATCGCCCGCGCGAACATCACCGCCGGGTTGTCGCGCAATTGCGCCAGGACCCCTTCGGGCACCAGCTCGTCGGTGGAAACCACGGCCACCGCTTCGAGCGGCTCGCCCGGAGCGGATGGGGCTTCGCGGCGGCCCAGGGAGAAGTTGGCGATGTTGATGCTGTTGCGGCCCAGAACCACACCCACGTGGCCGATCACCCCCGGCACGTCGCGGTTCTTCATGAAGATCAGGCGGCCGGCCAGCTCGGCTTCGCAGAAGATGCCGTCCACCTGCATGAGTCGCTGCTTGCCCAGCAGAACCACGCCTTCCACGGTGGTCGCGCCGCGGTCCGTCTCCAGCTCGATGCGGATGGAATCCATCGGCCCGTAGAACTTGTCGTGCTGCTCGGCCACGTCCCAGCCGCGCTCCTCGGCGATCTGCATGGCGTTCACCAGGTTGGCCCGGTTCGATGTGGAACGGCTGAGCGCGCCCGCCAGGCCGGCATTCCGCAGCAGGCCGGTGCCCATGCCGAAGATCTTGCCGGAGTACACCAGGCGCAGGCGCCGCGGGTTGCCGGTGGCCACGTTGGCCGCGAATGCGCCCAGGCGCTCGGCCAGAGTGGCGTAGGGGCTCAGGGCGCGGTACTGCTCCGGCGACAGCGCCGGCATGTTCACCGCGTTGATGGCCACCCCGCTGGTCAAATACTCCACGATCTGCTCGGCGATGCGCACGCCCACGATTTCCTGCGCTTCCTCCGTGGAGCCGCCGATGTGCGGGGTGGCCAGCACGGCCTCGCAGCCGAACAGCGGGAACCCGGCGGGCGGAGGCTCGACGGAGAACGCATCGAGCGCGGCGCCGGCCACCTTGCCGGATTGAATGGCTTCGAAAAGCGCCGCTTCATCCACCAGCTCGCCGCGCGCGCAGTTCACCACCCGCACGCCCTTCTTCATGCGTTCGAAGGCGGCGCGCGAGAGCATGCCCTGGGTCTCGGGAGTGGAGGCCAGGTGCAGCGTAATATAGTCGCTCGTGGCGTAGAGCGTGTCGATGTCGACGAGCTCCACGCCCAGGTCCTGGGCGATCTTCGAGGTGACGTACGGATCGTTCGCCACGATGCGCATTTCGAAGGCGCGGGCCCGCTTCACCACCTCGCGCCCGATGCTGCCCAGGCCGATGATGCCCAGCCGCTTGCCGCGCAGCTCATTGCCCATGAGTTTTTTCTTTTCCCACTTGCCCGCGCGGGTGGAAGCGCCGGCTTGCGGAATGTGGCGCGCCATGGCCAGCATCAGCGCGAGGGTGTGCTCGGCCACCGAGACGGCGTTGCCGCCGGGCGTGTTCATCACCAGCACGCCGGCTTCGGTGGCGGCGTCCAGGTCCACGTTGTCCACGCCTACGCCGGCGCGGCCGATCACGCGCAGTTTGGGCGCCTTTTCGAGAACCGCCGGAGTGACCTGGACGGCGCTGCGGACCAGCAGGGCGTCGGCTTCGGCAAGATGTTGGGCGTATTCCTTGGGATTGGAGACGATGACATTCCAGCCGGGCGATTTCAGTAATTCGATTCCAGCCGCGGCAAGCGGTTCGGCGATCAGGATATTCATGGTGTGTGCCTTACTTGTGGGGCAGGCGCTTTCGCCTGCCAACCGGTTTCTTCAGCTTTTCACCGTGGCAACCGCTCCCTCACGGTCGCGGCTCGTTGTTATATGGAGCCGCGACCGTCAGGGAGCGGTTGCGACGCGTCTTCACGGTTTTGGTTTCACGGCGGCGCTCGCGTATACTTCCTGCGCGGCCGCCACGCCGGTTCCATACGGCACAGGGTGGCCGTTGGCGTTGAGTATGATTTCCAGTTCGGCGATCACCGCGAACAGGTCCGCGAAATCGAAATAGCCCAGGTGCGCGATGCGGAAAATCTGGCCTTTCATGGAACCCTGTCCGTTGGCGATGATGGCCCCGAAGCGCGTCCGGAACTCTTTCACAATCACGCTGGAATCCATCCCCGCGGGGGCCTTAATGGCGGTCACCGAAGAACCCGGCGAGCCCGCCGCGAACAGTTCCAGCCCCAGCTTCGCCACCGCCGCGCGGGTGGCCTGGGCCAGAAGTTGCGCATTCTCGATCAGGTTCGCCATGCCGATCTGTTTGACGTACTGCAGCGCCACGGCCAGGGCCAGTATGAGGGACGTGGCGGGAGTCCAGCTCGATTCCCCGCCGTCCCCGCTCTTCTTCTCTTTCTTCAAGTTGAAATAGTAGTGCGGCAACGTGGCCGTCTCCGCCAGTTTCCAGGCCTTCGGGCTGATGGCCATGAAGGCCAGCCCGGGCGGAATCATGAAGGCTTTTTGAGAGCCCCCGATGGTCACATCGAGACCCCAGCCATCGATATCGAGCGGCATGGTTCCCAATCCGGTGATGGCGTCGAGCACGAAAATGGCGTCGGTTTTGGCCACCGCGCGCGCCAGGGAGCGAACGTTGTGGACCGCGCCGGTGGAAGTCTCCGAGGCCTGCGCGAACACGGCTTTGGTAGCTGGTTCGGCGGCCAGCGCGGCTTCCACGCGCTCGGGGGACACCACGTCTCCATAAGGCGCCGTCAACACCGTGGCGTCCAGGCCGTAGGCCTTGGCGATCTCCGCCCACCGTTCGCCGAACTTGCCCGCCGAGCAGACGATGACCTTGTCGCCCCGCGAGAAGAGGTTCGAAACCGCGGCGTCCATGGCGCCGGTTCCCGAAGCCGCGAACATCAGCACGTCATGCGCGGTTCCCATGACCTCTTTCAGGTCCGCCAGGCAGGCGCGATAGGCCTTGCGGAAATCCTCGGTCCGGTGGTGGATATCCGAGGCCATCATGGCGTGCAGCGCCGGCGGATAGAGGGGCGTCGGGCCGGGAGTGAGGAGTCGTTGCTTGCGAATGTGCATCGGTCAACCTACTGAGTTGGGAATACTATTAGAATATCAGACAATATGCCCCTCATCGACCAAGTGCAGAAGGACATGGTGGCGGCCATGAAGAGCCGGGCGGAGGCGCGTCTCAGCGCGCTCCGCATGATCAAAGCCGCGCTCATGAAGTGGAAAGCCGACTCGCCCAAGCCGCTCGACGAATCGGCCGAGATGCAGATTTTGAAATCGCTCGTCAAACAGCGCATCGAGGCCGCCGAGGCGTTTCGCAAGGCGGGACGCGAAGAGCAGGCGGAAAAAGAAGAAGCCGAGCGCACGCTGATTGAGAGCTACCTGCCGGCGGCGGCCAGCGAAGAAGAGATGGACGCCGCCATAGCCGAAGCCCTGGCTGAAACCGGCGCGGCTTCGCCCAAACAGATGGGCATTGTGATGAAGGCGGTGCAGGCCCGCCTGGCGGGCAAGACCGTGGATGGAAAAGCGCTGAGCGATAAAGTGAGGTCGAAATTGCAATGACGCCCTCCGAACCGAAGAAGCCCTTCCGGCCGTATGTGCCGGATCAGACGACGATGCGCGAGTTCACGCTGCGCGCCATCCTATTGGGTTTGATCATGACCGTGGTGCTGGGCGCGGCGAATCTTTATTTGGGCTTGCGCGCCGGCATGACTATTGCGGCTACCTATCCGGCGGCGGTCATCGGCATGGCGGTGCTGCGGCTGATGGGGGGCTCGGTGCTCGAGGAGAACATGGCCCGCACCATCGGCTCGATCGGTGAATCGGTGGCGGCCGGAGCGGTGTTCACCATCCCGGCGTTCGTGCTCTCCGGCGTGTGGCCGGCCTTCGACCTGGAGCACGGATATTGGAAATCGGTGGCGCTGATGGCCGTGGGCGGCACGCTGGGCATCCTGTTCGTCACCCTGCTGCGCCGCGTCATGGTGGAGGACCCCGACCTTCCGTTCCCCGAATCCGTGGCCGCGGCCGAAATCCATAAGGCCGGCCAGCAGGGCGCGCGGGCGGCCAAGATCCTGTTCGCCAACATGGGCGTCGGCATGACGGTCTTCTTCCTCGGCGCCATCAACGTTTTCGCCGCCAGCCGGGATTTCCTGGTGCGCGTGGGCGAAGTGGGACGCAGCATGGTGAAGCTCACCCGGATGCCGGGGACTCCCACGCTGCCGGCGGGCGCCATGACCACGTTTTCCGCTCCCGCCATCAGCCCGGCTTACTTGGGCGTGGGCTACATCATCGGGCCGCGCCTGGGCGCGCTGAACTTCGCCGGCGGCGTGTTCGCCTGGGGGCTGCTGGTGCCGCTGCTTTCCTTTTTCCTGGGACCGCAACTGGCGCCGTACGTGAACGGAGAACAAGGCTGGACGAGCGTGGCCGGCTCCACCTGGTACAACGTCGTCCGTCCCATCGCCGTGGGCGGCATGTTAGTGGGCGCCTCGTTCACCCTCTTCCGCATGAGGAAGAACCTCGGGATCGGCATGCGGCGGGCGGTGGCCGACCTGAAAAAGTCCGCCGCGGCGCACGAATCCACCACCCGCACCCAGCGCGACCTGAGCAGCAAGTTCGTCTTCCGCGGCTTGGCAGTGGCGTTTATCTGCATGGTGGCGCTGTACTTCTACTTCACCAAGGTGATCGACGGCGCGGTTCTGGCGGCCATTGTGATGATGGTGCTGGGGTTCTTCTTCGCGGCCGTCTCGGGCAACCTGGTGGGCATGATCGGCTCGTCCAACAACCCGGTCTCCGGCCTGACCCTGTGCACGCTGGTGGTGGCGGCGCTGCTGATGGTGGCCCTGGGACTGCGCGGCAATGCGGGCATTGCGGCCGTGCTGGGGGTGGCGGCGGTGGTGTGCGTTTCCTCCGCGGTGGCCGGCGAGATGCTGCAAGACCTGAAGGCCGGGCACATTCTGGGCGGCACGCCCTTCCGCATGCAGATCGGCGATCTGCTGGGCGTGGCGGTCTCCAGCCTGGCTCTCTTTTTCCCGCTGATGTGGCTGCATCGCGCCTACACCTTCGGCACCCCGCAGCTTCCGGCGCCGCAGGCCGGACTGATGGCTTCGCTCGCCCAGGGCATCGTGGGCGGCAACATGGCGTGGCCCCTGGTGGTGGTGGGCATATTCATGGGCTTCGGACTGATCCTGGTGGAGGTGAAAAGCCCCATGCTGTTCTCCGTGGGAATGTACCTGCCGCTCGAAACCACCTTCGCCATCTTCGTGGGCGGCCTGTTCCGCTGGCTGACGGATAAGTACCGCGACAAGGGCGCCTTCAACGATGCGCAGAAGGCCCGCATCGAGAACGCCGGGGTGCTGACGGCCGCCGGCCTGATAGCGGGAGAGGCTCTCTGCGGGCTGGTGGTGGCGGGCTTCCGCGCGGCCGAAAAATCCAAGGGGCACGCCATCCTGCCGGACGCCACCTGGGCCGGCGCGCCCTGGCTGTCCATCGCGGTTCTAGTGGCGCTGGCTGTGCTGATGATCCGCCTGCCGCTCGAAAGCGCCGGCCGCCCCGACGAACCGGCGCCACCGACGGCTATCATGTAATATATGCGGCCACCGGCGGATACCACTCCCGAAGCCTGGAAGGTGTTTCTGGACATCCAGCGGCGGATGACGCCCGGGGAGAAGTTCCAGCGCACCCTGGAATGGTCGGAGGTGATCCGGCGGTTTGCGGAGGGAGGCCTCCGGGAGCGCTACCCGGCTGCGGACGGCCACGAGATTCTCCTCCGGTATGCCCAGATGACGCTCGGCCGCAGGCTGTTTCGAGAAGCTTACGGAGACGCCCTTCCCGACCATGAATCCGCTAGCCGTCACGATTAGTTCGCTTGCTTCCGTTCTGGATCGCCTGGGCATTGCCTATGTGATCGGCGGCTCCATGGCGTCATGCGTTCGCGGAGTGGTGCGCGCCACGATCGACGTCGACATTGTGGCGGCCATTGCCAGACCGAATGCGGAGCGGTTCGCGAGGGCGCTTGGTCCCGAGTGGTACGCCGATGCGGACCAGATGCGTGCGGCCATTGCAGCCAAGCGCGCCTTCAACGTCATCCACATCCCACTGGGGAACAAAGTGGACATCTTCCCCGCCACGGAGGATTTTCACCTCTCCCAGTTGGAGAGGGCCACTTGGGCTTCTCTTCCGTTCCTGGAAGGATCCGCAAAGTACCCCGTCGCCACGGCCGAGGATATCCTCCTCGCCAAGCTCCAATGGTATCGGGACGGCGGCGAAGTCTCGGAGCGGCAATGGACCGATATACAGGGCATCCTGGCCGTGAATCCGGATCTCGATTTCGCCTACGCGCGCCCGTGGGCCGCGCGCCTGGGCGTCGAACGCCTGCTGGACCGGGCGCTCGAAGAAGCGCGGAGTTGAACCGGCGTCCTTCGTCCGCTGCCAATATACGTTGGACAACCTTGAAAAGGGTCTTGAACTGGTTGTAGACTTGACTTCAACTGGAGGTTGGAAAGCAACATGATCTCCCGGCGGCGGTGGGCGTCCCGTGGCGCATCGTGGTTGATCTTCGCGGCGGCGCTGGCCCTTGGCTCCCAGCCGCTCCAGGCCGGGACGATCTATGTCCAGCCGATTCAGGTTTGCGACAGCGGCGGGAACAACTGCGGCGATGCGCCCACGACCCTGTTCGAGCAGGCGACCGAGAAGATCTGGACGCAGGCGGGCATCTCGATCGATTTCCTGACCACGGAAATCGCGGACACCACGGGCACTGGAGCGCTCGACGTCAACAGCAATACCATCCTGACTGAGTTGTTCGGCTACGGACTTTATCCGGCAGGCACAGACCCCCTGTTCAACTCCTATCCAAGCTACGCCGGCAACCTGGTGGTTTCGATGTGGTTCGTGCCGGCTATCGATTACTGCGGCACGAGCGGCGAAGCTTATGGATGCGGGGAGCAACCCGGCAACGAAATCGCCATCGCCAACAACGTCTTCACCGGCAACCGCCTGGACACCATGGGGCACGAGATTGGGCACAATCTGGGGCTCTCGCATTGCGAGGACGCGCCGGCGCAATGCAACAGCATCACCGCCAACTATTGGCTGATGGACGCCGGAGGAGACCGGGACGCCCCCAGCAGCCTCGGCGATATTACGCCGGACGGGCAGCAACTCGACCGGTTATCGCTCACCGAAATTGGGATTGCGCAGGACAGCCCCCTCGATCAGGCGCCGGAGCCGGGAACCATCCTGCTGACCGGAATCGGAATCCTGGGATTGGCGTTCGCCGGGCGTAGAGTGGGACAAGGCTCCAGCCTTGTCAAGTGGGATAAGGCTCCAGCCTTATCCCACCATGCTCGGTAGGAAAGCATCCTAGACACTGACCTGCGCAGCCGCGATGGGGGCATAGCCAGCTTCCCGCCCGATTCACGGTTCTCCGCGGGGCTTCGCTCACTCGCAGGGGCTGGCGCCCGACAAGCAGCCAGGGGTCGGCCCGGTTCCGCCGGTCCTCCACTTGGACTGCTTCCCGGCCTTCAACACGAAATTCGGGCGCACCCCATAAAACTCGAGGATCGCCGTGTTGGGAGCCAGCACGAGACCGACCAGGTCCGGCTGGCGGATCCAGCCTGGTACGTTCCTGTTGGTCGGTGAGTCCACGTTGATGGGGTCGGAAGACTCGACACGCTGCGCGGCGGTGGCCACAAAGGGGCGCTTCGTCCCCGCCATGGTCATGGATTCCAGTCGGAAAATGAGATGCGCGCCCAGAACGATACCGTCCCGCCCACGGCCGCGCCAAAGATCCGCGTCTAAAATGCGCGCGAAAACCGGCGTGCCGGCCGGAACCAGGACGCGCCCGGACGCATCCCGTATAGAAGTCGCCAGCTTCGCGGCAAAGGTATCGCCCGCCGCCGCCGTGCGGAATGCGATGTCCTGGGTAAAGACCACGCGAAAGGGAAGCCCTTCCGGCGATGCCAGCGTCCCCTGGTCCGGAGCCTTTGTCGATGGCTGCTGGCCGGGCTTCGGCGGTTCGAATCGCAACGTGGACTCCGCCAGAAACTCGTGGCAATTGGAGTACGCCGAACTGTTCCTGTCCTCCTCGCCGCGCGTAGTAACGAATTCGAAAAGCGAACTGGTGGGGAGCAGGAAATCCGAGTCGTTCACACGGGTGCGGCCGTAGTTCAAGGTTGTCGTCGCCTGGCAGACGCCGGTCACCTGTGGCGGCTCGCTGGGCTTCACTTCCAGGCGCACCAGGTTGGCCGTCTCCGGGTCGAGCAGAAAGCTGCCTTCGCAATCCACGATCCGCCGCTCGGCGCCGGTCCCAAACCAGTATTCGCTCTTCTCCCGCGGGACGCGGAAGGAGTACTGCCGCAGTTTCCGCCCCCTCTCGGTCACCTCACCGTCGGACGAGAACGCGTTGTCGTTCCCAAAAATCGAACGCAGGAGGCCGCTGAACCCTCCAGTGGACAGACGGCGCGTATGAACCAACTGGAACAGATCCTGATTGTGAAACTGGTCCTCCCCGGCCCAGGAATACAACTCGCCCCCGGCCGTGGATAACACATCGACGCGCACGCGCTCCGAATAGGATGCCCGAAAGCTGTCGGGGGGCGGCCACCAATCGCAAGTGCGATCGGCCGAAGTATACAATTCAACGCGATCTATCGTTTGCGTGCACACATACCGGGGCAGCCGGTCTACCGTATCGCGCACCTGAGCGATGGCGCGGCGCAGCAACTCATCCTGATCCGGCTGGGCGTGCAACGGGAAAAGAAAGCCGAACAGCAGCAAGGGGAGGCTGATGACTCGCGGCAATCCAGGCCCTCCTGGCTGCATTCTGGACCAGCCAGCCCCCCAATGCAACGGCTCTATACCGAGGCTCGGACTGTGGGACAGACGATCGCCTTTTGTCGTCTAGCAATCTGTATCTTTTGCGATACAATAGTGGAATGGACCCCATTCCGCGCGAGGTTCGGCTTTGCGAGGACGGGAAGGGTAATGCCGAAAGGATATCGCAGTTACGAAGAGAGCCTGAGCGAGGCGCTGAAGGATCCCAAGGAGGCTGCGGAGTACCTGAGCGCCTGCCTGGAAGGAGGGTCGCGTGAGGTGTTCCTGCTGGCGCTGCGGCAGGTCGCGGCGGTGCATGGCGTTGGGCTCGTGGCCAAGCGGAGCGGCTTGGGCCGCGAGTCGCTCTACCGCACGCTCTCAGACAAGGGAAACCCGACTCTGGAGACGCTGATGCGGCTGCTCGATGCGGCCGGACTGAAGCTCGCGGTATCCGCCAAGAAGCGCGTACGGCGAGCGGCGTAATTCGCCCGCCCGCCGTGTTTGCGGAAAGTCGATAGCTGAAAGCCGAACGCTATTTGCCTTCCTTACCCGCTCATCGACCCCAAAAACTCGGCATTGGAGCGGGTCTTGGTCAGCTTGTCCAGCAGCAACTCCATGGTCTCCACCGGCGAGAGCGGGTTGAGCACCTTGCGCAGTATCCAGACGCGGTTGAGCTCTTCTTTGGGTAACAGCAGCTCCTCCTTGCGGGTGCCGCTCTTGTTGATGTCGATGGCCGGGAAAACGCGCTTGTCCACCAACTTGCGCTCGAGGTGGATTTCCATGTTGCCGGTACCCTTGAACTCTTCGAAAATGACGTCGTCCATGCGGCTGCCGGTATCGATCAGGGCGGTGGCGATGATGGTCAGCGAGCCGCCTTCCTCGATGTTGCGGGCGGCCCCGAAGAAGCGCTTGGGGCGCTGCAGGGCGTTGGAATCGACGCCGCCCGAGAGCACCTTCCCGGATGGGGGCACGATGGTGTTGTAGGCCCTCGCCAGGCGGGTGATGGAATCGAGCAGGATGACCACGTCGCGCTTGTGCTCGATCAGGCGCTTGGCCTTCTCGATCACCATCTCGGCCACCTGAACGTGGCGCGTGGCGGGCTCGTCGAAGGTGGAGCTGATCACTTCGCCGCGCACGCTGCGCTGCATGTCGGTGACTTCCTCGGGGCGCTCGTCGATCAGCAGCACGATGAGGGTGACTTCGGCGTGGTTGGTGGTGATGGAGTTGGCGATGCTTTGCAGCAGCATGGTCTTGCCGGTGCGCGGCGGCGATACGATCAGCCCGCGCTGCCCCTTGCCGATGGGGGTGAGCAGGTCCATCACCCGGCCGGAGTAGTTCTCGCGCGCGGTTTCGAGCTTGAGCCGCTGGTTGGGATACAGCGGCGTGAGGTTGTCGAAGAAGATTTTGTTGCGGGCTTCCTCGGGCGGCTCGAAGTTGATGGCATCCACCTTGATGAGGGCGAAATACCTTTCGCCTTCCTTGGGCGGGCGGATCTGGCCGGAGATGGTGTCGCCGGTGCGCAGGTCGAAGCGGCGAATCTGCGACGGCGAAACATACACGTCGTCGGGGCCCGGCAGGTAGTTGTACTCGGGGGCGCGCAGGAAACCGAAGCCGTCCGGCAGGCACTCGAGCACGCCTTCGGAGAAGATCAGGCCGCTTTTTTCCGCCTGCGTCTGGAGGATCTTGAAGATCAGCTCCTGTTTGCGCAGGCCGGCCGCGCCGGCGATGCCCATGTCCTTGGCCACCTGGTTGAGCTTCTGGATGCTCATGTCTTTCAACTCCACCAGGTCGAGCGTGGGGGTGCCGTTGCGGACGCTCTGGGCGGCCTGCGCCTTGCGCCGCTGCTGGGGGCTCATGTGGGCGATGGAAACCGGCTGCTCGACGGGGGCCGGAGCGGGCGGTTCGGCGGGTTTGGCCTCCGCCGCCGGCGCCGGCGGCGTCAGCGCGGGCTTCACCGGGGCGCGCTCCGGACGCTCGGCCCGTTCGGGGTAGACCTTTTCGGCGGGCTTCTCGCCGGCCTCGGCGCCGGAACGGTTCACGGCAGCCTCGCGTATCGGGGCGTTGGCATCGCGGGCCGGCGGCCCAGCGGGCGCGCCAACCTGTTTTTCGGTGGGCTTCTCAGGTTTATCCTGTGGCGGGACGTTTTCTAACGGGGTGATGTTGTCGTTATTGCTTGCCAAATTTCCCTCACTCCCCGGCCGGTTAGGGCCGAGAACGGCAACGGCTCCACGCCACCCTGGCGGATGGCGCGCAGGCCGCGCTCTTCATCGGATTGATTGAGTTTGTCGATCTTTGTAGCTATTACCACGTACTGCTTGCCGCGATCGTCGAGCCATCGCTTCAGGTCCAGATCCTTGTCCATCCATCCACGACGGCTGTCGAGTATCAGGCAGGAAAGCTTCAGAGTTTCCCGCTCCTCCAAATAGCGCTCGATCAAGCGACTCCAGCGCGCCACTTCCAGCGCCGGGGCCCGGGCGTATCCGTACCCGGGCAGATCGACGAAGTAGAACGCTCCATCGATTCGATAGAAGTTGACCGTTTGCGTGCGCCCCGGCGTACCGCTGGTGAAGGCCAGCTTCTTCTTCCCAACCAGGCAATTGATCAGGCTGGACTTGCCAACGTTGCTTCTCCCTAGGAACGCGATCTCCGGCAACCCGTCGGAGGGGAATGCCTCCGGGCTGCCTGAACTGGTAACGAATTCAGCCTGCAAAGAACTTGTGTCCGCTCCCTCGCGGGTCCCCCGCGCGATAGGCCCGCGGCGGCCGGCCCGGAACACCCCGGACCCTCCCGCAAGACCTAGTGCGCCCGGTTCTCCCCGGAGGGCTGCGCGCCGACGCTGGGGGCGGCGGCCGGCATGGGCAACGCCACAATCTCGCTTTCCAGCGCGATCTTCAGAACCTGATCCATGGAATCCACGAAGTTCAGCTTCATGGTCTTCTTGATGGCATCCGGGATATCCGGGAGATCCTTCTCATTCTCCCGAGGAATGATTGCTTCCATGATGCCATGACGGTGGGCTGCCATCAACTTCTCTTTTAGCCCGCCGATGGGGAGCACCTTGCCGCGCAGGGTGATTTCCCCGGTCATGGCTACGTCGCAGCGCACCGGAATCCTGGTGAGCGCGCTGCAAATCGTGGTGGCCAGCGTGATGCCCGCCGAAGGCCCGTCCTTGGGGATGGCGCCTTCCGGAACGTGGATGTGCACGTCGAGGTTGCGGTAGAAATCGCGCGGCAGCCCCAGGGTATGCGCCCGCGAGCGGATGTAGCTCATGGCCGCCTGCGCCGATTCCTGCATCACCTCGCCCAGCTTTCCGGTGATGGTCAGCTTGCCCTTGCCCTCCATGAGGGTGCATTCCGTGGTCAGGATCTGGCCGCCCACTTCGGTCCAGGCCAGGCCCACCGCGGCCCCGATTTCGTTGCGCTTCTCGGCCACCAAGTCGCGGAACTTCCAGGGTCCCAGAAGATCGGGGAGTTTCAGGCCGTCGATCACCGACTTGGCCACCGGCTTCTTGTCCTTCGCGCCCTGGGCATTCACCACCTTGCGGGCCACCTTGCGGCAGATGTTGCCGATCTCGCGCTCCAGGTTCCGGACGCCGGCCTCGCGGGTGTAATACTGGATCAGCCCGTTGATGCCCTCGTCGGCGAATTCCAACTGGTCGTTCGAGACCCCGGTCTGTTCCATCTGCTTGCGGACCAGGAAGCGTTTGGCGATCTCCATCTTCTCGAGCTCGGTATAGCCGGAGAGCCGGATCACCTCCATGCGATCCTGCAAGGCCGGAGGGACGGTGTGGAGAACGTTGGCCGTGGCGATGAAGAAGACCTGGCTCAGATCGTACTCCACATCGAGGTAATGGTCCACGAACATGAAGTTCTGCTCGGGGTCGAGCACTTCGAGCAGGGCGGCCGAAGGGTCGCCGCGGAAATCCATGGACATTTTGTCCACTTCGTCCAGCATGAAGACCGGGTTGCGAGTGTCCGCCTTCTTCATCATCTGGATGATCTGTCCGGGCAGGGCCCCGATGTAGGTGCGGCGGTGGCCGCGAATTTCGGCCTCATCGCGCACGCCTCCCAACGACAGGCGCACGAACTTCCGCCCGGTGGCCTTGGCGATGGACATTCCGAGCGAGGTCTTGCCCACGCCCGGAGGCCCCACGAAACACAGAATGGAGCCCTTGGGGTTCTTCACCAGCCGGCGCACGGCCAGGAATTCGAGGATGCGCTCCTTGATCTTCTCCAGGCCGTAGTGGTCCGCCTCGAGCACCTTTTCGGCGAACTTGAGATCCCGGATTTCCTTGGACTTCTTCTTCCAGGGCACGGCCAGCAGCCAGTCCAGGTAGTTGCGCGAGACGGTGGATTCGGCCGACATGGGCGGCATGTTCTCCAGCCGCTTCAGCTCGGTCATGGCCTTATCCAGGGCGTCCTTGCTCATGCCCGAAGTTTCGATCTTCTTCTTGAGCTCGTCGATTTCGCTCTTCTCGCCGCGCCCCAGCTCCTTCTGGATGGCCTTGATCTTCTCGTTGAGGTAATACTCCTTCTGGGCCTTTTCCATCTGCCGCTTCACGCGGCCCTGGATGGTGCGGTCGACATTGAGCTTCTCGATCTCGATGTCGAGCATCTCGGCCACGCGGGTGAGGCGGTCGCTGGGGTCGAAGATTTCCAGTAGCTCCTGCTTTTCCTCGATGTTGAGCTGAAGATTGGACCCCACGCTATCGGACAGCTTTCCGGGATCGGCCTCCCGGATGGCGGCCACCATGGTCTCGTAGTTGAGGTTCTGGGTGAGCTTGACGTACTGTTCGAACAGGCCGGTCACGCGGCTGATGAGCGCATCCAGTTGAGGACCCGGCTCCACGCGGTAGGTGGAGGTGCGAACGGTGGCGCGGAAGAATCCCTCGTCGTCCGCCACCGACACCACCTTGGCGCGCTCCACCCCTTCCACCAGCACTTTGATGTTGCCGTCCGGAAGGCGGAGACTCTGCACGATGTTGACGATGGCGCCGACGGAGTAGATTTCGTTGGGTTTGGGTTCGTCCACGGAGGCATCGTGCTGGGTGGCGAGAAAAATCTTCTTGTCGCCCGCCATGGCCGCTTCCAACGCAAGCACGCTCGATTCCCTCCCTACCACGAAGGGGGTCATCATGTAGGGAAAGATGACCACGTCGCGGATGGGCATCATCGGCAAACGTCGCGTGTCGGATTTTTCCTTTTGAGTAAGCATTGTCCTCCCCAGGAGGGGGAATGCGCCACCCCTGGTCCCAGACTGCGTGGTTTCGGAAGTTTTGGGCTAACCGGCCTTTTCTAATATTGTAAGACTGATTTTCTGGCTCAGCACCATCTCTTTGGTGACCTGGAACTCCCGCACCTTCTTGTAGGATGGCAGGTAGTACATCAGATCGAGCATCAGGTCCTCGAGAATCATGCGCAAACCGCGGGCCCCCACCTTGCGCTCCATAGCCAGATCGGCGATCGCTTCCAATGCCTCGTCGCTGAACCTCAGCCGGACGTTCTCGAACTCAAACAACCTCTGGTACTGCTTAATAATGGCGTTCTTGGGCCGGACCAGGATCTGCATCAGCGCGGAGCGGTCCAGGTCCTCGAGCACGGCGTTGACGGGCATGCGGCCGATGAATTCGGGAATGAAGCCGAACTTGATTAAATCGATGGGCTGCACCTGCGAGAGCAGGTCGATATCGCGCCGGCTGCCGTGCAAAGTCCGGATGGTAATCTTCTCCTCTTCCTGAAGGAACCCCATGGATTTCTTGCCGGTGCGCTTGGCGATGACCTTCTCCAGGCCCACGAAGGCGCCCCCGCAGATGAACAGGATGTTGGTGGTGTCCACCGGGGTGAACTCCTGGTGCGGGTGTTTACGGCCCCCCTGAGGGGGCACGTTGGCCACCGTGCCCTCGAGAATCTTGAGCAGGGCCTGCTGCACCCCCTCCCCGGAAACGTCGCGGGTGATGGAGGGGTTTTCGTCCTTGCGGCAGATCTTGTCGATTTCGTCTATGTAGATGATGCCCTGCTGGCAGCGCTGCACATCCCCGTCGGCGGCCTGCAACAGTTTGAGAATGATATTCTCGACGTCTTCGCCCACGTAGCCGGCTTCGGTCAGGGTGGTGGCGTCCACGATGGCGAACGGCACATCCAGAATCTTGGCCAGGGTCTGCGCCATCAAGGTCTTTCCGGTGCCGGTGGGACCGATGAGCAGGATGTTGGATTTCTGCAGTTCCACGTCCGTGTTCCGGATCCGGTTCATGTGGATGCGCTTGCAGTGGTTATAGACCGCCACCGCCAGCTTCTTCTTGGTGGATTCCTGCCCAATCACGTACTGATCGAGGAACTCCTTCACTTCCAAGGGCTTGGGAATCCTGTTGGAGGATCCCGAGGGCGGCTCTACCTTGTCGTCTTCGAGGATCGAGTTGCATACGGCGATGCACTCGTCGCAAATATAAGCGCGGGGATAGTCGCTGGGGGAGGAGATCAGTTTGCCGACTACGTCCTGGCTCTTATGACAAAACGAACACCGCAAAGCATCATCGGATCCGGCGCGCTTCACGCAGTTTTCTCCTGCCCCGATGCCGGGCGGGAGCCGGACCACGCTCTCGGACGGCCGGTGTGGGGAACCTCAATCCGTTTCGTCTCTATTATCACCTGAATACAAGTCCTTGGCAATGCAAGCTTAGCGCCCAAAGCGGGGGAGTGGTACTGCTCCCTGTCCCTTCGACACGGCTTGACAGACGAAAGCGTCTGTCCCACCTTTCCCGTCACATTACTATTCGGCGGTTTTCCGGGCATGTTCGAAGAGAAAACTGAGGGTTTTCTCGGTCTGTATATGGTTGGCGATGCGGCCCAGGGTTCCGTCCTTCTCGAAGCGGATGCGCACGGCGGCCACCGGTTCGCGCTGCTGGCGCGCCACGCGTTCCACCTCGCGGTCCACATCGTCGCGGGTGGCGTGGATGGATTCGCGCTCGGCCACGCGGCCGAGCACCAGCGAGGCCTTCACTTCGCGCACGGCCTTATCGCGCTGCGTTTCCTTGAGCTTATCCCAGTCCAGCTTGAGGGAGCGCGGATCGATGCCCTGGGCCGCCATGGCGCCGAGGCTCTGTTCCACGCGGCTGCGAATCTGGCGATCCACGAAGACCTCGGGGACCGGGAAATCGTGGGCATCCACCAGTTGGTCCACAATCTTGTTCTTGGCCGCCTCCTGGGCCTCCTGCTGGCGCTGGGCGAAGAGGGCCTTGCGAACGGCCTCGCGAAGCTCGCCCAAGTCCCGGTAGTCGCCAACTTCCTGGGCGAAATCGTCGTTCCATTCGGGAAGTTCCTTGCGCCGGATGCCCTTGACGGTGGCGTGGAACCCGACCGTGCGGCCGGACAAACGGGCCGAGCCATAGTCTTCGGGGTAGGCGACTTCGAATTCCTTCTCGTCGCCCGGCGAAAGCCCGCGCAGGTTCTCGGTGAAGGCCGGAAGGGTGTCCGCCCCGCCGATCTCGAGAACCATCTCATCCTGGCTGACGGGTTCGCCCTCGACCCCCGCGATGCTCTCCAGGCCCACTACGGCGAAATCGCCATCGGCGATGGCGCGCGGCTCGATGTTGATGTACTGGGCCTTCTGGCCGCGGATTTCCTCGAGGCGCTGGGCCACGTCGTCATCGGAGACTTCGGGATCGCTATAGGGAACCTCAACGCCCTTATATTCCCCCAGCTCGATTTGCGGAATCACTTCGAACTTGGCGGTAAAGCGGAGCGGTTCGCCCTCGTGGAAGTGGACGTCTTCGATATCGGGCGTGCCCACTACGTTGAGGTTCTCGGCCTCGAACTGCTTTTGCAAAAACTTGGGAATCAGGCTTTCGATCACCCGCTTGCGAATGTCGCCGGCGAACTCCTTGCGAATGATCGAGACGGGCGCCTTGCCGGGACGGAAGCCGCGCAGCTTGGCGTGTTTCTGCGCTTCACCGAGCGCGCGGGCGGTTTCCGCCTCCACTTCGCGAACAGGGATGGAGATCTCCAGCGAATGCCTGCAACCTTCGATTAAAGCCAAGTGGATTTGACCTCAGGGAAAAGACGTCGTGGTGTAAGTCTTATGATAGCACGGGAAAGCGCGGCGCCAGCCACTAGCGTACGACGGCGCAAGAACTGCCCCTTGTCCTCTCCCGGCCGATCATCGGGATCGATCCGTAGAGCGGCCTTCCAGGCTGCCACGTCGGCATCCTTGCCGACGTTCTTCGAGGAATGCCGGTAGGAATACCGGCATGGCAGGCGGGACGCCCGCTCTACGGCGCGCCCGATAATGCGCATCATTTACGCTGCGGACCACTAGCGCGCAGCTTGGCTGGGCAGCGGACTGGCGCAGGCGGCGCAGCGGCGGGCGGCGATGGGGACCTCGGTCAGGCACTCGGGGCATTTCCGGGTGGTGGGGTCCGGCGGCGCCTCGCCCCGGCTCATTCGCTCCATCAGGCGGTTTACCGGCAGCACCACGAAGAAGTAGACGGCCGCGCCGATCAGCAGGAAGGAAACCAGCGCGTTGAGGAAGTCTCCCAATTTGAAGACGCTTCCGTTCACCGTGAATCTCAGCGCGGAAAAATCGGGCTTGCCGGCAATGGCGCCGATCAGCGGGTTGAGGAAATCCTCCACCAACGCGGTCACCACTTTGCCGAAAGCCGCGCCGATGACCACCGCCACCGCCAGATCGAGGACGTTGCCCCGGAGCAGGAACTTTTTGAAGCCTTTCAGCATGAGAATTCTCCTTTGGGGGCCAGCCATGAAACAACCGCCTGTGTGGGGTCAAGCCTTCGGGCTTGCCGCCGGCCTTCTGGCCGGCGTTCCTCGCGCGAAAAACGCCGGCCAGAAGGCCGGCGGCAAGCCCGAAGGCTTGGCCCCACACAAGCGGTCGGCCGATGCAGGTTCTAGTCCAGGATGCGACAACTACCCGCCCGAGCGCAAGAACTTTGTCAAGCGCTCCATGGCGGGCTCCAGGATGGAGCGCTCGGCGGCGAAGCAGATGCGCACAAAGCCCTCGCCGCCCTGGCCGAAGGCCACGCCCGGCGCCAGGCCCACGCGCGTTTGCTCGAGCAGGCGGCGGCAGAAGCCGAAAGAATCCAGCAAGCCTTCGATGCGCGGAAAAAGGTAAAACGCGCCGTCGGGGGTGGGCAGAGTCAGCCCCTTCACGCCGCCGAGCGCCTCCAGGCAGAAGTCCCGATTGGCCTTCAGCCGCGCGAGCATGCATTCCAGCTCCGGCTCGCCATCGGCGAGGGCGGTTTCGCCGGCCTTCTGGGCGAAGCTGGCGGCGTGCGTAACGACGAACTCGTTCAACACGGTGGCCTTGGCGGCCAGGTCCGCCCGGGCGATCAGCCAGCCCAGGCGCCAACCGGTCATGCAGTAGCTCTTGGAGAAGGAATGCACCACCATCACGGCGTCGTCGCGCGTGGCGACGCGGAGGATGGAAGGGGCCGCGTCTCCCAGGCGCGCGCCGGCGTAATACAGCCGGTCGTAGACCTCGTCGGCCAACAGCCAGAGATCGCGCCGCCGCGCGAAATCGAGGAGCTTGCGCTGCTCCTCCGGGGTGGCCACCCAGCCCAGCGGATTGGAAGGCGAGGTGTAGACCAGCAGACGGGTGCGCGGCGTGGCGGCGGCTTCCAAAGCGTCAAAATCCACGCGATAGCGGAGGCCGTCCAGCGGGTAAGGGACGTGGCGCACCCTGGCGTTGGCCATCATCACGCTCGAGGAGCCGTTGGGCCAGGCGGGGGTGAGCATGATGGCCTCGTCGTCCGGGTCGAGCGCGCAACGAATGCCCATGTTGAGAGCCTGCATGCCGGAAGCGGTGACCACGATTTCACGGGCCGGGTCCAGCTCCACGCCGTGCAGGCGGCGGTAGTTTTCGGCGATGGCCCGGCGCAGCGAGAGAAGGCCGGCGTTCTCAGTGTAGAAAGTGTAACCCTCCTCGATGGCCCGCGCGGCCGCCTGCTTGATGTAGCGCGGGGTGGGCAGGTTGGACTCGCCGAAATAGAGGCGCAAAACGCCATCGAGAGACATGGCGATCTCCGCCAACTCGCGAATGCGCGAGCGGGGAACGTCCTGAACCGAGCGGGCGACCACGGGCATGGTATTCCCAAAGTATCAGCATTGGGGCCCCTGGGAACGCCAATCTCCCGATTGGCGGGGATAGCTTCGAGGAACCTCTCGACGGGCTCCTGCTCGATCGTGGCGGCTACCATAGTTCCCAGTGTTGCTATTCTGGAACTGGCGGGAAGCATGACCAGTGAAGAAGTCAGGCGGAAGACAGCCCCGATTCTAGAACGGCACGGCGTGGCGTATGCCGCTGTTTTTGGCAGTGTCGCGCGAGGCGAAGACCGTCCGCGGAGCGACGTGGATATTCTGGTCCGGCTGGGTCGTCCCATGGGAATGGTCGGTTATATGCGGCTTATCCAAAACCTCGAAGAGATCCTTCAAACGAGAGTTGACGTGGTAACCGAGCAGAGTTTGAACGAGCGTGTTCGTCCGTATGTACTGCCCGATCTCAAGACCATCTATGAGAAGTGAGAAGAGCGATCGGGTTTATCTCGAACGGGTCCTGGATTCGATGCGTGAGGAGTTGATCAAACGGGCGGCAGGCCACCCGGGAATCCACGCTCCGGATCTGAACGCGCCGCCATTCGAGAGTTTCGAACCCATCGAATGTCCAGGCGTTCCCGCGTCTGAGCTTCTGATCCGCGACCGCCGATGATGCTTCTCTCCTGTTAGTCGTTTTCTCTCCGAAATTCTCCGCGCCTCCGCGTCTCCGCGTCAAAGAAGCCCGCTGCGTCCAGTCTCTCCGGCCCCCGCTGATAAGATGAATCATGGCGCGCGAGGACGGCAACGCCGCGGTCTCGGTGGAGCGATTCTTCCAGTTCGCGCTGCTGGGGCTGGTGGCCAGCGGATTCCTGGCGATCGCCGGGTCCGGCTATCTGGACCGGCCCACTATCGTCCTGGTGGCCGCCGGGCTGGCGCTGCGCGGGTTGACGGTGGCCGGCGCGGCGCGGCTGGAGATCTCCGAACATACGGCGGCCGCCGCCACGGCGGCCTACGCCGGATTCTTTCTGCTGGACCTGCTGGCGCTTTCCCACAACCTGCTGGCGGCCGCCGTGCACCTGGCGTTTTTCCTGGCGGTGGCGCGGACTCTCACCGCGCGGACCAACCGCGACTATCTCTACCTCGCGGCCATCGCCTGCGTGGAACTGCTGGCGGCCGCGCTGCTGTCCCTCGATCTCGGCTTCTTCCTTTGGCTGGCCGTATTCCTCCTCTTCGCCATGGCGGCGCTGACCGGCGCGGAGATCCGGCGCTCGATGGGCCGCGCGACGGCCACCGCCCGCGGAGGTTTGCGGCGCTTCCATGCGCGCCTTGCGGCTCTATCGGTGTCCATCGCGCTGGGGATTCTGGCGCTGACCGCCGGGCTGTTCTTCATCCTGCCGCGTACCGCCGAGGCGGCTTTTTCGCGCCTCGCGCGGCGTGCCCATGTGGCCGGATTCGCGGACCAGGTAGCGCTGGGGCAGATGGGCGACATTCGGAACGGCTCGCGCGCCGCGATGCACATTCGCATTTGGAGCAGCGAAGATCCCGGCCCGCTGAAGTGGCGCGGCGCGGCCCTCGGCGACTTCGACGGCCGGCGTTGGAGCAACCTCGTCCACCGGGACGCCTACATCCCCATGGAGAACGGACACGCCGACCTGGAGGACACCGATCACGGGCGCGGGCGGCATCTCAACTACCACGTGGATTTCGACGCGCTCGACGGCCAGGCGCTGTTCTTCGCGGGCCTTCCCGAAAAGGTGGACCTGAGCCTCCGCCTACCTGCTCCGCGGCGAGGAGGGGAACTACACCCTGAGCGGCCCGCCGCCGGAGGGGTTTCACTACGACGCCTACAGCCTGCTCGACGAACCGCCGGAAGCATCCTCCGGGCGCTATCCGCCACCGGTGCTGCCGCTCAAGGAGCGGGAACGCTACCTGGGGCTGCCGGACCGCCTGGACGGGCGCATCCCGGCGCTGGCGCGGGCCATGGCCGGCGCCGCCGGTTCCGACGTGCAGCGCGCCCGCGCCGTGGAAGCGGCGCTCCGCCGCGACTACCGTTACTCGCTCCAGGGACCGGACCGTGAGACCGCCGACCCTCTGGCCGACTTCCTGTTCACACGCCGCCAGGGATACTGCGAGTACTTCGCCTCGGCGATGGCGGTGCTGTTACGGTCCCTGGGCATCCCGGCGCGTCTGGCGACGGGCTTTCAAAGCGGGCAGTATAACCCCGTCACGGAACTGTGGGTAGTGCGCGCTTCCGACGCCCACAGTTGGGTGGAGGCCTGGATGCCGGGACGCGGCTGGTCCACCTTCGACCCCACCCCGCCGGACACGGCGCCGCGCCGCTCCGGCCTGCTGGCGCGCGCGGGGCTGTACCTGGATGCGGCCCAGGTTTTCTGGGAGAAATGGGTGGTGGGCTACGACGCGGGGCGCCAGGGAACCCTGGCCGACCATATGGAACAAGGCGCCCGCCGTATGGGCATCGGGTGGTATGACGCCTTGGCGGCCCTGCAATCGGGGTGGAAGACCTACTCCGGGGCGGTGACGCGGACGGCGGCTATTCGCGCCGCCCTGGTGGCGGCGGCGGTCCTCTGGGGGTGGCTTCTGGGGCCGCCGCTGGTGCGCGCGCTGCGCCTGCGCCGGCGCGTCGATCGCGTCCGCCGCGGGCAGGCCAGCGCGGGCGACGCGACGCTCCTGTACGAGAGAATGCTGCGCATTCTGAAACGCCGGGGATTTCAGAAACCCGCCTGGTTCACCCCCGCCGAGTTCGCCAACTCGCTGCCGCCGGGCCCCGTCGGGGCCGCCGTCGGCGAGTTCACGGTGGCGTACAACGCCATGCGATTTGGCGGGGAAACCGGCGTCGCGCCGCGGCTCTCCTTGCTTTTGGACACGCTGGAGCATAGGCCCTGAGCCGCCGGGCGGCCTATCAGCCCGCCGAGCAGGCCGGCGCAGGCCGCCAGCCGGTCGGCGTCCCAGCCTGGCTCCGCCAGGGCTTCCAAGACGCTCTCCAGCACTTCCTTTCTCTCCTCCTCGAGAGAATTGTTGGGAGCCGTTCCAAAACGAGCCGCTACGCCCTGGCGGGACTTCAGGATCTCGATTGGGTTCCGGGTTGCGAGCATGTTTCGCCCGGCGTGCGGCCGCCGCACCGCCAAAAGACTTATCGTCCGGGGGCCGGCAGGCTTTAACCAAGGGAATGTCACGAAACAATCCAGACGGGCATTAACCCTTTCCGGCCACACCGCCGATAAGTGATTGGGGAGTCTCTATGATTCGGCTGACCCGGCTCAACCACATGCAACTGGTGCTCAATTCCGACCTCATCGAGCACATCGACGTCACCCCGGACACGGTCATCACTCTCACCACCGGGCAGATTCTGCGGGTGCTTGAAACCTCCCATGAGGTGGTGCGGCGGATCATCGAGTTCCGCCGCGGGATCCAGGGGCCGCAGTGTCACCCCGCGGAACTGTGCCACGCCACGGACCTGACGGAACCGCCCGAAGAACCGGAACATCCGCCGGAACAGCCGTCGGACCAGAACTGAGACTCCATGGCGGAACAGCCGGCGGCGAAAAAGCAGGCCCCTAAAACGGCGCCTCCCACGAAAAAGCCACCCAAGAAAGCGGGGGCCAAGCTGGACCTTTCCACGGTGGCGGGAATCGGTCTGGCGCTCACCGGGATCATCGGCGGGCTGGTGCTCGAGAAAGGCAAGATCGGGGACATCATACAGGGAACCGCCGCGCTGATCGTGATGGGTGGGACTTTCGGCGCGGTGCTGGTGACCAACCCGCTGTCGGTGGTGATACGGGCGGTGCAGGGAATGATGGGCATTTTCTTCGAGCCGGCCAGCGCGGTCGCCGAGACCATCGAAACGCTGATCCAGTTCGCCACCAAGGCCCGCAAAAATGGCATCGTGAGCCTGGAAGCGGAAGGCACGGCGCTGGCCGAGCCGTTTCTCCGCAAATCGATCAATCTGGCGGTGGACGGCACCGACCTTCAGGAGCTCCGCAAGATGATGGAAACCGACATGGCGCTGGGCGAACAGTCGTTGGAAGCGGAGGCCAAGGTCTGGGAGTCGGCCGGAGGGTACGCGCCCACCATCGGGATCATTGGGGCGGTGATGGGCCTCATCCAGGTAATGAAGCACCTGGAGGATATCAAGGAGGTGGGCCATGGAATCGCGGTGGCTTTCGTGGCGACGGTATACGGGGTGGCCTCGGCCAACATCTTCTTCATACCGGCGGCCAACAAGCTGCGCACGCGCGCGCGCCAGGCGATGCTGCATCAGGAAATGGTGCTGGAAGGAGTGATCGGGATAGTGGAAGGGCTGAACCCCACCCTGATTCGCATGAAACTGGAATCCTACAACCGGCACGGCCCGAAAGCCAAGAAGGCCAAGCCGGCCGCGGCAGTCCCGGCGGGCAAACCGGGCGCG
Organism: Terriglobia bacterium; assembly: GCA_963767595.1. GTDB lineage: Bacteria > Acidobacteriota > Terriglobia > Bryobacterales > Bryobacteraceae > BOG-224. Next base: position 83,055 of record CAVYEK010000007.1, read on the forward strand.
GCGGCCGCGGCAAAGGCCAAACCGGTGGGAGCCGCGCCCGCCGCGGCGCCGGCCGCCGCCGGAGCGGGAGGGCGTCCATGAAACGGACCAAGCCGGTGGCGCACGAGAATCACGAGCGCTGGCTGGTTTCCTACGCCGACTTCATGACCCTGCTTTTCGCTTTCTTCGTGGTGATGTTCGCCTCCACCCAAGCCGACAAGAGCAAGGCCAAAGCGGTTTCGGAATCGGTGAAGGAGGCTCTGGAGCACGGGACTTTCAGCGCGGCCATCTCGGTGGTATTGGGACGCGGAAGGCACGAGTCCTCCACCCGGCAGGTCGCCAAGGGAGACCAAAAAGACGTTCCCCTGCCTCCCCCGCCGCCGGCTTCGCCTCCGGGAACGCCCCCTCATCCCGCCGATCTGGTGCAATCGCTGGCGGCCCTGCAGAAGGGCCTGGACGCCGAATTGAAGAGCGGCAAAGTGCACGTGCAACTGGAAATTCGCGGGCTGGTGATCACCCTGCAGGAGGCCGCCTTCTTCGCCTCGGGGGACGATGCGCTGGCGCCCAACAACATGCCGACTCTGGCGAAAATCGCCGAGGTGGTGCGGGGCGTTCCCAACCAGCTCCGGCTGGAGGGTTACACGGATTCCATCCCCATCCACAACTCGCGCTTCCGCAGCAACTGGGAACTGTCGTCGGCCCGCAGTATCGCCATGCTCGAAGTGCTGCAACAGCGGTTCGATATACCGGCCTCGCGGATGACCGTGGCCGGCTTCGCGGAAAACGCGCCGGCCGACGATAACGACACCGCCGACGGCCGGGCGCACAACCGCCGCGTGGACATCGTGCTGCTTTCGGCCGAGGGCCAAAAAGGCGAGCCGCAAGCGGCGCCGGCGGCCGCGCCGGCGCCGGCGGCCGGGCACGCGGCCCAGCCCAAGCGGACCGCCGCGAAACTGGGGCGTTGATGGAAACGGTACGTGACCGCTCACGTATAATACGAATATGGCCGTACAGAAGAAGATCCCAGCCGCCGTTGCCCTTGGGCGCAAAGGCGGCAAAAGAGGCGGCCCCGCCAGAGCCGCCAGGCTCACTCCCGAACAGCGCAGTGAAAGCGCCCGCAAGGCGGTTCAGACACGTTGGGCGAAAGCCAAAGAGAGCGGCGAACTTGGCGGGTTCCGCAAACGGATCGATTCATCCGCGCCTGCCGCCGCTGCCGTCGGCGCTTCGGACCACGATCTTCTCACCCTGTTGCAGCGTATCAAGGCGACGGACAGCCCCGTTGAAATCCGGCGACTTTCCAATCAACTGGAACGTGTGATCTTCCATAGGCAATTCGAGAACGCCTGAATCGCTATGTCGCCGGCGCCCGCACATGACCGGGTTGTCGATTCAAAATGCCGAAGATCAAGAAGCCGCCTCCACCGGGAATTCTGGATCACCTGACTAAACGCTATCGTGAGGGCCGAATTGCAATCGCAGAGTTTGTCGAACTGAAACACTGGTTGGAGTCCGATCCCGACGTGCCGGACGGAAAGTGGTACAGACGTTTCAAGACTTTCACTCTTGCGGGCAACGGTGAAATGCCCTCGACATTCCTAACGCCGGGCATGGCTGTCGAGGGCGAAGAAGTCCAGTGATGGAAGCGCCCTCCGCCGTGCCAGGGCTATACTGAAATCGCAGCCTCCCTCCCATGGAACTCCGCGACAAAGCAGGCCAGCTTCCGCTTTCGCCCGGCGTGTACCTATACAAGGATGCCGGCGGCCGCGTGATTTACGTGGGCAAAGCCAAGAGCCTGCGGCTGCGCGTGCGCAGCTACTTTTCGGAAGACAAACTCGCCGACGTGAAGACCGGTACGCTCATCTCCGAAGCGTCGGACATCGATTACATCCTGGTGGATAACGAAAAAGAAGCGCTGGCGCTCGAGAACAACCTCATCAAGCAATACCAGCCGCGCTTCAATGTTCTGCTGCGCGACGACAAGACCTACCCTTACGTCAAGCTGACTCATGAGAAGTATCCGCGCGTGTACGTGACCCGGCGCATCAGGAAGGACGGCGCGACTTACTTCGGCCCGTTCTTTCCGGCCAACCTGGCGCACCGTCTGACGCACTTCATTCACCGGCATTTTCTGGTTCCGTCGTGCAAGGTGGACCTGACCCGCTATCATCCCAAGCCGTGCCTTCAGTACCATATTCACCGCTGCCTGGGACCGTGCGTGGAAGGGCTGACCACGGCTGACGCCTACGCCGCCGCGGTGAAAGACGTCCGGCTGTTTCTCGATGGGCGCCACGGCGACCTGGCGCGAGGGCTGCGGGCGCGCATGGAAGCCGCGTCCGCCGCGACGCGCTTCGAAGAGGCGGCCGCGCTTCGCGACCTGCTGGCCACCGTGGAAGAAATGGACCAGCGCCAGAAGATGGCGGCCGCCAAGGGGGACGACGTGGATATCTTCGCCTGTTACGCCGAGCCGCCGCTGGTGGCGCTCAACCTCTTTCATCTGCGCAACGGCCAGATCGTGGACCGCCGCGAGATGTTCTGGGAGGATCAACTCGAGTTCGACCAGCCGCTGTTCCTCTCTTCGCTGCTCAAGCAGATCTACCTGGACCAGCAGTTCATTCCCGCCGAGATTCACGTTCCCACGGATTTTGAAGACCGCGAAGCGCTGGAGGAGCTGCTCTCGGAAAAACGCAACCGCCGGGTGGAGATACGCACCCCGCAGCGCGGCCAGAAGAAAGCCCTGCTTGCGCTTGTCGAGACCAACGCGAAGCACAGCTTCCACGCCCGCTTCCGCGTCCTGAAGCCCTCCTCACGGGCCATTCAGGAGGCCCTGCAAGACGCTCTCAACCTGCCGGCCGCGCCGGCGCGCATCGAGTGCTTCGATATCTCGCACATACAGGGCACTGACAAAGTGGCCAGCATGGTGGTGTGGGAAGACGGGAAGATGAAGAAAGCGGACTACCGCAAGTTCATCATCCGCACGGTTGTCGGCAACGACGATTTCGCCAGCATGAAAGAAGTCATCATGCGCCGCTACCAGCGCTTGCAGGACGAGAAGCGGGCCATGCCGGGGCTGGTGCTGATCGACGGCGGCCTGGGGCAATTGCATTCCGCCGCCGAGGCGCTGGAGGCGATCGGCATTAGCGATCAGCCGCTGGCCTCGATCGCCAAACGCGAGGAAATCATCTACGTATACGGGCAGGAAGACGAACCCATCGCGCTCGACCGCTTCTCGCCCATCCTGCACCTGATCCAATCGATACGCGACGAGGCGCACCGCTTCGCGGTCACCTTCCATCGCTCGCGGCGCAACGCGCGGCAACTTACTTCGGAGTTAGATGCCATTCCAGGCGTCGGTGCGAAGACCGTGCAGAAGCTACTGAAGGAGTTCGGCAGCTCCGAGTTAGTGCGCGCCACGGAGGAGGACCGGTTGGCGGCGGTGGTGGGCCGCTCCGTGGCGCGCAAGGTGAAGGCGCACTATGAGCGGGAAGGGACGCGGGAATAGGCGTCGCATCGATGTTTGCGCACTGCTTGCCGGGAGAAGCGAGGTCGTAGTCTTGCGGAAAGGCTGGTGGTGAAAAGTCAAGAACGCCTTGAGAGCCTTCTCGGCAGCCTGCGGGCAGGGGCTGTGAATGGAGAAGGTCTGCTCCACGGAACGCTGGGATGCGAGGAAACGTCCCGATTACCCCGGCTTACCCCTAAATGACTGAATCCCGACACGTCTCAAATACATCCTGTAGTCCTAGGAATATTCTATAAACGATACACGACAACTCCTCTGAGGAGAAAGCGTGGGCCGTGAAGATGAAACCGGCCGGCAAAGCGATGCAAACTGAGAAGTTCCGGAGAAGGACCTTGGTAAGGAGAAAGTGCGAATGAAGGTAATCGAGCGAGGTATGTTTTCGGCGATTGTGGTCCTGTCATGCTCCGCGCTGGCAATCGGCCAGGCGCCCCCCGCCGGCCGCGGAGGCCCAGCGCGCGTGTCATTCTGGGTCACCACCACGGCATGGCCGGATGGCGGGGAAGTTCCCATGAGGTACTCCATGCGCGGTGACAACAAATCGCCGGCGTTCGAGTTCCACTGGAACCTGGGCGGAAATCCAACCGCGGCTCCGGAGAATTTGAAAACCTACGCGGTGATTTTTCACGACCTGGAGAATTCATCCAACAAAACCGCCACCGACACGCTTCACTGGGCGGCATTTAACATCCCCGCTACGGCCACGGGCCTGCCGGAAGGACTGGCGGCGGGCGACTTGCCCGATGGGACCCGCAACGGTCCGGGGATTGCGTCCGAACGCGGGAGCGCGCCCGTCTATTTCGGGCCCGGCGCCGGACCGGGGCCGATCCATCACTATGTGTTTGAGTTCTACGCCTTGGATACCAAATTGGATCTCCCCGCCAACACCTCGCGCGACGGCCTGCTGAAGGCAATGGATGGCCACGTTATCGGTAAGGCGGCCTGGTTTGGCCGCTTCCATGCGCCGCCCCAATAAGGACGTGCGTCGGACTATGCGAGACTTGCTAACCCCCAAACCGGCAATCGCGGCAGCGGTCCTGGCGGCTGTCGGCGCCTTAGCCCAGGCGCCCGCCTCCGTATGGGATGGCGTTTACACCGATGACCAGGCCGCCCGCGGCGTCTCCCTGTACCGGCGGGAATGCGCCTCCTGCCACGGCGAGGCTCTCGAAGGCGCCGGTCTGTTTCCCCCCCTGGCCGGCGACGACTTCAAATCCAACTGGAACGGCAAACCCCTGGGCGATCTTTTCGAAAAAATGCGCGTGACAATGCCCGCCGACCATCCCGGCAAGCTCAACCGGGACCAGAACGCGGACATCCTCGCCTACATGCTGAAACAGAATGGATTCCCCGCCGGCGCCACGGCAATCAAGGGCGACGCCAACGCCCTGAAATCGGTTCGCTTCGATGCCGCGAAACCGGGCAAATAGATTCCCTCACTGGCGAGACGAAGTTGGAATATGTTCTCGATTACAAAGTCCCGGCCATAACGGCACGACCAAGAAGGATGGTTTGAAACAGATATGAGACTTTCGTTGCGCGCGGCGATACCATGCGCCGCACTGTTGGCCTGCACGGCGGCCATCGAACTCGCGTCCGGCAATGCCGACCCGAAAAACGTACTCACCGGCGATTCGGCCTTCGCCAGCTTCACCGACCTGAAGCCCGGCGTCTGGCGTCACATCACCGTCAACAGTCTTCCAAAACCCGGCGCCACCCCCTCGTCGTCGACGCGCGCGCAGATCGTCCCCCGTCCCGCCGATGTCTGGCCCCAGGCGCCCGCGGGATTCAAAGTCGAGCTCTTCGCCACGGGTCTGGCAAATCCCCGCATCATCCGCCGGGCCCCCAACGGCGATCTGTTCGTCGCCGAAACCACCAGTAACGGCGAACTCACGGTGTTTCGGGGCATCACCGCCGATGGCAAACCGGAGCAAACCTCTACCTTCATAACGGGACTGAAAAGCCCCTTCGGCCTGGCCTTCTACCCACCGGGAAAGAACCCGCAATATATCTATGTCGGGAACACCGCCTCGGTCGTGCGCATCCCCTACAAGAACGGCGATCTGAAAGCCACCGGTCCGGTCGAAACCATCGTCCCGAGCCTTCCTGTCGGCGGACATTCCACCCGCGATGTGGCGTTCTCGCCCGACGGCGGGAAGATGTTCGTCTCCGTCGGTTCCGGATCGAATGTCGCGGAAACCGATCCCGAGTTGCAACAGCAGGAGCTTCACCGGGCCGACATTCTGCAATACACCCCCGACGGCGCGTTCGTGAAGGTCTACGCCTCGGGCATTCGGAATCCCGTGGGCATCGCCATCAATCCCACCACGGGAGAGCTGTGGTGCTCGGTGAACGAACGCGACGCCCTGGGCGATAACCTCGTCCCGGATTACATCACTCACGTTCAGGAAGGCGGCTTCTACGGCTGGCCGTGGTTTTACATGGGGGGCCATCAGGATCCGCGGCACGAAGGCAAGCACCCCGAAATGAAGGACAAGGCAATCGTTCCCGACGTGCTGCTGCAACCGCACAACGCCTCGCTCCAGATGACCTTCTACGACGGCGATCAATTTCCCGCCGAATACCAGGGCGACATTTTCGCGGCCGAGCATGGATCGTGGAACAGATTGGTGCGGACCGGTTATGAGATCGTGCGCGTACCTCTGAACCATGGCCACGCCTCGGGCATTTACGAAGATTTTCTGACGGGCTTCGTGCTGCCGGACGCCGCGGTCTGGGGCCGGCCGGTCGGAGTGGCGACTGCATCGGATGGGTCTTTGATGGTTACCGACGATGGGTCGAAATCCGTCTGGCGCGTCATCCACACAGGTAAGTAGAGATAGCCGCGGACCGCGTGCGGGAGCGAACTAAACCGCGTCGCGATATCTTGCTTCGCCCGCAAGCTCTCGGCTATCACCTTGTGCTACCGCGCGGAGCCGGATGGGGAGGCAGTTCTCGATACGGGACCGTTCCACGGTTGCCAGATCGGTCCGGCCTGCTCGGACGGAGTTGCGAAACGAACCCAATTGGGCGGAGTTATCCGCCCGAAGCGGGCCGCCTGTGGGGATGGGATCTCATAATCTACTCTGTGTTGCTTCCCCGCGCTGGCTGTTTAGGCCTTGCCGGGGCTGTAGGAACCGGTTCCTTTCTCCTCACGAGGAGGAGAACAAGCCACTATGGCCGCCTTACGAACGTTGCGCCACGTATGAATCCGACTTTGCAGCCCCCGCGCGGTATTGGGCGCCGGACGTGGTCCCGAAACGAGCTGCCTCTCGGCGAGCGAGCAGCCTTTTTTCAATCTCAGAGTAGCAAGGGGGTTGGGCGGGGCTGGGCGGCGGGGCGGGCAAGTGGTTGAAATGGCTGCGCAAGTTTTTTTTCGAGGGCTGTGACCGGAAAAGGTCTGCTCGGATCTTCGCCTTCGGCACTGGCGAGCGCCGCCTCCGTAATATCAACTCGAAAAGCCGAGCTTTGCCCCGAGTTGCCTAAGCGCTTCGCGCGCTGGGCGCACCCGCCCGCCTTCTACGTCCGCAAGCCGCCGGACAACCTCGCTTAACACCGGGTCGCCGGCGGAAGGCGGTTTGAAGGTCCCGATCTGGGTTTTCGACATGCCCACCAGTCCCAGTTTGCCACAGGCAATGGCCAAGAGGACGCCCTACTCCTTCGGCCCTATCCCCAGCGCCTTCATCTTCCGGTATAAGTTGCTGCGCTCCAGCCCCAGTAACTCGGCGGCGCGGGTCACATTGCCGCTGGTTTCTTCCATCTTCTTGAGGATGTACTCGCGCTCGGCGGCTTCGCGCACCTCCTGCAAGCTGCCGAAGCGGTCGGCCGCGCGCTCCGCCGGGCGGCGCGCGGGGTGCAGCGGAACGTGGCGGGCGTCCACCTTAACCTGCGGGTTCATGATCACGATCCGCTCGATCAGGTTGCGCAACTCGCGCACGTTGCCGGGCCAGTGGTACTCCGCGAGCAGGCTGTAGGCCTCCGGGGTCAGCTCCTTGGGCTTGCGCCCGTAGGCGGTGGTGAACTCGCGCAGGAAGTAATCGGCCAGCAGGGGGATATCCTCGCGCCGGTCCCGCAGCGGCGGCACGAAGAACGGAATCACGTTGAGCCGGTAGAAAAGGTCCTCGCGGAAGTTGCCGCGCTCGATCTCCTCCTCCAGGTTCTTGTTGGTGGCCGCCAGCACCCGCACATCCACCTGCAGGGAGGCGGCCGCGCCCACCGGCTCGAAGCGCTGCTCCTCGAGGACGCGCAGCACCTTGGATTGCGTGCGCAGGCTCATATCGCCCACTTCGTCCAGAAACAGGACGCCGCCATCGGCCTTCTCGAACTTGCCGGCCTTGTTCTCATGGGCGCTGGTGAAGCTGCCCTTGACGTGGCCGAACAACTCGCTTTCAATCAGCTCCTCGGGAATGGCCGCGCAATTCACCTCCACGAAGGGGGCCGCCGCGCGCGGGCTGGTGGCGTGGATGGCGTGCGCCACCAGCTCCTTGCCCGTGCCGCTCTCGCCGTAGATCAGCACGCGCCCGTTGGTTCCGGCCATCAGGGCCATCTGCTGGCGCAGCGCCTTCATGGGCACGCTCTCCCCGATGATGCGATAGCGCGCGCCGTTATCGGCGCGCAGACGGCTGTTTTCGATGGACAACTGGCGGCGTTCCAGCGCGTTCTTGGCCACCACCGAGACCTTCTCGATGGAGAGCGGTTTCTCGAGGAAGTCGAACGCGCCCAGCTTGGTGGCCTTCACGGCCGCTTCGATGCTTCCGTGGCCGGAGATCACCACCACCACGGGGCGCTCCGGCAAAGGAGTCTCCTGGATGCGCGCCAGCACCTCCATGCCGTCCATGCCGGGCAGCCAGATATCCAGGAACACCAGGCCGAAATCGCCTTCGGGCAGGGCCGCCAGGCATGCTTCGCCGCTTTCCACGGCCGAGACGGCGTAGCCTTCATCCTCGAGCACGCCGCTGAGGGACTGGCGGATATCCGGCTCGTCGTCCACCACCAGGATGCGCCGCGGCTTCATGGCTTGGCCGCCAGGGTCGTCCGCGCGCCCGCGCCCTCGGCCGCGTCGCCTTCCACGATGGCCGGCAACTCCACCGTGAAGCGGGCGCCCAGGGGCTGGTTGTCCTCCACCCGGATCTGGCCGCTGTGTTCGGCCACAATGTGGCTCACGATGGAGAGGCCCAGGCCGGTGCCGCGATTCTTGGTCGAAAAGTAAGGCAGGAAGAGTCTCTCCTTGTCCTCCGGCCCGATGCCGCAGCCGGTATCCTCCACCACCAATTCCACGGTCTCCGCCACACCGGGCTGGGTAGTGATGTGAAGTTCCTTGATCAACGAATCCTGCATGGCCTCGGCGGCGTTGTCCACCAGGTTCACCACCACGCGCTGGAACTGCTCCCGATCCAGGTTCACCGGCGGCAGGCCGGGGGCCAGGTCGGCGCAAAGCTGAATGCCGTCCAGACGTCCCTCGAAGACCGCCAGCGCGCCGCTCACCACCTGGTTGAGGTCCGCGCGAACCGGTTGCGCGGAGGGGAAGCGGGCGAACTCCGAAAACTCATCCACCAGCGTCTTGACCGACTCCACCGATTTGGTGATCATGGCCGCGCATTCGCTCACGATCCCCGCCGGCCCCGGCGGCAGGTTGAGGCGCTCGATCTGCCGTACGATGCGCTCGGCGGAAAGCCCCATGGGAGTGAGCGGGTTCTTGATTTCATGCGCCACCCGCCGCGCCACCTCGTGCCAGGCCGCGGCTTTCTGGGCGCGCAGCAGCTCGGTGGTGTCTTCCAGGACCACCACGAAGCCGGAGGTCAGCTTCTCTTCCAGCGCCGAAACGGTGACCGCGATCTGGCGCTTGCGCTCGGCGGTGCGCAGCTCGATCTGGCGGGAAGCGGCCCCGGTGCGGCGCGCCCGCTTCATCAGGTACTTGATCTCGGCCGTGTCCTCGCGCGAGAACAGATCCTCCAGGCGCGTCGCCAGGGATACCTGGGTGGCGGGGAAGAATCTTGGACAGGGCGCGGTTCACGCGCTGGATGGACCCGTCGGAGCCGATCGAAATCACGCCCGTGGGGATGCTCTCCAGGATGGCTTCGGTGAAGCGGCGGCGCGCGTCCAGCTCCCGGTTGCCGGCCTCCAGCTCCTGGGTCATCTGGTTGAAGCTGCGCACCAGCGAGCCCAGCTCGTCCGCCGCCCGGACGTTCACGCGGTGGCGCAGGTTGCCCTTGCGCACCTCGCTCGCGCCCTCCAGCAGAGCCGCAATCGGGCACGCTGATCTGCTTGGCCAGGAACAGCGCGATCCAGGTGGCCACCGAGAGGACGAACAGGGTGATCAACACCATGAACTTGGTGGATTCCGTGCGGATGGAATGGCGTTGTTCGAACAACTGGGCGCGATCCTTGGAAATCTTCTCCATCCTCGCCTGGGTCTGCGCCACATCCAGGGGAATCAGCGCCGAGAGGCCCACATAGCCAATCACATTCGGCCCATCCAGCACCGGGCGTCTCGCCGTCACCGAGAGGGGCGACTCGGAATCCCGGGGGCCCGGCTTGGTTTCCTTGGGGCCGGCGGCGCGACTGGCGGCCTCTCGCTCCCGGCCGATGGATTCGAGGGGCCCCCAGGCGTCCAGCGGCACGTCTCCGGAGGCGGCATAGATGGCCGCCGAAGCCAGCTCCTGGTCGCGGCAGAATCGCTCCAGGAAGCCGCTGGAAGGCTCCCCGCGCTCGATCAGCGCGCGGACCTGGGGCAGGCTCGCCAGCAGGGCCGCCTGCGCCAAGGTCTCGTCCTGCATTTCCTTCTTGAGCTGCTTGCCGATCTGGACGTATATCTGCAACTCCTCTTCGCCCGGACGCGTGAACCAGGCGTTCATGTTGACGGTCAGCACCGAGTAGCTGAACCACACCAGGAAGCACACCGGCAAAATGCTGAGAGCCAAGGCGCCCACCACCAGTTTGGTCTTGATGCGCGAGCCGGCCTGGTTGGCCTGGCGCTCAACATACAGCTTGAGGCCGGTGCGCACCAGCACCCACCCAAGCGTGACCATCAAGGCGGAAATGAGGATCGAAATGGCCCAAAATATGAGAGTCTGAGTGGGGTTCGAGGGATCGAACTGCTTCAGGCGAAACGATTCCTGCCAGACCACGAAGGCGACGCACAGCGCCAGCAGGACGAAGGCGAAGCGGTACAGCAGCGGTCTCTTCATGTGGTTGGCCTAACCTCGATTATACGTGGCGGCCAAGCCTGTTCCACCGCTTCCGACCCGCCGATCCCGAATTCTTCCACGGCAGGCGAATAGTCACCTAAGGATTTCGCCGGTCCGGCCGATAGAAACCTTTTTAGCGAGAATTCTCTGGCGCCTGACGCACTACCCTGATATGACATTCGCGCCTCCCCTGGCCCGCTTTCGGGCGAATTACCCAAGCATGGCCCTTTTCGACGATCAAGCGCCGGATAGGCGGCCAGGGGGTTGCCCGCGGACCAGGGGTCCCGCCGTACTGCCGCCGGTGGAGACGAGGAAGAGAAGCGTCAGGGCTGGTTCGGCTGGCGCTCACTTCGCCCGTTCCCGCGTTTTCCTGCCGCTCGCCACACAGCCGGCGCCGAGCACTCCACCTGAGTTGTATCTCGATCTTATGAAGAAGGTCCTGACCCGCGCCCAGACCGCGAACGGGATGGAGCGCCACACGATCCGGCCGCACGGACCGAAATCCTGGCTTTTGTACCAGTTCAACCAGGTGGCGTCTCGCTTCGCGCTGGAGGCTGTGCGTCTGACGCCCTCGTGCGCCGAGGATTACCTGGAATCCGGACATGAAACCACGAATCGCGTGGAGGACGCGGAAACGATGCTGGGGACGCGCCAGCTCGATCATATGCAGCGGTGCATTGTGGATGTGCTGACTCGGAACATTCACGGCGATCTTATCGAGGCGGGGGTCTGGCGCGGCGGAATGACCATATTCATGCGGGCCGTACTGATGGCGTATCAGATTAGCGACCGGAAGGTCTGGGTGGCGGATTCGTTTGCCGGACTTCCAGAGATCAATCGGCGGCAGGAGACCTTCGCCTGGCGCAAGGGGGACATGGCGGTTCCCCTGGAGGCTGTGAGGAACAACTTCGCCCGGTATGGTCTGCTCGATGAACACGTAGCGTTCCTCAAAGGATTCTTTGGCGAGACCCTGCCCACGGCGCCAATCCGGCAGTTGTCGATCCTCAGGGTTGACGCGGATCTCTACGAATCCACCATGGACGCCCTGCGCAATCTCTATCCCGCGCTTTCAGCCGGCGGGTACGCCATCTTCGACGATTACCAGAACCTGGCGGAGTGCCGCCGGGCGATAGACGACTTTCGCCGCGACCAGGGCATCGGGGAAGAAATCCACCGGATCGATGCGCGCGGGGTCTACTGGAGGAAGCAGGAGTAAACGAAGGCGCGGCCGGCGCGCGATCGCGGCGTCACCGATACCGTTTCGGAAACACCCGGCGGTAGAGCGGCGAAGCCAAGATCTTGAAGAGCGCGACAACCGTGTCGGCCGTCACCCGCCAATCGCGAACATCGAAATCGAAGAAGGCCACCGGCGGGCGATACGAGCGGATCCATTCATACCAGCTCAAAAGACCGGCTTTGCGATAACTGCGGAAGCACGCAAAATCGCGGCGCAGGACAATATGCCGGAAGTTGAATCTGGCCGGCTGAACCGGCTCGACGCGCTGGCCGATCAGGTCCAGGTAATGCAGCCAGCCCAGATCGACCCCCGCGTACGGGGCCGCGTCCGCGGTGACGCTGTATCGCGGGTTGGCTTCAATTATCTTGATGCTTTGGTCCCGGCTGTCGCGCTTCAGCTCGATCTCGCACAGGCCCGCGTACCCAATACGGCGCAGGAACCCGTCGCAGAGCGCATCCACCTCGGGATCTTCGACAGGCTCCACGAGGCTCGCCGATCCAAAGTAGATCGGATCCGTCCGCAGTTCCCGCACCACGCAGGCCCCCAACCTGGCGCCGTCCCGGCCATAGCACGACAGATACACCAGCTTGGCGTCGTCCGGACCTTCAATCACCTCTTGGACCATCAGTTCGGGTGTGGCCGCTTCGGCGAGGAGGTACTTAGCCTCCAGCTCGGGCAACGAAAGCGCCAGCGCGGTTTTCTGGTAGAGCAGCGGGTGGCCCGCCGGGAATCGTTCCCATTCGCGGCAGTGAACCGGTTTGAGCAGGCACGGAAATCGCGCCTCCTCGCCAAAGCGGCGAAGTTCCTCCAAGGAGCTTACGAACTGGGTTCGGGGCGCCGGCAACCCGTTCCCGGCCGCAATCTCATATTGGCGTCTCTTGGTAGCCAGCAGAGCCTGCACGGCCATACCGGAATGCAGGAAGACGAAATGCTCTTCCAGTTGAGCCGCATGGGATGCGATGGCCGTGACGAACAGGTCGGCGCTGGGAATGAGGACCGGTTTGCGCCCGATGTCTTTCGCGAGACCGGCCATGAACCGGAGCCAATCGGCGGGCCGCTCTTCCGGGTTGGGACAAAGGCGAGCTTTCCCGTACACGGTCTTGAATCCCGGTTGCTCCGGGTAACAGTCGATGCAGGAAACGGAGACGCCGCGTCTGGCCAGATTCCGCATCAGCACCACGCCCGTTTGGTACGCGCCCGCCACAACCACGGGGGGCCAACCTGGCGCAGCGTGCGCGGGGTTTGGGTTTGCGGTATGTGCAGAGTCCGGAGAAGTCATGCGCCGGCGCCGGCAATTCGATGGGGCAAGAACTCCGCGAAGCTTCTAAACGAAGATGATAACGCTTATCGGAGATTGGCCGCCAAAAGGCGCATTGTCGACCCGCGGCAGCGGAGCCAGAACCGGCAACATGCTATAGTTCTGGTTCTTCGTGCCCGCTCCATTCCAGAGAAGCCTCTCCAAAAGGGCCTTTTTGAGGGCGCTTGCGTTGCCCGGCCTGCCCCGACTGCTGGCTGGGGCGACCAGGACGGAGGCGACCGTCTTCATGGCGCACCGCTTTGCCGTCCCGGAGTTGGGCGTGGAGGGGCACGACCCGCAAGTTCTCCGGCTGATCCTCACGGATCTGAGGAGGCGGCGCTACAACCTGATTTCGCTGGAAGAGTTGTTTCAGCGGCTACGGGCGGGCGAACGGCTGAAGCGGACGGTTGCCTTTACCATCGATGACGGCTACTTCGAGCAGGGGCGAATCGCGGGTCCGATTTTCGCCGAGTTCGATTGTCCCGCGACGGTTTTCGCCGTCACGGATTTCCTGGACGGCCGGACGTGGCTGTGGTGGGACAAGATCGAGCACGTTTTCGAGCACGCCACGCGCGGGGAGATCCGCGTACGGTTGGGCGGCGAGCTTTTCCATTTCCGGCGGGATGCCGCCGGCGGCATGGAGTGGCGCCCTTTCGCCCTCCGTTGTCAGGACGCCTCGGAAGCGGACAGGCAGGCTTCGATCGCGGAGCTGAGCGTCCAGGCGGACGTGGAACTGCCGGAGACCTGTCCCGCGCGGTTTGCGCCTATTTCCTGGGCGGAGGCGCGGGACCTGGAAAAGCGGGGCATGACATTCGGACCTCACACCCTGACGCATCCGGTGCTTTCGAGCGCCTCGGATGAACAATCGGAGCGGGAGATCACCGAATCCTGGCGCAGGCTAGGCGAAGAAGTGATCCGGCCGGTCCCGGTTTTCTGCTACCCGGCTGGACGGGCGGGCGATTTTGGAGCCCGGGAGATCGCCACCATTCGCCGCATGGGACTGTTGGGCGCGGTGAGCGCGCAACCCGGCAACGTCCGTCTAAGCCGGCTGGGAGACTCGCCGGACGGCTGGTATTCCGTGCCCCGCCACGGCTACCAAGGCACGCAGGCGGACGTTTTGCAGTGCATAACGGGGGTGGAAGACCTCAAAATGTCGATTCGGCGATGGTTCCGGACCGCCGGCGCCGGCGGTTAACGGGCCGGCGCCGGGCAGGGGGCCCCGTTGCGGCGCGCATGTTCCCGGCGCATCATGGCCGTCAGGCGGCGCACCCCCTTGTCCCAATGGGGAAACAGGTCGACATACTGCAGCTCGCGCTCAATTACACGGGGGACCCGGCACGCATTCAAGCGCAGGGGCACGATGAAAATTTCTTCCAGCGGGATGCGCCGCGCGCAGTCCAGCGCATAGCGGATTTCCGCCTGGAACCCGCCGCGCTTGGTGGCCGAGTTGGCGGAGAAGCACGCCACGAAGAAATCCGAGGTCTCGATAGCGGTCTCGATGGCGCGCGGCCAGTTCTGCCCCGGCAGGAGGTTCCGCGCGTCCATCCAAGGGCTGAATCCGGCCCCCGCGAGGCCGTCGTAGAGCCGTGCGGCGGCGTGCTGGTCCTCGCGTACGTGGGCCAGGAACACGCGCGGCGCGCGAGGTTCGAAGCGCACGCCGTTCACCGGGTCAGGGTGGAACACGCCCAGGCCGTCGATTTCCACCGCTTGGCCGGCGGCCAGCCCGCGCAGTACCACCTGCGCCAGTTGCGCGGTCGCCGGGTCAACCATCGCGGCCACCCCGCTCCTTTCTAAACCACACCTTCCCATCGGGACCCGTCGTCAGACGGCCCAGGCCGGGCAGGTTCGCCTCTCTTCCCATCCGCAGGCGGGCCAGGATTTCGCGGACCACGCAGTCCAGCCGGTCCGCCGCTTCACCTTCGGTTACCCCAGCCTGCCGCGCCAGTTTTTTGGCAATTTCCGACTTTCTCATCCGATCTCACTGTACCAGCGCGGCCCCCCCGAAAAGTCTCTCGCGTTGTGCGGCATCACTACACAAACTATTGAAAACAGGATGATTATGTATCGCACAAAGCATTTGAAAACAGTGGTGACCGGCCTTGGCGGAGGGTGGCGATTTTCGCGAATCCAGATGAATCCTTTTTAATTGGGGCTTAAGCGGCTATTCATGTGCCGCTGGCTATCATAACCACAGACGAGAGATATACTCGTCCATCCAACAAGGAGAAACGCAATGAAAAAACTGATGACCATGATGCTCGGCCTGTCGTTGGTGATGGGCAGCGTCGCTGTGTTCGCGCAGACCAGCACCTCCACGAAGTCCTCCAAGAAGTCGACCAAGACGAAGGCTGCCAAGTCCACGAAGGCGAAGTCCACGAAGGCCGCGAAGTAGCGCTCACGCGCGCTTCCAGTTGCAGTTCACTGGGAAGCCGCGTAGTGCGATGACTCCCTACGCGGCCATCCAGTTTTCCCCGGTTCCCCTGCCTCTTTCGGGTTCGTGTCCGCAGTTCGTCCTCTGCCTGTATGGTTCTGTGAGTGGTCCAACTTTTTGCCGCCGGTCGTCCCGACCAATTCCCGCGGCACTCCGCACCGGGCCTGTTGTGTTGAGCATCGCGGGCCTTGTCTCGGGATTCGGGCTAAAGCCCGGCAAATGCATTCCGTTCGGCACGGCTGAAGCCGTGCCATGATACAAGGCATGTTGTTTCAACAAGTTAGATCATGGGAACGCAGCTTCCCGGATTTGACTTCGGAATCCAGGTTAAGTGGTACTAGAACTACAAAAAGTACCGGCGGGGCAACCGTCCGCCATGCCAGACGGGCCAGGACACCATCGCCGAACCGTTGTCGGCAAATATCCGTGAAAAAAGACTTTAACAGAGAGACAAAAGTGATGTTATAGTGTGTGTTCCGATACAACCTCCTCCGGAAGGTCCCCCCGAGCCGGAGGGAAAGGCAGGCAAAGTGAACGACGACAACAGCCTCCTAGCCTTAGCTACCATACGCAATAATCGGGGAATTTCCCTTCATCAAATCGCGGAATCCACCAAAATCAGCGTGCGGTCGTTGGAAGCGATCGAGCGGGGCGAGTTCGAAAAACTCCCGGGTGGAATCTACAACACCAGTTATATACGCCAGTATGCGCGGGCCATCGACTACGATGAAGGCGCGATTCTGGCCGTTTACTACCGGCAGGCAAGCAACGGCGCCGGCAGTTCCGTGAGACCCAGCGGCGGGAACGGCAAGAGCCTCCTCGGCGGGTATAGTCCGGCCTCGACCGCGGTGTAGGGTGGGATAAGGCTCCAGCCTTGTCGATCCGGGCAAGGCCCGGATGTAACACCGACGGCAAGATCGCCGGCGTCACCGGTTTTTCTTCTGCGCCAGTCTGGCGGCGAATTTCGCCACGTCGATAATCGCTCGCTCGTGAGTTCCCTCGCCGATCTTCTCGTGTTCGTCCCAGGCTTCCACGCGAAACTCGATGCGGCGGTCCGTGACGGCGACGATTTCGGCGGTGAAGCTTACCCAGGCGCCGATCGGCGCCGCGGCCAAGTGCGCCACATTGACCTTCGTGCCCACCGTATCGTAGCCCGCTTCGAGCAGCGGCAGCGCCGTGTCCCGGCAGGTTTGCTCCATGTAGCCGATCATGTGCGGCGTGGACAGGACGCGAGCGCCTTCATCGCCCAGGAAGCTGATAGCCGTATCGGCGGTGACCAGCAGCTTCTTTTCGCCCTTGACGCCGAGTGCGATCTTGCGCATAGTTCCCCTCAGGATGCCGCCAGCCCCGCCAGCACGCC
This sequence comes from Terriglobia bacterium, assembly GCA_963767595.1. GTDB lineage: Bacteria > Acidobacteriota > Terriglobia > Bryobacterales > Bryobacteraceae > BOG-224. Next base: position 100,057 of record CAVYEK010000007.1, read on the forward strand.
GCGCATATAGCTGAAGGAACGCTGCATGCCCGGAAGAGGGTTGGTCTCGTTGATCTCATATTCGAGATTTACGCAACCCCGGTAGCCCATTTTCTTGAGCTGCTTGAAAATTTCCGGAAACGGCATGATGCCGTCGCCGACGTCCACCTGCTGGCCGTTGGGCGTGAAGGCGCGCAAATCCTTCACGTGCATGTCGAGCAGCCGGCTTCCAGCTTCGGCGATGGTCTTGACCACGTCGACGCCGGCGCGAGCCGAGTGGCCCACATCCATGCACAGGCCGCAGCGCGGGTCGAGATTGCGGACCACCTCGAGGACCGATTGCGGGGTGGGGAAATTCTTGTCCTCGGGGCCGTGGTTGTGGATGGCGATGGGAATGTTGTATTCCTTCACCAGGCCCTCGACCAGCTTGATGTTCTCGTGGGTGGGCCCGCAGACCAGCATGGGAATGCCGGCGTTCCGGGCGTATTCGAAGGAGCGCCGCAACAACTCGGTGGTCGGCGCCTTGGTCATGTCGGTATTGCCCGCGCTCATGATGCGGATGCCGGCGGCCTCAAATTCGGCGCGGGCCGCTTTGAACTGCTCGGGGGTGGAGTCGAAGGGCATGTGCATGTCCTTCAGGCTGATCCAAGGCGTCTGCAGGGCCTTGACCATTTCGATGGCCTGCGCCCTGGTGAACCGGCGCAGCGAATAACTGGCCACGCCGAGCTTGATGCCCCACGGTTCGGGCTCGATGGCGGCGGATGCGCCGGGGGCGCCGGCGGCAAGACCCGCGAGCCCCGCCGCGGCGCCGAGGAATCCGCGCCGGGAAGTTTCGATTTGCATAGTTGTTCCAGCTTCGATTGTAACCTCGACAACGCTTCGACGCGGAGACGCTGAGTTTTAGAAGGTGGGACCAACAGAGATTTCGAACACCGTGTCAAGGGCGCGCCGCGCTTCCTTCGAATCGGTCTGGTTGCTACCATAGGCGCTCCCAGGGAGGCGCGATGAAACGCATTGTTCTTGTGATCTTGGCGACCGTCGGGCTGATGGCGCTCGATGCGCAGCAGTTTACCCGCGGCGTGGGAGTTTATCCCGGAAATCCCAAGGAGGATTTCGCGCCGGCTCTGGCCCCGGATGCGGAGACGTACCGCAACGTGGCGCTCCACCGCGCGGTCTACCAATCGAGCGCGTACGACTACAACCTCACCGCCCAGTTGGTCACCGATGGCATCAAGGATACGAAGATGCCGCGCTGGGTGGTGGTTTCCACCAGCGCGGGTGTGCTGAGCAAGCAGGATCGCGAGCACGCCATAGACGGCAACGGCAGCACGTCGGTCCAGATTGACGGCGCCAAGCCCTGGTTGCAGGTGGATTTCGCCGGCGGCGAAGGCCCGCTGGAGATCGACCGCATCGAGTTTTCCGGCCTGCGGGCCACGGCGGGCGCGCAATCGGCGGCGGGTTACACCATCACCGCCACGGGTTCCGATGACGGCGCCTCATGGACGGAATTGGGCCGGCTCAGCAGCCCGGACCGGGCGCCCGGCGGCGGCTTCGGCTTTGGCGGCGGCTTCCCCGGTGGAGCGCTCGCGGCGCCGAACGGCCCTGGCGCGCCCGGCGCAGCGGGCCGTGGAGCAGCGCGGCCGGCCGCACAGCCCGGGGCCCCGCCGGCAGCCCCGCCCGGCGGAGGACGCGGCCCGGCGGCGGCCCCGCCCCGCATCGTGCTCCCGTTCGCGGCCGCTTCGCGAAAGCGCATGATCCGCATCGAGTTTGCCGCCGAAGGCGTGACCCGCTGGACGCTCAGCGAAGCCATGTTCTTCAACAAGAGCGAGCGCGTGCAGGCCGGCGGCCCCTATTCCTTCACCAGCGCCTGGAAGCCCACCACCAACGGCGGCGAATGGGTATACGTCGATTTCGGGGCGCCCGCCACCTTCGACCGCGTGGCGATCGACTGGATCCGGCGGGCCGCCGACGCGGTTCTTCAGGTTTCGAGCGATGCCAAGACCTGGCGCACTTTCCAGGTGCTGCCGTTATCCGGCGGTCCCGTCGACGACCTGAAGCTGGCCACGCCGGAGCACGGGCGCTACGTGCGGCTCTTCATGACCAAGCCCGCCACCGCCGATGGCTACATTTTGAGCGAACTGGAAGTGTACGGCCGCGGCGGCCTGGTCCCACGGCCCAAGGCGGCGCCGGTGGCGGATGCCTCCGGGAAACTGAAGCTCTCGGCCGGCGCCTGGCGCATCCAGCGCGATTCGCTGGTAACCGGCGACGGCGCGGCCATCTCCAAAGTGGGATATCAGGATAAGGACTGGCTGCCGGCCACGGTGCCCGGGACGGTGGTTTCGAGTTACTGGGACGATGGCGCCATTCCCGACCCGAACTTCAGCAACAACCAGCTTGCTATTTCGGACACCTTCTTCTGGGCCGACTTCTGGTATCGCGACGAGTTCGTGGCGCCGCCCATTCCCGCCGGACGCCGCACGTGGCTCGATTTCACGGGCATCAATTGGAAGGCCGACGTGTTCCTGAACGGCGAGCGGATCGGGCGCATCGAGGGCGGATTCCTGCGCGGGCGTTTCGACGTCACCGGCAAGGTGCGGCCGGGTCAAAAGAACGCGCTGGCCGTGCGCATCATCAAGAACGCCACCCCCGGCAGCATCAAGGAGAAAATCTGGGAGCGGCCCGACGCGAACGGCGGGGCCATCGGCGCGGACGACCCCACCTACCATGCCACCGCCGGTTGGGACTGGATTCCCACGGTGCGCGGCCGCGACCTCGGCATCTGGGCGGAAGTGGCGCTCAACACCTCCGGGCCGGTGACCATCGAGAATCCGCTGGTGGTCACCACCTTGCCACTCCCGGACATCACCCAGGCCGACGTGCGGGTGGAAGCCACCCTGCGCAACAGCGGCGAGAAGGCCGTTCAGGGCGCTTTGCGCGGCAAGTTCGGAACGGTGACATTTGAAACGCCGGTAACCGTGGACCCCGGTTCGACCAAGCTGGTGAAGTTCGACCCCTCAACCACGCCGGCTCTCGCACTGCGGAATCCCAAGCTGTGGTGGCCCAACGGCTACGGCGAACAGAACCTGTACGACGTCCAACTCAGCTTCGTTGCCGCCGACAAATCCGTATCGGATTCCAAGTCCTTCAAGGCCGGCGTGAAGCAGTACACCTACAGCGTGGACGCCCGCCCGGGCGTGGAAAACGACGCCGGGGCCCTCAAGATCTGGATCAACGGCCGCCGGTTCGTGGGACGCGGCGGCAACTGGGGCTTCCCGGAAGTGCTGCTGCGCTACCGCGCCCGTGAGTACGACTGGGCGGTGCGCTACCACAAGGACATGAACTTCACCATGATCCGCAACTGGGTGGGGCAGACCGGCGACGACGAGTTCTACGACGCCTGCGATAAGTACGGCATCGTAGTGTGGCAGGATTTCTGGCTGGCCAACCCGGCGGATGGCCCGGTCCCGGAGAATCCGGATATGTTCCTGGTGAATGCCACGGACTACATCCTGAAGATCCGCAACCATCCCTCGATCGGCATCTATGTGGGGCGCAACGAGGGCTACCCGCCGGAGCCCATCAACAGCGAGTTGAGGAGGCTCACCGCGCAACTGCACCCCGGCCTGTTTTATACGCCGAGTTCGAACCAGGACGGGGTGAGCGGCGGCGGCCCCTACGCCACCCAATCGGTGAAGTTCTACTTCCAGACGCGCGCCACCACCAAGCTGCACAGCGAGCTGGGCATGCCCAACGTGGTCACCATGGACAGCCTGAAGCAGATGATGCGCGAGTCCGATATGTGGCCTCTGGGCGACGTGTGGGGCATCCACGATTTCACCCGGAGCGGCGCGCAGGGCGCATCGACCTGGCTCGACATGATCGACCGCAACTACGGCGGGGCCAAGAGCGCCGAGGAGTTCGTGGCGCTATCGCAGTTCATCGACTACGACGGCTACCGCGCCATGTTCGAGGCGCAGGGCAAGAACCGCATGGGCATCCTGCTGTGGATGAGCCATCCCTGCTGGCCGTCCTTCGTGTGGCAGACCTACGACTATTATTTCGACCAGAACGGCGGATATTTCGGCAGCAAGAAGGGCTCCGAGCCGCTGCACATCCAGTGGAACCCCCTCACCGAGTCGGTGGAAGTGGTCAACTACAGCGGCGGCAACGCCCGCGGCCTTAACGCGCGCGTGGAAGTGCTCAATATGGATGGATCGAAGAAGTGGGAAAAGAGCGCCACGCTCGATTCCGCCGAAGACAGCGTTCAATCGCCCATCAAAATCGAGTATCCAGCCGGGCTGACGCCGGTGCACTTCATCCGCCTGAATCTGACGCGCGGGGCTCAAACGGTCTCCACCAATTTCTACCTTCGCGGGCTGGAAGAGAACCAGCCTGCGCCGCGGCCCGCCGGCGCGCTTGGCGGCGGCGGCCGGGGCGGCGGCGGTCCCATCGGGTACAACCTCCAGGCCATCCGCTCGCTGCCCAAGGTCAAAGTGAACGCCACCACCAAGGTGGAGCAGAAGGGATCCCGCTGGTTTCTGACCACGGAGCTGGAGAACCCCAGCAAGACGCCCGCGCTGATGGTGCGGGTGAAGGCCGTGCGCGAGAAGAGTGGCGACCGCATTTTGCCGGCCCTCTATGACGACAATTACGTGGCCTTGATGCCGGGCGAGAAGCGCACCATCCGCACGGAACTGGAGAACGCCGATACGCGCGGCGAGCGGCCGCGCATCGTGGTGGACGGTTTCAATGTGGAAGAGGCAGTAGGGCAGGCCTCCCGGCCTGCCAAGCCTGTATCGGGCAACTAGGATATATGCGGGGCATCAGGTTTGTATCAGGGCACGGCTTTAGCCGTGCCGGGATACAGCGAATGACCACAATGTGTGGGTCAGCGGGTTTGTATCAGGGCACGGCTTTAGCCGTGCCGGTCAGCCGCGGAAACACGACGGGCTTTAGCCCCTGGGCTACGGCAGAGAGATGGGGTATGGAACCGCGGGGGCTAAAGCCCGGTGATTGCTCGCGTTTTGCGGCATGGCTAAAGCCATGCCCTGATACAGGGAATGACCACTCGGTGGCGAAGCCAGGCCGCGCCGAAGGCGGGGAAGTCATGCCTCAAAATGCGCGAGGCCTGCCTGCGGCTTAGCGGGTATAGACGAGGATCACAATGCGACTACGTACATTCCCGGTTTTCCTGGTGTTTCTGGCGATGGGCTTCGGCGATGCGGTGGGACCCTTCGTCAGCCTCGCCAAAGAGCAATTCCAACTGAGCACCACGGTGGCCACGCTGATCCCGTTCGTGGGTTTCAGCATGTTCGGATTGCTTTCCGTTCCGGTGGGCGTGTGGCAGGACAAACGCGGCAAGAAAACGGTGCTCATGGCGGGCCTGGGGATCATGCTGGCAGGGCTCTTGAGCGCCAGTTTCGGAATCACGTCCTATCCGCTCTTTTTGGGCGCCATTTTGCTTCTGGGCGCCGGCGCCGCCATGCTTCAGGTGGCCGGGAACCCCATCATGCGCGACGTTTCCGAGGAGGGCAAGTTCGCGCGCAACCTGACGCTCGGCCAGTTCGTGAAAGCCATCGGGTCGCTTTCCGGACCGCTGATCCCGGTCATCGCCGCGCGCTATTTCGGGGCCGACTGGAAGGTGATTTTCCCGATCTACTCGGCGGCCCTGCTGATCACGCTGCTGGCGGTGGGCGGGCTGCGGGTGAAGAAGCAGGAGGGCGGGGGCCAGCCGGCCACGCTGGCCTCCTGCCTTTCGCTGCTGCGCAACGGGTACGTGCTGGCGATGGTGATGGCCATTTTCGTGTATGTGGGGGCGGAAGTTTCGGTCAGCTCGGGCATCCCGTTGTTCCTCAAGCAGAGCTACGGGATCGACATCAACCGGGTGGGCCTGCTGGGTACCGGCCTCTTCTTCATGGCCTTGACCATCGGGCGCTTCTGCGGAGGCGTGGTTCTGAACTGGATGGCCCCGCGGAAATTCCTGCTGGTGACGTGCGGCGCGGCCATCCTGGGCCTGCTGGGGCTGTTCATCCCGGTGGCGACGGTGGCGGCGGTCAGCTTCTTCGTGGCCGGACTGGGCTTCGCCAACGTCTTCCCGCTGGTCTTCTCGATCGCCGTGGACCGCATGCCGGAGCGCGCCAACGAGCTTTCCGGCCTGATGGTGACGGCCATCGTGGGCGGGGCCATACTGCCGCCGATCATGGGTTTCATAGCCGATCACAGCTCGATGCAGGTGGGGTTCCTGGTTCCGCTGGCGGCCATCGTCTACGTGGCTGTCATCGCAGTGACGAACCAGAAGGACCGCTCCACGGAGGCGGTGGCGAAGTAGGCGGCGCGGGCCGTGCCTGCTTGTGAGGATGGGCGGCAAGTGGTATATGTTCTGTAGCGGGAATCGCCGGGTTTCGGAGGCGATTGGGTGATTGCCCTCGGCGCGGAACGGGACTTCACGTTCATGCGTCGGAAGTTACATGCGGCCCCGTTAACGGTTCGCATGAGGCCCCGTGCCGAGATGAGGAGAATTTCATGAGCGCTCTTAAGATATGGAAAGCCGGTCTACCCGGTTGTCTGGGGATGGCCCTGATCGCGGCGCTGCTTGCGTCATCCGGCAGCCTCTACGCGCAGACGGACAAGAGCAAGGAGAAGAACAAGGGCAAGGACGCGAGCGCGCCCGCGCCAGCGAAGAGCGCGCCCGCTCCGGCAACGTCCGCTCCCGTGGTTCATTCCACTCCGCCCGTTAGCCAGCCGGGCGGGAGGTCGAGCGCTCCGCCAGCCAACACCGGGGGCGGAAACGTCCCCAATAACGCGGGCAGGGGAACCCCCCCGATTAACACGGGCCGGGGGGCCGCTCCGAATAATCCGAGCGGGGGCTCCGCGCCGAACAACACGGGCCGGGATAATGCCCCGAATAGTATCGGCCGAGGTCCTGCGACGAATACTCCCAGCGGGGGGTCCGCGCCGAACAGCACGGGCAGGGATACCGGACCGAATGGTTTCGGCCGAGGGGCCGCTCCGAACAACGGTGGCAGGGACAACGCCCCGAACACGTTTGGCCGAGGCGCCGCTCCCAATACCAATGGCAGGGACAGCGCTCCGAACACTTTCGGCAGAGGGGCCAATCCGGGGGTTAACGCCGGGCGGGGTCCATCCGCACCTGGTCCCGCGGGGAGGCCCAACGCGGGTCCCCGCCCCGAGTTCCGCGGTTCCAATGGCGCCTCCGCGCGCTTCGCTCCCTCGGGCCATCCCACCGTCGTCCGGACCGGGGGCGGGGCCACCATTGTCCACGCTCCCAGCGGCGCCCGGCGCATCGAAGTGGTGCGGCCGGGCGGCCGAGTCATCGTGACGAATGCGGCCGGTAATGGTTATGCGCAGCGGCCCATCACGGTCCGCGGGCAGGCATTCGTGCAGCGGACCTACTATTCCCACGGCGTCGCCTATCCGCGATATTATCGGGCGTCGGTCTACCGCGGGATCACCTTCAACGTGTATACTCCGAAGAGCTACTACACGCCGCGGTTTTACTCCTGGGCCTATACTCCATGGCGTTCGCCCGTCTACTATCGCTTCGACTGGATGGGGAGCCCGTGGATGGGGTTTTATGCCGGTTATTTCAGCCCATACCCCTACTATTCCGGCCCCAATTACTGGCTGACGGACTATCTGCTGGCGATGTCCTTGCAGGATGCCTACCAGGAGCGCATGGACGCGGCCGCCGCGGCTCGGGCGGATTATGATTCATACGGGCAAGTCGCTCTCAGCCCGCGGGTCAAGGACCTGATCGCGGCGGAAGTCCAACGGCAGCTCAACCAGGAGAGCGTCGAAAGCCAGAACGCCGCCATGGCGTTGGGGGCGAACGGAGCGCCGCCGATGCTCGCGGACAACTATCCGCACGTGTTCGTAGTCTCGAGCAGCCTCATCGCCAACGCCGAAGGCCGGGAATGCGCACTTACCCAGGGAGACGTCCTCCAGCTCAGCACGGCGCCGTCGCCCGACCCCAGCTTCGCCAACGTGCAGGTGTTGGCCAGCAAGGGCCAGGACTGCCAGCCGGGCAACCTCATTCCCGTCCAGCTCGCCGATTTGCAGGAGATGCAGAACCACATGCGCGAGACGCTGGATCAGGGTCTGGCCGAATTGCAAACCCGCCAGGGGCAAAGCGGGCTGCCGCCCATCGATGCCTCGCTGCGCGCGCAGACGCAGGCTTCCTACGCGGCCGACCTGCCGCCCGCCGAGACCAACGTCGCCGCCGAGCTCCAGCAACAGGCGCAAGAGGCCGACACGCAGGAGCAGGCCGTTCTCGGGCAGGCCGGACAAGCCGCTCCAGCCGCGGACGCGCCCCCCACCGTGCAACTCGGGCAGACCATCGCGGAAGTGGTCGCCCTACTGGGGAATCCTTCCCGCATCGCCGATCTGGGGCAGAAGAAAACCTACTTCTACCAGGATATGAAGGTCGTCTTCGTGGATGGCCGGGTCAGCGACGTACAGTAGCGATATCTAACTACGCGAAGCGGGCCGGGCATGCCCGGCCCCTGCATTGGCCGTTGGCCAAATGCATAAGGAGATGCCCATGACAACTGTCGACAATCTTAAGGAAGCGTTTGCCGGAGAGAGCCAGGCCAACCAGAAATACCGGGCGTTCGCCAAGAAGGCGGAGATCGATGGGCTTCCCAACGTCGCGCGCCTGTTCCGGGCGGCGTCGGAAGCCGAGCGCATTCATGCCGAGGGGCACCTGAGAGCGCTCGACGGCGTGGGGTCGACTCGCGACAACCTGAAGGCGGCCATTGCGGGTGAAACCTACGAATACACCACCATGTATCCGCCCATGCTGGCGCAGGCCCAAGCAGAGGGTCACCGCGCCAGGGTCATGTTCGGGTTGGCGGTGAAGGCGGAAGCCGTCCATGCCGAGTTGTACCAACGCGCTCTCGAGGCGGTGGAGCAAGGCAAGGATCTGTCCGAAGCCCGGTTCTACCTGTGTCCGGTTTGCGGCCACATAGAGTTCGGCGCCCCGCCCGAGACCTGTCCCATCTGCGGCGCGAAGAAAGACAAGTTCATCGCCGCGCAGTGAATGGCGGGGAAAAGCGCGGGACGCCGGAAGCGTTTTTGGAGTTTGATGAAAAACGCCACAGTTTCCACCTTAGGGTTCTTGGGAGGAGCGGAACTGGCCCTTCCGGCGGCATTGGAGATATTCAGGCGCTAAAATGGCGTTCCAGCGGTCTCAAGAGAGGGTATACTGATTGCGGCCGCCAGGCCAAGATGAAAACTCCGGCTGAGTCTGTCGGGTGAAGATCGGTCGAAACGGGAGGTTGCAATGATGTCGCGCGAGTCGACGAAGACGATCATGGGGAACAAGTTCGTATGCCTGTTGGCACTGCTCATCGTGCCAGCGGTCTGTGTGTCGGCCCCTGCCGACAAGACATCCAGGCCAGCGCCGTCTAAGGCCGCGCCGGCTGTCAACAAGTCCGCGACGCCCAGCGGCGGCGGTGGCGGTGGTGGGCGGAACCTCAACACCGGGGGCGCGTCGAGCAGCGGCTCCTCCGGCGTCCGGAACCTCAACAATGGGGGCGCGTCGAGCGGCGGCCAGACCAACGGCATCCGGAACCTCAACAATGGGGGTGCGTCGAGCGGCGGCCAGACCAACGGCATCCGGAACCTCAACAATGGGGGCGCGTCGAGCGGCGGCCAGACCAACGGCATCCGGAACCTCAACAATGGGGGCGCGTCGAGCGGCGGCCAGACCAACGGCATCCGGAACCTCAACAATGGGGGTGCGTCGAGCGGCGGCCAGACCAACGGCATCCGGAACCTCAACAATGGGGGTGCGTCGAGCGGCGGCCAGACCAACGGCATCCGGAACCTCAACGATGGGGGCACGTCGAGCGGCGGCCAGACCAACGGCATCCGGAACCTCAACAATGGGGGTGCGTCGAGCGGCGGCCAGACCAACGGCATCCGGAACCTCAACAATGGGGGCACGTCGAGCGGCGGCCAGACCAACGGCATCCGGAACCTCAACAATGGGGGTGCGTCGAGCGGCGCGCAGACCAACAACAACGCGGGGAAGTCGAGCAGCGGGGCGACCGGCCTGCGGAACATCAACAACGCGGGGACGCCGAGCGGTGGGGCGACCGGCCTGCGGAACATCAACAACGCGGGGACGCCGAGCGGCGGGGCGACCGGCCTGCAGAACATCAACAACGCGGGCAAGTCGAGCAGCGGGGCGACCGGCCTGCGGAACATCAACAACGCGGGGACGCCGAGCGGCGGGGCGACCGGCGCGCAGAACACCAACAACGCGGGGAAGTCGAGCAGCGGGGCGACCGGCCTGCGGAACATCAACAACGCGGGGACGCCGAGCGGCGGGGCGACCGGCCTGCAGAACATCAACAACGCGGGGACGCCGAGCGGCGGGGCGACCGGCCTGCAGAACATCAACAACGCGGGGAAGTCGAGCAGCGGGGCGACCGGCCTGCGGAACATCAACAACGCGGGGACGCCGAGCGGCGGGGCGACCGGCGCGCAGAACACCAACAACGCGGGCAAGTCGAGCAGCGGGGCTACCGGCCTGCGGAACATCAACAACGCGGGGACGCCGAGCGGTGGGGCGACCGGCGCGCAGAACACCAACAACGCGGGCAAGTCGAGCAGCGGGGCTACCGGCCTGCGGAACATCAACAACGCGGGGACGCCGAGCGGCGGGGCGACCGGCGCGCAGAACACCAACAACGCGGGCAAGTCGAGCAGCGGGGCTACCGGCCTGCGGAACATCAACAACGCGGGGACGCCGAGCGGCGGCGGCAGACCAACAACGCGGGACGCGAGCGTGGCAGCGCAGAACACCAACAACGCGGGCAAGTCGAGCAGCGGGGCGACCGGCCTGCGGAACATCAACAATGCGGGTACGCCGAGCGGTGGGGCGACCGGCGCGCAGAACACCAACAACGCGGGCAAGTCGAGCAGCGGGGCGACCGGCCTGCGGAACATCAACAATGCGGGTACGCCGAGCGGCGGGGCGACCGGCGCCCAGAACACCAACAACTCGGGCACGCCCAGCGGCGGGCGGACCTTTGGCAACGCAGGCACGCCCAGTGGCGGGGTGAGCGGCGGGCCGAACACCAACAACGCGGGGACGCCGAGCGGCGGGCGGACCTTTGGCAACGCCGGCACGCCCAGTAGCGGGGTGAGCGGCGGGCGGAACATCAACAACGCGGGGACGCCGAGCGGCGGGCGGACCTTTGGCAACGCAGGCACGCCCGGACGGGGTGGAACCACCGGCAGCAACCAGATGTCATCCAGGCAACCGCCGGTGTTCCGGCCGGGCGCCAACATGCAGACAACCCGTCGTCCCGACGGCACACAGACGCATGTCAATCCTCAGACCCACGCCACGATCAACACCGATCGGGGGGGGCGTATCACGAGTTTCGAGAGACCCGGTGTGAAGGCCACCAGTTTCAGAGCGGATGGCCGCGCCGGGCACATCGAACAGTCGCGGCCGGATGGCAGCCGGATGGTGGTGGACCGCGGTTTGCACGGCGAGCGGAGAGTTGAAGTGGCGCGTCCGGGCGGCGTGCGCGTGGTGACCGTGGGGCGGCAGGGTTTCGTCGAGCGTCCCTTCCGGGCGGGCTACGTGTCGCGCACTTACGTGGTCGGTGGCCGGCCTCAGGTCCGGGTTTACCGATCATACACGTATCGCAATGTCCACTATGTTACTTACGTGCCGTCGGTCTATTACCAGCCGGCGTTTTATTCCTGGGCCTACCGTCCGTGGGCCAGGCCGGTGGCCTATTCCTGGAGCTGGGGGTCGTCGCCGTGGTATGGGTACTACGGCGGATATTTCACGCCAGCGCCGGTCTATCCCACCGCCGCTCTGTGGCTGACGGATTATTTGCTGGCTCAGAATCTGCAAGCCGCTTACGCCTATCAGACGGCGCCTGGCGGTGACATATCCACGGAGCCTGTCGCGCAGGATAGTCAAGGCGCATTGACTCCCGAAATCAAGCAGATGATTGCCGACGAAGTGCAGCGGCAACTCGCCGCCCAGCAGGCCGCCGCGGCGCAGCCGGCTTCGGCTGCCGTTCAGCCGGCCGGCGCGGACGCGCCGCCGCCGGCGCTGGATCCGGCCCTCAAAATCTTCGTGGTGTCGACGCCTCTCACCCTGACTGCGACTGCCGATGGTCAGACTTGCGCGCTGACGCCGGGGGATGTGATCGAACGGGCCAGCCGCACGGTTACAAATGACGGCATGGTCGCGGTCAATGTTATGAACGCCAAGGCGGGCGATTGCCCAGTCGACACCGCCTCTTCGCTCGACGTCGGTACGCTTCAGGACATGCATAATCAGTTCCAGGAGCAGATCGCGGCGGGCATGAACCAGCTTGCCAGCAACCCGGGGCAGGGCGGTCTGCCCGCCGCTCCGGCGGCCAATCCGCGGGCGGTAGCCGAAGGGCAAGCGCCGCCCGACGCGGACGCCGCGAACTTGCTGGCGCAGCAAGCCCAGCAGGCGGACCAGGCGGAAGCGGACATCCAGAGATCCGCCACCAGCGGCCAGTAGGGTTGAAGGGACACCCTGGTCTCGCCCGCGGGCGAGACCAGGGTGGCATCGCGCTCCGCGGGCTATTCCTTTTCCCAGACGAGCGGGTCCGGGCCCGACAATTTCTGAAAGAGCTGCGAATTCAGGCGGGCTTCATCGGCCTTGCCGGAGCGGTTGGCCAGCGTGGCGCGCAGGGCGTAGAGCCTTGGGAAATAGAATCCGAAGAACGGGCCCACGCCGGTGGAAGAGGGAATCGGGTTGAAGCGGAGCAGCGCGGCGGCTTCCTGGTTGCGGCCGGCGTCCAGGTATGTCCAAGCCAGCATCACGGGCAGCCCTTCGTCGTCCGCCGGGGCGCCGCTGTTGTAGATCTCTTTCAACGTCAGACCGGCGGGTTGGAATTCGCGGGCCAGCAGCAGGGCGTAGGCCATGGCGAATCCGCGGACAGGCGTCTGGCCGGGCTGGGGGAACTCGCGTTCGGCGCGCACCGCCCATTCCGCGGGCGAGGCCGGGGGCTCGGTGAGGAAGCGGGTTACGCGCGCGATGGCGGCGCTGGAAGGTCCGGCGCACCGGCTGGCCTTGCGGGCTGCTTCGGCGGCGGCTTGGCGGTCGCCCAGCATGAGCCGCCACACCGCCAATTCAGCGAAGCCGCGCGCCGCCAGTTCCCGCAACGGGGTGTTTTCCGCCTGGCGAGCGAACGCCTCCATGCCGGCGCAGGCCGCGCGCCGCCGTCCCGCCGCCCAACTCCACTCGGCCTGGCGATAGTCCAGGGCCGGGTCGTGATCCGCGGCGCGGGCCTCCGCATAGCGCTGGAACAACGCGTCGGCGCCGCCGATATCGCCGGTCATGAGGCGGGCCATGGCGGCTTTGAAAAGCGATCCGTCGGTATCGAAGTGCGCGTTCTTGCGGGCGGATTGGAGGTAGAACGCTTCCGCCTCGCGCAGGCGGCCGGCGAGCAGGTTCACGTCCCCCAGGGAGTCGAGCGGGTTGGAATCGGCCGGCGCCAGGCTCTGGTAGCGGTTCAGAAACGCGGTGGCGGCGGGCAAGTCTCCGGCGTAAGCGGCGGCATAGCCCGCCTGGTTCAGTGCCCCGGCGTCCTGTGGCTCGATGGCCAGCGACTTCTCCCAGGCATCCACCGAATTCCGGTAGGCGTGCGCGGCCGTGGCCGCCTCGGCCAGCGCCCGCCACACCACCGGGTCGCCGGGGCTGAGCCGCGCCAGGATGGCGCAGGCCCGGCTCCGCGCGACGGCGTCGCCGCGCAAATCGGCGGAATCGAGCTCCAGCCGCGCCCGTTCGACCGGAGGCAGGTTGCGCGCCAGCGCCTGGTCCAGAAGGGCCAGCGCCCCGGCACGGTCCTGCCGCTGCGCCTTCCATTGAGCCAGCAGCCGGTACGCCGCGGCGAAATCCGGGTCGGCCGCAAGGGCGCGTTCGAGAGTCTGGGCCACCGAGGGTTGATCGAAGGATTCCAACGCGTTCACGAAAGCTTGCAGGGCCGCGGTATTGCGCGTGGCATAGGCCGGCGCATCTTTCCAGAGGGAGCGCGCGAGGGCCGAAGCCGCGGCCACCACATCGCCGGCGGGCCCGCGGTAGGAAACCACGGCGGTCATCTTACCGGTCTGGGGATCTTCGGTGGTCATGCGGACCAGGATTTCGCCGGATCGGATCGAGTATTCGCCGTACGCCAGGCGGTTTGCCCCGGCGGCCAGCGCCAGACCGCGTTCGGCCGATATGCCTGGCGCCCCAACCGGCCGCGCGCCCAACACGCGCTCGTAGGCGTGGATCCGGCTGGACGGCAGCGCATAGATGGCGGGCGCGCCGGCCAGCTCCGAGGTCAGCATCTCGGAGAGAGCCCGTCCGATCCAGTCCACGGATGGATCCGCGCCCAGGTTCTCAAATCGAAGCACCGCCAGCCGCTGGAAGTAGGGCCCCGGCGCGCGGCGGGCGCAGCCGGAGCACCAAATGAGGGCCGCCAGACCCGTGGCGACAGCCAGCGCCCGCCCGGTTTTACAGAACACGCGGCTCCAGGACGAGCAGCTCTTTGAACTCCGGAAGCTCGCGCATGGCTTGGAATTCAGGGTCTTGCGCCATCTTCTTCCGGTCGCGAAAGCCCTCTTCGAGCGCTTTTCTCAGGTATTGCAGGGCCATGTCCTGGCGGTTGGACGCGGCGTACAGCTTGGCTAGGGCGTAGTGGTACCTGGCCTTTTCCTCCACCGAGCGCTCCTCCAGCAGCACGCCGTAGGTCCCGTGGTGTTCGAAGACATCGGGGTCGAGCTGCAACGCGGTCCGGTACTCGGCGATGGATTCCTTTTCCATCTTGCGGGCGAAATACGCCGTGCCCAGGTTCATGTGGATGGAGGCGGAGCCGGGCGCGAGTCTGAGGGCCTTCCGGTAAGCGCCGATGGCCCGCCGATAGCTCTTCTGGGCATAGTAAACCGTGCCGATGTTGTTCTGAGCCTCGGCGTAGGTGGGTTTGAGCTTGAGCGCCTGCTCATAGCACTTCCTGGCCCGGTCAAGCTGCTGCATCTGGTGATAGGCGATGCCGGTCTTATTCACCAGGACGGCATCGTTCTTGGGACCCTGGGCGAACGCCTCGATGGCTTCGCGGTACATCTTGCGCGCCATGAAGACGTCGCCGCGGCTCTCCGGGGGCAAGGCGCCCGGCGACTGAGGAGGGGGCTGAAGCTGGGCTCTGGATCCGTCCGGCACGGCGCCGGGGGGCGCCTGCGCCGCGGAGAAGCAGAGGCCCGCCAGCGCAAAGGCGAAAGCTAGGGGAACCATTGGGGGGCCTCCTGACCTATTTAAACACACCAATCAGGCGCCGGAGAAAGCCCTTCTTCGGGGGCTCTTTCGGCTCCGGAGGCGGCTGCGGGGAGGCGCTCTGGGTTAGAACCTGCTCGGATTGGCGCCGCGCGGACCGCGATGGAGAGGTGGGCGGCGGCGTTACGCCATCGCCTCCCGAACCGGTGACTCGCGGCGGCCCGCCTTTCTCCGGAACGGCCTCCTGTCGGCCCGGCGGCGGAGCGGTTTCCCAGCCCGCGACGTTGGTGACATAGCGCCCGCCGTGGAGCGGGCACGCGCCCACCGGCTCGGTTCCGGCGATGTAGACCTCCATCCGCGTAGTGGGGCAACTGGGCGTGGCGGGCATGCCCGATTGCGGGTCGATCTTGATGGACACGATACCGCCCGGCGATTCGAAAGGCCGGGTGTCCCGGTACTCGCGGAACTGCATGGCGCGCTTCATGAAGTCGGCCCAGATGGGCGCGGCCGAGTGGGCCCCTTCCAGGTCGAGCTCGCGGTTATCGTCGAAACCCACCCACACCACGCACAGCAGTTGCGAGGTATAGCCGGCGAACCAGCCGTCGTGCGAAGTGCCGGTCTTCCCGGCCACCGGGAAATCGAGGTTGTAGCGGGCCCGCACGCCCTCGGCCGTGCCGTGCTGGAGCACCTCTTCGAGCAGGTTGGTCATGAGGTAGGCCAGGCGGGGGTCGATGGCGCGGGCGCGCTCGATCCGATTCCGGTACACCGCCTTGCCGCTCTGAGCCGGGTCGCGCACCAGCGAGAGGAAACTGGGCTTCACAAATTCGCCCCCGTTGGCGAACACGGTGTAGGCGCCGACGGCCTCGAGCGGGGTAATCTCGTAAGCGCCGAGCGCCACCGCGGGGGTGGGCTGGATCTTGTAGTTCATGCCGGCGCGGTTGGCCATCTCCACCACGGCGTCGTAGCCCACGGTTTCCGCCACCTTCACCGTAGGCACGTTCAGCGAATGCGCCAGGGCGTCGCGCAGGGTCACCGCGCCGTGGGTAAACTTGCCCTCGAAATTGCTGGGCTCGTAAGGCTTGCCGTCGAACCAGAAGGTGGTGGGCTCATCGAGCACCTGGGAGCTGGCGGTGAGCACGTGCGACCCGCCCTCAATGCCCGTGTTGAGCGCGGCGGCATAGACGAAGGGTTTGAAAATGGAACCCGGCTGGCGCTTGGCCAGCACGTGGTTGAGCTGGCTCACGCCGTAGTTGCGGCCGCCGGCCAGGGCTTTCACTTCCCCCGTGTGGGGGTCGATGGCCACCAGCGCCACCTGGGCTTCCGGAGGGGTCTGACCGTGAAATCGGCGCTGCCTGCGTATCTGCTCGTCCACGGCCTGCATTCCCACGCGGATGGCCTCGCCGGCCGCGCGCTGGAGGCGCAGGTCGAGGGAGGTGTAGATGCGGTAGGCGTTGGATTGCAGATCCACGTCCTGGAACTTGCTTTGCATGGCGTCATCGACCATGTCGACGAAATAGGGAGCGTCCACCGATTGGGCGGAGGTCTTGGCGACGGTCAGCGGCGCCTCGATGGCCATGGCGTACTCGCGATCGCCGACGAAGCCGTTCTGGCGCATCAGGCCGAGGACCAGGTTACGGCGGTCGCGCATGTGGTCGGGATGGCGGAAGGGGTCGAAGTAGGCGGGCCAGCGCGGCAGACTGGCGAGCTCGGCGGCCTCGGGAAGAGTGATCTGGCTGAGATCCTTGCCCAGGAAGACCTCGGCGGCCTCGCCAAAGCCGTGGATGCGGAAAGTGCCGCGCGAACCCAGGTAGATCTGGTTGGCGTAATCCTCGAAGATGGTTTCCTTGGACAGCTTCTGTTCGATCTGGAGGGTGATGATGACCTCGGCCAGCTTGCGGGTCCAGCGCTTCCCCTGGTCGAGCCAAAACATACGCGCGAGCTGCATGCTCAGGGTGGACGCGCCCTGGTCTTTGCGACCCTCCTTGAGGTCCACGTAGGCGGCCTTGATGATGCGGATGGGGTCGAAGCCGGCGTGCTGGAAGAACCGTTTGTCCTCGGCCGAAGTGACGGCGTCCACCAGGACGCGCGGAATATCGGCGAACCTTACGATGCGTCGCTTTTCCCGGCTGGGCCCCGCGACGTTGGTGATGATTTGGGGCTCGAGCTGGTATTCCCCGCGCGAGGTGTTGTCGGTCAGCGAGACAATCTGGGAGATCCGCCCGCCGGCGAATTTGATGAGTCCGGCCTCCTGGTCGAAATAGGAATCCGTCCCGGGGAAGATCTCGATGGAGTTGGGATGAAGCTGGTAGGAGCCGACGGGGTTGCGGCGCGAATCGCTGTACCCGCTGCGGCGGAGGCGGGCGGCGATGTCTTCGGGCGACCCGGCATCGCCGATAGCCACCGATTCGGGGGCCGCGAAGATCCGCGCCGAGTTGGCGAACGGGCCGGCGCGCAGCTTTTCGTCGATCAGGCGGGAGTAGCGGGCATAGAAGAAGGTGAATACCCCGACCGCGACAATGGCGCATAGCGCCATCCCCACGACCAGGAAACGGCCGAGCGGACCGAGGACAAATCGGGCCAGCCCGGACGCGGCCGGGACGCGGACTTTCATTTCTCTCTTCTTAGCCACTACCTCTAATTTTCGCATGAACCGCGAACGGCGCCCGGCGGGGGGCTTTCCCGGGGTTCTTCACGAGGCCTTCCGTTCCTCGCGTTTGAGAGCGTCATGTAACAGCACCTTAATGAGGGTCTGGTAGCCAATCCCCTTGGCTTCCGCCAGTTGGCGGGCCTTGTCGATATCCGTCACGGGTATGCGAACGGTGACGCTCTTCGACGGTATGGCGGTACGCCGCCCGTGTTTCAGGAGGAGGTCCGCCACCAGATCCTGGTGGCTATCCCACCATTCGGCCTCCTCGGCTTCCGAACGGAATCTCGGGGCATCAATCACCAACGCAGCGGTCTTCTTCTTCATAAGCCCTCCCTCAAGCTTCGCTTGGCGGGCGATGTGGTCCGTGTTGCCTTCGTCCCATTCGAACCGAATCCCGGCCATGTACATACACATTGTATGACTTTGGGCGGAAGCCAAGCCCCAAGCCCGGGGCACACAAAATGCACGCCCCGCGCGCTCGCCCGTGGGCGATAATCGGATGAAGCGCTTGCGGTTCCAAGCCGCAGCCGCGACCAAGCGGTTCGGCCGCGCCCAAACCAGGAGCCTATGAAACTCAACGCCTGTCTTTTGCGCAGCACCGTGGTGGCTGCCCTGGGAGGCCTGCTGTTCGGCTTCGACACCGTCGTCATATCCGGAACCACGCACTCGCTCACCGAGGTTTTCCGGCTCTCCGAACGCCTCCTGGGCCTGACGGTGGCCACCGCCCTGGTGGGAACCATTCTGGGGGCCATGTTCGCCGGGATTCCGGGCGACCGCTTCGGCCGTCGTGACAGCCTGCGCATCATGGCGGTCCTTTACGTGGTCTCCGCCGTGGGGTGCGCCTTCGCCTGGGACTGGTATTCGCTGGTGTTCTTCCGGTTTGTGGGCGGGCTGGGCATCGGAGGCTCCTCCGTGCTCGGCCCCATGTACATCGCGGAAGTGTCGCCGGCCAGGTGGCGCGGACGCTTGGTAGGCTTCTTCCAGTTCAACGTGGTCTCCGGAATTCTGCTGGCGTATCTCTCCAACTACCTGCTTGGAACGGCGGGGCTGGGCGCCGCCGAATGGCGTTGGAAGCTGGGAGTTTCGGCTCTCCCGGCGGTCCTGTTCTTGGCCATGCTGTTCACTATCCCGCGCAGTCCCCGGTGGCTGGTGCAGAAAGGGCGCACTATGGAAGCGCGCTCGGTGCTCCAAGCCATCGGCGAGGAGAACGTGGACGCCGAGCTCCAGGACATCGTCGCCTCCATCGATGCCGAACACCGCGGCGGCGCGGAGCCGCTGTTTTCCTACAAGTACCGTTTTCCCATTTTCCTGGCGGTCTCCATCGCCATGTTCAACCAGCTCTCCGGCATCAACGCCATCCTGTATTACCTGAACGACATTTTCGCCAAGGCCGGGTTCAACAAGGTTTCCGGCGATTTGCAGTCCGTGGCCATTGGCGCCACCAACCTGCTGTTCACCCTTCTGGCCATGTCGATCATCGACAAAGTGGGGCGCCGGTTCCTGCTGCTGGTGGGCTCGGTCGGCACGGCGGTATGCCTGGGTGGAGTGGCCTACATCTTCTCCAGTTCGAAGCACGAGGGCCTTTTGGTGTGGCTGTTGGTGAGCTTCATCGCCTTCTTCGCGTTTTCGCAGGGGGCCGTTATCTGGGTCTACCTGGGCGAGATCTTCCCCAACCGCGTGCGCGCCAGGGGCCAGAGCCTGGGCAGTTTGACGCACTGGTTCATGGCCGCGCTGATCGCCTGGAGCTTCCCGGTTCTGGCGAAAACTTCCGGCGGCATCCCCTTCATGTTCTTCTCGGCGATGATGGTGGTGCAGTTCTTCGTGGTGCTGCTGGCGTACCCCGAGACCAAGGGCGTTTCGCTCGAAGCCATGCAGAAGAAGCTGGGAATCGTGTAAGGACTTGTCACGAAACAACCATGCCAGGCCTCGGCGGCCGACGTGGCGCACGCACTCTCGTGGCGCACGCACTCTTGCGTGCCGCATCGACACTCGTGTCGATGCGCGCCGGGGAACAGTGGAAGCGGGTGGCGTGCGCCGGGCGTCCCCACGAGTGGGGACGCGGCACGCAAGAGTGCGTGCGCCACATCGCGTCGGCCGCCGCCGTGCTACACTGCCCACTGTCAGGGAGGTCGAGGATGAGACTTATTATTTTCCTGGCCGTGGCTGCGGCTCTTTGGGCGCAGACGCCCCCCGCCAAGCGGCCGAATCCGAATGGGGCGCCGCCGGCATCCGCCGGGGACGACATCCGCGGGTACAACGACACCCCGCAGTTGCCGGGGCAGCCGTGGAAGGTGCATGACATGGCCCGGCCGCGCCCGCCCAAGGTGACGCCCGGGCCGTATGTGAACGAGGCGCCGCCATCGGACGCCATCGTTCTTTTCGATGGCAAAGATCTCTCGCAATGGGCCACGCCGGGCCGCGGAGGAGCCATCGGGGACCCCAGGTGGAAGGTAGAGAACGGCTACCTCGAGATCGTGCCGAGGACCGGACGCCTGCAGACCAAGGCGAGTTTCGGCGATTGCCAGCTCCACGTGGAGTGGATGATTCCCAGAGAGTCGACCGGCTCGGGGCAGGGCATTGGGAACAGCGGCATCGAGCTGATGACTCGCTACGAGATTCAGGTGCTCGAGTCGAACGAGAATCTGACTTACGCCGATGGAGGCGCGGGGGCGATCTACGGCGTCTGGCCGCCATTGGTCAACCCGGCGCGTCCGAAGAACGAATGGAACGTATATGACATCTTCTTCGAGGCGCCGCGCTTCGAGGGAGATAAAGTGGTGAAGCCGGCCTATGTGACGCTGCTATTCAACGGCGTGCTGGCGCAGAATCACAAGGACTATCTCGGCACGACGATCTGGAGACAAGTGGCTCACTACACGCCGCACCCGGAGGAACAACCTTTGAGCTTGCAGGACCACTCGCAGCCCGTGCGTTTCCGGAATATCTGGATACGCAAACTGAGCCAGTAGCGAGTCACAGCAGCGGCGGCGCTTCCTTCGTGAAAAAGCGGATGACATCCTCCCAGGCAAGCGGAACGAGCATGTTAGGCATGGGGTCTTTCTCGGCGTCGCCAAAGTACGTCAGCGACTTGAGGAGGTGAAGCCGGTTGTATCGGGTCCCGGCGTACTTTTGTGCGAACCATCCGAGGATTTCCCTGAGTCCGAATCCCGCGCATAAGACGTAAAGGTCGATGAAGTCGCGCTTCGTGCCGCGGCTTGCGATCGCGGAGAGTTTCATACATGCTATGTCGCGAGGGTCGGCGACTGGAACGCCCTCGAACGGAGCCGGCGGAAAGAGATCGGGGTACGGATAGCCAAGAAAACTCACTTTCGTCCCCTGGGTGACGGCGTGGATGGTGTGCGGCGCTTTGGCGACCAGGGAAAAGTCGGGCATCGTCTGGAGGCGCGCCAGGAGAGCGTCCTCGTCAAAGAGGTCGGGCGCGAAGAAGTCGAGGTCCACTGAAGTTCGGTGGCCGAAGCGCAGCGCTAGCGCGGTTCCGCCTGCAAGGTACGCTTGGCCGATGAGGCTGCGGTCGCGGAGCGTCCGCAGCGTTTCCGCCGTGCCGGGAGTGATGGTTCCGGAATGCCAGATTATGTTGTCGCCGGTATGCTCCGCCATCATGGTGTGCCGCCCTGGTTCATGCGAGCGCGCCGACCTCTGCCGCGGGGATACCGTAGACCAGCGCCCAAAACGTCGCCGACCGGGCGGAAAGCCGGCGTTCGGCGCAAATGACGCGGCGAATTTCGGGCGCGCCGAAGTTCTCCCGAAGCCAGGCGATCGCTTCGTCATCGCCGTATTCGAGGACCCGAAAAATGGTGTAGTCGGGATGGGCGGATGGCTGGAAGGTGGCGAGGTCTATGTCCCAAAACAGAGGTTGTAACGTGTTGGGAACCATACACTTATAGTATAAGCCTCAGGACGAAGACCAGGAAGGCGCAGTTTGACGGGTACGGATATTTGCCGTACACTTGATGAGGGAGGCCGGGAAGAACCATGCGACAGACCGCACAGGCAGGCCTGAGGCAGTCACGCCGGGCAGCGCCGCCGAAAACGTACCGGTTTGATGCCCGTCTGAACGAGGAACAAAAGCTGCTCATTCAGCGCGCGGCGGATTTGGAGGGTCGTACCATGACGGATTTTGTCCTCCACAGCGCCGAAGCCGCCGCGGAACGGACGATTGAGAACCGGGCCATGTTGGTGTTGACGGCGCGCGAGACAGAGGCTTTCGCGGACGCCATTCTAAAACCGCCCGCCCCAGGTCCAATCTTGCGGCGCGCCGCCCGGGAGTACCGCGGGAAGATTGCCATGCGGTGACGCGTGCCACTCGAATCCGCATATCGGATAGAGCCGCTCAGCCCCTCTCACGACCGGACCGCCTTTCGCTCGGGCGTCCTGGAACTCGACGAATACCTTCACCACCAGGCCGGCCAGGACGCAAGGCGGAAGATCGCCGCACCCTTCGTCCTGGTTGATGCCCACGGGTCCATTCTCGGCTACTACACCCTTTCCGCCTATAGTATCCGGCTCGACGCTCTTCCGAATGTCATAGGAAAACGACTTCCGCGGTATCCGCTGATTCCGGCCACCCTCCTGGGCAGGCTGGCCGTTAGCGCTGCCTGCCGCGGCCAGAGGCTCGGGCGATTTCTGTTGATGGACGCCTTGCACCGAAGTTGGCGAAACACGACGGAAGTAGCGTCGGTTGGAGTTGTTGTGGAGGCATTGGATGTCGCTGCCCGTTCCTTCTACCTGCACCACGAATTCACACCGCTGCTGGATCACCCCAACAGGCTCTTCCTAGCCATGGCCACGATTGAAAGGTCGTTCCGGGCAATGTGAAGACAAGGTGATGTACCGGTAAGCGCGATCGCGCGAGGGGGAAAACACGGAGAGGGATACTTTGGAACGAGGCTTCGTTTTCGCATAAGTCTTTTATTCGGTATATCCGGCCGATATTTCCGATACCCTTCCGGCGCTGATGTGGGCGAAGGCCATCGAGTACGCTAGAGGCAGGGGGTTTCAATGAGTCGCGACACGCTTCATGATCTGGTCGACCGGATTCCAGAAGAGGAACTCCCCGCCGCCAAGCGATTCTTGGAGTATCTGGCGGTCAGTCCAGCCTATCGGGCGGCATTCTTCGCGCCGCCGGACGACGATCCGGTGACCGGCGCGGGCGTTACGGCAATCGCGCGGGCGCGCGATGAAGTTCGCGCCGGGAAAGTGGTTTCGCATGACGAGATCCTGCGCGAATTCGGCCTGCGGTGAATTCACTTGGCCGGACTCCGCACGGTCCGATTTGCGGGCCATCGACCGGGAAATCGCCATTCGAATCCTCCGCGGCCTGACTGAGTATGGCGAATCCGGCAAGGGTGATCTGAAAGCGCTCGCCGGGCAGTGGCAAGGGTATTTCCGACTTCGAACCGGGGACTACCGGATCATCTTTGCGATAGCGCCCGATGAAATCACCATCGCGCGTGTTCGACATCGTTCCGAAACCTATCGCTGAAGCTGGCGGAGAGAGTGGGATTCGAACCCACGTTAGAGTTTCCCCTAAACACGCTTTCCAAGCGTGCGCCTTCAACCACTCGGCCATCTCTCCGGTTCGAAAGAAGATGCGGTTTGCAGTTTCGCAAGCGGCTTCGGAAGTCTTCTCACCAGGATAGCATGACGCTCGGGCCACCCTGCCGTCGAGAGACTTGCGGAATTGTGAGGCAGGCGCTTCCGCCCGCCAACCGGTCTTTAGGTGGCGTAGTACCCTTCGCGGGCCGTCACCACCAGACCTTTCTGGGTGGTGGACAGATGGATCCTGCGATACCCGGGGGCGCCGGCGCGGTCGGGCGTGTACCCGATGCTGTACTGGTGCCGCAGATCTTCTTCGATGGCTTGGTACACCTGCGCGATGGTCTGCTTGCGGGTGACCTCATAGACGTGGCCGCCGGTTTCGCGAGAGATGGTCTGCAGCGCTTTCCAGCCGTCGGAAGGATTCCGGCGGCCACCCATTCCGCCGAATCCGCCGCCATAGGCATCGGGATCTTCGAACCACACCGAATAAACCAGCGTGTCGGCCCGCTGCGCGCCTTCCACGCCGGCCTCCAGACGCACCTTACTTGCGGTGTCCACGCCGTCGGTGAGTATGATCAGGGCCTTGCGGCCGGTGCGCATTCGCATGACCTCGTCGGAGGCCAGCAGGGTGGCGTCGTAGAGCGCCGTTCCGCCTCTTCCGCCCCTGCCGCCGCGGCGTCCCCCGCCGGCGGCGGGGACCGGATCGCGCTGGCCCCATTGCGGCCGCTGCCGGGTACCGGACGCTCCCAGCGACTCGAGGGCTTTCTCGAGCCGCTGGCGGGAAGAGGTAATGTCCTGGAGAAGCTCCACCTCGGCGTCGAAGTGGATGACGAAGGCCACGTCCTTATCCTCGCGCAGCACCTGGTCGAAAAACGTATAGCTGGCGCTGCGCTCATCGTCCACCAGGCGCCGCTGGCTGGGGCTGACGTCCACCAGCAGGCCCAGGGTCAAGGGCAAGTCGCTTTGCTGCGAGAAATATCTGATGGACTGCGGGCGCCCGTCCTCATCGAGCAGAAAATCGCCTTTGGCGAGGTCGCGGACAATTTGCCCCTTTTTGTCGCGGACGGTGGCCAGCACGTTCACCACCTTGACTTCGGCCGAGAAGGTAGGGGCCTGGCGCCCTCGGAGCAAGCGCAGGGTGGGAATCAGCGAAAGCGACGCCAGCAGCCCGCGCCGGGACACTTGTCCGTTACAACTCATGTGCTCAGTAAGATGCTCGGGACAGCCGGCGGGTTACTCGTGCCGTGGGCGCGCCACTGTCTTTGCGCGATCACGCACGCATACGGAAACGCGCTTGAGCGCAATAGCTTTGCGCATTGGCTCGGCAACTGCATGGAACGGCCGCGGAAGGTGAGCCATATGTTCGGTTCCGCAAGACGTTCGACGCTGCTTTCCGGGGTGCTGCACGCCGCCGCCATCGCGCTGGTGCTGTTCGCGACGCGCGTCCAGACCCCTAACCTGGACCGCATTGTCCATTCCGTGCTGTTGGCGCCACGGGATATCGCCGAGTACCTGTCGCCAATGAAACGCGACTTGCCGGGCGGGGGTGGGGGAGGCGGCCTCTCGCCGTTGCCCGCCAGCAAGGGCCGCCTTCCGAGGCAGGCCCCGCGCCAGTTCACTCCGCCGCAGGTGGAGGTTCAGAACTGGAATCCGCGGTTGACCGTGGAGCCCACCATCCTGGTGAATCCCGATGTCGCTCTGCCCAGGCTCGACATGGCGCAGTTCGGCATCCCCAACGGCGTGCTGGGGCCGCCCTCGCAGGGCCCGGGAAGGGGCGGCGGGATCGGTGGAGGCGAGGGCACGGGCGTCGGCGACAGCCTGGGTCCGGGCTACGGCGACGGGCCGGGCGGCCCGGGAATCTCCGGCGCATCCGGCTTCGAGGGGTCCTTCACGGGGCCGGTTTTACTCTCCAAAATGGAGCCCGAGTATTCCGAAGAAGCGCGCCGCGCACATCTCTCGGGCGCGGTGATGCTGCGCATCGACGTGGACACGCGCGGGTTGGCGCAGAACATCACGGTGCGGCAGAGCCTGGGGCTGGGGCTCGATGAGCGCGCGGTGGATGCGGTGCGCAAATGGCGTTTCCGCCCCGCCACGGTGAACGGGAAACCGGTGGTCACCACGGCGCTGGTAGAGGTGTATTTCAGGCTGTTGTAGGGCGCCGCGGCCGAGACTCAGGTGAGATGGCGCGACTGGTGGCGGAGACACGCCTCTCAGACGCCGCTGTACGGCGTGGATCAATGCCCCGCGTTGGGACCTTCGTTGCCCCTGGTGAAGTAAGCCGTCGAGCCGGCGCCGCACGCCAGCGCTTCGCCGCGTCAACGTCTAGAATAGAAGTAACCCATGCACTCCAGAATTGCCGTGGCCACCGCCGACGGCCTCTCGGTCGGCGAACACCTCGCGCGGTGCGCCTCCTTCGTCGTCATGGAGGTGGCCGAGGGAAAGGTCGTCTCCCGCGCGGTTCGTCACCGCGAGAACGGCCCATGCGGCCATCACAGATCCTTCGTCGAGCTGCTGGAAGGCTGTGGCGGCGTGATCTGTGGCGGCATCGGACAGGGCGCCTGGGATGCGCTGACGGCTCACGGCATCCTGCCGATTGTGGCGGCGGGCAAGCACACCATCGACGAGGCCGTCGGCCAATACCTGGCGGGAAGCCTGGCGACCACCGGCGAGAAGGTTTGCCTCTGCGGTTGATCCGCGGGCGGGCGCGCGTAGTAAGACGGCTCGGGCCGGGCGTGCCCGGCCGCTACGCGGGTTGCTCGGGAACCGCGGGATTCTCCGGCTGGCTCGTTCCGGACTCCTGCAGCAGCCGCTCGTACACGGCTCGCGCGGCTCGCTGGGCGGCCACTTTTTTCGTGCGGCCCTCGGCTTGGCCGGTCCATTCCCGGCCGGCCCGCACCTCCACGGTGAATGTCTTGGAGTGCTCCGGACCCTTCTCCCTCACGATGGCGTAGCGCGGCTGAGGCAGCTTGCGCGATTGGGCCAGCTCCTGGAGGGCGCTCTTGAAGTTGGTGATGGCCGGCTGGACGTCCGTGCCGGCGTCTTCATCGCCGGAGAAAGGAGCGTCCAGCACGTGCTTGGTCACGAAGCTTCGCACCTCATCGATGCCGCCGTCCAGACAAAGAGCGGCAATCACCGCCTCGAGCGCGTCCACCAGCAGCGTTTTCTTGGCGCGGCCGCCGCTCATTTCCTCGCTGCGCCCCAAGTCCAGGTACGATCCCAGGTCCAGCCGGCGCGCCACGCCATGCAGGTGGGCCGCGCTCACCAGGTGGGCCTTGAGACGCGAGAGTTCGCCCTCGCGGAACGAGGGATAGCGGCGCACCAAAGCCTCCGCCACCAGGAACCCAAGCACCGAATCGCCCAGGAATTCCAGTTGCTCGTTGTCGCTGGAGGTGGGGGCCGAACCGGGAACGGCGCGGATTTCATTGGCCAGCGAA
This sequence comes from Terriglobia bacterium, assembly GCA_963767595.1. Classification (GTDB taxonomy): domain Bacteria; phylum Acidobacteriota; class Terriglobia; order Bryobacterales; family Bryobacteraceae; genus BOG-224. The sequence continues at coordinate 126,953 of CAVYEK010000007.1, forward strand.
CTGTGAGTGAGCGCGCGGCGCAGCAGCACCGGATCGGAGAACCGATAGCCGATGCGCGACTCCAGGGATGCCGGCTCCGCGCGCATGTCGGGCCAGGGTCTACTTCTGCGGCGCCGGCGCCGGCGCACTCGCCTTTACGGCCGACGCCTTCAGTTTGGTGGCGTAGTTCTTGATCTGCGCGACCGCGTTCGGCGGCATACTCCCCATCGGCTCGGCGAGTATTTTGTCGCAAAGCGCGATAGCTTCGGCGTTCTTGCCCGCCTGCAAGTACGTTGCGGCCAGGCGCGCCTCGAAGGTCGGCTGGTCGCTGTCGGCGAAGGCGGCCTTGAATTCGGTGGCGGCCACGTCCCAGTTCCTGCGGACCGTCGCCACCATCCCGAGATCGTTGTGAATGGTCGCCGAGGTTTCCTTCTTGAACTGGTCCCAGTCCATGTCGGACATATCCTTCTTGGGCTTCACGGTGGTCTTCAGCGTATCCTGGGCCGCGGTGAGACACTTCACCGCCTTGGTCAGCTTTTCTTCCCTATCCAACGCGAAGACCGTCGTGGTCTGGACGAGGATCTCCCCCAGGAGCATATTCGCCTGGATGTTGGCCGGGTTCGCCGCCAGCGCCTGCTCCGCGAAAACCTGCGCCTTGTCGAGGTCGGGAGGGTTCTTGCTACGGTACCCCTCGCCCTCTATCGCCAGGGCGGCGTCTTTGAACTGGGTGTCGGTGAATTTGGTGAGCAGATCGTCGGCCGTCTTGATCATGGTCTCGGGATCCTGCGCCTGAAGCATCGCCTGAACGGCTTTCAACTCCGCTTGCGACTTGGCCTGCGGCCCCGCCGGGGCCTTTGCGGGCGGGGCCTGCCCCGCCAGGCATGCGACACCGGCGGCCATGGCCAGGATACCGGTGAGAATTGCGTTTTTCATTCTTTATGAACTCCTTCGATGTTGGCTCACTTCTTGGAACCGTTCCGCAGTCCTTCCGTGGCGGCCTTGCGCGCCATATCCGAGGCGCCATCCACCTTGAGGGCCTGCTGAAAATAGACGGCCGCCTGGTCGCCATCCGCGGCGGCCAGGGATAACCTCCCGAGGTATACCAGCACCCAGGCCTTCACCTGGGGGTCCGGCCGCGAGTCGAGGGCCTTGTGGAAAAGCTGCTCGGCCGATTCGGGGTCGTTTTGCAGCAGCGCGATGCGCGCCAGCCCGTAGTACGCCGCGGCTTGCATGGGCGGATCGCCGGTCTGCAACAGGGCTTCCCGATACAGCTTCTGGGCCTTCTCGACGTTGTCCTTGTCCTGGGCGCGCGCCAGGTAGAGCTGCTCGGCATCGTCCAGCGTCTTGGCCGCCCCGGCCAGCGGAGGCGGAGCCGCGGGCGCCGGTACGGGTACCAGTGCGGGCTTGGGCGGATCCTTGTCGAACTCCAGATCGGTCAGGCGTTGGTCTTCCTTGTACAGGTCGATGGCCTTCACCATGTCGGGATAGTAGAGGTTCATCCCCTGGCCGTCCTTCTCGAACGCCGGCAACTGTTCGGCGAAAAAGGGCGTCAGGATAAAACCCTGGTGGAAGGCCTGCTGGACTCCTTCGGGCTTGCGGTCCAGGCGCGCTTCCACCGCCTTGATCAGCGATTCGGTGGTGAGCAGCAGAAAGTCGTCCTTGAAGACCTGGTCGAGCGCCTGCGCCCGCAGCGCGTGATCGGCGATCGGCCGCTTGCGCTCCAGCACATCCTTCTCCCGCGTGGACAGCGGATCGAGCAGGTAATGCAGGTAGGCGTGGCGGATGTCGAAGATGCGCGGCTCGGGGGAAGGCGTCACCACGATGAAGTAGTTGGTCCCGTAACTGCGTGTCTGGATCTGATTGGGAGCGGCTAGCAGCTCGATGAAAACCTGGAAACGGGACGCGCGGAAGCCGTTGGTCAACTGCCGCAGATAGGCGTCCACCTGGCTCTTGGCCCGCAACACCGGCTCGTGGTAGCGCACGATGTACTGGTCGATAGCCGGCTGCGAGCGCTGCCACAGCTCCGCTATGTCGGCTTCCTTGTAAAACCTGGCGAGCAGGGCGCTAAAACCCCTGAGTGGAACCGCATCCGGTGGAATTTCGACGTCGCGCTCGGCGAAGGCGAAATCGGGCGGCCCTTTCACGCTCAGCGCGAAGGAGACGTACTGCGCCAGCTCGGCGGTGTCGGCGCCCGCGCCGCGCTTGTGGTGCGCTTCGAAGAAATCCTTCAGAGCCTGCTCGCACGGCAGGTGGCGGCGCAGCAACTCCGAGCGCACCTGGTCGCGCAACGGGTGGTTGTTCGGAGAGCCCAGATCGGCGGAGTACCCGGCCACGCTCAGGGCGGCCATTACCGTGAACAGAGTGGGGCTGGCGTCGAGCTGCCCCAGTTCCGCCGGCGCCGCACTGGCCGACATGGCGATCGCCAGTACGGCGAAAAAGACTAACCGATTCAAATTGGTCCGCCTAGAATAATCCCAGTTTACCGTAATTAGCCCCGCCGCGCGGTTGACCTTACAATACGTGGAAATATCCGCCGCGCTCGAGCAGTTCCACGGGCGCCCCGAACAGGCTGCTCAGCGCCGATTCGTCGAGGACCCGGCTCTTGGGCCCGTCGCCATGAACGCGGCCGGCGCGGATCGTCACCACCCGCCGCATTTCGGGGATGATGTCCGGCAGGTGGTGGGTGACCATGATAATGCCGATTCCTCCGCGGGCCAGCTTGCGCAGCGTCTCGCGCAGTTCGTGGGTAGCGCGCAAATCCAGGCTGGAGGTGGGTTCGTCGAGGATCAAAGCCTGGGGACCGTGTACCAGCGCACGGCCGATGAGAATCCGGCGCGCTTCCCCGGAGGACATTTCGTCGGTCGGGCGTCCGGCCAGATGCGAGATTTCGAGCAGTTCCATCACCTCCCGCGCCTTGCGCTCCATTTCCGGCTGGACGGCGTGGTTGGGCCAGATTCCCACGCTGCCGAAGAACCCGGAGAGCACGATTTCGAAGCCGGAACAGGCGCGCGTGCACATCTCCATCCAGTCGTTGGAAACGATCCCCAGGCGGTTGCGGAGATCGAACAGGTTCCACCGGTCGCGGCCCAGGATGCGCAGCCACCAGGGTTCCGCCTTGACCAGCGGATAGAGCTCCCGCGAGATCAGCTTGATAAGCGTCGATTTGCCCGAACCATTGGGCCCCAGGATGGCCACGTGCTCCCCCTGCGCGATGGAGAGCGTGACTTCATCGAGCGCCACGCGCTCGCCGCGGAGTACCGTGACATTCCGCAAATCGATCAAGGGAACTGGCATGAAGAGTCCATTTTAATCGGCCGCCGTGGAGCGGGCTTCTGGTCCGCCCTGCCGGCATACTCCGAAATCTCCAACCACGCTCCGGTGGTGTTATGCTAAGGCCAGAGGGTGGTCATGACCATCGGGGTTCCCAAGGAGATCAAGGATCACGAGACGCGGGTGGGGCTGGTGCCCAGCGGCGTCACCGCGCTACGCGAGGCAGGGCACGAAGTGCTGGTGGAGACGCACGCCGGAGAGGGCAGTTCCATCACCGATCGCGAGTATATCGAGGCCGGGGCGGCCATTCTCGACAGCCCTGCGGGAATATGGGGCAAGGCGGACCTGATCATCAAGGTCAAGGAGCCGCAGCCCGCCGAGTACCCTTTCTTCCGGCCCGGTCTCATACTTTTCACCTACCTGCACCTGGCGCCCCTGCCACAACTCACCGATAAACTGCTGGCCGCCCGCGTGAGCGGGGTGGCTTACGAGACCATCCGGGAAAGCGACGGTTCGCTTCCCCTGCTCACTCCCATGAGCGAGGTTGCGGGACGCATGTCGGTCCAGGTGGGAGCGCAGTATCTGCAGCGGGCCTACGGTGGCCGCGGGATTCTGCTGGGCGGGGTTCCGGGGGTGGCTCCCGCCAACGTGGTGATCCTGGGCGGCGGGGTGGTGGGAACCAATGCCGCGAGAATGGCCGCCGGTATGGGCGCCCACGTCATCCTGATCGACCGGAGCCTGAACCGCCTCCGCGAGTTGGACGACATCTTCGGCGGCCGCCTGGTCACCATGGCTTCCAATTCGCACACCATCGGCGAGAGCGTTCGAAACGCCGACCTGGTGATTGGTTCGGTCCTGATCCCCGGCGAATCCACGCCCAAGCTGGTGCGGCACGGAATGATCGCCGCTATGAAGCACGGGACGGTGGTTGTGGATGTGGCCATCGATCAGGGCGGTTGTTTTGAAACCTCCCACGCCACCACCCACACCGAGCCTACGTACCTGGTGGATGGGGTGGTTCACTATTGCGTCTCGAACATGCCGGCGGCGGTTCCTCACACCTCCACCCTGGCTCTTACCAATGCCACCTTCCCGTACCTGTTGGAACTGGCCGGTAAGGGCTTGGAAGGCGCCTGCCAGGCCCATGCGGCCCTGCGCGAGGGAGTCAACACCTATAACGGCTGCGTCACGCACCACGGCGTGGCGGCCTCCCAGGGGCGGGAGTGGCGCGAACTGGCGGCGGTGGAGTAAGCTTGCGTACAGGCCCGGATGCCGGGATCGGGCGAATCCGCGAGAGTTCGCGCGGCATCCAACTGCCGGGGATCGCCGGGAAACTACTGAGCCGATGAGATCGTCTCACACCATCGAGGGAACTATGCGCGCAATTCTTCTCTCCGCCGCTCTGGCGGCCATCTGTCTGCCGGGTTGGGCCGCCGACCCCAAGACCGACAACGTCAATCCGGACGAGATTGTCAAGAAGTTCGCCGCCAAGGAGGCCGAGTTCCGCGACGCGCGCAACAACTACACCTACACCCAGACGGTGAAGTTAGAGGTGCTTGATTCGGGGGGGAATCCCACCGGGGAATTGTGGACCGAGCGGGACGATATCATCTTCTCGCCGGAAGGCAAGCGCGGGGAGAAGGTGATGTGGGCCCCCGTTTCGACTCTGCATCAAATCCTGCTGACTCCCGAGGACCAACAGGACCTGCGCGACGTGCAGCCGTTTGTGCTCACCACCTCCGATATCCCCGACTATCAGGTGGACTACCTGGGCCGGGAAAAAGTGGACGAAATCGGCTGCTATACCTTCTCCGTGAAGCCCAAGAAGCTGGTCCTGGGCAAGCGCTATTTTGAAGGTGAAATTTGGGTGGACGACCGCGACCTGCAAATCGTCAAGACCTACGGCAAGGGCGTGGGCACCATCAAGAAAAGCTCGGACAACCAGTTCCCCAAGTTCGAGACCTACCGTGAGCAGGTCGACGGCAAGTATTGGTTTCCTACCTATACCCACGCCGACGATACGCTGCACTTCAAGGACGGTCAGAACGTGCACGTCCGGATGACCGTGAGGTACCAGGATTACAAGAAATTCGTAGGCCGCTCCACCATCCAGTACGGAGGCGTGGTGGACGACAAAACGCAGACTCCACCGCCGGCCAATAAGAAGTAGGGCAGCCTGACCCCGCCGGCTGCCGTGCTACCATCCGGTGTTATGCCAGCCAGGATCACCGTAAATCACAACGGCTCCATTCGCGTCGAGGGCGAATTCGAGATTCTCGACCCCACGGGGAAGCCATTCGGGCTGGCCGGCCGGACGGTGATCAAGCTGTGCCGGTGCGGCCAGTCGGCCGACAAACCGTTCTGTGACGGGGCCCACAGGCGGGTGGGGTTTTCCGATCCGATAGAGGCGCGCGATCTGCCTCCCCCGCAGCCCAAACCGTAGGAAGTCCGGGGCTCCGCGCCTCTTTGGAGCCAGAGCCGCCAAGCGGGCGGCGCCATTCGCTATCATGTTTGTCGCGTGATTCAGAACAAAGGATTCATGTCCTGCTGGAATCTGTGGTTGGTGGCCTTGGCAGCCCTCTGTTTGGGCGGATGTTCGGGCCCTGGCGTGAGTTCCGCCGGTGGTGGGCGCGGCGGGCGGAAAGGCGGGGCCGGCGACGTTCCGGTTCAGGTGGCCGTGGTCGCGCGAAGGAACGTCCCGGTGGAAGTCCAGGTAATTGGAAACGTGGAAGCCTACGCCACCATCGCCGTAAAGGCGCAGGTGGGCGGGCTGTTGACCAACGTGTATTTTCAGGAAGGCGACTACGTCAAGAAGGGGGACCCGTTGTTCACCATCGACCCGCGCCCCTTCGAGGCCGCCGTGAATCAGGCGGTGGCCAACAATGCCCGCGACCAGGCCTCCCTGGGCCAGGCCAAGGCCAACCTGGCGCGCGACGTGGCCCAGGCGCGTTATGCCGAGGCCCAGGCGGCGCGCTACTCCGAGTTGTTCAAGAGCGGCATCATTTCCAAGGACCAGGACGAACAACTCCGCGCCACCGCCGACGCGCAGACCCAGGCGGTGGCTGCCGACAATGCGGCCATCAAGAGCGCCGAGGCGGCCATCGGCGCCAGCCAGGCGGCCATTGAAACCGCCCGAATCCAGCTTGATTACACCGGCATCCGCTCCCCCATGGACGGGCGCACGGGGGCAATCAACGTCAAGCTGGGCAACGTGGTCACGGCCAATACCGTGGACCTGATGAGCATCAACCAGGTAGAGCCCATCTACGTGACTTTTTCCGTGCCGGAGGCGCAGTTGCCGGGCATCAAGCGGTACATGGCGGAGGGCAAACTCGCGGTTCGAGCGCAGCCGCGGGACGATCCGGAGAGCGCGGAGACCGGAGTGCTGACGTTTGTGGATAACGCCGTGGACATGACCACCGGGACCATCAAGCTGAAGGCCACCTTCCCCAACACCGATCGCCGGCTATGGCCGGGAGAGTTCGTCCGGGTGACGCTGCGGCTGACCACCCAGAGCAACGCCATCGTGGCCCCCAACGAAGCTGTACAAGCCGGCCAGAACGGATCTTTCGTGTACGTTGTGAAACCGGATCGCACGGTGGAATCCCGCCCGGTCACCACCGGCGCGCGAGTGGATCGGGATATGGTTGTGGAGCAGGGGCTCGAACCCGGCGAGACGGTGGTGACGGAGGGCCAGTTGCGCCTGGCGCCGGGCAGCCGGGTAGTGGTTCGGGGACGGGGACAGTAACCAATTACCCGGTTTCCGGGCAGTCCGGAGCGGTGGCCCGTGTGTTTCGATTGCGCACAGTCCGCGGCCCTATTTCATGCCCTGAATCGCGCCCGTCAACTCCCCCGTGAGCCGCAGGACGTTCCAGCGGGCTCTTTCGATGTTGTATTGCGCGTCGTAGAAGGCGATCCACTTATCGTTCTCAATTACCCTGCTTTCCTCCACCTGGCGCAGCAGAACGCGCCCCTCCTGCATCTGCGCCAGGTTCACGGAAAGCTGTTCGCGCGCCACCTCCAGGTCGAGGCGCGCCACCTCGGCCGCGGTCTCGGCCTTTTTCACTTCCCGGAAGGAAGCCTGCAAGTCGCTGGCGATCTTATTACGCGCGCTGGCGTACTCGATCTTGAAGCGGGCGATATCCGCGGCGGCCTGGGCCACCCGCGCGCTCACGCCCGGCCCCAGAAGCACGGGTAACTGCAAGGCGACGCCGACCTGCACGTTGTTGCGCTGGAACTTCTGGAAGAAATCGGCGTAGTTGTTGAAGCGCGCGAGCATGGCGTACTGGGCCACCAGGTCGGCCCGCGGCAGCCGGTCCGACTGGGCTCCGCGGATCTCGAGCTGCTTGGCGGCGATTTGGGATTCCAGCCGGCGCAGATCGTTGCTGGATTTCTGGGCGGCGGCGATGGCGGCCTCCTCCGATTCGGGCAGCGCGGGCGCCGGCCGCTGCTCCTCCACGGGCCGCACGCGGTCCTCCGCCGGGAAGCCCAGCGCCAGGGCCAGCGCCGTTTCCGACGAGGCCCGCTCATCGTCGAGCGACGCGGCCAGTGCGCGCACGCGCGCTACATTGAAGGCCGCCTGCTTTTCGGCCAGTGGCAGCGCGCGCCCTTCCTGCACCTGCGCCCGCACGGCATCAAGCACCGTCTGCAGGCTAGCGGCGTCCTTGCCGGCCAGCGCTCCCACGCGCGCCGCCCGTTCCGCATCGAGATACAGGGACGCGGTGCGGTAGGCCACCTCTTCGCGCTTACCGGCGGTGGAGATCGAGGCCCCCCGCGCGTTTTCCCTGGCCTGCGACACCACGTAGCTCTGCGGCCGGTTGAACAGGTACGCCACCGCCTGCCCCTGTATCACGCTGGGCGCCGAACCTTCGATGCTCATGGGGAAGCCGTCGCTATACGCCAGGCCGCTGCCCACTACCAGTCGGGGGAGGAAAGGATCCCGGGCGATGCGCACCGCCTGCAGCGCCTTTTCCTCGTCCAGCCGCGCGAGCGCGATGTCGGGGTTCTGCTGGAGCGCCGTCTCCACCGCCTGGCGCAGGCTCATGGGGTGAATTTCGGAACGAAGTAAAGCCGTGAACGAGAGCAGGCCAACCGCCAGTTTCTTCATGCTTTATTCTACCGGCGGATGGCAAGCCGGAGGCTGCGACGAAACCGGGGCCAGACGAAAAACCGGGAGCGGACGGAACCTTCCCGGCATCGCAGCCGCAGAACGGTCCGCCAGCTCCCGGTGATAGGCCAGCTTTCGGGCCGGGTTAGTTGAAGTGCGCGGCGTTGATCTCCGCGAAGTGAGCCTGCTCCGCCGGGACCTCTTCCAACGGGAACATCGAGTTGCTGGGGCACACCGGTACGCATGCGCCGCAATCGATGCAGTCGTTGGGATTCACATAGAGCTGCGGAGCTTCCGCAAAACCGGCTTCGTCCTGCTTCGGGTGGATGCAATCGACCGGGCAGGCCTGAACGCACAGTTCGTCTTTGGTACAGGTGTCCGTAATTACGTATGCCATATGCATAATGGGTGCAATTGCGGCGCCAGCGTGCGGGTGCGCATAAACAGCAGAAAACAAGAGGTGAAAGTCCACAGGCAGGCGCCGCGAGTGGGTGAAGGCGCGCAGGCGGGGCGCTGCCGGGTGGGGAACTGACGCAGAATTCCGCAGTTCCCGGAGGCCGGCGCCGAGCTTGGCGGGCGTGGATGACCGCGGGCAATTCGGAGCGCCCGCGGAAAGAACGCCGGCGAGGACGACCGGCGTGGCAGACCCGGAGGCCCGCTCCATGGGTGCGGAATCGTACCGCGTGGCGCGCTACGGCGCGGCAGGCTTCGGCTTGCGAAGATCGTAGACGTACATGCTCCAGCCGATGCGGGCCACCGGGTCCTTGAGCCGGATTGGCGCGAGGGCGTTCAGCGGCACATAGACCCCCTCGAGCGGCGTCACGTTGGCCACCAGCCAGCCGTCGATTCGGTCCCAGGATTGGCGGTCGAGCGGGTCCGGGATGCCCTGGTCGTCAAGGCCGTAATAGGCCAGGTAGGTGGTTCCGAAATAGAAGAGGTGGGCCTTGCGCGTGCCGTGCGCGTCCAGCCACTTGACCAGTTTCTTGACGTCCTGCCCCCAGTCGATATTGGAATCCACCAGGTAGTCCGGGCCCTTTGCGGGGCCGCCCGAGAGGGCATTGAAGAAAGCCAGGTAATCCGGCGCGATGGAGGCGCACTCGGCGATTTGCAACGCGCCCAGCGCCACCATGGCGTAGCGCGCCGCGCGGCGCGTTGCAAGGCGCGCCAACAGCGCCGCGGAGGCCACGTACAGGAAGGGATAGACGAGCAAAATGTGGCGCATGCCGATGTTGATCGCGCTGGTCATGCTGAAAACGAAGTAGAACAGCGGCGGAAACAGGAGACCGGCCCATACGGGAGGGATGGCCTGCCAACGGATGCGGCAGGCCGCGTCCGAAGGCCTCTCGCGGTTGAGGAGTCGCCAGACGCCCGCGCCCAGCAGCAGAACCGCGGCCGCCAGCGCGGCCAGCGTGCTCTTCACCCCGAAGACCACTGGGAAGTAATACCACCAGCCCTTATCGCTGCGCCGGCCGAGCAGATAGCTGTCATGGCCGGAGGCATTGTGGGTGGCTACCGCGTTCAATCCCTTGAGGTACTCGTGCGCCGGCAAGTGAAACCATTTGCCCGCGCGATAGAGCATGCTCCCAGTGAAAGTGCCCCGATCGGCCACCTGGCTCAGGCGCTCGACGTGGGTGGTGAGGCAGCGGACGGTCTCCGGCCAGTATACGACGTTAACCGCGACGAACAGGGCTGCCAGGAGCGCCGCGGCGGCGATACCCGCGCGGCGCATGGTGAACTCCTTGGGCCGCTGCGCCCAGCGGAAGCCATAGAGCGCCGCGAGGATGGGAATGAGCAAAACGGCCGAGAATTTGGTCACCATGGCCAGCGCGAAGGCGGCCGCGGCGGCGGCTAGGTTGCGCGGGCGGCCGTTTTCGAGGTACTCCGCCCACAGGACGCACGTGAAGAAGAAGAACACCGTCACGGGCAGGTCGGTGGTGACGTAGCGGCCGTGCGCGATGAGGTTGGGGTCGAATGCGCAGAGCGCCACGGCCAGCAGGGCCGCGGCAGGACCGAAGCGGCGCCGGGTCCACCAGGCCAGCGCGGCCAGGAACAGCAGGCTCAGCAGCATGGTCATGCTTCGAGCGGCGAACAGGATGCGGTCGGCGGGAACGCCGCTATGGTATATAAGCTCGGTCCCCAGATGGACCTCGTTCCTTTTCCGCCAGGCGTCGCTTTCCACCGGCATCGCCAGCCCGAGCCTCTTGAGCGGCAGGGCGCTCATCAGTTTCACCAGCGGAGGATGCTCGTCGTTCCAACCGAAATCGCCGCGGGTCAGGTAGGCATATCCGGCGGCGATGTGGATTCCCTCGTCCCAGGTTTGCGTTTCCCCGAGGGCGGAGCTCACTTCGAGAGTTCCCGCAATGGCGACTACACAGGCCACCGCCGGCCAGAAGTATCGATGGAGTTTCATTTGCAGCGCGACGTATCAGGATAACAGACCAACGTCGGCGCCACGCGCCGCCTATGGCTTTCGGCCGCCCAAGAGCGGTGATTGTGGGGTCATGGGGATGAGCTTGAATATCCCGGACTCGGTACTCCAGGGCCTCCGCATTCCCGAGCGGGAAATTGCGCGGCGACTCCGGACCGAACTCGCTATCGCGCTTTATGCTCCGGAGAGCGCTGCGTTCGCTCGGCAAAGCCGCCGAACCCGCGGAAACGAGCAGAATGACCTTCGGCGAGACGGATGGGAGGGCGAGGAGAATTGCCCGCCACTACAGCGACGCGGATTGGGAAGAAAGATGAGTGCCTCCTATGCGCGAAGGCGAGGTAAACGAATCGCCGATATCGAACTTGCTAATGGCCGGCGCAGGAGCTATCCGTGCGAAGCCAATTCCGCGATGATATGGATTCCCGACGATGTCCAGTCTCACGAGGAACGTCGATCGCCTCTCTCACCCAGCCAGCGCTGACAGAAATCCGCGAGAAGCATGGCCTCTTGCAGCACGGTTGGATCACACGGGAGCGCTCCGGGAGCATCAAGAGCTCGCGCGACTGTTGGCACGGCTCTCGAACCCGGTGAAGCGAGTCCGAAGCGATGGGAGCTGGCTTGGAAATTCAAGATGAGTCTGCTGGACGAGATGACGCCGATTGAAAGCCGAACTCCTCGGCTCGCGGGATCACAGGCGTCCTGAAGTGCCGCTGCGGGCAAGCCGGTGGCGAGTATCGCAGTCCGACAAGCGATCGCCCGTTAGATTCGCACTCCAACTCTTCCTCCAGCGGCGCGTTGAGCGAATAGTTCCGCATAGTAGCCGCCGGCGTCCATCAGAACGCCGCAGCTCGCTCCTGAACTGCCACGATCCGCCCCCTATCCGCGCCACGATGCCCTCCGCCAGCCGCACTGCCGGCCCTGCCCGCATGGCTCATATCCCGAAGGCCGAGGCGAGCGTCTTGGACCACTCCGTGAAGAAGAGTTTTTGCGCCTGGCGCGTGCGCCACCAGGAATCGGGACGGAAGAACTCGTCCGCGGCGGACACCACCCGCATGGCCGGTCCGCCGCCCTCCGCCCGCAACGCCGCGCGGAAGGTGCGCGCCGCGCGCGCGGTGTGATAGTCGCTGGTGACCAGCAGGAAGCTGCGCGCATTGCGCCGCCGCAGCTCGGCCAGCACCAGGCCCGCTTCCTCCCGGGTGGAGAGCGCCTGCATGGGGAACGCAATGAAATACTCGCGTGGATATCCGTGGAGCACGGCGAAGGGAATCGCCAGGTCGGATTCGTAGGCTCCGTAGAAGCCGTAGGGCCCGCTCACCAGCGCCGCCGGAGCGTAGCCCTGGCGCACCAGCTCGGCGGCCTTGAGTATGCGGTGACCGTAGGAATCCCCCGCCAGCACCACCACCAGATCCGCCTTGGCGGGGCCGTCGTCGCGGACCAACGCGTACCCCAGCGCGGGCAGCCACCACGAGCGCGCCAGCGCCCCGGCCGCCAGCAGGACGGCCAACCCCAACACGATTATCCTGGTTCTCGACCGGCGCCGGGGCTCCACGGACTACTTCTCGTCCGCGGAGTTCTTTTGATCGAGGTTGCCGACCGCCTTCAGGCGCTGGTACAGGCGTTCCACGTCGGCCTCGTCCTCCGGGCGGAGAATGCGGTAACGCGGCGGCGGCGCCTGCTTCCGGTCGCCCTGCGGCAGCACCTCGCCCCAGTACTGCCGGTAAGGCACGCCGTCGATCAGGGCATCGCGCGAGTGGCGCCGCAGCTCGCGGAGCAAGCCGCTGCACGACGCCAAGTCCCCGGGATAAAGCAGCATCAGGCGGCTATCGTCGAACAGGGTGATCCGCGCCACCAGCGGCGACATCCATCCGGTTCGGTCCAGACGCCTTATGTCCATCCAGGGGATCACCCGCTTGCCGACCGCCAGATGCCCTTCCGCGACTTCGACGAGTGGCCGCGCCGCCAGCGCCAACAGCGCCGCCGCGGTGAGAAGAAACAGCCCCCCCGCCACGTAACATAGCGGCGCCCGCCAGTGCCAGCCCAGCCATCCCGAGACGCCGCCCAGCGCAACTGCCACGATGCCAAACCACAAGTAGTGCGCCGCCGGCTTGTAGCGAGTCATCACACTCCACCCCGTCTCAATTCCTAGACTACTCCGGCGCCGCGGTGACGTCAATGCATGGGAACGCCAATCTCCCGATTGGCGCCTGGCCCGCGGTGGGCTCGGGTCCACGGGCGCTTTCGCCTGTCCGGCAGCGCCAATCGGGGGATTGGCGTTTTCAGGGAGGCCAAAGTCCGCTCCGCCGGCCGGCGCAGGTTCTCACGCGCCCCTTGAATTCGCCGACTAATGGACATAGGATTGAGCAGAAGGTTGGATTCCAGATGAAAATGTCTTTAACGTTGTTCCTCCTCGTAGCCGCATGCTTTGCGGCCTACGCCCAACAGCCGTCGCCCGATCCAGCGCCGTCGCCTCACATGGTTTCCGTGGCGCCCGACAATGGCAAGGTCGGAGATGTGCTCACCGTCACGGGCGAAAACCTGCAAAAGGAGTTGGTGGTAAAGGTCTACCTGTACGACGGTAAGACCGATATGCAATGCGAAGTGACCGAGCAGAGCGAGAAGGCCATCAAGTTCAAGATTCCAGCCAAAGCCACGGGCCGGCTGGCGCTGGAGGTGCTTACCTCGGGCAAGGAGCCCAAGCTCATGGAGCAGCCCGTTAAGGTAACCGTGGAGTAACGGCCCGCCGCCCGGCGCTTCACGTGCGGTGGTAGGGCGCCCCGAGGTATTTCCTCGACTCCTGCGCCGCTTCCGCCTCGGGCGCGAACGCGATGGACCGTCTGTAGGCGTCCAGGGCTTGCGCCCGGCGGTTCGTCAAGTCGTAGATTTGTCCCATCCGCAGCCATACCAGCGCGCCGGTATTCAGGTCCAATTGTTCGGTCGCCGCCGCCGCTTTCTGCAAGTTCTCCAGGGCCGCCCCCAGATCCCTGTACCAGAACTGAATTGTGCCTTCCTGGTAGTAGATCCTCTCCCAGGACAGCCGGTCGTAGCCGGGCGCATTGCGCCCTTTCAGCGCCGCCACCTCCCGCATGGCGGCGAGCCCCGCCGCGCCGTCCCCGGCCATGCTGTACATCTCGGCCAACTCCAGCCGCAGCAGGTAGTTCCGCGGGTACCTCTGGATCAGATCCTGGACCAGGGGAATGGCCTTTCGCGGCTGGTTCTCGCGGCGGTACAAGGCGCACAGCATGACCTGCGAGTCGATCCGGTTGTCGGTTCCGCGCCGCATCACGTCCTCGACCGTGCGCAGCCCCTTCTCCTTGTCGCCGCGGATCCCCACCAGGAAACCCAGCATGCGGAACGTCAATGGAAGGCTGCCCACAATGTAATCGTGCAGCCCCTGCACCAGCCGCGCGTCCACATTCTCGGGCTGGAGTTCGGAAACGCGGTTATGCAGCCGGCGCGCCGCCGTGGCGTCCTTGAGCGAATCGCGCCAGGCCTTCTTCACCACCCAGTAGTAATCCGAGCGCAGCCCGTAGGCAATCCCCTCGGCGTACATGGCGGCGGCGTCCTTGGGATTGGCCGCCAGGCGCGCCTCGGAAAGACGCACGGCCGTGGCGATCTCATCGAGGAACCACTTCTCCGTTTCCGGAGTGGGATTCAGGCGCGGGCGCCGCAGGAAGGAGTTGTTCCCCGAGACCAGCTCGCTTTCGAGCGCCCCGTCCCGGTACATTTCCCGGAATACGATGCTCTGCGCCACGTGGTTGTGCAGCTCCGCCGAATCCGGATGGAGCGCCAAGTCGCGCTGGAACAGGGCAATGGCCTCGTCGAACTCCAGGTTGTAGAAATGGTCGTAAGCCTGATTGACCAGCGAGTCCGCGCCCGCCAGGGGCATCGCCAGGGCCGCCAGGGCCAGAAAAAGAGCCCTCACAACTCCATCCTACCGTGGAGCGGGCCGGATGGCCTGCTACGCCGGCGTCCTTCGGAGGGCACTGCCGCCATTGGCAACTCCGTCACCACAATTGAGCAATTCCAGGAACGCCTGCGTGGCGGAGTTGAACTTCCGCCGCCGCCGGTGCAGCACCCCGATCGGGCGGAGCAGGCCGGGCGTTCGCAGCGGCACGGCCACCAGGCGGCCTTGGGCGATCTCCGCCTGCATGGTCCGCGCCGGCAGGATGCTCACGCCGGAGCCCAGCGCCACGGCTTCCTTGATCATCTGGATGTTGTCGAAATACATCGCCAGGCGAACAGCCACGCCCTGCGAGCGCAAGAACCTGTCCACCTCGCGCCGGATGGTGAGGTCCTCGTCGAAGCCGATGAAATCGAGACCATCGAGGTCCGCCGGCGAGGCCTCGGCCTTGCCGGCCAGGGGATGGGTTGGAGGAACCGCCACCTGCATCTCTTCCTCGCGCCAGGGTATGGCGGCGATTTCGCGGCTCGCAACCGGGTAGCTCACCAGGCCCAGATCGGCCGCCTCCGCGCGCAGCGCTTCATAGATTTTTTCCGGCCGCATGTACTCCACCTGGAGGCCCGCGGCCGGATGCCGCGCCCCGAATTCCTCCCGCAGGCGGCTCATTTCGCTGAGGCCTATGGAATAGATGGACGCCACGCGCACCGTCCCTTCCACTCCGCCCTTCAAGTCTTCGAGCGATCGAGTGAACTCCTCCTCGCGGCGCAGCAGGTCGCGGCAATACTCGTAGTAGAGCTTGCCGGCGGGGGTCAGTTCCAAGGGTCGCTTGCCGCGGTCGAGGAGAACCACCGCCAGGCGCCGTTCAACCTCTTGAACGTGCTGGCTAGCCGCGGATTGGCTCACATGGCACAGCTTGGCCCCCTTGCTCATATTCCCGGTAGCTGCTATCTCTCTGAAAAGGCGTACTTCCAACAGGCTCACAGGGTTATCATACCATAAGGCCAGATAATTCTGTCAAGAGCACAAGTTCCACTTGTCTAATAGTTGTGGGGGTGCTACACTAACTCCAAGGCGTACCGCCAATTTGTCGAGTCCGCGGCCGGATTACCCTTCGGGCCGGCGGGTTCCCGAGTTGCCATGAGCGACAATACTGTAATGACCGGCTACCCCGCGGCCCAGGGATTATACGATCCCCGCCAGGAACGCGATGCCTGCGGCATTGGCTTCGTGGCCGATATCAAAGGCCGCAAGTCTCACGACGTCATCGTCAAGGGAATCGAGGTTCTGGTGAACCTCACCCATCGCGGCGCCTGCGGCTGCGACCCGCAAACCGGAGACGGCGCCGGCGTGCTCATCCAGATTCCCCACAAGTTCTTCGTGCGGGAGTCCGCCCGGCTGGGTTTCGCTCTCCCGGCGGCCGGCGAGTATGGGGTGGGGATGACCTTCCTGCCCGTGGAGCCGCACGCGCGCCTGAAGTGCGAGGGCATTGTGGAGCGCATCGTGCTCGAAGAGGGCCTCACGGTACTCGGCTGGCGCGATACCCCTATCGACGGCTCGGCTATCGGCCGGGTGGCGCGCGCCTCGCAGCCGTACATCGAGCAGATCTTCATCGGCCGCGGGCGCGGTATGGACGGCGACCAGCTCGAGCGCAAGCTCTACCTGGTGCGCAAGCGCGCCGAGTCCGAGGTGGCGGCTTCCGATATACCGGGCAAAGAGTTCTTCTATGTGCCATCGATGTCCGCGCGGACCATCGTCTACAAAGGACTGCTGCTGGCCCCCCAGATTGCCCGCTTCTTTCCCGAGCTGAGCGATCCGGACGCGGTGAGCGCGCTGTGCCTGGTGCACCAGCGGTTCTCCACCAACACGTTTCCCACCTGGCAGCTCGCGCACCCGTTCCGCTACGTGGCCCACAACGGCGAGATCAACACCCTGCGCGGCAACGTCAACTGGATGCACGCGCGGCAATCCGTGCTGGCCTCGCCGCTGTTCGGCGACGACCTCAAGAAGCTGTTTCCCGTCATCCAGCCCGGCGGCAGCGATTCCGCGAATTTCGACAACGCGCTGGAGCTTCTGGTGATGGCCGGGCGCTCGCTCCCGCACGCCATGGCCATGCTGATCCCCGAGGCTTGGGACCGGAACGCCCACATGAACCCGCAGAAGCGCGCGTTCTACGAATACCACGCCTCGCTGATGGAGCCTTGGGACGGCCCGGCGGCCATGGTGTTCACCGACGGCCGCTCGGTTGGCGCCACCCTCGACCGCAACGGCCTGCGCCCGGCGCGCTACCTGGTGACCCATGACGACCTGATCGTGATGGCGTCGGAGACCGGCGTCTTGCCGGTGGCCCCCGAAGACGTGAAGCTCAAGGGACGCCTGCAGCCCGGCAAGATGCTGCTGGTGGACACCGTGGAGGGCCGCATCGTGGCCGACCGCGAGCTCAAGGCGCGGCTCTACGGGCGCAACCCGTACCAGCTCTGGTTGAAGGAAAACCAGATCACCCTCGACCAGCTCGCCGAGCCGCCGCGCGAGTACGGGGCGGATGTGGCCACCCTCCAGCGCCGCCAGCGCGCGTTCGGTTACACCGCCGAGGATGTGAAGATGATCCTGGGGCCCATGGCGGAAAAGGGCGAGGAGCCCATCGGCTCGATGGGCTCCGATACGCCGCTGGCCTGCCTCTCGGACTACCCGCAGCCTCTGTTCCACTATTTCAAACAGCTCTTCGCGCAGGTCACCAATCCCCCCATCGATCCCATCCGCGAGGAGATGGTGATGTCGCTCACCAGCTACATCGGAACCGAGCGCAACATTCTGGCGGAGACGCCGCTGCACTGCCACACCCTGAAGCTGCAGCATCCTATTCTGGGCAACCGCGACCTGGAAAAGCTCCGCCGCGTGTCGCAGGGCGATTTTCTGGCCACCACGCTCCCGCTCATGTTCCCCGTGGAGGAAGGCGCCAAGGGCCTGGAGCGCGCCCTCACCCAGCTTTGCCGGCGCGCCTCCCTGGCCATTCAATCCGGATACACCCTGCTGATTCTCTCCGACCGCGGCATCGACCCGGACTACGCGCCCATCCCCAGCCTGCTGGCCCTGGCGGCGGTGCACAACCACCTGGTCCGCGAGGAATCGCGCACCCAGGTGGCGCTTATCATCGAATCCGGGGAGCCGCGCGAGGTCATGCATTTCGCGCTGCTGATCGGCTACGGCGCCAGCGCGGTCAACCCCTATCTGGCGCTCGAAACCGTGGCCGAGATGGGGCAGGCCGCCGGGCAGCCGGCGCATGCCATGGCGAATTTCATCAAAGCCATCAACAAAGGGCTCCTCAAGACCTTCTCCAAGATGGGCATTTCCACCCTGCAAAGCTATCGCGGCGCGCAGGTATTCGAGGCCATTGGACTGGACCGCGATCTGGTGGAGCGCTACTTCACGGGCACCGTTTCCCGCATCAACGGGGTGGGCCTAGAGGTCATCGCGCGGGAAGCCATGGAACGCCACGCGCACGCCTTCCAGCCCTTGCGGGAGTCCGAGACCGAGCTGGCCACGGGCGGCAACTACGCCTACCGGACGCGCGGCGAGTACCACCTGTTCAACCCCGACACCATCGCCAAGCTCCAACACGCGGTGCGCCAGAAGAACGTCGGGACGTTCCAGGAGTTCACCGACCTCATCGATACCCAGAACCGGCAACTCTGCACCCTGCGCGGGTTGCTCGAGCTGCGCGCGGCCGCGCAGCCGGTCCCGCTCGATGAAGTAGAGCCGGCGCAAGAGATCGTGAAGCGTTTCGCCACCGGCGCCATGTCCTTCGGCTCCATCTCGAAGGAGGCGCACGAGACCCTGGCCATCGCCATGAACCGCATGGGCGGCCGGTCCAACACCGGCGAGGGCGGGGAAGACGAAGAGCGCTTCGGAGACCTGCGGCGCAGCTCCGTCAAGCAGGTGGCTTCGGGCCGCTTCGGCGTCACTTCCCACTACCTGGTGAACGCCGACGAGTTGCAAATCAAAATGGCGCAGGGCGCCAAGCCCGGCGAGGGCGGCCAGCTTCCGGGCCACAAGGTGGATAAGAACATCGCGCGGGTACGGCACTCCATACCCGGCGTGGGGCTGATCTCCCCGCCGCCACACCACGATATCTACTCCATCGAAGACCTCGCCCAGCTCATCTACGATTTGAAGAACGTCAACCCTCAGGCGCGCATTTCGGTGAAGCTGGTGGCCGAAGTGGGCGTGGGAACGGTGGCCGCGGGGGTGGCCAAGGCGCATGCCGACGTGGTGCTGATCTCGGGCGATTCGGGCGGCACCGGCGCCTCGCCGCTGAGTTCCATCCGCCATGCCGGCATCCCCTGGGAGTTGGGCTTGGCGGAAACACATCAGGTCCTGGTGATGAACGACCTGCGCGGGCGCATTCGCGTGCAGACCGACGGCAAGCTGCAAACCGGCCGCGACGTGGTCATCGCCGCGCTGCTCGGGGCCGAGGAATTCGGCTTCTCCACCGCCCCCCTGGTGGCGCTCGGTTGCGTGATGATGCGCAAATGCCACCTCAACACCTGCCCGGTGGGCATCGCCACCCAGGACCCGGTCTTGCGCGCGCGCTTCCACGGCGCGCCCGAGCACGTCATCAATTACTTCTTCTTCGTGGCCGAGCAGGTGCGCCGCCACATGGCCCGGCTGGGCTTCCGGACGTTCGACGAGATGGTGGGCCGGATGGACATGCTGGAGCCCCGCCAAGCCCACGACCACTGGAAAGCCAAGGGCCTCGACCTTTCCGCCATCCTCTATAACCCGCCCACGCCCAGCCGTGTGGCGCGCCGCTGCGTGCAGGCGCAGGACCACGGGCTAAAGGGCGCTCTCGATTACGAGCTGATGGTGCTCGCGCGCGAGGCCCTGGACGGGCGCGCGCCGGTGGATTGCAGCCTGCCCATCCGCAACGTTCACCGCACCGTGGGGGCCATGCTTTCGGGCGAGATCTCGCGCCGCCACGGATCCGCCGGACTGCCCGACGATTTCATCCGCTTCCGCTTCCACGGTTCGGCGGGGCAGAGCTTCGGCGCATTCCTGGCCAAGGGCGTAACCCTCGAGCTTGAAGGCGATTCCAACGATTACATCGGCAAGGGCCTTTCCGGCGGAAAGCTGATTGTGTATCCGCCGCGCGGCTCCACTTTCGCGCCGGAAGAGAATATCGTCATCGGCAACGTGGCCCTCTACGGCGCCACCAGCGGCGAGGCGTACTTCAACGGGGTGGCCGGCGAGCGCTTCGCCGTGCGCAACTCCGGCGCCACGGCGGTGGTTGAGGGGCTGGGCGATCACGGCTGCGAATACATGACCCGCGGGTTGGTAGTGGTTCTGGGCCAGTGCGGGCGCAATTTCGGGGCCGGCATGAGCGGCGGCCTGGCCTTCGTAATCGACGCAAAAGGCGATTTCGCCGAGAAGCGTTGCAACAGCGCGAGTGTGGCTCTGGAATCCATCCAACCGGGCGAGGAGGACGACCTGCTTATCCGCACCCTCATCGAAAGGCACGTGATGGCTACCGGCAGCCCCCTCGGCAAACGCATCCTGGAGAACTGGGAGCAAATGCTGCCGAAGTTCCTGAGAGTCTTTCCCCACGAGTACCGGCGCGCGCTGGCGGCCGGAGAGAAAGTGGGGCACGCAGTGAGCTTCCCGTCGCCGGCGCTGGCCGCGGCGGCGCCGGCCGTGTTGCAGGCGAGCGGAGACTGAGCATGGGCAAAGCCACCGGTTTTCTGGAATACCCTCGCGAAACGGCCGAGCGGCGTCCCGTCGCCCAGCGCATCAACGATTGGTTTGAGATCTACCTGCCGTTCCCCGCCGAGAGCGCGCAAAAGCAAGGCGCGCGCTGCATGGATTGCGGCGTGCCGTTCTGCCACACCGGCTGCCCGCTGAACAACCTCATCCCCGACTGGAACGACCTGGTATATCGCGGCCACTGGCATGAAGCCGTGCGCCAGTTGCACGCTACCAACAATTTTCCCGAGTTCACCGGCCGCATCTGCCCCGCGCCCTGCGAAGCGTCCTGCGTGCTGGGCATCAACGCCCCGCCGGTGACCATCAAGCAGATCGAAAGGCTCATCGTCGATCGCGGATTCGAGGAAGGCTTCATCAAGCCCGAACCCGCGCCCGCGCGCACCGGAAAGCGCGTAGCGGTGGTGGGTTCGGGACCGGCCGGCCTGGCGGCGGCGCAGCAGCTCGCCCGCGCCGGACACGACGTCACGGTCTTCGAAAAAAGCGACCGCATCGGCGGGCTGCTGCGCTACGGCATCCCCAACTTCAAGATGGAGAAGCATCTCATCGACCGGCGCCTCGAGCAGATGCGCGCCGAAGGCGTCAAGTTCGAGACCAACGCCCACGTGGGCGGCAACGTCCCGGTGGAGGATCTGCGCAAGGGGTTCGACGCCATCCTGCTGGCCGGCGGCGCCGAGCAGCCCCGCGACCTGAAAGCCCCCGGCCGCGAGTTACAAGGCATTCACTTCGCCATGGACTTCCTGCCCCAGCAGAACCGGCGCAACGAAGGCGACGTGGTTCCCGAAGAAGGAGCCATCTTAGCCACGGGCAAACGCGTGGTGATCATAGGCGGCGGCGACACCGGCGCCGATTGTCTCGGAACCAGCCATCGGCAGGGCGCGCTGTCGGTGACTCAGTTCGAGTTATTGCCCAAGCCCCCCGACGAGCGTTCGCCATCTACTCCATGGCCGCTCTGGCCCATGCAATTGCGCACCGAAACCTCCCACGAAGAGGGCGGGCTTCGCGATTGGAGCGTATCAACCGTAGGCTTCAGCGGCGACGAGCAAGGCCGCGTAAAGCAGTTACGCGCCATGCGGGTAGGCCCGCCACCCAGCTTCGAGCCGCAGCCCGGCAGCGAGTTCGCGCTAGATGCCGAGTTAGTGCTGCTGGCCATGGGCTTCCTGGGGCCAGTGAAGAACGGCATGTTGGATAAGTTGGGAGTAACTCTAGACCAGCGCGGCAACGTAGCCACCGACGAGAACTACATGACGTCGGCGCCGGGCGTCTTCGCGGCAGGCGACATGCGGCGCGGGCAATCGCTGGTGGTGTGGGCGATAGCCGAAGGGCGCAAGGCGGCGCGGGGAGTGGACCAGTACCTGTCTCCGCGGGTGGGGTAGGCGAACCGTCAGAAGACTCGGCGTGCCAGGCCCGCCGTAGAGCGGGCCTCCGGCCTGCAATGCCGGCATCCCTGCCGGCAAGTCGTATGCGGTAATTCCGCTCCTACGGATCTGTGCGGGCGGCGGCCGGCGATGGCCGTCCCTACCGCGACCCGGTTTCCCATCCGATGGAAGCGGTGGAGGTATAATCGTTGCCAGTCAGGACGCCAAAAAAGAAATCCTGGCTCGCAATCGCTTGGAGGCGCACGCTATGCGAACTTTCTGGCCCGCACTGCTTCTTTTGCCAGCCTTGGCCATGCCCGGTTATTCCTGGCAAGCCGCGCCGAATCCGTCTTCATCGCTTTCCTCCGACCTGAAGCTCACGGTACGAGGGCGCGGTAATCAATCGACCTTCCAAATTGGCGAGGTGATTCCGCTGGAGTTGTTATTCACCAGTTCCACACCGGACAAGTACCGACTCGATACGAGGATAGGAGACAGAAGCGGGAGGCAGAATATGGAGAGCTTTGAGATCGAACCCATGTCGGGCTGGAACGATCCCCTAAGTCTCTATTTCCGCTCCTACGGAGCATTCATCGGCGGGGGCTTGGGCGGCGAGAAGACGCTGTCCGCGGAGCCTGCTGTCGTTGAGATCGAAATGAATGAGTGGGTACGGTTCAAGAACCCAGGGCAGTATCGCATTGTCGTAAAGTCCAAGCGCGTCTCGAAATTGGAGCCTGCGCCTGGCGTTCGCGGCGAGGCCGGCATCGCCTCGAACGAGCTGCTCCTGACCATAGTGCCCGCGAAGG
Source organism: Terriglobia bacterium (assembly GCA_963767595.1). Taxonomy (GTDB): domain Bacteria; phylum Acidobacteriota; class Terriglobia; order Bryobacterales; family Bryobacteraceae; genus BOG-224. The sequence goes on from CAVYEK010000007.1 coordinate 149,553, forward strand.
AGGAGTGGCAGCTTCGGACCCTGCAGCAGGCCCTGGCGGTTCTCAATGCCCCAGCGCCCACCGGAAGCTACCCGAGCCAGCGGGACTCACGGGACAGGCGCCAACAGGCAGTCAAGGCGCTTCGATATTTGGGAACCGCCCAGGCCGCGCGCGAAATGGCCCGGCGCTTCAATGACCGGGATTGGACTTATGAATACAGGCTTGGACTTATAGCTTCGCCCGCGCGCGAAGTGGGGTTAGATGAAATGCGCGCCTTACTGGTCGATCCGGACTTTCCCGTCACCAGTCTGTTCCTGAGTACAATGTCGAACGTGGCCTTGCCTCTGGACGCGGCGGGTGACATACCGAAACAGCGAGAGGACATCGAGACCCGCCTCCGGCAGGAACTCACCGCGGCGCTTGGAGCCAAGCGGAATGAGGCGCTGGCGGTGAGCAAGGACGCGCTATCTCACCGCTGAAGCTATGGGCGGTATGAGCGGTGGGGATAGTGGCGAAAATGGGTCGGCGCACGCTCAGCCGCTGCCTTACGCAGGCTTACCGAATGGACACGTTCATCCCAGTGAAGCTGGGGTGATCGGAGACACCTCCGGCCCGCGGGTTGCAACCGGTTGTTTCAGATTGTCGGTGAGGCGCGGCCGCGCGGGAGGGAATTACGCGCGGCTCAGAGAATGGCGATCAGGGTGCGGAATGGAAGGCCCAGCAGGGCCCCGCAACTGACGCCAGCGCCGTTGGCCAGGACATCTCCAAGTTCCACGGAGCGGCCGGGCGAGAAATGTTGGCCGCCTTCGAGTAGAACTCCGAGGAGGAACATCGAGAGGCCCGCGACGATCCCTCTTCGGCGATCCCGGAATCCGATCACGGGCAAGGACGACAGCGACAGGTAGGCGCAGAAATGCTGCACCTTGTCGTTGATCTGCAAACGACCGACCGCCACCATCACGGGAGATGCGGCCGGCAGCAGGGAGCCGATGACCACGCAGCCGATCAGCACACCCCAGAGAGTTAGAAGGAGGGTACGCCAGTTCCGGCCGGCCGGAGCCGCGCTGCTTTGTTGTGTGGGTGTTTTCATCTGGTCCCTTCTCTTCCCTTAGATGCGCTCTGACATCCGAGGCTTCGGCCTCCCTGGCTCAGCCCCGCGGCGCCCCATCGGCGTTTGCGGTTATACTCGGTCTTCCGGCTTTCGAAGGCAACCTATGCCCTGGTTCTTCGTGTTCTTCCTGGTCTCCGGGTTCTGCGGGATCCTCTATGAGTTGGTGTGGCTGCGCCTCGCCATGGCCCAGTTCGCGGTCACTACGTCTTTCGTCTCCATCGTTCTCTCCGTATTCATGGCCGGGCTGGGATTCGGCTCCTGGGGCGGCGGCCGTTATGTGGAAAGCCGCCGCGCGCAGCCGGGCGGCCTGGGGCTGCGCCTGTACGCCCTGGCGGAGTTGACCATCGGCCTCGGCGCGCTGCTGGTTCCGCGGGAGTTGGCCTGGGGCAGGGGACTGCTCGGATGGCTTTCCGGAAGCGTCGCGCTTCCCGCGGGTCTCTACTATCTGGCGTCCGGCATTTGGCTCGCCCTGGCCCTGGGGCCGTTCTGCATAGCCATGGGCGCCACCTACCCCTTCGCCATGTTCGCCATTCGCGAACGCTTCCCGGGCCGCTCCGAGCAGTCGTTCAGCTTCCTGTACGTGGCCAACATCAGCGGCGCCGTGCTGGGCAGCGTAGTCCCCCTTTTGATGTTCGAGCTTTGGGGCTTCCACGGCGCGCTGCGCGTGGGCATGGCCCTCAACGCCGCTCTGGGCGCCGCGGCCTTCATGCTGTCCGATCGAAAACCGGAACCCGCGACCGGGACCGCGCCGCAAGACGCCCCCGTTTCCCCCAAGCCGCCGGCCGGCGCCGGCCGTTTGCTCTGGCTGGTCTTTGCCACGGGGCTCACCACCATGGGCGTGGAAGTGGTCTGGGTTCGTTTGTACACTTCGTACCTGGGGACTGTGGTGTATGCCTTCGCCGCCATTTTGGGCATCTACCTGGCCGCTACCTTCCTGGGCTCGAAGCTCTACCGGACCCTCCGGGCGATTGGCGGCCTGAGCGGAGTCTGGTTCGCCTTCCTGGGCCTTTCCGCGCTCCTGCCGCTCACCGCGTGCGACCCCCGCCGGGACTTCTTGACCGTGACGCGCGTGATCCTCGGCATTGCGCCCTTTTCGGCTGCCGCGGGGTTCCTCACGCCCATGCTGATGGACCGCTACAGCCAGGGCGACCCGGCCCGCGCCGGGCGCGGGTATGCGTTCAACATTGTGGGCTGCGTGCTGGGGCCGCTGCTGGCCGGCTTCGTGCTGCTGCCGCTGGGGGGCGAGCGTCTGGCGCTGCTGGCGCTGGCGCTCCCCTGGCTGGCGCTGGGGTTGGCGTGGCGCGCGCCGGCGGGCGGGCCCGCGCGCAGGGAGCGAGAGTGGGGCTGGTGCGTGTTCACCGTGGCGGCCGCCGTGGCGCTGGCTTTCTTCACCCGCAGTTACGAATGGCAGTTTCGGCCCATCCAAATTCTGCGCGACCACACCGCCACCGTGGTAGCCACCGGTGACGACCGCGTGAACAAGAGGCTGCTGGTGAACGGGGTAGGGATGACCAGCCTCACGCCCATCACCAAGTTCATGGCCCACCTGCCGCTCGCCAGCCTGGCGCGCCGGCCCGAAAGCGCGCTGGTCATCTGCTTCGGCATGGGCACTACCCACCGCTCGATGCTGTCGTGGGGCATCCATTCCACCGCCGTGGAGCTGGTCCCCAGCGTGCCGCGTTTTTTCGGCTATTTCCATGAAGACGCCCCAGCGCTGCTGGCCTCTCCGCTCTCGCGGGTGGTGATCGACGACGGCCGTTTCTTCCTGGATCGCACCTCCCAGCGGTTCGACGTCATCGTGATCGATCCGCCGCCGCCGGTGGCGGCGGCCGCTTCGAGCCTGCTCTATTCCATGGAGTTTTATCGGGCCGCCAAGCCGCGGCTCAAACGGGGCGGCATCCTCGCGCAATGGCTGCCCACGGCCGACGACGCGGTGCAGGCGGCGGTCGCCCGCGCCCTCAAGGAATCTTTCCGGTATGTGCGCGTCTTTCGGTCGGTGGAAGGCTGGGGCTACCACTTCCTGGCTTCCGAAACGCTGCTGCCACGCTTCTCCGCCGCCGATCTGGCGGAGCGCCTCCCGCCCGCCGCGGCGGAAGACTTGGTGGAGTGGGGGCCGGCCGAAACCCCCGCCGGGCAGTTCGCCATCGTGCTGAAGCAGGAGCTCACGCCCGATTCCCTGATTCAGAAGGCCCCGTCGGTGGAGGCTCTGCGCGACGATCGGCCGGTCAACGAGTACTTTCTGCTGCGCCGCCTGGCCCAGTAAGGCGCAAGCCGGAAATTCCCGCCTCCGCGGATATGCAGGGGCCGGGCACGCCCGTCTCCGCGGATATGTACGGACAAGGACGCCTCGGCGCGACTCCCGCCCCCCAAACGGCCCGCCGAAAGGCTAGAATAGTATTTTAAGAGTTTTAAAACCTGAATACCGTTACCCGAATAGAGGAGGTACGCAGTGAACCCATCGTCTCGCCGCAGTTTTCTGGGAGCCAGCCTGGCCCTTCCGGCGCTTGCTTCCGTGCCCAACGATTCCGGCGCGCCCGCCCAGGCGCCCGCACGCCCGGCCCCGGCCCCCGCGTCTCCCAAGTTCACATGGGGGACCCTGGGAAAGACGGGCATGAAAGTCGGCCGGCTCTCCTTCGGCTGCATGACCACCTCCGATCAGAGCGTGATCGAAAGGGCGGCCGACATGGGCATCAACTACTTCGATACCGCCCGCGTCTACCAGGGCGGTAACAACGAACGGATGCTGGGCGCGGCCCTCAAGGGGCGCCGATCCAAGGTCTTCATTTCCAGCAAGACGATACGTAACGACCAGAAGAGCGCTTTGACGGACCTCGATGCCAGCCTGAAGGAACTGCAAACCGACCACCTCGACGTCTGGTTCCTGCACTCCCACCAGGACCCCAAGACGGTCACCGACGATCTACTCGAGGCGCAGCGCATCGCCAAGAAGGACGGCAGAGTCCGCTTCGCCGGCGTCAGCTTCCACGGCGGCCACGCCGACATGATCCCGGCCATGCTGAAGTTGAACCATTTCGACGTGTTCCTGATGAGCTACAACTTCACCATGGATCCCTCCATCGATCCGCTCATCGCCACCGCCCACCAGGCCGGCGTGGGCATCGTCATCATGAAGGGCCTCGCGGGCGGAGTCAAGCCCACTGTCGGTTCCTACAAGGTCCCCGCGGAGAAGCTCCAGAAACTGGCCCAGGACGGGGCCCCGGTGGCGGCCTTGAAGTGGGTCATGAAGAACCCCAACATCGACACCGTGATTCCCAGCATCGTGGATAACGACCAGCTCGAGCAGAACATCGCCGCCATGAGCTCCCCCTACTCCGCCGCCGATGCCAAGCTGCTGGCCATGCGCCTGGAGGAAATCAAGCCGCTGTATTGCCGGATGTGCGGGAAGTGCGATGGCAAGTGCTCGCAGGGCCTGCCGGTGGCCGACATGCTGCGGTTCCTGATGTACGCCGAGGGCTACGGCCAGTTCCCCATGGCGCGCGAGCATTTCCAAGCGCTCCCCGCGGAGGTCGCCGCGGTTCGCTGCAGCTCATGCGCCACCTGTTCGGTCCAGTGCCCCAATGGAGTGCAGGTTTCGAGACGCCTGCGGCGCGCCCAGGAACTCTTGGGGTAGTTCCGAGGGATAGGAGAGAGTTCGAGAGAGGGTTTGACGCAGAGACGCAGAGACGCCGAGAGATTCGAGGTTGGGAGAGACGGAGAACAACAGAGAGTTGTCCGGAGCCTTTTCTTGACGCAGAGACGCTGAGACGCCGAGAATTCGAGATAAAGACAACGAGAGAGCCTCGGAAAGTCTGAGTGCGGCGGGAACTTCCGTCCTTGGATTTCTCTGCGTCTCAGCGTCTCTGCGTCAAGAAAAGGCTCCGGACAACTCTCTGTTGTTCTCCGTCTCTCCCAACCTCGAATCTCTCGGCGTCTCTGCGTCGAATAAGACCCGCTCTCGTCTCTCCTCACTCGTAGCGCAGCGCCACCACCGGGTCCAGGTTGGCGGCGCGGCTGGCCGGCCATATCCCGAAGAACAGGCCTACGCCCACCGACACCAGCACCCCGGCGACCGCCGCCGAGACCGGAACCGATGTGGGTAGATTCGGAAAAATCAGGCCGGCCACCAGCGAAATCGTCCAGCCCACCATCAGCCCCAGAATGCCGCCCATCCCGGTGAGTACCACGGCTTCGGTGAGGAACTGAAGCACGATGTCCGCCTTGCGCGCGCCCACGGCCTTGCGCACGCCGATTTCACGGGTGCGCTCGGTGACCCCCACCAGCATGATGTTCATCACCCCGATGCCGCCCACCAGCAGCCCGATGGAGCTGATGATGATCATCACCAGCGCCACCGTGGCGGTTACGCCGTGGAACTGCTCGATCATCTGCTCGGCGGTGGTGATGTAGAACGAGTCGGGCTGGTCGAACTTGTCGCGCCGCTCGATGCGCAGCACCGCGCGCACTTCGTCCTGGGCCTTGGCCAGCAAGCCCGGACGCGCAATCGCCATGATCATGTGTTCCTTGAGGTTGGGGTAGATCTTGCGCATGGTGAAGTACGGTATCAGGACGCGGATATCGTTCATGCCCGGCAGGTAGGCGGCCGGCCGGTCCATCACCCCCACTATCTGCAACTCGTGCGCGTCCACTTGGATCAGCTTGCCTATGGGGTCCTCGTTGGGCAGCAACTGCTTCTGCACGTCCTCGCCGATCACCACCACCGGCATATGATGAGTATTCTCAAAGTCGCTGAAGAAGCGGCCATATTTCATGGTGGTGCCGCCGGCGGCGTAGGCTTCTTCGGTACCGGCCAACTGAATCTGGTAGATGTCGTTACCCTTGTAACGCGCGCTGTGGATGTCGTTGATGCCGCGGCCGGCCATCAGGTACGGGCTGACGTACTGGAGCGAGGGGCAACGCTCCGCCAGGGCGCGGGCGTTGTCCAGGGTGAGCGGCTTGCGGCGGCGCTCCTCGCGCGTGGATTCGCCCATGGCGGGCGTCTTGGTGACGATGATGCTGTTGGGGCCGAAGCTGCGCATCAGGTTGGTGATGGCGCCGTCCAGGCCGGCGATGATCGAGCCCACGCCGATTACCGCGCTGGTGCCGATGATCACCCCCAGCACGGTGAGGAACGATCTCAGCTTGTGCTCGCGAACGGTGGTCAAGGCCAGTTTGATGCCGGAACCCACGGCTGCAGCGGTCATCGTTCCATCCTCAGGGCTTCGATCGGGTCGAGATGAGCCGCTCTCCGCGCCGGGTAGATGCCGAAGAACAGGCCCACCGCCCCGGATACCGTGACGCCCACGATCACGGCCGTGACGGGCACGGAGGTGGGCACCGGCGTAAAGCTGCGCACCAGCACCGCCAGCAGCCAGGCGATGGTCACCCCGATCAGGCCGCCCAGGCCCGCCAGCATGGCCGACTCCACCAGGAACTGGTTCAAAATGTCCTTGTTACGCGCGCCCACCGACTTGCGGATGCCGATCTCATGGGTGCGCTCGGTGACCACCGCCAGCATGATGTTCATGATCACCACGCCGCCCACCACCATGAACACCGAGACCACCCCCACCGCCGTGGCCGCGATAGCGCTGGTCAACTGCTCCCAGAACGCCAGCAGGGAGTCGGAGGTAAGCATGGAAAACGTATCGTCGTCCTTCGGTTTCAGGTGACGATAGATGCGCAGCAGCATACGCGCCTCTTCCTGGGCCTGGAAGAGATGCTCGTGATCGATGGCCGTGCCGTAGTACTCCATGCCGCTGCGGGCGCCCCAGATCTTGAAATACGTCTCCGCCGGGATGACCACGAAGTTATCCTGCGACTGGCCGAGCACCGACCCTTTGGCTTTGGACACGCCCACAATGGCGAACGGAACCCCGTTGGCTTCGATGGTCTGGCCGATCGGATCGCCTTCGCCGAAGAATTTGGTCGCAATATCGTGGCCGATGAAAGCCACGTTCATGCGCTGCCGGTTCTCCGGCTCCGAGAAGAAACGGCCGTCCCCGGCCTGGTAATTGGCGATCACCGCGATGGCCGGAGAGGCCCCGCGCAGATCCACGTTTTCGGCGCGCTCCTTGCCTTTGTGGATGGTCACACTGGTCTCGGCGGACATGCCCATCTGGCTGGTGAGGGTGGCCCGCGAACGGAGGAACTCGAACTCTTCCCGGCTCAACTGCGGGTTCCGGCGGAGCATTTCCAGATATTTCTTGGGGTCCCACTGCATCATCACGATGCGCGCGACCATGTACCCATCCGCCCCCATGTCCAGAATGTTCTGCGCCACCACCATGTTCATTCCGGAAATGACCGACATGACCGAAATGAGGGTAGTGGTGGCCAGGATGATGCCCAGAAGCGTGAGAAACGTGCGCAGCTTGGCGGCGCGCAGCGACTGCGCCGCTCCCGCCACCGCCTCCCAGAACGACGCGTGCGTATTGGCCATTATTCACCTAGACGGAAAAGCCGGTTCCTTTATAGCGTTCTGCGAGATAAACCACCTCATTACTACGTCATCCACCCAGAAGCGGTTCCCTCGGCGGGCCACGAATCCCAAATGCCCCCCGTGGGGGACCGCCAGCACTTCAATCCGGGGGTTCGAGCGAACCTCCGGCGAATCAAACGCGGCGAACGGAACGAAAGTGTCGTCCTTCGCCTGAACCAGCAGCGTGGGCACGCGCAGCCCGTCCAGGTAGCGAATGGCGGACTGCGTGCGATAGTAATGGGAGACCCCGTCAAAACCGAAGGAGGGCGCGGTGATGCGGTCGTCAATGGCGGAAAGGGTCCGCAAACCGGCCAGCTCGGCCGGACTGTACCGGCCGGTGGCCAGCAGGCGGGCACGCATTTTGCGCACAAAACGCCGCTCGTAGAATCGATTTTGCGGCTGCGCCAGGCGGAGCGCGCAGGCTTCCAGGTCGAGCGGGGTGGAGACCGCGCACACGGCGCGGATCAAGGGGTGGGCCGCCTCGCCCAATTCCCCGGCCAGCTTCAGGGCCACGTTGCCGCCCAGGGAAAAACCGGCCAGGAACACGGGGCCGCGCCCTTCCTCCCGAAATTCGCGCAGTACGGCCAGCAGGTCGCTGGTGAGGCCGGCGTGGTAGAGCGTGCGGCACAGGCGCGCCGTACCGCCGCAGGTGCGCATGTGGAAGCGGTGGGCGGCGAATCCGGCGCGCACCGCGGCGGCGCTCAGGCTGCGCATGTAGCCGGCTTCCCCGGAGCCTTCCAGACCGTGGATCAGGACGATCTCGCCGGCCGGCGGCCCGGCCGGGCGCTGCGATTCCACCAGTACCTCGGTTTCGGGATCGGTGCGGTACAAGCGGCGCTCCACCGGCGCGGAAACGCGCGGGCGCGGCCAGAAATGGCCCGCGACGGTCTGCCAATGAGAATTCCGGAACAGCGGCTCAAACGAGGTCATCGAGGCTCTGGTACTTGTAGTATAAGAGAATGCCAGTTATGCGTGCCGCTCTTGCGATTTTGTTGAGCCTCTCGGCGTTCGGCCAGTCGGGGGCCGTGCCCCGGAAATCGGCTCCGTTTTCGATCCTCCGTCCGGGCCAGGCGGCGCTGCCGCTGGAGAGTTTTCGCGGCAAGGTGGTGTTGCTGGCTCTTATCTCCACCACCTGCCCGCACTGCCAGGAACTCACCCGGGAACTCGGCCCCCTGTCGAAGGAATACGCCGCGCGCGGGGTGCAGTTCCTGGAGTGCGCGTTCAACGACGAGGCGCAAGCCGGCGTGCCGGGGTTCATCGAGCAGTTCCAACCGCCATTCCCGGTTGGGTATAGCAACCGCGCGGCGGTGGACACCTACCTGCAACGCACCGTCATCGACACGACGCCGCTGTGGGTCCCGCACCTGGTGTTTCTGGACCGCGGCGGCGTTATCCGGGCGGACATCGCCGGCGACAGCCCCTTCATGAGCAACCCGCTGGCCAACATCCGGGCGGAGTTGGACAAACTGCTCGGGGTGGCCGGGGCGGGGAAGAAGACCACCGGCGCCACCAGGAAGGGCGCGGCCAGCAAGCAGTAGAGTGTGCGCGCGGAAAGCCAAAATACATTTCCATGCAGAGACAGGAACCCAAGCGAATCCTGGCGGTGGTCGCCGATCTGTTCTTCTCGGTCAAGCTGGCCGATGCAGCCAAACGGTTCGGCCTGGCTTTGGAACTGGTCAAGGATCCGGCCGAGGCGCTCGAAAAAGCGCGGCGCAAACCGGCGCTGATCGTCCTGGACCTGAACTTCGAAGCGGTCCAGCCGCTCGACCTGATCGCCAAGCTCAAGTCGTCGGCTGAAACCAAGGGGATCGCCGTGATCGGGTACGTCTCCCACGTACAGGGCGAGCTGAAGCGGCAGGCGCACGAGGCGGGCTGCGACACGGTGCTGGCCCGCTCGGCCTTCTCGCAGAGTATTCCGCGGATTTTCAAGATGCACTCGGGGACGTAGGTCTTCCACCATTTCGCATTTCATGTGGGACAGGCGCTTCCGCCTGTCAACCCCGAGCGAAGCTCGGGGGGCCGGGAATGCCCGGCCCTCGGCGTTGCGGAGCAAAAAGTTATTTATATCTGCCCCAAATGGCGTTCCAGCGCACCTTCAGCGGGTCCAGAAACGCCATCACGCCGCGGGCCAGGCTGACGGTGGTGCCGGCCGCATTGTTCCAGCGCACCGGCGTCTCGACCGTCCGGTAGCCCAGCCGCCGGGCGATAAACAGCACCTCCACGTCGAACCCGAAGCCGTCCAGGCGCTGCCGCCGGAAGATCTCCGCCGCCGCGCGCGCTTCGAACAGTTTGAAGCCGCACTGCGTATCGTGGAACGGCAGGCCGGTGACCAGCCGCATCGCGATGTTGAAACCGCGGCCTATCGTTTCGCGAAGAAAAGGCTGGTGGACGCCGATCAGGGAACGGTCCAGCGCGCGCGAGCCGATGGCCACCCGCGCGTTCTCGCGCCCGGCCGCGGCCCACAGCTTTTCCAGTTCCTCGATCGGCGCCGAAAGGTCGGCGTCGGTGAACAACGCCCACTCGCCCCTGGCCTCCAGCACGCCGTGGCGCACGGCGTAGCCCTTGCCGCGATTGCCGGGGTTCTCGAGAACGCGCGCGCCGCCGGCGCGCGCCGCCTCCGCCGTTCCGTCGCGCGAACCGTCGTCCACCACCACGATTTCCGCGAATTCCCACGGAAAAAGGGCGAGGTGCTCCCGGACGCTGCGCAGCGTGGCGGGCAGGCGTTTCTCTTCGTTGAACGCAGGAATGATAATGGAGACAGAGCGTCGCAAAATGGAAGTTCCATGATAGCCGATTGGCGCCGCCGCATCGGAGTACCATAAAAGAAAGGGGGGCATCGGCCCGATGACCATAGACGAACGGCTGGAACGGCTCGCCGAACGCCACGAGGCTCTCACCCAAAGCGTCGAGATGCTGACGCACGACGTGGAAACCCTCAAGACCATCGCCCAGCAGGACGCCGAGAACATCCGCGCCCTGGCCCGCGTCGCCGAAATCCATGAGCGCCGCTTGAGCTAGATCGAAGGCCTGCCGGAGTAGTGTGGGGTCAAGCCTTCTGGCTTGCCGCCGGGCTTATGCCCGGCGTTTCGGCCGGCGCCAATCACGGAGCTACGCCGCGAAATCGGCGATAATAGCAGTTTCCCCACAGAGGAGACCTATTTGTCGCTGGAAGACGATTTATTGAAGCAGCGCCTGGAGCGCATCCACGAAATCGAGGCGCTGGGTTACCGGGCCTATGGCCGGCGCTACGATTATTCGCACACCATCCCCGCTATTCTCGCCGAATATGGCGTCAAGACCGCCGAGGAGCTGACGCCCGAGATGCGCGTGCGCATCGCCGGGCGCCTGATGACCATCCGCCACATGGGCAAAGCCGGCTTCGCGCACCTCCAGCAGAACGGCGAGCGGCTGCAGATCTACGTCAAGAAGGACGCCGTGGGCGAGCGCGATTTCGCGCTCTTCAAGATGCTCGATATCGGCGACATCGTGGGAGTCGAGGGCTACTTGTTTCGCACGCGCACGGGCGAGCTCAGCGTGCACGCCGAGAAAATCGAGTTCCTCTCCAAGACCCTGCTCTCCATGCCCGAAAAGTGGCACGGCCTCGAGGACGTCGAAATCCGCTACCGCCAGCGATACCTGGACCTTATCGCCAACCCCGAGGTGCGCCAGGTGTTCGTCACGCGCGCCGGCATCATTGCCTCGCTGCGCCGGCAGCTCGAGGCGCGCGGCTTCATTGAGGTCGAAACTCCCATGATGCAGCCGCTCTACGGCGGCGCCACGGCGCGGCCTTTCGTCACCCACCACAATACCCTCGATATCGACCTATACCTGCGCATCGCCCCGGAGTTGTACCTCAAGCGCCTGGTGGTGGGCGGGTTGGAGCGGGTCTACGAGATCAACCGTAACTTCCGTAACGAGGGCCTCTCCACACACCACAACCCCGAGTTCACCATGCTGGAGTTCTACCAGGCCTACACCGATTACCGCGGCCTGATGGATTTCTCCGCCGAGCTGCTGGCCCAAACTGCGATCGACGCCACGGGCTCCTCCACGGTGGAGTTCGAAGGCCACAGGCTCGATTTCAGCCGCATCGAGCGCTACACCATGCGCGAAGCCGTGGTCCGCTTCTGGGAGGGCGATGGCCGGCCCTCGCCGGACGACGTTTGCGACCCCCAATGGCTGCGCCGCCACTCCGGCAGGGCCACCGCCGGGGAAGCGCTCACCGACATCTTCGAGCGCACCGTGGAGCACCAGCTCATCCAGCCGGCCATCATTTACGACTACCCCGTGGAAACTTCTCCCCTTTCGAAGAACAAGCCCGAGGACCCCGCCTTCGTCGAGCGCTTCGAAATCTACGCCGCCGGCATGGAAATCGGCAACGCCTACACCGAGCTGAATGACCCCCGCGAGCAGCGCCGCCGCTTCGATATGCAGCTCGCCATGCGCGAGCGCGGCGATGAAGAGGCCCACCAGATGGACGAGGATTACGTGCGCGCCCTCTCCTACGCCATGCCGCCCACCGGCGGTGAGGGGATCGGCATAGACCGCCTCACCATGATCCTCACCGGCTGCCGCTCGATACGCGACGTCATCCTCTTTCCTCTATTACGCCCCGAAGGTCCCATCGACCTGGTGCGGCAACTGCGCGAGCTCGACCAGAAGTGAACGGGCGCTTCGAGCTGTTCATCGCCGGCCGCTACCTGCGCGCGCGCCGCAAGGAAGCCGTGATTTCGGTGATCACCCTGATTTCGGTGATTGGCGTGGCGGCCGGCGTGATGGCCCTAGTCGTTGCGCTGGCCGTCAACAACGGCTTCAAGAACACGCTCCAGCGCAACCTGCTGGGGGCCATGGCGCACATCAACGTCATGGAGAAGGAGCCCGGCTACGGCATCGAAGACTGGCGCGGCATGGCGGCTAGGCTGCGCAAGCTGCCCCACGTCACCGACGTTTCGCCGGCCCTCTATTCGCCCACCCTGCTGACCGGAGGCTTGCAGCCCAAGTACGTGATCCTCAAGGGCATCGACGTGAACGCCGAAATGGCCGTCAGCGAATCGCTGCGCCACCTCAAATCGGGGTCCCTCGACCGCTTGCGCAATCCCGATGCCGATCCGCCGGGCATCGTCCTCGGCGCGGATGCGGTCCAGGATACGGGCATGATCATGAACGCCCGCGTCGTAGCGGTTTTTCAAAATGGAGTGTTGACTCCCTTCGGCGCCCTCTTCGTCGTACCGCCCGTTCCGCGTCAGCGGCGTCTTCTCATCCGGCTTCTACGAGATCGACGACAACTGGGCCTACGCCGCCCTGCCGGCGGTGCAGAAGGCGCTCTCTCTCCCGGACGTCGTGAACCAGATCGAGATCAAGCTGGACGATCTGAACCTGGCGCCGCAAGTGGCCGCCCAGGCGGAGAAGATCGTCGGCCCGAAATACACCACCACCACCTGGATGGAGCGCAACCGCCAACTGCTCGATGCCCTCAAAATGGAGCGCAAGGTCACCGTCATTACCATCGGGCTGATCGAGCTGGTGGGCGCGCTCAACATCTTCATCACCCTGGTGATGATGGTGATGGAGAAGTACCGCGACATCGCCGTGCTCATGACCATGGGCGCGCGGCGCGGCCAGATCCGCCGCATCTTCATGCTGCAAGGCGTGCTGATCGGAGCCGCCGGCAGCGCCATCGGCCTCACCGTGGGCTACGCCATCTGCTACTTCGCCGACAAGTACCGCTGGGTCCCGCTCTCCGAATCGGTCTACTCGATGAGCTTCGTGCCCTTCGAGCCGAGGCCCTACGACGGCATCTGGATAGCCGCCGCGGCCCTCCTGGTAAGCTTCCTGGCCACCATTTACCCGGCCAGAAACGCCACCCGCATCACGCCGGCCGAAGTGCTGCGATACGAATAGGCCTTCTGGCCGGGGTGGGGCTTGACCCACACAAACGCACCCGCTCTTGGCCCCAGGCCCTCGATCCTGCCATACTGTGGGCTTAAATGCCCAGCGTTCTCATAGCCGGCGGGGGTCTCGCCGGGTTATCGGCGGCGGCCGCTCTGGGCGGCGCTGGATTTCAGGTGGACCTGTTCGAAGCGCGGCCGTTCGTGGGCGGGCGCGCGGCCTCCTACCCGATGGGGGAAGAGACCATCGACAATTGCCAGCACATCCTGCTGCGCTGCTGCGTCAACCTGCTCGATTTCTATCAGCGCCTGGGCGTGCGGGACCGCATCCGCTTTCACCGCGAGATCTACTTCATCGAGCCGGGCGGGCGCATCTCGGTTATGCGGCGGGGGAGGCTGCCGGCGCCGTTCCACATGGCCGGGTCCTTCCTGCGGATGAAATGCCTGGGACGCAGCGACAAACTGGGCATCGCGCGGGCCCTCGGCGCCATGCGCCGCGAACGCTTGCGGCGCCAGGACCTGGACCGCATCAGCATGCTCGATTGGCTGTTGCAAAAGCGCCAGACGCCGCGCGCCATAGACCGGTTCTGGCGCCAGGTGCTGGTGAGCGCGGTGAATGAGGACCTCGACCGCATGGCCGCCGCGCACGGGTTCAAGGTGTTCTGGCTGGGCTTTCTGGCGCGCGCGGATTCCTACGAAATGGGCGTGCCCGCCACCCCGCTCTCGGAGCTTTATACCGACGAGGCGCTGCGGCGCACCGGCGATGTGCGCGTGCACTATCGCAGTTCGGTGGAACATATCGACGCCCAAGGCTTCGTGGTAGACGGCGCGCGGCGGGCGGCCGATTCCTGCATCTGCGCGCTGCCCTTCGAGCGCCTGGAAGCCGTGGGCCTGGCCGCGCCGAAGCTCGATCATTCACCCATCACCGGGGTGCACCTCTGGTTCGACCGCGAGGTGACTACCCTGCCGCACGCCACCCTGCTCGACCGCACCATGCAGTGGATGTTCAATAAGGACGGCGGGCGCTACCTGCTGCTGGTGGTGAGCGCCTCGCGCGAACTGACCGACATGTCCCGTTCCGACATTGTGGACATGGCCATCGGGGACCTGCGTCTTTACTTCCCCCGCGTGTGCGAAGCCAACCTGGTGAAATGGCAGGTGATCAAGGAGCAGCGTGCCACGTTCTCGGCGGCGCCGGGAACCGAGGCGCTGCGTCCGGGCCCCCAATCGGGCATTCCGAACCTGTATCTGGCCGGCGATTGGACCCGCACCGGCTGGCCGGCCACCATGGAGGGGGCGGTGCGCAGCGGCTACGCGGCGGCGGAAGAGGTGGCCAGGGCGGCGGGCCGCCCGGCGCGGTTCGTGATCCCCGACATCGGAGTGGGATAAGGCTCCAGCCTTGTCAAATCCGAGCTTCGCTCGGATTGACAAGCCAGGAGGCTTATCCCACTGTATTTCCGCGCACACCCGCTTTTGACACTTTGCGCGGCCCGCGCCTAATCTATCCACATCGTTATCGAATGTCGAAGACGAAACTAGAGTACGAACATGCAGTGGATCGCGAGCTCTACTCGGGTCTCCTCCGGCTGCACGTGCTGCATCACGCCGCGCGGGGGCCTATCTTCGGCCTGGGCATGGCGGAGGAACTCGCGCGGCATGGTTACCGCATCAGCCCCGGCACGCTGTATCCGCTGCTGCACGGGCTGGAAAAGAAGGGCTATCTGCGGTCGGCGGAGCGGCGCAACGGGAAATCCCTGCGCAAGGTCTACCGGGCCACGGCCCTGGGCCGCAAGGCATTGGCGGCGGCCTCAATCAAGGTCCGCGAGTTGCTTAGGGAGCTGATGGAAGAATGACGACGGCGCGGGGAATGTGGATGGCCGCGTTGGCGGCCGTGATGGCCGGGACTGCTGGCGCGCAGCCGGCGGGATTGACCATGGCCCAGGCCGTGGAGGCCGCTCTGCGCAATTATCCGGCGGTTCGCGTGTCGCGGGAGCAAGCCAACGCCGCGGCGGCCGCCATCGGCCTGGCGCGCACGGCCTACCTTCCGCGGGTGGACGCCATGGCGCAAGTGAACCGCGCCACGCGGAACAATGTCTACGGCATGATGCTGCCGCAAAGCGTGATTCCCTCGATGTCCGGACCGGTGCTGGGGACCAACAACTTCGGGACCGCTTGGGGCAGCGCCATTGGAACGCTGGTGACTTGGGAGCCGTTCGATTTCGGCCTGCGCCGCGCCGCCGTGGCCGCCGCCGAAGCGTCCCAAGCGCAGGCTGAAGCGGCCGTGAAGCGCACCGGGTTCGAGGTTTCCGCCAACGCCGCCGCGGCGTACCTGACGCTGGCCGCCGCGCGGGAGACCGTGCGCGCCGCGCAAGCCGCGGTGGACCGCGCCGCCACGCTGGCGGGCGTCACCCGCGCGCTGGTGGGCGCGGAGCTGCGTCCCGGAGCCGACGCTTCCCGCGCCGAGGCCGAGCTGGCCGCCGCGCGCACGCAACTGGCGCGCGCCTCGCAGGCTGTCGAAATCGCGCGCGCCGGCGTGGCGCAGTACGTGGGCGAGGAACCGGGGCGGATTGAAATCTCCGCGCCCGGCCTGCTGCAACTGCCCCCGGAGGAGCCGGCCGCGCCGCCCGATCCGGCGGCTCATCCAGCGGCGGTGGAACAAAGCGCCGCGGTGGAGCAGTCCAACGCCCAGATGCGCACGCTGGAGCGGCAGTGGTTTCCGCGGTTCTACTTACAGGGCGCCGCGTACGCGCGCGGAACGGGCGCCGAGACCAACGGTGGAATTCTGGGCGGCGTGAACGGCCTTGCGCCCAGCGTGCAGGATTACGCGCTGGGGTTCACGGTGAATTTTCCGGTGTTCGACTTCGCCTCGATTCGCGAGCGCGAGCGGGTGCAGGCGGCCGCCGTGCGGGCCCAGGAAGCGCGTTCGCAGCAGATTGCAACAGACCTGAGAGCGCAGTGGAATGTCGCGTATGCCGAATTGCGCGGCGCGCGCCAGGTGGCCGCCAACACGCCGGCCGAGGTGGCGGCCGCTCACGCCGCGACCGAGCAGGCCGGGGCGCGTTACCAATCCGGCTTGGGGACGATCGACGCGGTGGCCGAAGCGCAGCGCCTGCTCGCGCAGGCGGAGATCGACGATGCGCTGGCGCGCCTGGCGGTGTGGCGCGCGTTGCTGAGCGTGGCCGCGGCGGCGGGGGATTTGCAGCCGTTCCTGGCCGAGGTGGGGAAATGAAAACGTGGCGCACGCACTCGTGCGTGCCGTGTCGAGACTCTTCTCGACACTTGCTCGCGCACGGGGAGCCCGGCGTCGGCAAGAGTGCCGACGCGGCGCGCAAGAGTGCGTGCGCCACACGGCCAGGAGGCCCGCCATGCGTCTGGTTCTAGGCGCCCTCAGCCGCCCGGTTACCGTCTTGGTGGCGCTGGTCGCCGTGGCCCTGTGCGCCATCCTGGCCATCGAGCGCATGCCCGTCGACATCTTTCCCCAGGTGGGCGACCCGGCCATCTACGTGGCGCAGCCCTACGGCGGCATGGACCCCGCGCAGATCGAAGGCTTCCTTACCTACTACTACGAGTATCATTTCCTCTACATAACCGGCATAGACCACGTGGAAAGCAAAAGCATCCAGGGCGCCGCGCTCATGAAGCTGGTGTTCCACACGGGCACGGACATGGCGCAGGCCATGGCGCAAACCGTGGGCTACGTGAACCGCGCGCGCTCCTTCATGCCGCCCGGCACGGTGCAACCGTTCATCACGCGCTTCGACGCCGGCAGCGTGGCCGTGGGCCAGCTTGTCTTCAGCAGCGTGACGCGCACGCTCAGCGAGATGCAGGACCTGGCCCTCAACCGCGTGCGGCCGCTGTTCGCCACCCTGCCGGGAGTTTCCGCGCCCCCTCCGTTCGGAGGAAGCCAGCGCACCATCGTGGTGACGCTCGACCCCGACAAGCTGCGCCAGTACCGCGTCTCGCCCCAGGAAGCCATCGCCGCCGTCAGCGAAGCCAGCCTGGTCATGCCATCCGGCAATATGTGGACCGGCGACATCGAGCGCATCGCGCGCACCAATGCCTCGCTCGGCGGCAACCTCGCGGATCTGATGGGCGCGCCTATCCGCGCGGTTTCCGGCGCTACCGTCTACCTGCGCGACATCGGAACCGTCGAAAACGGCGCGGACCTGGTCACCGCGTACGCCCACGTCAACGGCCGCCGCACGGTGTACATCCCCGTCACCAAGCGCGCCGACGCCTCCACGCTGGCGGTAATCGAGAGCGTGAAGGCCGCGCTGCCGGGCTTCCGCAAGATCGTGCCCGAGGATATCGACATCCGCCTGGAGTTCGATCAATCCCCCTACGTGGCCAATTCGCTGCGCGGGCTGATAATCGAAGGGCTGCTGGGCGCCGCGCTGACCGGCCTCATGGTGCTGATCTTCCTGCGCGACTGGCGCAGCGCGCTGATCGTGGTGGTGAACATTCCGTTCGCGCTGGTAGCGGCGGTGGTGCTGCTCTGGCTCACCGGCCAGACCATCAACATCATGACCCTGGGCGGCCTGGCGCTGGCGGTGGGCGTGCTGGTGGATGAGGCCACCGTGGAAATCGAGAACATTCACACGCAGATGCTCCCGGGCGTGTCGCGGGCGCGCGCGGTGATCGAGGCGTGCAGCCGCACGGCGCTGGCGCGGCTGCTTTCCATGTTCTGCATCCTCGCCGTCTTTGTGCCGTCGTTTTTCATGGTGGGGGTGGGGCGGCAGCTCTTTGTTCCGCTTTCGCTGGCGGTGGGTTTCGCCATGATCGCCTCCTACCTGCTTTCGAGTACCCTCGTGCCGGTGTTCGCCACCTGGTTCATGAAGGCAGCGCATGGCGGGGAGCGGCGGCAGGGCCGGCTGAGTGTGTTCTACGGCCGCTACCTGGGCGTGGTGCTGCGCTTCCGGTGGCCGTTGGCGTTGGTCTACCTGGCGACGTCTTTCGGGCTGCTCTACGTTCTGGCGCCGCGCCTGGGAACGGAGATCTTTCCGGACGTGAACTCTTCTCTGTACCGCATCCGCATGAGGGCGCCGGTAGGTACGCGTATCGAGGAAACCGAGCGCATCCTGCTGCGCGCGCTCGATATCGTCCGCCGCGACGCCGGCCCCGGCAACCTGGCCATAACCAGCGACTTCATGGGCCTGCAACCCTCCAGCTACCCGGTCAACCTGATCCACCTGTTCACCGCCGGGCCGCAGGAGGCCATCATCCAGGTGGCGCTGAAGCCTGGCGCGCCCGGCGGCGAAGCCCTGCGCGAGCGGCTGCGCGCGAGTTTCCGGCGCGAGCTGCCGGGCACGGCGCTCTCTTTCGAAGCCGGCGACATCGTTAGCCAGGTGATGAGCTTCGGCTCCCCCACGCCGGTGGAAGTGGCGGTGCTGGGGACCAACCTCCAGGACAACTACGCGTATGCCCAGAAGCTGCAGGCGCGGTTGGCGAAGCTCGATTTTCTGCGCGACCTTCAGTTCGCGCAGGAGATGAACTACCCCACGCTCGATATCGATATCGACCGCGACCGCGCCGGGCAGTTCGGCCTGACCATGGGCGACGTGGTGCGCTCGGTGGTCCCGGCTACCTCGTCCTCGCGTTTCACCGCCCCCAACTACTGGCGCGATCCGGTTTCCGGCAACGCCTTCCAGATCCAGGTGCAATTGCCGCAGAACCGCATGCAGGGCATCGACCAGATGGGCGGCCTCCCGCTGATGCGCGACGGCCGCGGCGCGCCGCTGCTCGAAGACGTGGCGACGTTGAAACCCGGCGCCATGCCGGGGATGATTGAGCGCTACAACGGTCAGCGCGTGGTCAGCCTCACCGCCAACATCCATGGCCTGACGCTGGGCCAGGCGGCGCCGCGGGTCGACCAGGCCATCGCGGCGGCCGGCGCTCCGCCGCGGGGAATCAGCGTACGGATGCGCGGCGAAGCGCCCGCGCTGGAGCAGACCATTTCCGGTCTGCGCATCGGTCTGCTGCTGGCGGTGGCTGCCATCTTTCTGCTGCTGGCCGCCAATTTCCAATCCCTCCGGCTGGCGCTGGCCGTGATCCTGAACATCCCCGCAGTGCTCTGCGGCGTAATCCTGATGCTGCTGGCCACCGGGACCACGCTTAATATCCAGTCGTTCATGGGGGCCATTATGGCCATCGGCATCGCGGTGGCGAACTCGATACTGCTGCTCACTTTCGCGGAACGATTCCGGCATGAGGGACGCCCAGTGTTCGACGCGGCGCGCGACGGCGCGGTGAGCCGCTTGCGCGCCATTCTGATGACGGCGGCGGCCATGATCTGCGGCATGGCCCCGATGGCCATCGGGGCCACCGAAGGCGGGGCGCAGGCCGCGCCGTTGGGGCGGGCGGTGATCGGCGGACTGGCGCTTTCCACCTTCGCGACGCTCACCGCGCTGCCCTCGCTGTACGCGATATTGCAAGGCAGGGCGTCCGCGACGTCGCCGTCGCTGAACCCCGCCGATCCGGGGAGCCGATACTATGAAACGAATTAACTCCCGTGGCGCAGCCTCTCAGGCTGCCGCGTCGAGACTCGTCTCGACGCTTGGCGCCTGGCCGAACCCAGACTCGACACGAGTGTCGAGTCGGCAGGCTGAGAGCCTGCGCCACGGGAATGCACGATTGGTGGCGCTCCTCGCCTGCCTGTTTGCCCTGGCGCTGCCGGCGCTATCGCAGACTGCCGATCTGGCGGCGGTGGTGGTGAAGCCGGTCTCGCGGACGCTCGACCTGCCGGGCGAGATCCTGCCCTACTTGAGCGTCGCGGTGCGCGCCAAGGTGACCGGGTATGTGGAGCGCATTGTGGTGGACCGCGGTTCCGTGGTGAAGCAGGGGGATCTACTGGCCCAGTTGAGCGCTCCCGAGATGGAGCCGCGGATCGCCGAGGCGAACGCCAAGGCGCTGGCCGCGGAGGCCGATCGCCTTCAGGCCGAAGCCCAACTCGCCGCCGCGGAGGCCACCTTCGAACGCCTCAAGAAAGCCGCGGAAACGCCCGGCGCCATCGCCGGGAACGAGGTCGTCCAGGCCGAGAAGCAGGTGGACGCGGCGCGCGCCGTGGTCCGGGCGCGCCAGCAGGAGGTGGCCGCCGCGCAATCCGCGGTGCGGGCGCTCCAGGATTTGCAGGCCTATCTCACCATCACCGCGCCGTTCGACGGAGTGGTTACCGAGCGCCTGGTTCATCCCGGCGCGCTGGTGGGAGCGGGGGACCAGCCCCTCCTGACCATCCAGCAGGTGTCGCGTTTGCGCCTGGTGGTTTCCGTTCCCGAGGAGTACTCCGGCGGCGCCGCGCAGGGCGCCGCCGTGCCGTTCCACATCCCCGCGCATCCCGAGCGAACCTACTCCGGCACGGTGGCTCGCATCGCGCATGCGCTCGATCCCAAGACGCGCACCATGCCCGTGGAGTTGGACGTCGACAACCGCGACGGCTCGCTCGCGCCGGGCATGTACCCCACCGTGAAGTGGCCGGTGCGGAGCGCGCAACCCGGGTTGTTCGTCCCGCGGACCAGCGTGGTGACCACCACCGAGCGGACCTTCGTCATCCGGGCCCATGATGGCCGCGCGGAGTGGGTGGACGTGAAGAAAGGCCCCATTGAAGGCGACCTGATGCAGGTGGCGGGCGGCCTGCGCCCGGGCGACAAGGTAGTCCGGCGCGGCACGGACGAGTTGCACGAGGGGGCGGCGATTGGGCGATAGCCAGCCGGCTGACATAATAAAGGCAGCATGACCTTGGTACGCATCCAAAACGCCGCCCCTCTTGAGGACTTCCGCGTTCGACTCAAGCTGACCGATGGCCGGGTAGTCGAGCGCGACCTGGAGGGTCTCCTCACGGGGCCTGTCTTTGCCGGGATTCGTAGCAATCCGGAGCGATTTCGGGAGTTCCGCGTGGATGGAGGAACCCTGGTGTGGCCCGGCGGCGCGGATCTCTGCCCCGATGTCTTGATCTGGGGCGGTCTGCCTCCGGCCGAAGCTGTTTCCGACGCGGCATAGCCCGCTCCGAAACAACCGGGCCAAGCGCTCCCTTAGACCCGGCCGGTCACGCGCGGCGCTCTTCTTCGATGTGCTTGAGCCGGGCGTCGAGGACTTCTTCGACGCGGCGCAACTCCGCGCGCCACAGGTCGCGGAGGTCGTCGAGGCGCTTGTCAAGGGCGGAAAAGCGGGTGTTGATGTAGGCGAGCATGATCGTGAAGATCAGGGCGTTGGAGACGATCGGAACGCCGATGGCCAGGTAGAGTTGGGTATCGGTCATGGGGAAGCGCCTTTCCCTTGCTCCGATTCTACCAGTTCTTTCACACGTTCGCGGCCCGGATGCGCCCAACGCCCCGACCGTATGGTGACGGATCTCTCTTCTTCACACCGGCCGTCCGAACACCAGCCCGACGATTTGTGATATTGTCACACGTCAGGGGCGCCTCATGTCTATTTCCATCTTTTCGCGCAGGAGTTTCATTAAGGGAGCCGGGACTGCCGGCACGGTTCCGCTGATTGGCACAGCGCTCGCCGCCGGTCCCTACCAGCAAACGAATGTCCCGGCGTTGAAGGGTTCCGCCCACTCGGTGGTCATTCCCACGCACGAGTTCACCGGCAACCTCGACGAGCGCCTGGATTTTCCCGTCGACTGGACCCTGAATGTGATGAGAATGAAGGGCGAAGGCGACGCGGTGTTGACCCCGCAGGAAATCGCGGCGGCCATCCAGAAGCCCATCGGCACGGCCCCTTTGCGCGAGCTGGCGGCCGGCAAGAACAACGCCGTTATCACCTTCGACGACATGACCCGTCCCACCCCGGCGTACGCCATTGCGCCGCTGGTGCTGGCGGAGTTGAAAGCCGCGGGCATCAAAGACGAGAACATCCTCTTCCTCGGGTCGTTCGCGACGCATCGCCCGATGACGGTGGACGAGGTCCAGAGGAAGCTGGGCAAGGAAATCGCCACCAAGTACGCCTGGCTGAACCATGCTTGTTTCTACGGCTGCAAGGACCTTGGCGTTACCAGCTTCAAAACCCCGGTGGCGGTGAACCAGAATTTCATGGGGGCGGACCTCAAGATCACCATGAGCGGCATCAAGGTCCATTACGACGCGGGCTACGGCGGGGGCGCCAAGGCCATTCTGCCGGGCCTCTCTTTTATCGAAACCGTGGAGCACAACCACAACGTGATCCTGCGGCAGACCAAGACCTCCGGTCCCGTCAGAATCTTCAAGAACGAGATGCGGCTGGACATCATCGAGGCGGCGCGGTTCGCCAAGGTC
Organism: Terriglobia bacterium; assembly: GCA_963767595.1. GTDB lineage: Bacteria > Acidobacteriota > Terriglobia > Bryobacterales > Bryobacteraceae > BOG-224. The sequence goes on from CAVYEK010000007.1 coordinate 172,260, forward strand.
GATTTCAGCGTGCAGACCATGTACGACCAGAAGCTCCGGCCCACCCATGTCTTCGCCGGGGACATCGTCGATGCCCATCACACAGCGGTCCGATTGGCCGCCAAGACCTATTGCACCGAGACCTTCCAAAACCCGGACATCGTGGTGTCCAACGCCTATCCGCAGAACGCCGAGGCGTACAACCCGGCGAAATGGCTGCGCTATTCCATCAAGCCCGGCGGCACGGGCGTGCTCATCATCCAGAACCCGGCGGGCCCCGACCCGATCCATTTTCTGAATAACCGCACGGCCAGCCGGAGTGGAATGGCTTGGTTTCAGTCCAGGAACAGAGTGGGCGGTTTCGGCCCCGGCGGCCAGGGGCAGAATGCCGGCCTGATCGTGTACTCCCAGTACATGAACCGCAACATCATGAACAACTACCCGGCGAGCACGATGTTCGCCACCAAATGGGAGGAAGTGATCGGGTTCCTGAAGGAGCGGCACAAGGGCTCCGACGTCCAAGTGGCGGTGTACCCGTACGCCGGCATGCAGCACCAGATGATCGAGCTCGACGGCTAGGGCTTCCGGCTGCGGGCGTGTCCGGCCCGTCTCCGAGACCTGGCTAGCTGAGGCAAAAGGAGCGCGACGGCCAGATTGCCGATAACGGCCGTCAGTGATTCTCCGTCGCCATAGTACCCATCCCTGCCATTAACAACACGCCGTTCGACGGCTCCCTCCGGGAAGGGGAAACCAAAGAATCGGCAGTTGTCGCTCACCGGGTACTGAACGCCAAGCGCGACCAGGACGAGACAAACGCGCCCGAAGAACGAGGCGTATTTGGATACGAAAGATCGACGGGGAGGTTCGGGGAGTATCCAGTCGGCCGGCTGCCTCTCCGGCGGCAGCAAAGATCCGTCCCAGGAAAATCCTGTGGCCTCGGAATAATAACGCAGACACCACACGGCGACCCCGACCACCAGCAAGCAGCCTCCCAGAATCTCGAACACAACCGCAACCGTGGGCATTATCTCTTCCCTCCCTCCGCGGCCATCGCGTTGTCCAATGCCGCACGCGCCTCGGCATTGTCCGGATTGATTCTAACCGCCTCCGATAACTGCGCGATGGCCTCGTCCGTGCGCCCTGACTTGGCAAGAATCTCCCCTAGGTGGAAGCGCGCCGATGCATCGTCCGGTTTCAACCGTATCGCGGCGCCGAGCTGCCCGGCAGCCTCCGGCAGTCTGCCCAGAATCGCCAGAGCCATTCCCAGGTTGCGGCGCCCATCGGCATCGTTGGGATCGAGACGAACCGCTTCGGATAGTTCGCCCGCGGCCTCGTACGTACGCCCAGCCGCTCCCAGCATCGCTCCGATCTGGGAATGGACATTCGCGTCGCCGGGCTGAAACATCTCCGCCGTACGCAGTTGCGCCAGAGCTTCTTCCGTCCGCCCCTGCTTGGCCAGAGACCAGCCTAACCCGATGCGCGCCGGCGCAAAACTCGGCCGGATCCGGACCGCCTCCGCCAGTTGTCTCACGGCTTCTGCGTCTTCGCCGCGCATAGCCAACAGGCCGCCCAGGTTGAACCGCGCGGTAAAGTTATCCGTGGTTACATCCACCGCGTGCTGAAAGAGCGAGATACTGTCCCGCCAGTAACCGGCCTGGGACCACGTCAGAGCGGCGCACGCCGCGGCGATGCCCAAACCCATGGCCGCTCCCCATCGCGGCCTGGATTGTAGCACCTCCCGAGCGCCCCAGACCAGCGCAATCGAAAGCCCGATCATGGGGATATACATGTACCGGTCGGCGCGCGCCTGCCGGCCTGCCTGAATCAGCCCTATGACCGGCGCCAGCGTCACTAAATACCATAACCAGCCAACCAGGAGATACGGCCGTTTGCGAGTTGCCCACACCGCCGCCGCCGTCACCGCCGCGAGACCCAGACCGGCCAGAATGGCTGGCCAGACGAGCGAACCCGAAGGGTAAGGATAAAACACGGCGAGCCTGGCGGGCCAAAACATCTTGCCAACATAAATCGCGTACGAAACCAACGCATTCTCGATCCGCGGGCCCATGGGGATCGACTCCAGGGAGACCACCGCCGCCACTTGCTCATGGACCAGGTAGGTGACCACCGAGGCCGCGGCGGACAGCGCAAAGAACGGGAGCTTCTCCACGATACGTAGTCCCCGCGCGAATGGCCAATAGTCCAGCAGAACCATAACCACAGGCAGGGTCACGACCATGGGTTTTGCCATCAACCCCAGGCAGAACGCCAGCAGCGTCAAGGCATATCGCCACGGTCCCGGGCGGGCCACATATCTCGCATAGGCCCAAAGCGTCGCCATAAAGAAGAACGCGCTCAATACGTCTTTTCGCTCGGCGATCCACGCGACGCTCTCGACGTGCAGTGGATGGAGCGCGAACAAAGCGGCCACCATCGCGCTCGGCCAGCGTGCGGACGTGATCCGGCGCAAGACCGCGTATAACAACAAGGTCGCCAGAACGTGAATACACACGTTGGTGAGGTGGTGAAGCCCGGCGTCGGGGCCGAAAAGCTGGCAATCCAGCATGTGGGACAGCCACGTCAGCGGGAACCAATTGCCTGCCGACGAATGGCTGAAGGCCCAGACAATGCCGTTCCAGGTGACCCCCGCTTTGACATGGATGTTATCGGTGACGTAAGCGGGATCGTCGTAGCTGACGAAGCCAAACCGCAGCGTCTGCCCATAGGCCGCGAAGACGGCCGCCGTCAGGAGCGCGAAAACCCAGAGGTCGCTGGGCGGTCTTTGTGCTTGGGTTTGAGGGACAGGTTCTACGCGTTTGGCGCGCTTTCGTCTGGGGGTTTTCACTGGGGAGCTTCCCAAAAATCATCATACCCGTATGGACGGTCATTCCGTCACCGGTAGCCCGAGTATTTCACGCTCCGCCATCCGGCGTGGCGCGGACACTCTTGTCTGCCGTGTCGAGACTCATCTCGACACATGTTCACGGTTGTCACAAAGTGTCCGGGCCACGCGTCGGCACGAGTGCCTGCGCCACGTCATCGCACCCGGCCACCTGTTCCCTCGCCTCGGACCCCTCAATCCCCAAAGGTCGCCGGCGCGTACCCGGGCGCGCTTGGCTCGGGGTAGACGTGGTCGGTCTTGCGCCATTCGAGCGCGCGGCTCTGCATGCGCGAGACGAAGAACTGCCGCAGCGCCGACACCGTGGCCGCGCCGTTCAGCACATTCGCCCACAACATGCGGACCGGGACTCCCGCCGCGAATTTCCATCCGTAGATGCGGGCGCTGGCCGACATCCGCATGGCCACCTGCGCCACGCTGAGCCCGCACGTCGCCAGGCACAACGCGGGCAGCCAGCGCGGGATGCCCGCGGCCATCTCCCAGGAATGTCCCGTCGCGCCGGAAGCCAGAAACCTTCCCCAACAAAACAGGAACAGCAGGTTGGCCACCGGCGAAAGGAGATTGCCGATCAGCCCCTTGCGGTCGCGCCAGAACCAGTAGGGTTGCGGCCACGGGGCCCGCCATCCGTGCCGCTCCCAACCCTGCAGCGCTATGCCGGCCACCCAACGGCTGCGCTGGCGAACGGCGGCCCGGAAACGCTTGGGGAAGTACTCGCGGGTCGCCATCAGATCCCCGCCGCCGAAGCGCAGCGGCAGGAAGAGCTGGCGGTAGCCCAGAGCGTGCAGGCGGCAACCGGTCTCGTAATCTTCCGTCAGGCACGCCGGGTCGAATACCTTGCCCTGCCGCTCGAACGCCAGCCGCTCCAGGGCCGCCCGGCTGAATCCCGTTCCCACCCCGTTGGAAGGCAGGAAGCCGCCCAGCCGCTGCCGCACCGGAATATCCTTAGTCTGGTATTCGGCGAACTCATCGCAGTAGACGCCGTGGGTGAGATCGCCCAGAGACGTCGCCAACGGGAGCACCGGGACCTGGATCATCTGATACTCCCCGGAGAACCAGTTGACCATCCGCAGCGACTCCGGGTGGATGAGGTCCTCGGCGTCGTGCGTCACCACGATGTCGAAGCGCAGACCGTGCGCGGCCTCGTAGTCTTCCATCGAGCCGTAGGCGCAGTTCAGGCAATCGCCCTTCGATGTGGGGCCGTCGCCGGAACACATGGCGAGATGGACCCGCGGGTTGTGGCGGGCCGCCTCGCGCACGGCCTGGATGGTGGCCCCGTCATTCGGGTAAACGCCTGCGAAAATCTCATATTCGTCGTACCGGATGACGGAGATGTTGCGCTCCAGCATCTGGGCGATGACGTCTTCCTCGCGCCATAGAGGCGCCAGAATGGCGATGCGGCGCCGCGGAGCGCGGTCCAGTTCCGCCGCGGACGGCCACGGAAACCTCTTGCGCGCCGAAAAGAGGTGGGCCAGTCCGATAAACAGATCGTCGAGCCCGCTCAGCAGGATCCAGATGGCCAGCGGGATCAGACAAGCCGCGACACAGTGGTCGAAACGCACGGGGGACCTGAGTCATGTAGTCGGTCCACACTGTACGAACTCTCACAAATGTTCGGGCTATCCCACCAGGGTGGCTTTGGAGTAGATTACGCGGAACCCAAAGCGCTCATAGTTCCGCTGGGAAGGGCTGCCGGGCTGGGTACAGGCGGCCGCCAGGTCGCACCCTCGGGCGGCAGACTCGGCCAGGCGGGCCGCGATCAGCTCCCCGTGCAGCCCGCGGCGGCGGAAACGGGCGATCGAGCTGTCGGCGAACAGGGTGGCCAGGCCGTCGCCAACCGCCAGGGCCGCGCCGCCGGCGGCTTCGCCGTCGTCGAACGCCAGGAAGCATTGGGCCGACGGCATGGCGGCGATGTCGCGCCCCACATCCATTTCTTCCGGCGTCAGGCGCGCTTCTTCAAAGAAGCCAAGGCCCACGGTGAGCGCCCAAAGGTCCTCTTCTCCAGGGCGGATAAGTCGCACGCGGGGCGACGGAGGAACTGCATACCCGGCCAGCGGCATGGCCAGGACATTGTTGAATTCCGTGACGCGGCACCCACGGACCGCCAGCGCCTCGAGGAAGCCGGCGTCGGCCAGCGGGCAGACTTCGACCCGCAGAGGCGCCCCGCGGCTGCCGAAAAAAGCCGCCAGGGAATCTACGTCGGCCGCGCTCACCGGCCCGTTCAATCCCAGCCCCACCGCCTGGGTAAGCGGCGAGCCGGCGCCGGCGAAGACCGCGCATCCGCCCGCCACGTCCAAAAAAGCCGCTCCCGCCCGGACGCAACCGCGCGCGATAGCGGCTTCGGCGGCCTCCAGCCGGCGCGCCAGCGCGGCGTCCGCGAAGAGCACCGGTTCCCGCCGCCACTCCATCCCGGAGGAAGGCATCATATAAGTATGGCCCCCGTAACTCTCAACATGGTAATTCGTGGCATGACCTGCGGAAATTGCGCGCGCACCGTGGAGCGCAAGCTCTCCGGCATTCCCGGCGTGACCAAAGCCACCGTGGACCTTATGGGTTCGAGCGCCCAAGTGTTCTACGACGCGGAGCGCGTGAAGCCCGACGCGCTGGCGCAGGCCGTCCGTCAACTGGGATACGAAGTGCCCGCATGAGCGCTGCGTCGGGCGAACGCGTGGATTTGCCGGTATCCGGGATGACCTGCGCCTCCTGCGCCCGCGCCATCGAGCTCGCGCTGGGCGCCACCCCCGGCGTGGAGCGGGCGCGCGTCAACCTGGCTACCAATACGGCCACCGTGGAATATGACGCCGCCCGCGCACACGTGGGCGATTTCATCGGCGCCATCGAGGATCTGGGTTACGGAGTGCCTCAAACCGAACCACGGCCGGACGCCGAGGAGTCCGCCTACCGCCGGCGGCTGGCGGTGGCCGCGGCTCTGGCGGCGCCGGTGCTCCTGCTGGGCATGTGGCACGGGCTGGTGGCCGCGCCCTATTCCGCCTGGATCCAGCTTGCCCTAACCCTCCCGGTAGTGTGCTACTCCGGAGCGCCGTTCTACAAAGCCGCCTGGACGGCTTTGCGCCACCGCTCCGCCAACATGAACTCGCTCATCGCGCTGGGTACGGGCGCGGCGTTCACCTACTCGCTCTATGAAACGCTGCGCGGCGGGCATCAAGTGTACTACGAAGCGGCCGCTGTGATCATTGCGCTCATTCTGACCGGCCGCATGTTGGAATCGCGCGCGCGCGGAAAAGCGTCGTCCGCCATCCGCCGCCTGATGGACCTGCAGCCGCCCACGGCGCGCGTGCTGCGCGAGGGCGCCGAGACCGAGATCCCCGTGGAGCAGGTGCGCGCGGGCGAACTGGTGGTGGTGCGGCCCGGCGAGCGCATTCCGGTGGACGGGAAGGTGCTCGATGGGGAATCGGCCGTGGACGAATCCATGCTCACCGGCGAAAGCCTGCCGGTGGACAAGCGGCCGGGCGCGGCGGTGTATGCGGGCACGGTCAACCGCTCCGGCGCCTTCCGTTTCGAAGCCACCCAGGTGGGCCGCGGCGCGGTCTTGCGGCAGATGATCGACATGGTGAAACAGGCGCAAGGCTCGCGCGCCCCGGTGGCGCGCCTGGCGGATGTGGTGAGCGGCTATTTCACCCTGGCGGTGCTGGCGGCGGCGCTCGCCACCTTTGGCGCGTGGCTGTTCTTCGCTCCCTTCGCCACCGCCATGGTCAACGCGGTGGCGGTGCTGATTATCGCCTGCCCCTGCGCCCTGGGACTGGCGACGCCCACCGCCATCATGGTGGGAACCGGGCGCGGGGCCGAGCGCGGGATTCTGATCAAGGGCGGCGAAGCGCTCGAGATGGCCCACAAAATCGATACCATCCTGCTCGATAAGACCGGGACCATCACGCTGGGGAAACCGCGCGTCACCGGCATCGTCCCGGCGGCCGGAATCGGCCAGGCCGAGCTGCTGCGCTTCGCCGCCTCGGCCGAGCGCTATTCCGAGCATCCCCTGGGACAGGCCATCGTGGAAGCGGCCGCTGAGCGCGGAATCAGTCTGGCCGAAGCGAGCGGTTTCTCGGCGGAGGCCGGCCTGGGCGTGCGCGCCATCGTGGCTGGCCGCGCCGTCGAGGTGGGCCGATCCGCGGAAAAGCCGGGCGTGAACGTCACGCTTGACGGTGCGCCGGCCGGGGCCATCGAAATCGCGGATGCCATCCGGCCCGAAGCGGCGGCGGCGGTGAAACGGCTGCGCGCCATGGGGCTCGAAGTCTGGATGCTCACCGGCGACCGGCGCGAGACCGCCGAGGAGATGGCCCGCCAGGCCGGGATCGATAACGTTCTGGCCGAGGTGATGCCGCGAGACAAGGTGGAGCGCGTGAAGCAACTGCAAGCCGCCGGGCGCCGCGTGGCCATGGTGGGCGATGGCATCAACGACGCCCCCGCGCTGGCTCAGGCCGACCTGGGCATCGCCATGGGCTCCGGCACGGATATCGCCATGGAGGCCGGAGGCATCATACTAATGCGCGGCGACCTCAACCGCGTGGCCGACGCCCTCGAACTCTCCCGCCGCACCATGCGGATCATCCGCCAGAACCTCTTCTGGGCCTTCGCTTATAACGCGGTGGGGATCCCCATAGCGGCGCTGGGCCTGCTTTCCCCCATGATCGCATCGGCCGCCATGGCCCTTTCCAGCGTCACGGTGGTGACCAACAGCTTGCGGCTGAAATAAAAGCCTTCAGGCTTGGAACAGGCGGAAGCGCCTGTCCCACCCTGCTGTCGAAGCGGCCGGAGGTTCACGCTATACTCGAATCCAGCCGCCACTTCCGAGCGGGCGGCTCCGAGGATCCGCGGTACGCGGCGCATTCCCGGTTGGTCGACCTCCTCGAGAAGAACCAGATCCGCCACGAATTTCATGGCGCTCCCGGCGAGCACGAATGGAAGGTGTGGCGTCATCTTCTTGCCGAGTTCATGCCGAAGCTGTTTCGCGGCGCCCGGTAGCGCACCGCGGCGCGGGAACTGCCCCTTATCCTCCCCAGGCCGATCACCGACCCGTAGCGGCCTTCCAGGCTGCCACGTCGGCAACCGTGCCGACGTTCTTCGGGGATTCGCGCGCGTTGGGAAAAATGAGGAAAAATGAGATAACCGGCTCCGATGGAGTCGGTTGGGTGTATACTTGCTCCCGGCCAGAAAGCTAAAATATAAATCCCGGATGAATACCCGAAACTCCTATGGGGTGGGAGACGTGCGTGAGGAAGCCAACCAGGAATTCTTCAAAACGGTACATGTGGTTCAAGCAGGCGCTGGGCGTGGCTATGGCGCTCGCGGGCTCGGCGCTGATGTCTTCCTGCTGTTGCCAGCAGAACACGATTTATCAGTCGTCGGACCCGAAAATCTGCATGCACTCCGGCGGAGAGTTCCTGTTTGCGTTAGGGGCCCGCGGTCTCGATCTCTCTACTTGCGTCTCCGAGGCGGGGGCTGCCGTGGGGCCTCTGCAGTGCATGGCGGTTGGCGGAGCTCCGGCTATGTCCGCTCTTGAGCGTCAACCTGACGGATCGTTCACCCAGTGGCAGTACCTCGCCAGCGCTCCGAATTCACTTGTCGGTTCCACGCCAAATTACCAGACGGCTTTCTTCACCGCTCCGGGCGCGGTTGCGCGGACGTTCAAAAACCTGCCGGGTTGGAAGTTTCTGGCGGATCGCCAGGGAGTTTCCACACAGTCCCTGGTTTTCGCCAATCTCCTCGGAAATGGAACCCCGGTAGCATTGGCTCTCGTGCCCGCGGGTTTTGACGGGGGGCCCAAAGCCGTCAGCTTGATGGTGCAAGCCTTCAACCCGGATGGCAGCGCCAAGTCCCCTATTTTCTATGCAGTCCCGGCCAGCCCGGTGGGCATCCTGGTAGCCGATTTCAATCATGACGGCAAGGACGACGTGGTCGTCGTCGGTACGAATTCCAATACTCCCAACGGTTGGACTGGTAACAGCATAGGGGTCTACCTGGGCAATGGCGACGGGACCTTGAAAGCGCCGGGGTTCGTTTCCGGCAACCAGGGCACATACGGCGCTACAGCTTACGATTTCAACGGAGACGGCAACCTCGACTTGGCCGTCGTCAACATATCTTCGGGCGACGTCTCGATTCTGCTGGGTAAAGGCGATGGCACGTTCGCCTCAGCCGTGAATTACCCCGCGGTTTCCGGCGCTTTCCTTATCGCAGCGGGGGATTTTAACGGAGACGGGAAGGCGGACCTGGCGGTCGGCAGCAAAACTTCCGTCTCCGTGCTGCTGGGCAAGGGCGATGGCAGCTTCAACGCCTCCGTCGCGACGCAGGCCGCTTTCAACTCGATTTCCGCCCTGGCTGCCGGCGACTTCAACAACGACCACAAACTCGACCTCGCCGTCGGCGACTCGACCAGCGGCAGGCTGTCTATCCTTCTGGGAGATGGAACCGGCAAGTTCCCGGCCGAATACGACTATGCGGCAGGCTACGGACTTGCCACACCGAACGAGGCCGGCAACCTCTTCGCCATGGACTTGGATGGCGACGGCACCCTCGACGTAGTCGTCGCTTCCGGGCATCCGGACGTTCTGACACCGACCCCGTATGCGTCCGACGCAATCATGGCGTTCTTTGGCCGTGGGGACGGCACGCTGATCGGTACGCCGCAGTACCAGGTCGGAACCGGACTCAACACTGTGGCGGTCGCCGATTTTAACGGCGATGGAAAGCCGGATATCGCGGCTGCATCGGGAAGCCTGTGGATTCTCACGGCAAGCGGCGGTGGCGCCTTCAAAACGCCGGTTTCCATAAGCCTCGGTTCGGGAGTGTCCGCCAATGGGCTGGCCGCGGCCGATCTCAACGGCGACGGCAAGCCGGATCTGGTGGTGGGAGACTTTAACGGAAGCGGAGTCTATGTCCTGTTGGGAAATGGCGACGCCACGTTCCAGACGCCGGTCCGATACCCCGTCGGCGGCAAGGTCACGTCCATCGCCATCGCCGATTTCAACGGCGACGGCAAGCCGGATATCGCGGTTAGTGGCGCATCCTACAATACCGGCGCCACTGTCGGCATCCTGTTGGGGAACGGAAACGGCGCATTCCAATCGGTCGCCAATCTGAGCGGCGCCACAAATCCGGTTTCGCTCGCGGTCGGGGATTTCAACAATGACGGCAAGCCCGATTTAGCGATTGCGGACCAGGGGACCTGGCCCAGTGATTACTCGCTTCCCACCGACGGCGGCGTCCTGGTCTATCTCGGCAAGGGGAACGGAGGTTTTCAAAGCCCCGTCAAGTACGCAGCCGGGCTCGACCCCGCCTTCGTCGTCGCCGCGGACGTGAACGCCGACCACACTCCGGACCTGCTTGTGGGCACATATGACCCGAACTGGAATACGAACGGTCAGAGCGACGTGGCGGTCCTGTTGGGAAACGGGAACGGAACGTTCAAGGCGGCCTCGTACATCGCTACCGAAAGCGGCCCGGTCTCCATCGCGGTTGCGGACTGGAACGGCGATGGCATGCCTGACCTCGCCATCGCTCACTGCTGCAGCAGAGTTTTCGCGACCTACATGGCAGGCAACGGGGACGGGACTTTCCAAGCGGAAAATGATGTTCCAGGCGCTTATGCTCCCTATACCGTCGCGGCAGCGGACCTGAACGGCGACGGCAAACCGGACCTCATCGCCGGCCTGGCTCAATATACGAAAAGCGCGGTTGCCGTCTTCCTGAACACGTCTTCATCGCCGCCAACCGTTTTCCTCAATCCTCCGCTATCGGCGGAAGGCGCGTCGGTGGCCGCCTCGGCCGGTGGTGGCGGCGTTCAGGTGAATGCCGCTGCCGGCTCGGCCTGGACGGCCTTCAGCACCGCCGCCTGGATCACCATCACCAGCGGCGGGTCGGGCGCCGGCAGCGGTGCGGTGACCTTTACGGTGGCGGCTAACAGCGGCGCCGCGCGCTCGGGAACCATCGACATCGGGGGACAGACGTTCACCATCTATCAGGAAGGCGGTTCCTCCGCGCTGAGTTTCGCGGGCTCCATGGCGCACATCGCATCGGCCGGCGGCTGGGACACCTCGCTGACGCTGGTGAATCTCGGCGCGGCGCAAGGCGAAGCGCGGTTGAATTTCTACGACCGGGACGGAAACGCGCCGCAACTGCCGTTCACCTTCCCGCAGCAGCCCTCGCTCGGCACGACCCTCGGAGCGACCTTCGACCAGACTCTCAACGCCAACGCCACGCTCATTCTGGATACTACCGGCCCGAGTCAGACGCTCGCGGTGGGCTCCTCGCAATTGCTGACCAACGGCAGTTATCGGCGGCTTCGCCATCTTCACGGACACACAGAGCGGGCAAGCGGCGGTGGTTCCTCTGGAGACGCGCAACGCGGGCTCTTACCTGCTGGCGTTCGATAACACGGTCACCAGGCATCTCGACCGGACTGGCGATCGCCAACGTGGCGAATAGCGCGGCCAATGTCAATGTGGTCATCCGTGACGACACGGGCGCGCAGATTGGCACAGGCTCGATCGCTCTGCTGGCCGAGGGCCATAACTACTTTATGCTGACGGACGCGACCAGTGGATTCCCGGTGACGGCGGGCAAGCGGGGCACCGTGGAATTCGACACGCCCGCGGGCGGCCAGATCAGCATGCTGGGGCTGCGGGCCAACCCGATTCCGAACAGCTCGGGCTATGCCATGACCACCATCCCGATGCTGGCCAACGTCGGCGCGGGCGGCGGCGCCATGGCGCATATCGCCTCGGGAGACGGCTGGCAGACCACGTTTACGCTGGTCAATACCGGCGTATCGGCGGCCATGGCCACCCTGGGCTTCTACGGCGACACCGGCAGCCCGGTTTCGCTGCCGCTCAGTTTCCCGCAGGGCGCGGCGCCCACCTCGGCCACCAGCGTGAGCCGGAGCATTGCGGCGGGCGCTTCGCTCATCGTGGTGGTGCAGGAGTCCGAAGGCGCGACGCCGACCACCGGTTCGGCGGTGCTGAGCACCGCCGGCAACATCGGCGGCTTCGCCATGTTCCGGTACAATCCGACGGGACAGGAGGCGGTGGTGCCTCTGGAAACGGTGAACGCCAACTCTTACGTTCTGGCCTTCGATAACACGGGCGTTCTGTCCACGGGCCTGGCGATTGCGAACGTGGCCGCGCAGGCGGCGAAGGTCAATGTGGTCATACGCGACGACACCGGGGCCCAAGTCGGCACGGGCTCGATCAGTCTCGGGGCCCGGGGCCACGCTTCGTTCATGCTGACCGACGCCGCGCAGGGCTACCCGGCGACGGCGGGCATTCGCGGCACGATCGAATTCGATACGCCCTCCGGCGGCCAGATCGCTCCGCTGGGCCTCCGCGCCGCCTCGATTCCGGGCGGCTATACCGTCACCACGATTCCGGTTTTTACAAAGTAGAATGCGGAACGCCGCGCCGGCAGCGCATGGCGCCGGGATCGACGAGGGAAAGGCGCTCGGCCGCCGCCCTTACTGCTGCGTCGCCAGGAACACCACGACGCCATCGCCGCGAAAGATCAGGTTCGCGGGCATCTTCCGCGCCTCCTCGCCTTGGGCCGCTTCCACGCGCCCGAAGACTACCGCCCACCTGTCGTAGTCGGGGCTCCCGAAGCGGAACTTGCCGAGCGATGTCCGCTTCTGGATATCCGCCAGCTTCCGCCGCAGTTCCGCGGCGTCCAGTTCATAGGTGTCCGGCGGCTTGGGGCTATCGACACGATCCTCGACCATCCGGAGCTGCGGCGGAACGGCCGCGGCCGGGTCGCAAGCCTGTTCCTCCAGCGAGCGCCCGTTGGAGCGGAACGAGTATCGCCCCACGATGGCCAGAGCCTGGCCTTCCCGCGCCGCCAGATCGCGCACAACTTCGCACACTGTCAGCGGCGCCAGCGGCGCGTCGGCGGGAAACGCCGCCACACCGGTCAGAACGCACACCATGACGCCCCGAAGCGCCGCTCGGCTCACACCCGATTTCCCACAAAGCACGGTTAGCTTGACCTTAGAATTAGACTAACGTGGAGCCGCCCCGGGTTACAACCGTGGCCCTGGGGAGAATTCGCGCGGTCTGGGAATTCCGGCCCTCGTCAGTCTGGCGGGGCTTCGCGGCACGCAAGTGGAACAGTCGGCGCACTTGTGGGGTCAAGCCTTCGGGCTTGCCGCCGGCCTTCTGGCCGGCGTTCCTTGCGCCGGCGCCAGGAACGCCGGCCAAGCGGGCCTTGGCGGAGCGCCCCAATCCGCCAAGGCATCCAGTTCTTCCGCCTGCTCTATAGCTTCACAGCGAACGCCAGTTCCTCGATCGTGCGCGCAGGCGCGTCCTCGGCCTGCTCCACCTGCGTGTCCAGTTGGGCCCTCATCCTTGGAAGCTGCAAGGCGGAGCCTGACGCCGGTTTCCGCCTCTGGAATTGTCCGCACCCGGGTAGCCTTTGGAAGGCGGTCACGCCAAAATCGAATTTCTTTTCCCTTCCGTTTCTATAACTTGCCCGTCCCGTCCCCGCCGAGCCCATTCACCCCCATGCTAGCGTCGAATCGGGTAGTGGTCGTGCGCAAGTGCGGCCGCAACCTTCATGCTGGCCAGCATGCGTTGCATTACGTTGGTATCGAACTCCCGGAGCCATGAAGCCTTACGGAGGTCACTGACAGATGACCCCGACGGGAGACTTTGGAGCTAGCTTCATAACGCCCCACGCGAGTGTGATCCTCCCCGGTCTCTAGGGCAGGCGGGCGCGGGTTCGGATCCCGCTTCGGCGGCAAGCCGAGCCGGCCCGTTCTGGCCCTTCAGGGCCGGGATAGTCGGGTTTCGAAGAGTAGTGGAGTAGGCAAACCGGGTTACGGCTCGGGAGCCTATGCATCGAATCGGACGGTATGAGTCGCCAGCCAGCGAATCCAATGCCCCCGAAGATGCCGCTCAATCCAGTGGCGGCCGGAAACGCACGGTGATAAGTCCGCGAAGCCCCGGCCGCCAGCAACGCTGAGCCCAAGTTCCCTCTCTTTTGCCACTTCCCAGCCTTGTGGGGCAGACGCTTCCGTCTGCCAATCCCAGCCTTGTGGGGCAGACGCTTCCGTCTGCCAACCCGAGCCTTGTGGGGCAGACGCTTCCATCTGCCAACCCGAGCCTTGTGGGGCAGACGCTTCCGTCTGTCAACCCGAGCCTTGTGGGGCAGACGCTTCCGTCTGCCAACCCGAGCCTTGTGGGGCAGACGCTTCCGTCTGCCAACCCGAGCCTTGTGGGGCAGACGCTTCCGTCCGCCAACCCCAGCCTTGTGGGGCAGACGCTTCCGTCTGCCAACCCCAGTCTTGTGGGGCAGACGCTTCCGTCTGCCAACCCGAGCCTTGTGGGGCAGACGCTTCCGTCTGCCAACCCCAGCGAAGCTCGCGCCTGGACATACGCCCGGAGTATCCCCCCAGCCCCCGCCGCACCGCTAAGCAAACACCCTTTGCGAGCCGCACAAAAGCCGCCGCCGGACCAACCCCGCCGTTTCCGCCGTCGTAGGGATCGCCAATACCTCGAATCCCGCGGCGTGCCCGCTGGCGATTCCGTATGCGGAATCTTCCACCACCAGCGGCCGGCTGGCCCCCAGCAGCCGGGCGGCCATTTGGTAAGGGTCCGGCGCGGGCTTCAGCCGCTCGGCTTCCCGTCCGCACACCAGCGCGTCGAAGTATCCCAGCAGCCCGCCGGCTCCCAGCACCGGCTCGATCTCCGAGCGTGAGCTGGAGGTCACCACCGCCAGCTTATATGCGCCGTGCAGCTCGTCGAGGAGCGGGCCGATGCCCGGCGCGAAAGGCAGCGCGGCCAGCATCCGGCGGCTGACCAGCTCCTTTTTCAAGGGTTGGCGCGCCCACAGGGCCTCCCAGTCCCGCGGCGGGACGGACTGCGCGGCCAGTAAGCGCATCATCTCGCGGTCGTCCAGCCCCACGCAGTGGTCGCAGAAAAACTCCCAGCTCAAAACCACCCCCAGCGGGGCCAGCGCTTCAACCCAGCAGGCCCAGTGCAGCGGCTCGCTATCGGCCAGTACGCCATCGAAATCGAAAAGAACCGCGTCGAAGAGGGGCATGGTGGGGAAATTCCAGCCTATCATGTGGTATCACTGAGAACTGAAGCCATGCCAACCGAAGACGAGCTGAAAGCGGAAATAGAGCGCCTGCGCGCCGAAAATGAAACCCTGAAGAAGCCCGTTCGGGGACAGTATTCCTTGCGGGTGAGCGAAAAAGGCGCCCTGTCGGTATACGGGCTGGGACGCTTCCCCGTCACCCTGTACCGCGAGCAGTGGGAAAAGCTGCTGGCCATGACGGACCAGATCCGCGCATTCATCGCGGACAACGACGCCGCGCTCAAACGGAAGGAGTAACGCCGGCGGTCTGGCGCCGCAGCTCGGGCCGGCCACGGTCCTTGTGGGACAGACCATCGTCTTTCGTGGTCTGTCGGTGGGACGGACCATCGTTTTTCGTGGTCTGTCGGTGGGACAGACCATCGTCTTTCGTGGTCTGTCGGGCGCGAGGAGTTGACAGATGACCAGAACCGATCGTCTGTCCCACCGGGCGGTTGTCTGAATTCCGCACATGGAAGAGCCCTTCGAATCCGACGGAGTTTGCGGAACGCTGCACCGCCCCGATACCCCATCGGGCGATGCGCTGATCCTCACCCACGGCGCGGGGTCGAACGCCCAGGCGCCGTTGTTGGCGAGCGTGGCGCGCGCGTTTGCGGACGCCGGCTGCCTGGTGCTGCGCTACCATCTGCCGTTCCGGCTCGCGCGCCCCCAGGGTCCGCCGTTTCCGGCCCACGCGGCGCGCGACCGCGAGGGCATCGCGCAGGCGGCCGAAGCCGTGCGCCGCCTTGCGCCGGGGCGCGTGTTCGCGGGCGGCCACTCCTATGGCGGGCGGCAAACCGCCATGCTGGCCGCCGAACGCCCCGGCTTGGTGGCCGGTCTGCTGTTGCTCTCCTACCCGTTGCACCCTCCCTCGCAGCCCCTCCGCATGCGCACCGCTTTTTTCCCCGAATTGCACACGCCCGCCCTGTTCGTCCAGGGAACCAGGGACCCGTTCGCTTCGCTCGAGGAGTTGCGCGAAGCCATGGCCTCCATCCCCGCGCCAACCGGCCTCTTGCCGGTGGAAGGCGCGGGCCACGATCTGAAACGCGGGCTGGATCTCCCAGCCATCCTGGAGCGGTTCCGCGCCCTCGTCTGGTATCCTGGGAACTAATTCCTCCAAAAGGCCGCGCCCATGAACGGATACAGCTTTACCACTCCCCACGGAATTGAAGTGACCTGCGCCGTTTCCGAGATCAACTTTCGCCGCGGCCTCTGGCGTCTGCTCCGCGATCTCGACGAACACCGCGGCGTCTATCTCTCCTCGGGCTACGAGTATCCCGGGCGGTACTCGCGCTGGGACATCGCCTCCGCCCGCCCTCCCCTGGAGATCGTCTCCTATGACCGCCGCGTCGAGTTCCGCCCCCTCAACCGGCGCGGAGCGGTGATCGCCGCATTGCTTCGCCCCGTGCTCGAAGGCCACCCCCACTGGGAAGAGTTCGGCGGCCAGGCGGGCATCCTGGTGGGCCGGCTCAAACCCATGCCCAAGCTGTTCGCCGAAGAGCAGCGCAGCCGGCAACCCTCGGTTTTTTCCATCCTGCGGGCCCTTACCGACGAGTTCCGCGGGGCCGCCGACCCCCACCTCTCGCTCATCGGCGCCTTCGGCTACGACCTGCTGTTCCAGTTCGATCCCATCGAAAAGAAACTGCCGCGCTCCGGCTGCAAAGACCTGCACTTGTACCTCTGCGACGACATCTGCTTCATGGACCGCGCCAACCAGCGCATCGACCGCTACCAGTATGAGTTCGGTGGCGCCGGCGGTCTTGCCGCCGGCGAGTCTTCCACAACCACGCGCGGCCTCGATCGCGACGCCGATGAAATCGCGCCGCCAACCATGCGCGCCCCCGGGCCCATCGTTTCCGACCATCGCCCCGAAGAGTACATGGCCGGAGTCGAGGTAGTGCGCGAGGGCATGCGCCGCGGCGATTACTACGAGGTGGTGCTGCGCCAGACCTTCAGCACGCCCTACTCGGGCTTGCCCTCCGAGTTGTTCGAGCGCGTGCAGGATTCCAACCCCAGTCCCTACGAGTTTCTGCTGCAGTTCGGCGAGGAGCAACTGGTCGGCGCCTCGCCCGAGATGTTCGTGCGCGTGGAAGGCCGCCGCGTCGAGACCTGTCCCATCGCCGGCACCGCGCAGCGCACCAACGACCCTCTGCGCGACGCCGAAAACATCTGCGAGCTGCTCGGGTCCACCAAGGAAGAGTCCGAGCTGACCATGTGCACCGACGTGGATCGCAACGATAAGTCGCGCGTGTGCGAGCCCGGCAGCGTGAAGGTCCTGGGCCGCCGGTTGATCGAGCGCTACGCCGGCTTGTTCCACACCGTGGACCATGTGGAAGGCTTGATTCGCGAAGATTTCGACGCCATCGACGCCTTCGTCAGCCACATGTGGGCGGTGACCCTCATCGGCGCGCCCAAGAAGGCCGCCGCGCAGGCCATCGAATCGCTCGAAAAGACCGCCCGCGGATGGTACGGCGGCGCCGTGGGCATGCTCTCGCTCAACGGCGATATCAACACCGGCATCCTGATCCGCACCACCTACCTGAGAGACGGCATGGCTACCTACCCGGCCGGCGCCACCCTGCTCTACGATTCCGTGCCCGCCATGGAGGAGCGCGAGACGCGCTTGAAGGCCACCGGGTTCTTCCGCATTCTGGGCGAGCCCGACCCGGTTCCCGCGCCGGTGGACGTCCGCCATGAGCCGGTGGGCTCGGGCGTCCGGCTGCTGCTGGTCGATAACGACGATTGTTTCATCCACACCATCTCCAACTACGCCCGGCAGACCGGAGCGGAAGTGGTGACGTACCGCTCGGGACTGGCCGAGGATGTCATCCGGGAGATAGCTCCGCATCTCATCCTGATTTCGCCCGGGCCGGGCCGTCCCGCCGATTTCGGAGTTCCGGATCTGGTATTGAAGGCTGTCCGGCTGGGCATCCCCGTCTTCGGAGTCTGCCTGGGCCTGCAAGGCATCGTCGAAGCCTTCGGCGGGGAATTGGGCGTGCTCGATTACCCCATGCACGGCAAGCGCTCCATGGTGCGCCACCGCGGCGTGGGAGTTTTCGAAGGCTTGCCCGAAGAGTTTCAGGTGGGCCGCTACCATTCCCTATACGCCCGCCGCGACACGTTCCCCGCCTGCCTGGAAGCCACCGCCGAATCCACCGAAGGCGGAATCATCATGGGCGTGCGGCACCGCGAGTTGCCCATCGAGGCGGTCCAGTTCCACCCCGAATCGATTCTCACCCTGACTCCCGGCGCCAACTACGGCCTCAAAATCATAGAGAACGCCGTGAAGCTGGGAAGAACCGCCCGCGTGTAGGGCGATTGTGGGGCAGGCGCTTTCGCCCGCCAACCGCATTCAGCCAGCGGCGGATTGACAGGCGGAAGCGCCTGTCCCACAATCCTCCTCCGTAGAGCAGCCCTCCGGGCTGCCATGCCGGCATCCATGCCGGCATTCTTTATTCCAGCGTAAACTCCACCGCCGCAACCGCCGGCAGCGCTTCGTGCGTATCCCGGCGATTGTCATAAACTACCGGCGTGATTCGCAGGCACAGGCCCGAAGCCCCGCTCCAGCCCCCCTCCTCGGCGGTCTTGATGAACCCCTTTATGGCTTCCACCTGCGCCTGGAGGCGGGTCTTCATCAGGCTTTCGGCGTGCTCGGCGCCCTGCCATTGGAAGCTGTCCGCCTGCTCGAAAACGCTCCGCGCGTAAGGGCCGCCGATGGCCACCAGGTATTCCATCAGGCGCATTTCCGGCTGCCACGCCAAGCTGGAGTTCCCCCAGAAAATCGGGCCAGCCATCACGGTGCGGTGGTAGTAGACAATCTTGGGGCCCTCGGCGGCCACCACGTCGCCGGCTTGCGGATAGAGAATAAGCTGGTACTTCCCGACCGGAGGAAACCCTTTCGGAAATTGCAGCACGCTGTCGCGGTACGCTCCACCTCCACTCCCGCCTCCCACGCCGCCTTCGTTCCCGGCGGCGTCGTGAATCGCGAAGGTGTGGGTGATGGTCTTCTCCTGGAGAATGCTTGCGAAGAACCGGCCCGAATGCATGTGAAGCAGCAGGTTGCTCACCAATAGCCACTCTTCCTCGTTGAGCTTCTCTTTCCGCAGATCGAGCAGCGTCTCTTCGTTCCCGGCGCCGCGCGCGAGCAGGATCAGCGCCTCGGGGCGGCGTTGTTGCGCGAACGGAAGCAAGGCATCGGTGGGAACCGCCTTGCCGGACTGGATCAGAGCGTCCAGCAAAGACTGCACGAAGGCCTCTTCCCCACCCCCCGTGGAATAGCGCAACGGCGCCGCCAGGCGAAGCTCCTCGATCAGCGCATCGCTCAGCTCGTCGGAGCGCAGTCCCGTGCTGAAATACGCGCCCCAGGCCTTGTCCGACCAGTTCGCCGAATGCAGCAGCGCCTTGGCCCGCGCGATGGAATCCGCGTCCCTGGCGCCCTGCCCCCACACTGAACCAGCCACGATGCCCGCCAGCGCCAAAAAACGAAAGAGCGTTTTCATATAACAAGCCGCCGCCCGATTCGACGCTCCCGCATACCGCGGGGTTACCCTGGAAACGCCAATCCCCCGATCAAAGAACCTCCACGCGCTTGCGAGCGGCGCGGGCCGGCAGGCTCGATCTTGCGGGAACCGGTGAGGATGTCTCTCGAGAACCAGGCTTCATGGCCTCTTTGAGAGCGTGCGGGCGCATCCACGGCTTCAGGCCGCGCTGGTCACCTACTCCACCCTGTAATTGGGCGCTTCCTTGGTGATGATCACGTCGTGGACGTGGCTTTCTCTCAGGCCGGCGGGAGAGACCCGCAGGAAGCGCGATTTTTCCTGCAGCTCCCGCACCGTGCGCGCCCCGCAGTAGCCCATCCCGGAGCGCAGCCCGCCTACCAACTGGTACACCAGGTCGCCTAGCGGACCCTTGGCCGCCACCCTGCCTTCGATCCCTTCGGGGACCAGCTTCGAGTTGGGGTCCAGCGCATAGCGGTCGGTACTCCCCTGCGCCATGGCGCCCATGGAGCCCATGCCGCGGTAGGTCTTGAAAGTGCGGCCCTGGTAGAGGATGGTTTCGCCGGGGCTCTCGTCGGTTCCCGCCAGCAGGCTGCCGATCATCACCGCATCGGCCCCGGCGGCGATGGCTTTGGTGACATCGCCGGAGAATTTAATGCCGCCATCGGCGATCAGCGGCACGCCCGCCTCCCGCGCCGCGCGGGCGCATTCGGCGATGGCCGTAATCTGGGGCACCCCGGCCCCCGAAACCACCCGCGTGGTGCAGATGGAGCCCGGGCCGATGCCCACTTTGACGCCGTCCACTCCCAGCGAGATGAGTTCCCGCGCCCCTTCAAACGTGGCCACGTTCCCGGTGATCAACTGCACCTCGGGAAGCTTGCTCTTGATGGTCTTCACCGCCTGCATCACGCGCTCGCTGTGGCCGTGGGCGGTATCGATGGCCAGCACGTCCACCTTGCGCCGCACCAGCTCCTGCGCGCGTTCCAGGAAATCGCCGGTGGCCCCGATCGCTCCGCCCACCCGCAACCGGCCCTGGCTGTCTTTGGCCGCGTTGGGGTAGATCAACTTCTTCTGGATGTCCTTGACCGTGATGAGACCCTTGAGGTTGTACTCGTCGTCCACCACCAGCAGTTTCTCGACGCGGTGCTTGTGCAGAATCGCGGCGGCCTGCTCGAGGGTGGTGCCCACTGGAACGGTCACCAGGTTCTCCTTGGTCATCACCTCGGAGATGGGCAGGTGGAAGCGGTCCTCGAACCGCAAATCCCGGTTCGTCAGGATTCCCACCAGCTTGCCGCCCTTGGTGACCGGGACCCCGGAAATGTGATACCGGCTCATCAGCGCCTGCGCGGCCGCGATGGATTCGTCCGGACCGATGGTGATGGGGTCCACGATCATGCCGCTTTCACTGCGTTTCACGCGGTCCACCTCCTCCACTTGCCGCGCGATGGTCATGTTGCGGTGAATCATGCCGATGCCGCCCTGCCGGGCCAAAGCAATGGCCAGGTGCGCTTCCGTGACCGTATCCATGGCCGCGGAGACAATCGGGATGTTCAACGCGATCTCGCGCGTCAGACAGGAGCGCGTGTCGGTTTCGGCGGGCAGCACTTCGCTGCGCGCGGGCTCGAGAAGAACGTCATCGAAAGTAAGGCCTTCGGGGAGAACGTCTTGAATCATGAGCTTTTCACCATAATAGCGCGCCGCCGCAACCTCCTGAGCGTGCGACATAAAAGCGGATGGCGGCGCGATTGACCAGCAGAGCCGCCGGAATCCGAGCGCACATATGCGCAAGGCAGGCTGCCGATGTGGGGTCAAGCCTTCGGGCTTGCCGCCGGCCTTCTGGCCGGCGTTCTTCGCGCCGGTGCGTGACGTCGGCCAAAGGCCGGCGGCAAGCCCGAAGGCTTGACACAAGCGCGCGGGCTGTTCAACTTTCATATCGCGCGCCGCATCCTGTTATTCTCGTATTCCAGGACAGCCCCCATGCCTGCTCACCAATGGAACGACGACGACGAACTGGTGGTGTTTCGAACCTGTTATTCGTCGCTCGAAGCCGGCTTGATTCGCGGCGTACTGGAAAACAACGAGATCCCGTCCGTGGTATCCGACGGCGACCCCTACAATCCGCAGCCCTCCATCAGGGTGCCGGCTTCCCGCGTGGAAGACGCCGAGCGCGCCCTCGAAGAGGCCCGCAAGATGGGCGAGCGGATGGCCGAAGGCTAATACGGGCCACTTGGTCTCTGCCCTGTTCCCGTGACGCAGCCGCTCAGGCTGCCGCGTCGAGACTCCCTCGAAAATTCCCGGCCGCTGTACGGCCCGTACGTGGCGCGGACACTCGTGTCTGCCGCGTCCCGACTCCTCGGGACGCTCGGTCTTTCGTCCCATGGTGGCGGGAGGAGCACAAGACTCGACACGAGTGTCGAGTCGGCAGGCTGAGAGCCTGCGCCACGGCCTTGCTAGAATAGAGGCTTCCAACACCCATGCTCGAATCATCCATCCAGGAACTACTGGTTTCCCGCGCGCTCGAACGCATCGCATCGGCGGGCTCGTTGGAGGATCTGGAGCCCGTGCGCGTGGAGTTTCTCGGCCGCAAGGGGGCCATCGACCAGTTCTTCAAACAGATGGGAAAGCTCGCCCCGGAAGAGCGCGCCAGCGCCGGCAAGCTGCTCAATGACGCCAAGCGGGAACTCGAAGCGGCCGTGGAAGCCAGAAAAGAAGCGCTCGCGCGGAAAGCCCTCGACGCGCGCCTGGAGGGCGAATGGCTGGACCTCACCCTGCCCGCACCCGGCCCCCGGCGCGGACATTTGCACCCCATCACCCAGATTCAGCGGGAATTGGAGGAGGTGTTCGTTTCCATGGGCTTCGCCGTCCTGGAAGGCCCCGAAGTGGAAACCGAGCATCACAACTTCGACGCCCTCAACATTCCCGCCGACCATCCGGCGCGCGATTCCCAGGACACTTTCTGGCTGACCAGCGGCGACCTGTTGCGCACCCACACTTCCCCTGTGCAGGTGCGCGGCATGGAGCGCCTGGGGCCGCCGTTGCGTATGATCGCCCCCGGCCGCACCTTCCGCAACGAGAGCGTGGACGCCAGCCACGACCACACCTTCTATCAAATCGAAGGCATGATGATCGATCGCGAAGTCTCCGTGGCCCACCTGCTGTACTTCATGCGCGCCATGCTGGCGGAGGTCTTCCGCCGGGAAGTGAACGTGCGCCTGAGGCCCGGTTTCTTCCCCTTCGTGGAACCCGGTTTCGAGCTCGACGTCGAGTGCCTGCTGTGCCACGGCTCCGGCTGCGCCGTGTGCAAGCAGAGCGGATGGGTGGAACAGCTCGGCTGCGGCCTGGTGCACCCCAACGTGCTGCGCATGAGCGGCATCGACCCCGAGCAGTGGAACGGCTGGGCGTTTGGCCTGGGCCTCACGCGCCTGGTCATGATGCGCTACGGAATCGACGATATCCGCTACCTGCAAAGCGGCGATTTGCGCTTCCTGGAACAATTCTAAGCGGCGGAACAATGAAGTTCTCATACAACTGGATTCGCGAGCTGGTCGACAACCTGGACTGCCCCCCAGGCGATCTCGAGAAGCTCATCACCATGAAGACCGCCGAGTGCGAAGGCATCGAGCGCTCGGGCGAGCTGCTGGAGAACGCCTGCGCCGCGCGCGTGGAATCGGTGGAGCCCATCCCCGGCGGCCACAACGTCAAAGCCGTGGTGGACGCCGGCCGCTACGGCGTCAAGACGGTGGTCTGCGGCGCTCCCAACTGCCGCCCCGGCCTGATCACGGCCTACGCGCCCATTGGCAAGAAGACCATCCAGGGCATCGAGAGCGACGGCATGCTGGCGAGCGGCATCGAGCTCGACATCAACCGCGATCACGAGGGCGTGATCGAGCTCGATTCCCAGGTGGGCGCGCCGCTGACCGGCTGCCTGCCCGATAGCGTCATCGAGATCGACAACAAATCCATCACCCACCGCCCGGACCTGTGGGGCCACCACGGGATGGCGCGCGAAGTGGCCGCCATCGCCGGCCGCAAGCTGAAGGATCCGGTCAAGGCGAACCTGCTGCCCGAAGGGCCGGCGGCCATCGAAATCGAAATCGAGGCATTCGACCTGTGCCCGCGCTACAGCGCCCTGGTATTCGAAAACGTCACCGTGCGGCCTTCGCCGCTGTGGCTGCAGCGGCGGCTCACGGCCATCGGCCTGAACCCCATCAACAACATCGTGGATATGACGAATTTCGTCATGGCTGAGCTGGCGCAGCCCATGCACGCCTTCGACGCGGACCTGCTCCATGGGGATACCATCTTCGTCCGCCGCGCCCGGCCCGGCGAGCCATTCCACGCGTTGAACGAAGAACGCTACACGCTGGGCCCGGCCAACACGGTGATCGCCGATGCGGCCGGGGCCATCGCCCTGGGCGGCGTGATCGGCGGGATGGATAGCTCGATCACCGAAAAAACGCGCCGCGTGGTTTTGGAGAGCGCCAATTTTCAGGCCTCCTCCATCCGCAAGACCTCCTCCGCCATCAAGCTTCGCACCGACGCCTCCATTCGTTTCGAGAAGGCGCAGGACCCCAGGAGCACGGTGCGCGGCCTGGCGCGCGCCATCGAGCTGCTGCATGAAATCTCGCCCGGCATCCGCCTGGTGGGCGGCGTGGCCGACCGCAAGCGGGAACTCCCGGCGCTGCCCCGCATACTGCTTCCGCTCGATTGGCTGGTGCGCAAGCTGGGCCGCCCGGTGGAACCCGCCGAGGTGCGGCGCATCCTTGCAAGCCTGGAGTTCGGAGTGGAAGACGCCGGCCCCGGCGTCTTGCGCGTCACCGTGCCTTCCTGGCGCGCCACCAAGGACGTTGGGATCAAAGACGACCTGCTCGAAGAGGTGGGCCGCATGGTGGGCTACGATTCCATCGCGCCCCAAGCGCCGCTGGTTCCGGCCGTTCCGCCTCCCGCCAGCCCCACGCGCGACTTTCTGTACGAAGTGCGCGGGCTCTTCGCGGACCAGGGCTTCACCGAAGTCCACAACTACTCGTTCATCGGCGAGGAAGCCGCGCGGGCCTTCGGATTCGATCCGGAATCGCACGTGAAGGTGGGCAACCCCATTGCTTCGGACCAGGCGCTCATGCGCACGTCCTTGCTGCCGGGCATCCGCAAGAACATCGGCGACAACGGCAAGCACAGGGACTCATTCCGCCTGTTCGAAATCGGCTCCGAAATTCACCGGCGCCCGGCCGGGCTGCCCGACGAGATTCCGCACCTGGCGGCGGCCATCTACGAGCGCCATGGCGACGGGGCCGCCGGCCTGTTCGAGATCAAGCGCGCCGCCGAATGCCTGCTGCCCGGCGCCGAAGCGCAGCCCGCCGAGGCGCGCCCGTTCGAGCACCCGGCGCGCTCCGCCGCGATTCTGTGGCGCGGGAGCGTGGTGGGGCGGATGTTCGAGCTGCACCCCTCGCTTGTGGAAACCGGCCGCGCCGCAGTTCTCGATCTGGATCTGCGGGCGATTCAGGCGCTGGGCCCCGCGAACGCGCGGTACACGCCCATCCGGCGCTATCCATCGAGCGCCTTCGATCTTTCCGTGATCGCGGGCGAGCGCGAGCTGGCGGGCAAGCTGCGGGAGAGCCTGGCATCGTTCGCCGGGCCGCTCGTCGAATCCATTCACTTTGTGCGGCAGTATTCCGGGCCGCCGCTCGAAGAGGGACGCAAGAGCGTTTCGTTCCGGCTGACCGTAGGTTCGCCCGAACGCACGCTCTCTTCCGAAGAGGCCGGCGAGATTCGCGCGCGCATCATCGAGGGCATGCGCGGCCTGGGCTACGAGCTGCGGGTGTGAGGGCGCGGGACCACTGTGGTGGACAATTGAGGCACAATGGAGATATGCAGTCCGTCGTCGTTCGCGATTCCGCCATCATGTCCGGTGCGCCGACGTTTGCCGGCACGCGAGTCCTGGTGTGCACGCTCTTCGAATACATCGAGGCCGGACACAGCCTGGAGCGCTTTCTAGAGGGGTTCCCCACCGTCAGCCGGGAGCAGGCCCTGCAAGCGTTGGAAGAAGCGAGAGAATCCCTGCTGGCCAGCCATTGAATGCGCCTTCTCCTGGACGAGTGCATAGACGAGGGCCTCCGGGCTGCACGGCTGAGAGTGCGTCGCGCCACTGTGAACCGGAGGCGCTGTGGTATCAATGGCCTGGGGATTGAGTAGCCTGTCTCCGAAATAATGTGGCGCACACACTCTTGTGTGCCGCGTCGGCGCTCATGCCGACGCTGGGTCCCGAAAGAACCTTCCGTACCCGGCCGAGCGTGTCGAGATGAGTCTCGACACGGCACGCATGAGTGCGTGCGCCACGTCGGAGGGTGGGAGCGTTTCTACAAAGACACGGCTGTCCGCTTGCGCATCAGGTAGATGGCGGCGGCGCACAGACCAATTCCCAGGAGTATGACCGCCAACGGCGAGAGGGTGGGAACCACTGCCGGCGGCTGGCTCGGCGCCCAGGCGATGCCGAAGACATTGTAGGTGGTGGTTACAGTGCCGGAGGTGACGTTCCACGACGTGAGAGGCGGTGAGACAAAGGTGGTGGAGTATGTGAAATCAGCGGATCCGAGCTCGGGTTCGTGGTGTTTCTGATAGAGATCAAGGACTGATACAGGTTGAGACCCCCGTACCCCGCATTGACCAGTTGGGTGAGGAGGCCGCTCCCTTCGTTGCTGAGGATGAAAGTCTCCGCCGAGGTGTTGACGGCGCCGGCGCCCAACATCGGGCAGACTGCCACGAACAGGCAGAGCAAAACAGCGGCAAGTACGGAAGTATTACGAAAACGTCGCACAATTCCTCCACTTTTCCCCGGAGCACGCCCAGGAAGCGAGAGCATACAACCTTTCGCACGCCGATTCAAGGCATTGCGGTCTTTTTGCATGAAAAGACGACAGGCTGCTGTGAAAAACGGGCGGGGCCGCCGGATTGACCGACGAAAGCGTCTGTCCCAGATTGCCGTCGAGGGGCTTCCATCCTTGTGCGGCAGGCGCTTCCGCTTGCCACTGGAGTTTGTACATTTCCGAAGCCCGGAGGGCGAAAGTCACTAGCCCACTCCGAAGCCCGGAGGGCGAAAGACGCTAGCCCACGGCGTGAGCCGTGGGGAAGCGCACGTAAGAATGCGAGCCCCGGAACGGGGCGAAAGGCTGTTCTCAGCCTCAGAGGTCGCGCGTATCGTATGCGATGCCATGCTTCCTCGAGAATGACAGGAATTCCTCCTGGAACGACACTTGGCGATGGTGCTCTTGTTGCGCCGCGATGTAGCCGGCCACATCGGCCGCTAGGGAGGCGCTCACTTTGTGGCATAGACTTACGCCCCGTTCCGGGGCTAGGCGGCCGACCTCTTTCCCACGGCTCACGCCGTGGGCTAAGATGTGTTTCGCCCTCCGGGCTGGGCAGTGGACGACTCCAAACGGATGCTGGCCGCAGGGCGCGGAGATCTCAACAAAAATGTAGCTGCCGCCCGCGCTTTGGCGGGTCCGGAGAACCTTGAGCTTTGGTCTGAGCCAGGACTTCCTTCCTAGTGGTCTGCGGCGAACAGAATGACGAGTATGCAGATAACTGTGGGGCAGCCAATCCTGGCTGCCGCCGGCTTTCAGCCGGCGTTTGCCGTGTGAGAGGACTCCGCGGACGCGAAAGAGCCGCCTGGAAAGGCGGCTGCAGGCGAGATTGCCTGCCCCACAAAAACATGCAGAACTCCGGCCGCACTACACTACATTCATGGAGAGAAGCTCCAGGGGCGGGCGCTTCCGCCTGCCAACCGATTTTCTCACGGCTTCCTGGCCCCGGTTGCCTTACATGCGGCCGTGCGACATGGGCGGCGGCGCCGGCTGGCCTTCGTATTCCAGCATGGTCATGAAGCCGAAATCCATGTGCAGTTGCATGTGGCAGTGAAACAGCGACGGGCCGGGGTTATCGGCCACCAGGTCCACCTCTACCTTCGAGCGGGCCATCACGTCCACTACGTCCTTGATCACTCCGCGAGTCGGCTTTCCGGCCACGTTCACTAACTCGAATGAGTGCCGGTGTAAGTGCACCGGGTGCATGTCGTCGCTCTGATTATCGAAGATCAACCGGTAGCGGCCGTTGGCGCGGACCCGGATCGGGTCGGTCCTGGGGTACTCCTTGCCATTGATGGTCCAGTGATCCACGGCGCGATTGCCCACCCACTTTTGTTTGAAGACCAAGGGGATGCGCTGATCGGGTTCGGGGGCGTTTTCATTCCGGCCGAAGAGAGTATAGTCCCAGCGCTCGTCGGGCGGAGGGGTCCATTGCGGCTTGCCGGTGCGGCCGGCGTATTCGATCACTACGCCCAATCCGAGGTTGCGGACCTGGTCGTCGGCGTCGCCCAGAATCGCGATGCCGGGCTGGTTCATTTCGACGATGGCATCGATGCGCTCGGCCGGACCCATCTCCAGCACGCTGACCGCGGCTGGATTCGCCACGGGGTTGCCATCGAGCGCCACCACCAGGAATTTGTGGCCGGGAAGCGCCAGGCGGTGCATCAGGGTGGCGTTGGCGTTGACTATGCGGAAGAGCACGCGCTCGCCCTCGCGTACGCGTATCGGCTCGCCGCCGCCCAAGGCGTGGCTGTTGACGGTAAAGGCGCCGTAGTGAACTTCGAGCGAGCCTTCATTGCCTTCGCCGCCGCCGCCGTGAGTGGAGAGAAAAGGCTGCCAGCCGTGAAGAATGAGCGGGATCTCCTGGTCGTAGCGGGCGGGGTTCCGGCTGGGTTCCACGATCAGAACGCCGTACTGGCCGGAGTAAGTGGCGATGCGCAGATTGCGGCCGGCGTGGACGTGGGAGTGATACCAGCGCGTGCCGGAGGGCCGCGGGGTGAAGGAATAACGCCGCTGGCCGTGGGCCGGCGCCATGGGAGTGCCTTCTTCCACCGAGCCATCGGCATCGACGGGAGTGAAGAGGCCGTGCCAGTGAACCAGGTCCGGCGAGGGAGTGTCGTTGACCACGTCCACGGTCACGGGGCGGCCTTCGGTGAAGCGCAGGACCGGGCCGGGAAACGAACCGTTATAGCCGATGGTGCGGATGGTGCGTTTGGGAGCGATGGCGACATCCACGGTCCCGATCTTGAGGGTGAGATCGGCGGGAGGCTGCGGGTCGAGAAAGAGAGCGGCGGCGGTGGAGAGGAAATCCCTGCGGGTCGGGTTCATATAGGAGAGCCCGGAGCTAGTGCAGTGCGGCGTAAGAACTGCCCATTATCCATTGCCAGCCAAATCATCGCGCTCGATCCGTAGAGCGGGCTTCCAGCCTGCCATGCCGGCGTCCCCGCCGGCATTCTACGAGGAATGCCGGTACGGATACCGGCATAGCAGGCGAGACGCCCGCTCTACGGCGCGCTCGATCATGCGCACCACTTGCGCCGCAGACCACTAGACCCCTTGAGGAAAGAAGCTCGATGTATCTAGTTACGCTGCCAGTCGCGCACGATCCACCCAAGAGCCGGCCTCCTGTTCCAGTTTATCGAAACTGCGCCGCGGCGAACATGGGAATTCGGAAGCCGGCGGGCAGGCTAGTGCAGTGCGGCGTAAGAACTGCCCATTATCCATTGCCAGCCAAATCATCGCGCTCGATCCGTAGAGCGGGCTTCCAGCCTGCCATGCCGGCGTCCCCGCCGGCATTCTTCGAAAAATGCCGGTACGGATCCGGCATAGCAGGCGAGACGCCCGCTCTACGGCGCGCTCGATAATGCGCACCACTTGCGCCGCAGACCACTAGTACTCCGACCGTGTGGAACTGTGCGATTGTGGGGCAGCTTGTCAAGCTGCGCGCCGGTTGGAAACCGGCGCTCCAGGCGGGTTTTCAACCCGCTGCGGGATGTCATCCCGCCCCACATGAAAGGACCTAGTGCGTCATGGCGTAGGTCACGTAGTTGACGCCGATGCGGATGCCCATATAGGAAAACTGCGCCGGGTATTGGGGGTTGTCGGCGTGTTCCCAGGAGTCGCCCAAATCCATGTCGAAGCAGATCGCCACCATCAGGCGGCCCTTGTCGTCGTAGATGCCGCGCCAGTGGGGAACGTATCCGTCGTACTCGTAGGTGCGCCCGGAGCGCACGTACTGCTCGCCGGGCACCTGGTAGCGGTCGTCGAGGTCGTATATGGTGTGGAAGATGGGGTCGGAGTTCTCGATCTCCACAATCGGGCGGTCGGGGAAAACGCGGCTCATGCTCTGAATGAAGACGTCCCACTCTTCGGTCCCGTGAAAATCGTCGCACATGAAGAACCCGCCGCGCAGCAGGTACTCGCGCATGGATTTGGCCATTTCGTCGGTGAGGTTCCAGTGGCCCACCTCGACGGCATAGAGCCAGGGCCAATCGTATTCATCGCCTTCTTCCAGGTTGACCGGCTGTTCGGCCGAGCGCACATGAATGCGCGTGAGGCGGCGCAAGGCCTCGGCGAAGTGGCGGTCCGCTCGCGGGTAATCGGTGGTCCAACTGGAGCGGCCCTGGCGCCAGTCCATCATCCCGAACCGGCCGTACCCGCCCCGTCCGCCGAACCCGCCAAATCCGCCGCGCCCGTGGACGCCCGGCATGGGCGGATACATCAGGCGGGCATACACCCACTCGGTCTTCTCGTTCCAGTCGGGCTTGAGCGGAAAATTGTTGTACTCGGTTCCCGGAAACTCGCGGAAAGGACGTTGGCCGTAAACGGCCCCCAGAATGGCGAGTGCGCCGGCGGACAGCAGCCAAAAGCGTCGGAATCGCATGAGTGCGCCTATGCATAGAGAATACCACCGGCGCGCGGGGAAAGGCCGGGCAGGCCCCCGAACTTCGCTCCGGGTTGGCGCGTGAAAGCACACGCCCCGCGGCCGGGAACGCCGGCGGCAAGACCGCCGGCGCCACCGGGACTTGGCGTTCTTCAGCCCTTCACGGTGTGGAATTCCCAGCCTTTGCGGAAGGTGGGCTTCAACAGCTTGCCGGCTTCGGCGTTGTTGGCGATGCGCATTTTGACGGGATCGTATTCGAGCTTGCCTTTATAGCGCAACGCCAGCACGCCCACCAGCATCCACTCGACGAAGGGGGCCGCGACGCTGAAATTGGAGCAGGCCGGGTCGCCGCCCTTGGCCGCGCGGACAAAGTCGCGCATGTGCCCGGGGGAGCGCGTGAGGTACTGCGCCGGCATGCGGTAGTCGGCCATTTTGGCGGTGGGGATGAGCCGGGTCTGTTCGCCGTAGGTGCCGGTAGTCAGCATGCCTTTGTCGCCTATGAAGAGGCTGCCATCGGGGCTGCCCGCGCGGGGCGCCGTGGGGGAGGACTTGAGGGCCTGGTATTCGTCCCAATTGAAAAGCTTGCCCACCGGGCCGCCCACCGCTCCGCGGCCGCCGGCCAGGCCCGCGGCGCCCGCCGCCGGCGCGCCCGGCGCGCCCGGCGCCGCCGCGCCACGGCCGCCCCGCCCCCCGGCCGCTCCCGCGGGCCGGGGCAGATTCGGCAGATCGCCCAGCCACTCGCCTTCCGGAACGCCGGGAACCGTGGGGGCCACCCTCAGCCCGTCGTACCAGAACAACTTCAAGGCCGGCATGTTGCCTATGGGCCCGAAGTCGAACCGGATGGTGGATTTCTTGGGGAACATGAACGGGCTCGTGCCTTCCTGGCTGACGCACTCCACGCTCAGGAGTTTGCGTTCCGAGAGGCGCAGAGCCATGTTGGGCGCACCCAGAATGTGGCACGCCATGTCGCCCAGGGCGCCGCAGCCGAAATCGTAAAAGCCGCGCCAGTTGAACGGCTGGTAGAAGGTGCCGTTGCGGTCGGGATAGCCCGCGCCGCCAATGGTCCACGGGCGGTTCTCGGCGATGCCCAGCCACAGATCCCAGGAGAGCGTCTCGGGAACCGGGTCGGGCTTTGGAATCTCGGTCAGGCCCTGCGGCCAGATGGGCCGGTCCGTCCAGGAGTGGACTTCGGTGACGTTGCCGATTTCGCCGTTCCACACGATTTCGGCGCACTGCCGCGTGCCCTCATTGGAGTAGCCCTGGTTGCCCATCTGGGTGGCGACGCCGTACTTGGCGGCCGCCAGCTTCAGTTGGCGGGCTTCAAAGACGGTGCGGACGAGCGGTTTCTGGACGTACACGTGCTTGCCCCGTTCCATGCACCACATGGCCGCGGTGGCGTGCATGTGGTCCGGAATGGCCACCGTCAGGGCGTCGATGTTCTTGCCTTCCTTGTCGAGCATCTGCCGGAAATCGCGGAATTTCGGGGCCTTGGGGTACTGGGTGAAGATGCGCGCGGCGTTCTTGTCGTCCACGTCGCACAGGGCCACGATGTTTTCCCCCGACGATGCCGCCGCCTGGATGTTGGCGGCGCCCTGGCCGCCGGCGCCGATGGCGCCCATATTCAGTTTCTCGTTCGGGGATTTGTACCCCAGCATCTTGAGTGAGGGCGAACTCCCGAAACCCGCGGCCGGAACAGCGCCGGCCAGCAGGCTGCCATAAAAGAAATGCCGCCGGGACAAACCGCTTCCCATAGTGAACCTCCTGGAAGCAACGAGTGTAGCGTAATGCGGCGGGCGGCGGGGACACATAAGTGGATAAGCCGGCTGGTGGCGACCGCTCCTCGACGCGCCGGCGGAGCTTTGCTACAATCGCGGGGCTGGAGAAACGAGACTATGCGAATCATGAAACCGCGACTCGGAACCGTCGCATTGGCAGCCGTGGCCATGGCGCTTGCTTGCGGCTCCGCCTATGCCCAGACGGCGGAACACTACCAGAATTTCCACAGCGCCATCTTCGTCGACATAAACGATATGCGGCGCATGGCGGCCGATCCGAAGTTCATGCAGGACACCTTCGACCTGATCCATTCTTCCATCAAGTTCGACAAAGTCTGGCTGGAAACCTACCGGACGAATCAGGAGATGAGCGAGGCCGATGTACGGAAGGTCAAGCAGTTCTTCGACAGCAAGGGCATACGGACCTCGGGCGGCATAATGGCGGACCTGGGAGGCCCCCCGGGAGACGGGTTGAGGTCCTTCTGTTATTCCAATCCGGAGCACCGCGAGCGCTTCCGGAAGCTGGTGGCCTTTGCCGCCTCCATATTCGACGAACTGATTTTCGACGACCTGTGGATGTTCAACTGCCGCTGCGAACTGTGCCAGCGGGCCAAGGGAAACAGGACCTGGCAGGAATATCGTCTGGCGGTGATGAAGGAGGTCGGCGAGAACCTGGTGGTGAAGAACGCCAAAAGCGTCAACCCGAAGATCAACCTCATCTTCAAACCGCCAAACTGGTACGAACAATACCAGTTTTCCGGCTACAACCTGGATGCCCAGCCGAAGATCTTCGACATGATCTACGCGGGGACGGAGACCCGGGACGCGGAGAACACGGTGCAGCATCTCCAGTCGTATCAGAGCTACGGACTGATGCGGTACTTCGAGCACATCAAGCCGGGCAAGTTCGGCGGCGGCTGGGTGGACCCCGGGCAGCGCCAGACGCTGAACCGCTTCGCGGAGCAGCTCGAGGACACCCTGTTCGCCAGACCGAAAGAGATCACCATCTGGGCCTGGGGACAGTTGCTGGAATCGCTCCGGCAGGCCGACGGATCCGTCAAACCCACGAGCATCCTGGCGAAGGTGGCCGGCGACGCGTATGACAAGCTGGATTCGTTCCTGGGAAAACTGGGCTCTCCGTACGGCGTGGCCAGTTACAAGCCCTATCAATCTTCCGGAGAAATGTATCTTCACAACTACATCGGGATGATCGGCATCCCCATGGATCTCTACCCGGAATTCCCGGACGACCGCGACACCATCCTGCTCACCGAACATGCCAAGTTCGACCCGCAGATCGTGGACAAGATCTATAAGCACCTGAACGCCGACAAGACCGTCGTGCTCACCACCGGACTGCTCAAGGCGCTGCAAGGAAAAGGCATCGAGAAACTCGTGGAAGTGGAGTATACCGGCCGCACGGTGGTGGCGAACAGGTTTACCTTCCGGCGAGTCATGGATGAAGAGCCGGCCAACAACTATTATTCCCTGAGCGACATCGTCCTTCCGCAGCTTGCCTACGGACTGGTGGATACCGAGGAGATCATTCAGGCGATCTACAAGGACGACAGCCGCTACCCGGTTCTGCTGCGCGTGAGGGGCCTGGACAAGGGCAGGCTCTACATCCTGACGATCCCGGAAAACCAAAGCGATCTCTATCAGCTTCCGCCGGAAGTCCTTTCCCAGATCCGGCGGGACCTGATGCGGGAGATCCCGGTCTACCTGGACAGCCCCAGCCAGATCTGCCTGTTTACATACGACAACAACACGTTCGTCACCCGGTCTTATCAGCCCGGCCGGGTGCGCTACAAGATTGTCGTTAAGAAGGCATTCGCCAAGCTGTTCGACCTGCAGAGCGGCGCGCAGTTGCGCGGATATGTGGACGGCGACACGACCGTGTTCGAAGTCCTGCAAATGCCGCGCACGTATGCGGCGTACCGGTTCGAGTAGCGGCGGCGCCGCCGCCTTTTCCCGGCGGGCGCTACGCCGGAATATGCGCCCCGTATAATCCGTGGCGCACGATGTAGTCGAGTACCGGTTTCGGAACGCCGCCCGGACTGCGCCCGGCGGCCAGGTCCGCGCGAATATGCGAGGAAGAGATCCGTAACTCCACTGTGTCCAAGCGCGCCATGCGGACTCCCGGCGGCGCGTCGTAGACGTGGCCGGGGCGGCTGATCACCAGGAACTCCACCGCGCGGGCCACGGCGGGCCAGCGCAGCCAGGTGCGGATCTCGGCGAAGGCGTCGGCGCCGATGATGAAGAATAGCTGATCCTGATCGGGAGCCATCCGCGCGCGGACTTTTTCGATGGTGTCGATGGAGTAACTGCGCGCCGTGCCCTCCTCGAGACGCGATACCTCCAGGCGAAGCTCGCCGGCGCAGGCCAGCTCCGCCATGCGAACGCGGTCCTCATATGATGCGTGGGTGACTCCCGCCTTGTGGGGCGGATGCGCGGCCGGAACCAGCAGCACGCGGTCCAGGCGGAACTGTTCGGCGGCCGCCCGCGCGATCGCCAGGTGCGCGTCGTGGATGGGGTCGAAGGTGCCCCCGAACAGGGCCAGTCTCATCGGCCGACGCCCCCGCAAGCGGGCGAGGCAGGCGGAACCTCCGAAGCGGTTCCGCCTGCGTAGCTGGATTCCTTCACAGCTTCCCGCCCCGCCATTCGCGACGCTCCGCCCGATTCTCTCACGGTTTGCGGGTCCCTAGGTGGTGCGCTCGATGGCGATCGAGTTGATGCTCACTTCCTTGAGCGGCCGGTCCTGCGCGCCGCGGGGAGCTTCGGAGATTATGCGCACCACCTCGTAGCCTTCAATCACCTCGCCGAAGACGCTGTGCTTTTTGTCGAGCCACGGCGTGGGCGCCACGGTGACGAAGAACTGGCTGCCGTTGGTATTCGGGCCGGAATTGGCCATCGAGAGGATTCCCGGGGCGGAATGCTTCAGGTCGGGGTGGAACTCGTCGGCGAAGCGGTAACCCGGGCCGCCCCGGCCGGTGCCCTCCGGATCTCCCCCTTGAATCATGAAATTGGGGATCACGCGGTGAAAGACGGTTCCATTATAGAAAGGCTTGCCGGTCTTGGTCCCTTCCGCCAGGCTCACGAAGTTGGCGACGGTGAGCGGCGCCTTATCCGCGAAAAGCCGGACCTTGAACTTCCCCTCCGTCGTATCGAAAAGAGCGTAGATCTCGTTGGCCATGCAGCGATTGTAGCAACATCATCGCGGCCCCCGGTCTTTCCGTCCTCCGCCCCTGATCCGTGCGTAGCGCATCGGAGGGGGCGATTGGCCATGTTACACTAGCTTGGTGCGTCGCAAAATGCACGGAGCATGACCTCATCACGGGCAAACCGGGGCCGGGCGGGAAGACTCCTGGCGGCAACGAAGATCGAGCCATTCCGGGTTTTGCCCTTTCCGGTATCCGGCGGCATTTGCGACGCATTACGCTAGCGCCAGAACATGCGGCCGGAAAGCCTCAACCCCTTAACGTTGGAGGAGCATCGCGAACTGGGCGCCGAACTGCGCGGAACGCGCTTACGGCTGCGCGAATTGTGCGCGCTGGTGGTGAGCGTCTACGGGCCTCAAAACCGCGCGGCTTTCGATTTCGTGAAAACCGCCGAATCCATGGACCGGCTGTGCCAGGACATGCAGGCCCAAGCCGCGCTCGATTGTCCGGGGCATCCCACGGAAGGCTTCTACACGTAAACCCATGCCGGCGCTTGGATACGACCGCTTGTCACACGCGTCGAGACTCGGAACTCCCGATCTGGTGGAACCGGAGTTGAGCCCCGGTGACGGCGGGCAAGCCAAAGCATGCCCCACGACGGCAGGCGCGGGCGCCCGCGCCACATCGGAAACCGATCCGTGCGCAGCCTGAAGGAGATCTGGTTTCGCGCC
The DNA here is from genome assembly GCA_963767595.1 of Terriglobia bacterium. GTDB lineage: Bacteria > Acidobacteriota > Terriglobia > Bryobacterales > Bryobacteraceae > BOG-224. Next base: position 208,113 of record CAVYEK010000007.1, read on the forward strand.
GGCCAGGAAGCCGGCAACCTCGCGATGTTGGCTCTGCCACCCACGCTGTCATCGGGCGAGCAGCCCACCGTGCGGCCAATTGGGGATCCCGCCCGGGTGGCCGATTCGCTTCGCGGAACACCTTACGCCGCGCAGGTTCTGGCGCTGGCCGAGGGCCTGCTGGAGCACCGCTTTCCGCTGCTCGGGTTGACCATCGAAACGGGGCCGGACATAGACTGGCGGCGCGATTACGCCAGCGGCGTCTCCACGGGGACTTCCTATTTCCGCACCGTGCCGTATCTCGATTTCGCGCGGGTGGGCGACCACAAAGTGGTTTGGGAGTTGAATCGCCATCAACACCTGCCATTGCTCGCCCAGGCTTTTCTGCTGAGCGGCAATCGGGCGTATCTGGACGAAGCGTTCCGCCAGTTGGAAAGCTGGATGGATGGGAACCCGTTCCTGCGCGGCATGAATTGGGCCAGTGCGCTCGAAGCGGCGTTCCGCGGCCTGTCCTGGGCGTGGCTCTGGATGTTCGCGGGGGCGGAGATGCCGGAGGCGTTGCGCCGCCGGTTCCTGAACGTCCTGTACCGCCATGGCCGCTTCATCGAACGGAATCTGTCGGTCTATTTTTCGCCCAATACCCACTTGCTGGGCGAGGCGGTGGCCTTGCACGCGCTGGGCACGCTGTTCCCCGGCTTCCCCCACGCACGGCGCTGGGCCGAGGCGGGCGGGCGCATCGTACGGGAGCAGATGGAGGCGCAAGTGCGGCCCGATGGCAGCCATTTCGAGCAGTCGGCCTACTATCACGTGTACGCGCTCGACATGTTCCTGCTGCACCAACTGCTGGCGAGTCCGGGAGCGGAATACACGGCCCGCCTGGCGCGCATGGCCGAATACCTGCATGCGCTGATGCGGCCTTCGGGGCTGCTGCCGCTGGTGGGAGACGACGATGGGGGCCGGCTGTTCCACCCTTTCGGAGAGCGCGAAAGGTTCGGCAATGGCACGCTGGCCACCAGCGCGGTATGGTTCCGGCGGCCGGAGTGGCTGCTTCCGGGCGCCGACTTCGACTCTCAGGCGGCGTGGTGGTTGGGAGAGCGCGTGGACGAGTTTCGCGGCTGCCCGCCGGGAGCGGGTGGCGCCTCCCGGCTGTTCCGCGACGCCGGCGTGGCCGTCATGGCGTCGGCGGATGTGCACGTCGTGATGAAAGCGGGGCCGTTTGGCGCGGGTCCGGCGGGACACAGCCATTCCGACGCGCTGAGCCTGGTGGCGCGCATCGGCGCGCGGGAGACGCTCATCGATCCGGGAACCTATACCTACGCCGACCCGGCCGAGCGGGACCGTTTTCGCGGCTCGATGGCGCACAACACGGTTCGCATCGATGGCCGGGACCAGGCCGTGCCGGCCGGCCCCTTCCGTTGGAGGGACAAACCAGACACCGCCATAGCCGCGTGGGACACATCGCCCGATCGCGATACCCTCGATGCGCGCTGCGCCTACGGCGGATTCACGCATCGGCGGCGGGTGCTGTTCCTGAAACGCGAGCAAGTGGTGGTGGCGCTCGATAGCGTGGACGGCCCCGCCGGCGAACATCTGCTGGAGCAATTCTGGCATCCGGCGTCGCTGGCGGAGGCGCGGCGCCTCTCCACCAGCGGAGCTGCCGAGGCGCTGGAGGGTTGGCGCTCGCACGCCCTGTGCTCCAGGGAGCCCGCGCCGGTGCTGCGGGTGGCCTATCGCGGGCCGCTGCCCGCCGACATGGCCGCCGTGCTGGATCTTTCCGAAGCGCCCTCGAATGGCGTGGTCAAGCTGATCGCGGAGGATGAGGATGTCGTGCTGGAATGGGGCGCGCTCCGCGTACGCTTCCCGCGGGTGGGACAGACGATCGGTTATTGCCGTCTGTCAGCCGGCCCGCCCAAGGCATGACAGGCCACGAGACGCGATGGTCTGTCCCACCGGTTGTTTTGCGCCGGTTCAGATCCATCCGCGCGCATAGTAGTACCCTATCTTGATCGTCTCGACGCACAACTCAAGAAAGGCCGGCCACCGGCCGGCCCAGCGCTGACCGGCTTTGATGACGTCCGGAAAGGGCGACGGAACCACCTGCAAACCCGCCTTGGCGAAAACGCGCGACGCGCGGTACATGTGGTAGTCGCTGGTAAGAAGGACCTTCCGGCTCCCATCGCCGGCCAAAAGGCGGGCCACATACAACGCATTTTCGCGGGTGCTGCGCGACTCCTGTTCGGTGCGGATGATTTCCGGCGGCACGCCCGAGCAAACCAGGAAATGCGCTATCGCCACGGAAACCGGATTGTCCGCCACGCCGCCGCTGACCACGATGCGGCGGAAGCCGCCGGATTGATACGCGCGCGCCGCATACACGCTGCGCCAGTAGGAACTCTGGCCGATGACGCCGTGGTCGAGCATCGATCCGCCGAGCACGATCAGGGTGTCTCCCTTCGCGTCGTACCAGGGGCCGGACAGCCTGGTTGCCCACCAGTTCACCAGCGGAGTGACGGTCACGAACAGGACCAGGAAGCCGAGCGCCGCCAGCGCCGCTTCGGCGGCTCGCGCCGCCCGTCTGAGCGGGGTTCGACGGGCGGCCTTTCCATCGTGGGCTGAAGAGATCACCCCATCAGTGTCGCACCGAGGCGTCGATTGCCGGCGGTGGGATGGACGGTCGGGTTTTGGCGTCTGTCGTCCAGCAAGGCATGACAGACCACGCAGAGCGATGGTCCGTCCCACCCCAGGCCCGGCCGGCCGTCGAGAATCCCTACAAACCGCGACGCCCGTACGGGGCCGGAAAGGGCGAAACCCGTGAGAATTCTCACGGGAATGTTTCCGATGAAACAAATTATCGGGTTCTGCATCCGTTAGATGAGATTCATTCGGGGGAAACTGGGAGTTCCGGCGAATTCCGTTGGAGACGGTTGAAGCAGTACGGCCTGTTCGATTGATGCGACACGATAGCGCTCCAGTTGAGTCGGCACAGGCGTAGCGCAATGGCCCAGATCTTTCATCGCAGCAGCAATTCATTTTCGCGGATTTCGATTTTCGGCGCGGGCGTCATCCTGGCGTTCGTGGCCTGGGTCGTGGTCCAGCTCGATAGCTCCGCTTATGTGACGCGCGCCTCGATGATGCGGGATCAGCCCGTCCCGTTCAGCCATGAGCACCACGTGGGCGGCCTGGGCATAGACTGCCGTTACTGCCACACCACGGTGGAAAGCTCCAGTTTCGCCAACATCCCGCCTACCAAGACGTGCATGAACTGCCACTCGCAGATCTGGAACACCAGCCCCACGCTCGAACCGGTGCGCGCCAGCTTCCGTACCGGCGCCTCCATCCAGTGGACGCGGGTGTACGACCTGCCCGATTTCGTGTATTTCAATCACAGCATCCATATCAATAAGGGGGTCGGCTGCGAAAGCTGCCACGGCCGCGTGGACCGCATGCCGCTGACGTGGCAGGCCGTCTCGCTGCGGATGGAGTGGTGTCTCGACTGCCATCGCCAGCCCGAGAAATACGTGCGACCGCGCGAATCCATCACCACCATGGGATACCACCCGGCCGGCGATCAGGAAGAAATCGGCCGCCGGCTGGTGAAAGAGTACAAGATTCAGGATGCTCGCACGCTCACAAGCTGCAGCACGTGCCACCGATGAACGACGAACCGAAGAAATTGGACATCGCCGCCGCGCGCGCCCGGCTTAACCAGGCCGGCGGACGCGACTACTGGCGCAGCCTGGAAGACCTGGCTGGGACGCCGGAGTTCCGCGACCTGATGGAACGCGAGTTCCCGCGGCAGGCGGTGGGTTGGAGCGAGGATGAAAACCCCGGCGAGGGCCGCCGGACTTTCCTCAAAATGATGGGCGCGTCGCTGGCCCTGGCCGGTCTCGCGGCCTGCACCCGGCAGCCCACCGAGCACATCATGCCCTATGTGCGGCAGCCGGAGGAGCTGATTCCCGGCAAGCCGCTCTTCTATGCCACGGCCACCACGCTGAACGGGGTGGCCACCGGCGTACTAGCCGAGAGCCACGAAGGCCGGCCCACCAAGATCGAGGGCAACCCCGAGCACCCCGCCTCGCTGGGCGCGTGCGACGCCTTCTCCCAGGCCTCGGTGCTCCAGCTCTACGATCCCGACCGCATGCAGGCGGCCACGCTCCAGGGCGAAATCCGTTCGTGGGACGATTTCTTCGGCGCCTTGCGCGCGAAACTGGCGGCCGAGAAACTAGTCAACGGCGCGGGCATTCGCATCCTCACCGAAACCGTGACTTCGCCCGCCGTGGCGGCGCAAATCGCGGCCATACAGAAGCTCTATCCGGCCATGAAGTGGCATCAGTGGGAGCCGGCCGGGCCCCACGGCGCCCGCGCCGGCGCCCTGATGGCCTTCAACCAACCGGTCAACACCTACTACGACCTGTCCCAGGCCAAGACCATCGTTTCGCTCGATTCGGATTTTCTGGCCTCCGGTGCGGCCAGCCTGCGCTACGCCCGGCAGTTCGCCGCCGGCCGCCGCGTGCGCGGCGACCAGACCGCCATGAACCGCCTGTACGTGGTCGAGCCGGCGCCCACGCCCACCGGCGCCAAGGCGGACCACCGCCTGCCGCTGCGCGCCGGCGATATCGAAGTCTTCGCGGGAGCGCTCTCCACCGCCGTGGGAACCGGCCGTGGTCCGCATCAGGGCGAAAACGCCGACATATATAAATGGATCGATCCCATCGGGCGCGACCTGCTGATCCACAAGGGCGCGGGCGCGGTGATTCCCGGCGAATACCAACCGGCGGTGGTGCATGCCCTGGCCCACGCCATGAATCTCACCCTGGGCAACGTGGGCAAGACGGTCTTCTACACCGATCCCATCGAGGCCAACCCGGTCGACCAGTTGGCGTCCCTTCAGGACCTGATGAAAGACCTGGACGCCGGCGTGGTGGAGCTGCTGTTTATCGTCGGCGGCAATCCGGTGTTCGACGCGCCCGTCGATTTGGGCATGCGATCCCGCATCCGCAAAGCGCGCCTGAGGGTTCACCTCAGCCTGTACGACAACGAAACCTCGGAGCTGTGCCAGTGGCGGCTGCCGGAGGCGCACTACCTGGAGGCGTGGGGCGACGCGCGCGCCTTCGATGGAACGGTAACCCTGCAGCAGCCTCTCATCCAGCCCCTGTACAACGGCCACTCGGCTCTCGAACTGTTGCAGATGTTCAGCGGCCAGCAGGAAATGAACGGCCGCGATATCCTGCGCGCCTACTGGACCAAGCAGCATACGGGCCCCGATTTCGAGGCATGGTGGCGGCGCTCGGTGCACGATGGTCTGATAGCCGGCTCGGCGCTGCCGGCCAAAACGCCCGCCCTGCAGCCGGAGAACATCCGCGCCCGGGTGACGGCGCCGCACCTGGGCGGCAAGCTGGAGACGATCTTCCGGCCCGATCCGACGGTATACGACGGCCGCTTCGCCAACAACGGCTGGCTCCAGGAGCTGCCCAAGCCGATCAGCAAAGTGACTTGGGACAACGCCGCCATACTCAGCGTCGCCACCGCGCATCACCTGGGAGTGAGCACGGGCGGGATGCTGCAGCTCACTTACCAGGGCCGCTCACTGCGCGCGCCGGTGTGGGTGCAGCCGGGACACGTGGATGGCGCGGTAACGCTGCACCTGGGCTATGGCCGCACGCGGGCCGGCCGCGCGGGTACGGGCATGGGATTCAATCCCTATGGGCTGAGAACCATGCGCGCCCTGTGGCACGACAACGGCATGGAGGCCAAGAAGCTGGCGGGCGAGTACCAGTTCGCCACCACCACGAATCAGGGCATTTTGGAGGCGCGGGAACTCGATACCCGCCGCCATATTATTCATAGCGGCGCAATCGAGGAATACCGGAAAGATCCGGAATCGGTGCACGCGGGGGCCGAAGCCCCGCCTCGCTCGCTGACGCTGTATCCGGACTGGAAGTATGAAGGCCACGCCTGGGGCATGGCCATCGACCTCACGGCCTGCACGGGTTGCAGCGCGTGCGTGGTGGCCTGCCAGGCGGAGAACAACATTGCGGTGGTCGGAAAAGACCAGGTGCGCCGCAGCCGCGCCATGCACTGGCTGCGCGTGGATACCTACTATCACGGGGACGTCAACAACCCCGAGTTGTACAACCAACCCTTGCCCTGTATGCAGTGCGAGAACGCGCCCTGCGAGCTGGTCTGCCCGGTGCAGGCCACCAGCCACTCGAGCGAGGGCCTCAACGACATGGTTTATAACCGCTGCGTGGGCACCCGTTATTGCTCGAATAACTGCCCTTACAAGGTGCGGCATTTCAACTTCTATAAGTTCTCGGATTACGAGACGCCCAGCCTCAAGCTGTTGCATAACCCGGACGTGACCGTGCGCAGCCGGGGGGTGATGGAGAAATGCACTTACTGCGTGCAGCGCATCAACGCCGCCAAGATCGAATCGGAGAAGCAGAATCGCAAGGTCCGCGACGGTGAAATCCAGACCGCCTGCCAGGCCACCTGTCCCACCCAGGCGATCATATTCGGAGATATCAACGACCCCGCCAGCCGCGTCTCGAAGATGAAAGCGGAAAAGCTCAATTATGGCCTGTTGGAGGATCTGAATACGCGCCCGCGCACCACCTACCTGGCGGAGCTGCGCAATCCCAACCCGGAGATCGAGGGATGAGAAGGAATGTGGGGCAGACTGGTAGTCTGCGGGCCGATTGTCAATCGGCCCGCGCGGCGGTTGACAACCGCCGCGCAGGATTCCATCCTGCCCCACATCCGCACCTAGCCCATGTCTGAGAATTCACAAGCCGTCGAAGAGCGTTCGCGGGACATTATCGCGCCGGGGTACACTTTCGGCTCGGTCACCGACCAGATCGCCGCCGTGGTTCTCACCAAGCGCACGCCAATTTTCTGGATGGCCTGCTTCTCGGTGGGCTTCGGCCTGTTGCTGTTATTCCTGTGGGCCGTGGCGACGCTGCTGGCCGAAGGCGTGGGAATCTGGGGCATCCGCACGCCGGTGATGTGGGGCTTCGCCATCACCAACTTCGTATGGTGGATCGGAATCGGCCACGCGGGCACTCTGATCTCCGCCATTCTATTGCTGCTGAACCAGAGGTGGCGCAACTCCATCAACCGCTTCGCCGAGGCCATGACGCTGTTCGCGGTGGCCTGCGCCGGCATGTTCCCGTTGCTGCACCTGGGCCGCCCGTGGCTGTTCTACTGGCTGATGCCTTACCCCAACAGCATGGGCGTGCAGCCGAATTTCCGCAGCCCGCTGGTGTGGGACGTGTTCGCGGTCTCGACTTACGCCACCGTGTCGCTGCTGTTCTGGTTCGTGGGCCTGCTGCCAGATCTGGCCACCCTGCGCGACCGCGCCGGCAACCGCCTCGCCCGCATGGCCTACGGCATTCTGGCCCTGGGCTGGCGCGGTTCGGCGCGCCACTGGAGCGTGTACGAGACCGCGACTCTGCTGCTGGCGGGCCTGGCTACGCCCCTGGTGCTCTCGGTGCATACGGTGGTGAGCTTCGACTTCACCATCGCCATCGTGCCCGGCTGGCACAGCACTTTCTTCCCGCCCTACTTCGTGGCCGGGGCCATCTATTCCGGCTTCGCCATGGTGCTGGCGCTGGCCATTCCGTTGCGCGCCGTTTACGGATTGCAGGGCCTCATCACCGACCGCCATCTGGAAAACGCCGCCAAAATCATGCTCGCCACGGGGTTGATCGTGGCGTACGCCTACGTGATCGAGGCTTTCTCGGCATGGTACAGCGGCGACGTTTACGAGCAGGCCGCCATGTGGCATCGCATGACCGGCCCGTACGCGCCGGTCTACTGGTCACTGGTCGCCTGCAACATCATCCTGCCCCAGGGACTGTGGTTCCAGCGCATCCGGCGGAGCCCGGTCACGCTGTTTATCTGGTCCATCATCGTGCTGGTGGGAATGTGGTTCGAAAGGTACGTGATCATCGTCTCCAGCCTGGCGCAGGATTACCTGCCCTCGTCCTGGTCCATTTTCCATGCCACACGCTGGGACTGGGCCACCTACGTCGGCACCATCGGCCTGTTCCTGTTCCTGTTCTTCCTGTTCATCCGTCTGCTGCCGATGATCTCGATTTTTGAAGTCCGCACGCTGCTGCCGCAGGCCAGGGTAGGGAAGGAGGCGGAAGGGTGACCCAGCCGATTTACGGATTGATGGCCGAGTTCGACAGCCCCACCGCCCTGGTGAACGCCGCCCGCGCCGCCCGCGAAAAGGGGTACCGCAAGCTCGACGCCTACTCGCCCTTTCCCATCGAGGACCTGAGCGACGCGCTGCACCTCCACAAGAACAAGCTGCCGCTCATCGTGCTGGCGGGCGGGATCATGGGGCTGCTGACCGGCTACCTGATGCAGTATTACGTGACGGTCTGGCAGTTTCCCATCAACATCGGCGGACGCCCGCTGCATAGCTGGCCGTCCTACATCGTGATCACCTTCGAGATGACGATTCTATTCGCCGCCGGTTCGGCGGTGCTGGGCCTGCTGGCGCTGTGCGGATTGCCCATGCCCTACCACCCGGTATTCAACGCGCCGCGGTTCGCGCTGGCTTCGCGCAATCGTTTTTTCCTGTGCATCGAGGCCGCCGACCCGCTCTTCGAGAGCGGCGCGACCAGCGCTTTCCTCCAGACGCTCGAGCCTAGGGAGGTGACCGAAGTTGCGCAGTGAAATTTCACAGTGGACCCGCGGCGCAGCCCCCTCCGCAGAGCGGGCCTCCGGCCTGCCATGCCCGCGTCCTCGCGGGCATTCTATCCCGGCCAAGAAGAATGCCGGCATGGATGCCGGCATGGCAGGCCGGAGGCCCGCTCTACGGTGGTTCATGGTCCTGGCTTTGGCCGCCGCCACGGTGGCCTGCCGGCAGGATATGCACGATCAGCCGAAGTTCATTCCCCTGCGCCCGTCCACTTTCTTCGACGACGGCCGATCGGCGCGACCACTGGCCGATGGCACGGTGGCCCGCGGCCAGCTTGACGACGACGCGGCTTTCTACACCGGCAAAGGCCCCGACGGCAAGCCGCTCGACGCGTTTCCGTTTCCGGTCACCAAGGAAATCGTCGAGCGCGGGCAGGAGCGTTTCAACATCTACTGCACTCCGTGCCACGGCCGGCTGGGTAACGGGGATGGCATGATTGTGCGCCGTGGTTTCCGCCGGCCGCCCTCGTACCATATTGACCGGTTGCGCGCCGTACCAAACGGATACATATACGACGTGATTTCGAAAGGCTTCGGGGCCATGTCGGACTACGCCGCGCAGATCGCTCCGGCCGACCGCTGGGCCATCGTGTCCTATATTCGCGCACTGCAGTTGAGCCAGAACGCCAGTGTAAAAGACGCGCCGCCCGGGGCGCTCCCTCAGTTGACCGGAGGCCCCCGGTGACCACCACGCTCGATTTCAGCCTATCGACCGAGCTGCGCGCCGACCTCAAGCGATGGCGCACCCGCAGTCTGGTGGCCGGCGGCGCGGGGGCGGCGCTGTGCTTCCTCGGCCTCCTCTCTTCGCCCTTTCAGTTCTACCGCTCGTATCTGTGGTCGTACCTTTTCGTGGTGGGCGTGAGCGTGGGGTCGCTGGCGTGGCTCATGCTGCAATACCTCACCGGAGGGGCCTGGGGCGTGGTCATACGGAGGCCGTGCGAGGCGGCCGCGCGTACGCTGCCGCTGGTGGCCTTGATGTTTCTGCCCATCCTCATCGGCATCCCGAATCTATACCCGTGGTCGCACCCCAATATCGTCGCGGCCGATGCCCTTCTGCGCCAGAAACACGTCTACCTGAACGTCCCGTTTTTCCTGGCCCGTACGGCCTTCTACTTCGCCGGCTGGATGTTGCTTTCCTGGAGACTCGACCACTGGTCCGCGGTGGAGGACCGCGAAGGCCCCGGCCGCGCGCACGGGCGGTTGGCCCGCCTGGCCGGTCCCGGCCTGGTGTTCTGGGGCTTCAGCGTGACGTTCATGGCCATCGATTGGGTGCTCTCGCTCAATCCGCACTGGTTCTCCACTATTTTCGGCATGTTATTCATGGCGGGACAGGCGCTCTCGTCGCTGGCGTTTCTGATTGCCCTGCTGGTGCTGCTCTCCTACCGCGGGCCCTTGTCGGAGATTCTCACGCCGCGCCACCTGCATGACCTGGGCAAGCTGCTGCTCGCGCTGGTGATGGTGTGGGCCTACTTTTCGTTTTCGCAATTCCTGATTATCTGGGCCGGCAACCTGCCGAGCGAGATCCCCTGGTATATGGCTCGCTTGCGGGGCGGCTGGCAGTTCATCGGCCTGGGGTTGGTGCTGTTCCATTTCGCGCTGCCCTTCGCGCTGCTGCTCTCGCGCGACCTGAAGCGCAACTTCAAGCTGCTGGCCGGCATCGCATTATTCGTACTCTTCATGCGCCTGGTGGATCTGTATTGGCTGGTGGCGCCCGATTTCGCGAAAGCGTCTTCGCCCGGCGGCAGTTGGCTGGACTTGGCCGCTCCGCTGGGAGTGATCGGGATATGGCTGGCGTACTTCCTGGCGCAACTGGAGAAGCGCCCGCTGATGCCGCTCGGCGACCCGCACCTGGAGGAGGCCCTCGAACATGGCCGGGAATAACCACAGCCACGACGATCTCCCAAAGATGCCGCCCGAAGAACCACCGCCAGGTCATGAAGAGAAGGACGTGGACATCTGGGCGGTCACCAGGTTCGCCATCATGCTGGTTTTGCTGTGCGCCTTCGCGCTGGTCGGGTTGGTAGGCCTGTTCCGCTATTTCCAGTCCCGGGAAGCGGCCCTGCAGCCGCCGGCGATCGAGGGCGCCGACCTGAAAGGACCCAGCCTGCCGCCGCAACCGCGCCTGCAGGACTCACCGGTGCTTGATTTGAAGCGAATGCGGCAGGAAGAGGATCAAATACTTGGCAGCTACGGATGGATCGACCGGCAAAAGGGAATTGTACGGCTGCCTATCGCACGGGCCATCGATCTGCTTTCCCAGCGCGGGTTGCCCGCGCGGCCAGAGGCGGGTCCGCAAAGCGAGGCCAAGGGTGTAAGCATACCGACGGAGAGCGGCCTGGGGAATATGCCGCCGCCGGAGGGATCTCTGGGTAAGTGAAGTAACAGCCTGGTGGGACAGACCATCGTCTTTCGTGGTCTAGCTTGGTGGGACAGACCATCGTTTTTCGTGGTCTGTCACGCTGCTCCGGCCTTAGCCAGGCCTTTGAGAGGGTGCTGTCGTGATCAAACCTATGATATTTTTGGCGCTGGCGGCCCTCGCCGCCAGCGCGCAGCCGGGGCAACCGGCCCCGGCGCAACCGTCCATCTCGATGCAGGATTCCAACCTGCGGCCAGCCCTCCCCGGCGCGCTTCAGGGGGTTGGAATCGACCAGAATCTCGACGCGCAGCTTCCGCTCGACCTGACCTTCCGCGACGAACTCGGCCGCGCCGTTCCGCTTTCCACCTACTTCCGGAGCGGCAGGCCGGTGCTGCTCGCCCCGGTTTACTATCGCTGCCCCATGCTCTGCACGCAGATACTCAACGGCCTGGCGAGCAGTCTCAAGGCCGTGTCGTTCAATCCCGGCCAGGAGTTCGAGGTGGTGGCGTTCAGTTTCGATCCCAAGGACACGGTCGAGATCGCGGCGGCCAAGAAGGAGATGTACCTTCGCCGCTACGGGCGCGCCGGCACGGCTAACGGCTGGCACTTCCTCACCGGGGATGAGCCGAACATCAAGGCGCTCATGGACGCGGTGGGCTTCCATTATAAGTACGACCCCGCCACCGATCAGTACGCGCACGCCAGCGGCGTCATGATCATCACTCCGGACGGGCGCCTCTCCAAGTACTTCTACGGCGTGGAATACGCGCCGCGCGATATCCGCCTGGGGTTGGTGGAAGCCTCGCTCAACAAGATTGGCACTCCCGTGGATCAGATTCTGCTCTATTGTTATCACTACGACCCCACCACGGGTAAGTACGGCGCCGTGGCTCTCAACACCTTGCGGATGGCCGCCGGCGGCTTCGTGGTTGCGGCCGGCGCCTTCCTGTTTCTCATGTTGCGCCGCGACTGGCGCCGGGACCGGCGGATCGCAGCCGCCGCCAGGGAGCGGATCTGACGGCCATGGACTTCAGACTCTTCCCCGAACAGGCCTCCACCTTCGCCCCGCAGGTGGACCATCTGCTCTTTTTCCTGCTGGCCGTGGCGGCTTTCTTCACGGTGGGCATTTTCAGCGCCATCGCCTACTTCGCCATTCGCTACCGGCGGCGCTCGGAGGGGGAATTGCCGCGCCCCGTGCACGGCGGACTGCCCCTCGAAATCGCGTGGAGCGTGATCCCCTTCGGGCTCACCATGGTCATGTTTACCTGGGGCGCCAGCGTGTACTTCAACGAAAGCCGGCCGCCCGACAACGCCTTGCAGATCTATGTGGTGGCCAAGCAGTGGATGTGGAAGCTGCAGCACATGGAAGGGCGGCGCGAAATCAATGAGCTGCACATTCCGCTGGGCCGGCCCATCAAGCTCACCATGACGTCCGAAGACGTCATCCACAGCTTCTATGTGCCCTCCTTCCGGGTGAAGCAGGACGTGGTCCCCGGCCGCTATTCCACGCTTTGGTTCCAGCCCACCAAGCCCGGGCGGTATCACTTATTCTGCGCGGAGTACTGCGGAACCAAGCACTCCGGAATGACTGGCTGGATAGAAGTCATGGCGCCCCGCGACTATCAGGCGTGGCTGAGCGGCGGAGCCACCACGGGCTCACTGGCCGAGAACGGGCAGAAGCTCTTTGAAGACCTGGCCTGCGGCAACTGCCACAAAGCCGATGGTTCGGGCCGCTGCCCGACCTTGGTGAACCTGTTCGGCGGCACGGTAGTACTAACCGGCGGCGCCACCGTAACGGCCGATGAAGCATACATTCGTGAATCCATATTGCAGCCGGCGGCCAAGGTGGTGGCCGGCTACCAGCCGGTGATGCCGACGTTTCAGGGGCTGGTGACGGAAGAAGGCGTCCTGCAACTGGTGGAATACATCAAATCCCTGGGACCCAAGCCGGCGGCGGGCCAGGCGGCCAAGCCGGCCATGAAGAAACTGCAGTCCGAGAAGCGTTAGAGACTATGATCACGGCGGCGGTTGAACAACGCGAAACGTACCTGAACGCGAGCTACGGCCTCAAATCGTGGCTCCTCACCAAGGACCACAAGCGCATCGCGCTGCTGTACCTGGGCACCATCACCCTTTTCTTCTTCATCGGCGGCGTCTTCGCCACCCTGATCCGCCTCGAGCTGCTTACGCCGCGCGGGAACCTGGTCTCTTCGGACACTTACAACAAGCTATTCACCATGCACGGCGTGGTGATGGTGTTCTTCTTCCTGATCCCCTCCATACCGGCCACGCTGGGCAATTTCTTCCTGCCCATGATGATCGGCGCGCGCGACCTGGCGTTTCCCAGAATCAACCTTTTGAGCTGGTATCTGCTGGTGATCGGCGGCCTGTTCGCCATATTCGCCATGGTGGCGGGCGGCGTGGATACGGGCTGGACGTTCTACACGCCCTACAGCACGTCGTATTCGAACACCTGGGTGATCGCTACCGCGCTGGGCATTTTCGTCGCCGGCTTCTCCTCCATTCTGACGGGCCTCAACTTTATCGTCACCGTTCACCGCATGCGCGCGCCGGGTCTCACCTGGTTCCGGCTTCCGCTGTTCGTGTGGGCGCATTACGCCACCGCGTTGATCCAGGTGCTGGGCACTCCCGGTTCTGGCCGTGACGCTGGCGCTGGTATTCTGCGAGCGGGTCTTCCATATCGGCATTTTCGATCCGGCCCTGGGCGGCGACCCGGTGCTCTTCCAGCACATGTTCTGGTTCTACTCGCACCCCGCCGTATACATCATGATCCTGCCGGCCATGGGGGTGATGAGCGAGCTGATTTCGACGTTTTCCCGCAAGCGCATTTTCGGTTACGGCTTCGTGGCCTTCTCGAGCGTGGCCATTGCGGTCCTCGGCTTCCTGGTCTGGGGCCACCACCTGTTTGTGGCCGGCCAGTCGCTCTATGCCGGCATGGTCTTCTCGTTTCTCAGTTACTTCGTGGCCATCCCTTCGGCCATCAAGGTGTTCAACTGGACGGCCACGTTGTACAAAGGGTCCATCTCCTACGACACTCCCATGCTGTACGCCTTTGGCTTCATCGGCCTGTTCACCATCGGAGGGCTAACGGGCCTGTTCGTGGCGTGCCTGGGATTTGACGTTCATGTCACCGACACGTACTTCGTGGTAGCCCACTTCCACTACATCATGGTGGGCGGGGCCATCATGGCCTATCTGGGCGGGTTGCACTACTGGTGGCCGAAGATGACCGGCCGCATGTATCCGGAAGGCTGGGCCAAGCTCTCCGCGCTGGTGATTTTCCTGGGATTCAATCTGACTTTCTTCCCGCAGTTCATCCTGGGTTATCTGGGCATGCCGCGGCGGTATCACGTGTATCCGGACGAGTTTCAGGTGCTGCACGTGCTCTCCACGGCCGGCGCTTCGGTGCTGGCGGTGGGTTATGTCATGCCCATCGTGTATTTGGCCTGGTCGCTGCGCTACGGGAAGCTGGCGGGCGACAATCCGTGGAAGGCCACCGGCCTGGAATGGCGCACGCCGTCGCCGCCTCCCGCGCACAATTTCGACGTGATGCCGGTGGTGACGCACGAAGCGTACGATTACAGCACAACCGTCGGGGAGGCGATCGAAGTTGGCTAGCCACGCGCACGCCGAAACCCTCGCCGTACAGGAGCAGTTCGATACGGCGGCCCAGCAGAAGGACGCCTCCGGCCTCGGCATGTGGATTTTCCTCATCACCGAGATCATGTTCTTCGGCGGCCTGTTCCTGGTCTACATCGTCTACCGCTCGAAGTATCCGGATGTGTTCGGCGCCGCCAGCCGCACGCTGAACGCCACCATCGGGGCCATCAACACCGCGGTTTTGTTGTGCAGCAGCTTCACCATGGTGCTGGCGGTGCGCGCGAGCCAGCTCGGGCGGCGCAAGGCGCTCATCGTCTTCCTGATCCTGACCCTCATCCTCGGGCTTGCCTTCCTGGGCGTGAAGGCTTACGAGTGGAACGAGAAATTCCAGGAGCACCATATCCCCGGGCCTTCTTTCCACATGGAAGGCGCCACCCAGCAGGGCCACGCGCAGTTGTTCTTCTCGCTGTACTTCGCCATGACGGGCCTGCACGCCCTGCACATGGTGATCGGCGCGGGGCTGCTATCGTTCCTGCTCTGGCAGGCCTGGCGCGGGAAATTCAGCGCCGCCTACTATACTCCCGTCGACATGGTTGGCCTTTACTGGCACTTTGTCGATATCATCTGGATCTACCTGTTCCCCCTGCTCTACCTGATAGACCGGCACGGACCCAAGCCATGAGCGCACCTACCGAACATGTCGATTCCGTAAGAACGTACGCCATTGTCTGGATTGTTCTGCTGATCCTGACGGGAGTGACCACGGCCGTGGCTTACGTCGATCTGGGCCATTTCAACGTGGTGGCCGCTCTGAGCATCGCGGTGGGCAAGATGCTGCTGGTGGCGCTGTTCTTCATGCACGTGCGCCACAGCACGCAGCTCACGCGGCTGGTGGTAGCGGGCGGCCTGTTGTGGCTGGCGATCCTGATCACCCTGACCATGGCCGACGTAGTAAGCCGAGGCTGGATCGGCGTGCCAGGCAGGTAAGGTCTGACAGACCTCCTTATCGGTGGAGTGCCGCCGCTTTGGCGCGGTTGAGATCCGTACAGTTCCGGGTTCCGGGCGATACTGGCGCGCGGCCAAGTCTGGCATAATGCTGTGAATGAGCCCGGTTGCCACGACCAGACGAACGCTTCCGGCTCAGGATCTGCGCGAGCTGGCACTGTATTTCGGGCTCGCATATGGAATCAGCGTGGTTCTTTGGCTCCCTGTTCTGGTAGGGGAAAGCCCTTCTTATCGCTCCAGGTTTTTTCTCTCCGTCGGAACCTTCGGGCCTACGCTGGCCGCGCTGGCCACGCATCGGATTTTCGCCGGCAATTGGAGAGCGGTGCGGCTATGGACGGGTCTGCCGAAAGTTTTGCTCGGGATCGCATCCGGGGCCTCGGTAGTGCTGGTTGCGGCATTCAGCGCCGCTTTCTTCATGACTGAGTCCGGCATGAATCGCTGGCAATGGTCCGCCTTGTTGCAGATTGTTACGCTCTTTGGTCCCAACCTCCTCGGCGGGCCGCTGGGTGAAGAATCCGGCTGGCGCGGGTATGCTCTCCCGCGATTGCAGCGCCGCTTCGATCCGGTGACTTCTTCTCTTATGCTGGGGTTTCTGTGGGCCAACTGGCATTTTCCGCTGTTTCTGGCTCACGTCTACAACGTGACCTGGTGGCAGTCTGTAGCCGTGACTATGGCGGGTTCGGTTTTCCTATCCTTCGGATTCAACATGTCGGAAGGAAGCACATTATGCGCCATCTTTATACACGGGCTGTATAACGTGGGAACCGGAATCATTCTGAATGACTTCATCGGAAAAGCGACGCTCCGCAGTAACACAATCCAGCACAATGTTTTCTGGATGGCGTATGCAGGCGTTGCCGCCTTGCTTTGTATTGTCACGAAAGGCCAACTGGGTTATCGCTCTGACCGCGGGGACGGACGGGGGACGACGGGGTCGCGGTAGGGACGGCCATTGCCGGCCGCCCGCCGCACACCGGGAATCCAGGTGAGCGCTGTTGCGCGTGGTAACAGGCCCGGGTCAAGAAGTGTTTTCATTTCGGCGCCCTGCCCCTGCGCGACAGGCGCTTCCGCACCAGGAACCACAGATTGCTCCAGCCGTCGCGCCACGGGTTCAACTTGATCTCCCCCAGCCGGGTAGAGTACTGAATCGAAATCTCCCCAAACCGGAGTCCCGGCGTCCGCAAGGCCTCGATCTTGATCTCTTCCGAAAACGCCATGCCGTCCGCCTCCAGGCGCATCTCCTCCAGGATCGAGCGCCGGAACACCCACATCCCGCTTTGCGAGTCCCGCACCCAGCGCAGATACAATATCGACATTGCCAGCGACAGCGCCAGGTTCCCGATCTTATGCTTCCGGCTCATGGCCCGCGGATTGCGCACCGGAAAGCGCGACGTATTGAGAAAGTCCACCTGCAAATGCAGGAACGCTTCCAGAAGATACGACAGCGCATCCCCCGGGTAGCTGTGGTCCCCATCCAGGGTCACAATCAGGTCGCCGGTGGCCTGCCGGAAGCCGTGCCGGTACGCCCGGCCGTAGCCGGGCTCCGCCTCGCGGATGACCAGCGCGCCAAACTCCCGCGCCACTCCGGCGGTCCCGTCCGTGGATCCGTTGTCCACCACGATGACCTCGTCCACGAAGCCCGGCAACGAGCGCAGCACTTTCTCAATGCCGCGCTCTTCATTCAGACAAGGTATGACCGCGGTTATCTTGTGGCCTTTGTACATGCGTGTGCCGCCCAGTCGCCGCACTACACCAGTATGCCCCCCGCTCTCGGCCTCCCGCAATCCCTCGGGACGAAAGGCGGAAAGGGGGATGGACTTGGACCGCCGGCGCTACTTCGCCGGCGCGGCCTGCGCCCTGGCTTCCAGCTCCGCGAGCATGGCTTTCGCGCTCGCGGCGTCTGCCGCCAGCGGGGCCACCGCCAGATACTGTTTGATCTCCGACGCCGCGCCCGCGGCATCGTTGCGGAGGATCATGCACAACGCCAGCACCTGGTGCAGCTTGGGGGCTTCGTGCCGGGTATCGGCGTTGATCCCAGCGCGCGAGACGCTCTCCGCGGCTTCGTAATTCTTCAGCCTGTATTGCGCCGCCGAATCCAGATAATAGATCAGCGGCGGAACCGCCGGCGTCAGCTTCAGCAGCCGGTCGGCAATGTCCGTCAACCCCTTCCAGTTCTGTGCCTGGTTCTCGAGTTGTACCAGTTGGACGTACGGCGCGGCGTACTTCTCGTCGGCCTTGATGGACGCTTCGAGGGATTTGCGGGCCTCGTCGGTTTGCTTGAGCGCCATCTGCGCCTTGCCCAGCTCCAGCCACGCGTCGGCGTACCCGGGGAACAGTTCCGCGGCTTTACGGAAGTTGGCCGCCGCATCGGACCACTTATTGCTCTTGGCCGCTTCCGCCCCTTTATCGAATGCTTTGCGGGCATCCTTGGAAGCCTGCTTGGCGGTGTCGCTGGAGCCGGCCGCGGCGCCCGCGGTCGCCTTGCGCAGAATGAGAGTGCCCACGTTCGACTTGCCGGGATCTAGGTTTCCCAGGTAGACGACGCTCGACATATAGCCGGGCAAATACGCCTGAACCGCGCAGCTCTGCAGGTTTTCGGTGGCGGCGGAGCCGGCGGGGGCGGCTTGATCTTGCCGGTTGTCCTCATCCAACATGAGGTCGCCGCTGCCCTTGCCCAACGTGAAACCGAATCCACCGCCCTTCCTATCCATGGTGGTCTCTTCGCGGATTCTCCCCGCGCAGATACTCTGGATGATGACTTTTTCAGTTGGTACGCTGCCATCCTCGAGGGTCACATGGCCGGACAAATAGGGTCCGTTCTTGGTCAAGGGGTTGCCGGGGATGGTGGTCGATCCGCCGCTCGATCCGCCGCTCGATCCGCCGCTCCCTCCGCGCTGGCCGAACAAAGGCGTCAGCGCGATGCCTAAGACGAAAACCGGAAGAAACACTGCTGTCCCACGTAACATAACTCCTCCACTTCTCACTGCTTCGGCTGCGCCGCCTGACTCTCCAAATCCGCGATCTCCGCCTGCACGGCGGCGGCATCCGGCGCGAACGGCGAGAACTGCAAATACAGCTTGAGTTGGGCCGCCGCGCCCGCCAGGTCGCCCCGAGCGGCCTGAACCTCCGCCAGCGCCTCGAATAGCTTGGGCGCCGTGTGCTCCTCGTCCAGCTTGATCCCCTCGCGAGCCCGCTTTTCGGCCGCATCCAGGTTCTGCAGGCGGAATTCCGCCGCCGCGTCCAGGAAATAGACCCCCGGAGAGCTCCTGGGAGCCAGTTCGATGATGCGGTCGGCAACCTCCGCCACGGCCTTCCAGTTCTGGTTCTGGCTCTCCACCGCCAGCAACGCGTTGTAGGGCGGCAGGTACTTGCCGTCGGCCTTTATCGCCGCCTCCATGGACTTGTGCGCCTCGTCCAGTTGCTTGAGCCCTATCTGCGCCTGGCCCAGATCGTACCAGGCTTCCGCGTAGCCGGGATACAGCTCCACGGCCTTCTGGTAATCCCTCGCGGCGTCCTCCCACTTCTTGTTTTTGGCGGCCTCCCGGCCCTTGTCCATTGCCTTGACGGCGTCCTTGGGAGCTTTCCGCGAAGTGGCGCTGACCATGGGGTTGTCGGCCGCTTTGTGAAGCGTCAGAACGCCCAGATCCACCTGGTTGGAAGGTAGCTGCGATACATAGATCATGTCCGATGTGTAGCCGGACAGCCGGGCGCTGATGACGCAATCCCCTCCGTTGGCATCGACTGCGCTTCCCGATCCGGTGCGCGAGGCGCTCATGTCGGCTATCAGGTCGCCGCGGCCCTGACCCAGGCTGAAGCCAAACCCGCCCTTTTTGTCGGTGGCAGCCTCCTTGCGCACGGTCATGGAGCACTTGCTTTCGATGACCGCTTGTTCCGGCGGCGGGCTGCCGTCCTCGAGCGCCACCTTTCCGGAAAAATAGCGGCCCGAAACGGTCGCCGTACGCCCGCCTCCGCCGCCTCCGCCGCCGCGCTGGCCGAATGCCGGGTGAGTCGCAAACGCCGCGGCCAGCAGAAGAGCCAGCGCGCCATAGCCCATTCTCATGACATGCCTCCCATGAGACAAGCCCGACAGCCTGCCCGGCAGCCCGGCGCAAACGCCGGCGGCCTTGACTTACAGAATAGCGCGCCGCGCCGCCGATCGGGTGCGCGGCGCGCGACCGGAGATCCCGTCCTATTTGAGCTTTACCGGGTCGGCCGGGCGCTTGGGCTGGGCGGTGGGGGTCTGTTGGAGCTTTTTCATCAGCTCGCTTACGCCGCGCTCCAGTTGCGGGTCCTTGCCGGCGATCACGGATGGCGGGTCGTTATCCACTTCGATATCCGGATCCACGCCGTGGCCCTCGATGATCCATTCGCCTTTCAGGTTGGCGAATCCGTACTCGGGAACATAGACTATGCCGCCGTCGATCAACTGGCCGTGGCCGCTGATGCCCACCACCCCGCCCCACGAACGCGTACCGATCAGCGGACCGAGGCCGGCCTGGCGAAACATCGCCGGGAAGATATCGCCATCGGAAGCGGAGTTATGGTCGAGCAATGCCGCCATGGGACCGGCGAATACCGCATCCGGATAAAGCTGCGCATCCTCCACCGTGCGGCTGAACTGGGCCGCCAGCGGCTTGCGGCTCAGGCGGTCGATCAACATGCGCGAGACATTGCCGCCGCCGTTGGCGCGAACGTCGACGATGAGCGCTTCCTTCCTGAGCTGCGGGTAATACCACTTGATGAACTCGCTGATGCCTTCGGCCCCCATGTCGGGCACATGCAGATAGCCGATGCGGCCGTTCGAGAGCTTATCCACCATCTGGCGGTTGCGAGTCACCCAGTCGAGATAGATCAGCTTGGTTTCATCGGTTACCGGGCGGAAAGTTACGGTGCGCGCGCCATCCTTTTGCGGCCGGTCGTTCACGAGCAGTTCCACGGGACTATCGGCGGCGCTGCGCAGGAACCGGTAAGGGTCGTCGGCGCCGGTGAGGTCGTGTCCGTCGATAGCCAGGACATAGTCGCCCACCTTGATGTTCACGCCCACCTCGGTAAGCGGCGAGCGGTAGACATCCTCCTCGTTCTGGCCCGCGAAGATCTTGGAGATGGCGTAGCGGTTGGAGGCGCCGTCGAGCGAGAATCGCGCGCCCGGAAGCGCCACTTTCTGCCGCGGCGGCAGCGGGATGTCGCCGCCCTCGATATAGGCGTGCTGCACCGTCAGCTCCGAGATCATTTCGCTCAGGACGTAGTTCAAATCCGAACGGGTGGCCACGTCCTTCAGCCACGGCTGGTACTGGGCGCGCAGAGCCTCCCAATCGTAACCGTGCATGTTCGGGGCGTAAAAGAAATCGCGATAGCGCCGCCAGACTTCGTTGAAGATCTCGGCCCACTCTTCGGCGGGCACGCGGTCCACGTACAGACCCGCCGCGGATACGGTCTTCTTGGTGGCCGCGCCCGTGGGCGTGGCGTCGAAAACGGAAAAACCCGAGGTTTGGCGCGCCATCACCTTGGATCCGTCGCGCGAAGTCACCCATCCCTCTACATCGTCCAGCAGGGTGGTCTCTTTGCGGTCTTTCAGCGAGTAGATGCGGAGCGACGGTTTGGTCTCGGCGCGCCTGCCGTAATATCTGGTGGGACTCAGCTCATAGAGGAGGTAGCCCGACTTGGCGGTGAGGCCGGCGTAGTTCTCCCCATCCAGGGGAACACGGGTGACGCGGCTGCCCAAACCGTCGAAATCGATGGACAGCGGCTTGGGCGCCTCTTCTTTCTTGGGCTCGTCTTTCTTTTCCGGCTTTTCCGCGTCGCCGGGCTTGGTAATGGTCAGCGGGTCGTTTTCGGGCGGAAACGGATTCTTCACGTCCTTGCGGAGCGACAGGGCGAAAATTCCCAGCCCGCGATTGGTGGCGTACTCCGCTTCCGCCTGGGAAACCACCGGTGCGAAATCGTGCACGCTCAGGAAGTAGAGGTAGTCGCCCTGCGGGTCCCAGGCGGGATTGCCGCAATCGAAGGAGTCGCTGGTGAGTTTGTGCGACTGGCCGTCGGCGGCGTTCCAGATGGTGACGGAACCGAAACCATTCGCGTTGTTGACGCTGAAAGCCAGGAAGTCGCCCCGCGGAGACCACACGTAATCGCGAATCTCGCCATGGCGCGAGTGCGCCACTTCGGCCACTTTCTTATCCGCCACGGTCAGTGAATAGAGGACCCCGTCTTTGTCGCTGAACGCGATGCGCTTCCCGTCCGCGGACCACTCCGGAGCGTAGCGCATGGCTTTGCCGCCGGAGGTCAGTTGCAGCGGGGCGCTCTCGCCATCCTGCGCCACTACCCAGACCTCTTCCTCCCCGCTTTGGTCGGAGATGTAGGCGATTTGGGAGCCATCGGGCGACCAGCGCGGCCATTTCTCGTGAGAGCCGGGACTATGGGTCAGATTGCGCGGCGACCCCTTCTCGATGGGAGCGTTGAAAATATCGCCCCGCGCCGCGAACACCACCCGCTCTCCCTTGGGGCTCAGTTGCGCGTCTTCAATCAGGCTGGCCGCCGATACCCGGGCCGGCCGGCGAGCGACGCCGTCGTCGGGAACCGTGATCGGGACGGGAGAAGTCTTGCCGCTCTTGAGATCCAGGATCTGAAGCTCGCCGTTCAATTCGTAAATGATGCGATTCTTGCGGTCCGTGCTTGGCCAGCGGAGATCCCATTGTTTGTTGGCGGTGATCTGGGCGGTGCGCGCGGTCTTCGTATCGTAAGAGTACAGGTTGAAGTGGCCGTCGCGATCGGAATCGAAGTAGATCTTGTCGCCGATCCACATGGGGTCGCGGCTGGCGCGCGGGTTGTCGCTGATCTTCCTGGCGTCGTGAGTGGCCAGATCGAAAATGTAAAGTTGGTTGGCTTCCCCGCCCCCGTAGCGCTTCTCCGTGCGGAAATCGCGAGACTCCGGGGAGTAGACCATCTTCGAGCCGTCCGGAGAGTACGCGCCCGCGCCCGATTCGGGCATGGGGAGCATCTCGGCCGGCCCGCCATCCATGCTCACCGTGTATAAGTGCGTCGAGCCGTTGGTCCAGGAGTCGCGCATGGAGCGGAACACAATGCGCTTGCCGTCGTTGGTCCACCCGTAGACCTGGTTATCGTAGCCCCAACGAGGCGTGAGCGGGCCGTGGGCCGGGTAGAACGTCAACTGCTTGGGCACGCCGCCGGCCGCGGGCATCACGTAGACCTGCTCGTCGCCATCGTACTGTCCGGTGAAGGCGATCCACTTTCCGTCGGGAGAGAATTTCGCGAAAAGCTCCAGGCCGGGGTGCGCGGTGAGGCGCGTGGCCACGCCTCCCGAGGCGGCCGCGGTCCACAAATCGCCGCCGTAGCTGAACACCACCTGGTCGCCGTAGATATCCGGGAAGCGGAGCAATTTGGTTTGGGCCAGGCCGGGGAGAGCCAGAAGCGAGCACAGCAGAACGAGTGCTCGGGCAATACGGGGAATCGACATGTCTCGTCTCCATGCGCGGCGGATCCTGGTACGGAAGCCGCGAAGTTCAGATCATACCATCGCCGCCGGAGGGGAATCCGGCGTCTCTTCCGATGGTAACGTGCCTCTGAATATGAGAAAAGGCGCCGGCGGGGCTGCGTGGCGAGTAAACCGTTCGCGATCCACCGCTACAATGGTCTTATGCGTCTTTCCGCGAGGGGAATCCAGATCGCCGCCTGCTGCGTTCTAGGAGCGGCCTTGCTGTTCGCCCAGGCCGACTGGAAGACCGTGGAAAAGCTGCCGGGGGTGGACTTCTCGGGCATGTCGCCGGTGAAGATCCGCGCGTTGCTGCGCCTGCTCCGCAACCACGATTGCGTGTGCGGGTGCGGCATGAAGGTGGCCGAATGCCGCGTCAAGGACCCCGATTGTTCGTGGAGCAAAGGCTTGGCCGCGGCCATGGCGGATGCCATTCGCGCGGGCAAGGACGAGAACGAGGCCTTGAAAGCCGCCAAAGCGTCGAAGTGGGCCAAGGGGCCGGAGCCTCCCAAGTTGCTGGAAGACCCGGTGACCATTCCCACCACCGGGGCGCCGGTTCGCGGTCCCGAGGGCGCGGCGATCACCCTGGTGGAGTTCTCCGATTTCCAGTGCCCCTACTGTCTGCTCGCAGTGGCGAAACTGAATGCCGTGATGGATGCGTATCCGGGGAAGATCAAGCTCATCTTCAAGCAGTTTCCGCTGGACATGCACTCGCAGGCCGCGCTAGCCGCGGCGGCCGCCGTCGCGGCCCATCGGCAGGGAAAGTTCTGGCCCATGCATGATGCCCTCTTTGCGCACCGCGGCGGGTTGTCCCGTCCTGTGATCCTCACCCTGGCCCGCACCATCGGCCTCGATGTGCAGCGCTTCCAGGCGGACCTCGATTCCGCGGAAACCAAGGCGGCCATCGCGCGCGACGCGGAGGACGGCGACCGCGCCGGCGTGGAGGGCACCCCCTCGGTATTCATCAATGGCCGGAAATACAACGGCGAGCTGGACCTGCCGGCGATGCGGAAGGTGATCGACGAGGAGTTGAAGAACGCAGGTAGGGGGCGATGAGCCCTGCTGGACAATTTGGGTCCCCTCCCATCGAACGAGAGGTTAACGTCCCGTCTGTCCCCGGCGCGCCCTCAGCCTAATGCCACATAGTTTTCCTAGTTGGCCTGTAAGCTATTGAGTTTACGTGGCGCACGCTTCAGCGTGCCGTCGTGGGCTTCAGCCCACGATCAGCGCCCGGATCCGGGGAACGTCGGCTGAAGCCGACGCTGCACGCTGAAGCGTGCGCCACGAAAACATGAGCCTTGTGCAAACTACGTGGCGCAGGCTCTCACCCTGCCGACTCGACACTCGTGTCGAGTCTGGCGCTCGGTCCGCCAACAAGCGTCTCGACGCGGCAGCCTGAGAGGCTGCGCCACGGAAGAGAGCAGCCATTAAGTGCGGCCGCGACGCCCGGCAACAGGACTTCAGCTTCGGCCAGTCATAAACCGCCGAGGCCGGAACGGTTAACGTCTCGCGGTGGCGAAACTGGAGAATGCCAGGTAGCGGGCTGTGAGCAGCTTGGTTTGAGCCAGGCCGGGGAGGGCCGCCAGCCAGCACAGAGTGAGCGCTCGGGCAATGCGGGGAATCGACATGTTTCGTCTCCATGCGCGGCGGATCCTGGTACGGAAGCCGCGAAGTACAGATCATACCATCGCCGCCGGTCCGCGAGGCCATGGTCCGCACCTGGCGATGGCGCTCTCCGGGCTGGGTAGTGGACGACTCCAAATGTAGAGGCGAAAGCACCTGCGCCTGCGCAGCCTATATCAGTTGCGCGCCAGGGCGCGGCGGCGGAAGAACCAGACGGTTAACAGGAAAAGGACCAGCGCGTAGTCCAGGCCGTAGGCCAGCGCGACGGCATGGTTGGTCCACGGAATCTGTTTCAGCCGCGCTTCCGTAATGGTAAGGAAACGCGTTTCGGAGAGCAGTTCGGTGGAGGGAAGCACGGCGTAGACCGCGGCGCGCAGCCCGCCAGGG
Organism: Terriglobia bacterium; assembly: GCA_963767595.1. Classification (GTDB taxonomy): domain Bacteria; phylum Acidobacteriota; class Terriglobia; order Bryobacterales; family Bryobacteraceae; genus BOG-224. The sequence goes on from CAVYEK010000007.1 coordinate 233,279, forward strand.
AGGAAAGACCTGCCGCTGGCCGGGCCGAACATGGATGCCAGCACGGAGACCACCATGACGATGCCCAGCGAGACCACCGGGTGCAGCGCCGTCACCAGAAGCATGGACATGGCGCTGTAGATGGCGTACCGGACCAGAGGATAGACGATCAGCACCCAGGGCGTGGATTGAATGCGCCCGCCGCCGATCCACGCCAGCAGGTAGCTCATGCCGAACAGGAACAGGACGTACACGGCCATGAGCATTTGCACGCCGAGGTATTTGCCCAGAAGGAATTCCCAGCGGCGAACGGGCCGCGCCATCACCGCCAGAATGGTCCCCGACTTCATCTCGCCCCAGACCGAATCGGCGGCGGCCCATGCGGCCAGCAAGCTGCCCAGACCGCTGACCATGCCCATAATGACGCCGATCAGCGGGAGCTCGGTGGACTGAAAGACATCGGGGTTCGACTGCGACATCGTCTTCATCATGGTCAGCGACGTCACCATCAGCAGCAGCACGCACAGGAAGCCGGCGCAGATCACGATCAGCAACTTGTCCCGGACCAGGCCGGCGAACGTGTTCAGGGCAATGGCGCGGACCTTCATTTGGCCCCCTCGTAATCTCCCACCAGCTTGAGAAACAGATCCTGGAGGGTACTCTTGACCGGGTTCATGGCGATGACGTCGCAGCCCGCGATCCACAGCGCTTCCACCAGTTCGCGTTTGAGGGCGGCCTCAACCAGGAGCCGCACGCCGTGGGGATCGCGGGCCACCACGGCCCCGCGCACGGCCACGGCCTGTTCGGTTTCCTCCGGGAGGCGGTCCACCACGATCTCCACCCGGTCTCCGCCGGCGAGCATCTCGGCCAGGCGCCCGGCGCACACCAGGCGGCCGCGATCCACGATGACCACGCGGTCGCAGATCTGCTCGACTTCGGGAAGGATGTGCGAGCTGAGAAACACCGTTTTGCCCTGGGCCTTGAGGTCCGTGAGAAGTTGCAGTACGTCCTTGCGGCCGGCGGGGTCGAGACCGGAGGTGGGTTCATCGAGCACCAGCAGCCGCGGATCCGCCAGCAGCGCCTGCGCGATTCCCAGGCGCTGGACCATGCCGCGCGAGTATCGGCCGATCTTCAGCGTCTCGTAACCGTTCAACCTCACTTGGGCCAGCAGGTCGGAGACGCGCGAGCCGCCGTTCTCGCGCTGGCCGGCCAGCGCCATGTGCATACGGAGCAGCTTCGGGCCGGTCAGGTACTTGTAGAACGCGAAATTCTCGGGCACGAAGCCGATCTGCTGTTTCGCGCGGATATCGCCCGGTTCGCAGCCGAGCACGCGGACCTGGCCCGAATCGGCGAACAGGAAGCCCATCAGGATGTTGATGCTGGTGGTCTTGCCGGCGCCGTTCGGCCCCAGGAACGCGCACACCTCGCCGGCGGCCGCCTCGAAGGATACGTTCGAGAGCGCCGCGATGCGCTCCTCGCTGAACCAGCGGTGGAACATCTTGCTAACGTCGCGGAACTCAATGGCTGGCGTTGCCATTCGGCTCTCCCGGGTTGGCGTTCAGTTGCGGAACACTCGGCGTGTAATTCTTGATGCCCAGCTCACGGGCCAGTTGAAACTCCAGCGCCGGCGTGTACCCAACCTGCCCGAAGGTCACGGTTCCGCTCTTGTCGATCACGAAGAGGCGCGGAATGCTGTCGACGCCGTAAGCGCCGGCGGCTTTCTGCGCGGTATCGAGCAGCACGGGAAAGGGCATTTTCGAGCGCGCCGCGTACTCCTCGGCGGCGCCGCGGTCGTCATCGATGCTGACGGCCACGATTTCGTAATCGGCGTCCGCCTTGTGGGTTTTCTGATAGAAGGTGCGCAACGCCGGCGTTTCCACGCGGCACGGGCCGCACCAGCTCGCCCAAAAAGCTACCACCACCTTTTGCTTGCCGCGGAAATCGGCGAGCGAGACGGTCCGGCCGTCGAGGGATTTCAGCGCGAAGTCCGGAGCGGGCTTGTGCAGAAGCGCGGTGGTCTCGGCCTTGGAGTTGAGACTTCCCTCCAGTGTCTTGGCTCGCCAGGATATCCAGACGGTGAAAGCCGCCAAAGCCGCGATCGCCAAGGCGACGCCGGGGGAAGGCCGCGAGGGCATATCAGGCAATTATAGCGGACGCGGCGCTGGCTGGACCGCATATTTCACACTCCACTCATCTCAATACGTGTTCGCGCTTCCGACAAAACGCCGGCGCGGCAGGCTGCAGCGCCCGCGCGTGGAACTGTGCGATTGTGGGGCAGCTTATCAAGCTGCGCGCCGGTTGGAAACCGGCGCTCCGGGCGGGTTTTCAACCCGCCGCGGGATGTCATCCCGCCCCACATGAAAGGAGCATGTTCAGGCGGTCGAAGACCTAGCCCAGCTTCTCGATGTCGATCTTCGAATCCCAGTGTTCGTTGGAACGGAGCAACTCGTCCCAGGTCGCTTCGCGGCCGGTGTAGGCGGCGCGCCGGCCGAGCATCGCGGTTAAGGCCGATTCGACGCCCTGAGATGCCTGATTGTGGAATTGTCCGCTGGCAATGCTGCCGATAAACGATTTCTTTTTCTCCGAATCCGCTTCGGCCAGATTGTCGGAGAAGGAACCGCTGGCCGAGAAGGACGCGTCGCGCGGCCGGTCGCTTCCGGCCCACGTCCATGGCTCATCGCCGACGATGCCCAATACGCCGCTGTAGGGAGATTGCGAAGCGCCGCGCGTGCCGAAGAACCGCTCACTCACCTCGAACGGCCCCTTTCCGAACTGCGTCGAATTGAAGCTCACGTGCACGCCTCCGGGGTACTGGAAGATGACGTCGAAGTGCGAATAGCAATCGTCGCCGGGCGCGCCGCGGCCGCCCTTTCCGCCGCGGCCGATCGCGCTCAGCGGATGGCCCTTGAGCACCCAATTGCAGATGTCCAGAGCGTGGATGTTCTGTTCCACGATGATGTCGCCGGAGAGTACGCGATCCTGAATCCAATTGCGCAGGCGCAGCACGTTCCCGGATGCGCCCGCCCAGCGGCGCTCTTCGGGGGCCGGGCAATAGTAATACGCTTCCCCCGCCGCGATCTCACCCAAAGCGCCCGCGTGGATGCGGCGGACCAATTCGACAAAGGGCGGCGCCGAGCGGATCTGAAACCCCACGTCGAGACTGACGCGGCCTTCGGCCCGCCGCGAAATCTCGAGCACCCGTTTGGCGCCGGCGACATCCACGGCCACGGGTTTCTCGAGATAGACGTGCTTGCCAGCTTCCACCATCGCATGCAGATGTTCGGGATGGAAATAGGCCGGTGTGGCGATCACCACCGCGTCCACGTCTTTCGATTCGGCCATCTGCCGGCAGGCGTGAGGCCCGGTATACGTCTGTGACACCCCGGCATAGCCTTTGGAGCGGGCGGCATTGTCGAACCGTTGCCTGGCCTTGTCGAGCTGGTCCGGGAACAAGTCCGCCAGCGCGGTCAGCCGCGCGCCGGCGTTCTGAATGACGTTGTTGGCATGGACGGCGCCGCGACGGCCGCAACCCAGCAGACCGACTCGCACCGCCGAGTTGGCTTCACTTCCCCGCACCAGGCGAGGTTCGAGAACGGTGAAGGCGCCCACCGCCCCGGCTGCTTTCAAAAACGCGCGACGTTCGGTATGCATGGCTCACCCCACCAGTTTTTCCAGATAGGCCTTGGCGGCCAGGATGTCGGCAGTCTGTTTCTCGCCGCTGATCTCACGTTCGATGGTAAGCGGATTGCGATAGCCGATCTTCTTCAGCTTGTCGACCAGCGCCGGGAAATTCACCATGCCCTCGCCGATGGGAACCTCTCTCCCCAGTTGCTTCGGGTCCGTCGGGTATAGGCCGTCCTTGGCGTGCACCCCTTGAATGTAGGGGGCCAATACCTCGACGGCGTCCACCGGATTGGCCTTTCCGTAGAGGATGAGATTGCCCGCATCGAAGTTCACGCCGACATTGTCGAGCCCTACGTCGCGAATCGCCCGAAGAAGAGTGATGGGCGTCTCCTGGCCGGTCTCGCAGCGAAACTTCTGGCCGTTTTGGCGGCAGTACGCGGCCACCAGGCGGATGGCGTCGACGATTTCCTGGTACCCCGGATCGTTGGGATTCTCGGGAATGAACCCGCAGTGGCCTTGCACGGCGGGTATCCCGGCTTTGGCCGCGAAGTCGGAGACCTGTTTCATGCGGGCGATGCGCTGCGGGCGGTACTGGCGCGGCCCCAGACCGATGGTGAGCGGCCCCTGATAGAAATCGTAGACCTCCGGGCCGGGTCCGGTGCACACCGCCGACGTGGCTTCCACGCCGTACTGGTCGAGGGCGCGGCGGAGGTTGGCGGCGGCATCGTCGCGGGTGTCCTGCACCGTCACCTGACAAGTGGGGAATCCGAGATCGTGCACGCGCTTGATGGCGGCGCCGGGTTGACTGGAAACGCCGAGGATGATGCCCAGCCGCATCTTGGCCTCCGGCGAAATCCGCTGCGCGCGCGCCTGGAACAGACCTCCCGCGGCGGCCGCGCACAGGAGGGTACGGCGGTTATAGGTTTCCACTGGCGACGATTCTACCCTGGAGAGACCTGGGTGTAAAGGCGTCTCGGATGGCTCCGTACCCTGCCGCGCGATGGCGTCGAGTATCACCGGACCGGCGCGAATACCACGCAGGTTGGCTCGGGAACGTGTTCCACCACCTGTCCGGCCGGGGTCAGGCGGCCCGTCTTGGGGTCCACTCGAAACAACACGATGGTGTCCGAATTCTGGTTGGCCGCGAAGAGGTAGCCGCCGGTGGGATCGAGAGAGAAATCGCGCGGGGTTTTGCCTTGAGTGGACACGTGCTCCACCAGCGTGAGCGTGCCCTTGGCCGGATCTATGGCAAACACGGCGATGTTGTCGGCGCCTCTGTTGGAAGCGTAGAGAAACTTACCCGCCCGGTCCACCTGAAGCTGGGCCGTGGCGCTGGTTCCGGTGAAGCCTGCCGGAAGGGTGGTGATCTCCTGCAGACGGCTCATGGTTCCACCGGCCGCGCCATAGGCCAGAACCGTGATGGTGGACCCCGGCTCGTTGAGCTCATAGAGAATCCGGCCGTTGGGATGAAACGCCAGGTGCCGGGGTCCGGCGCCGGGAGTCGAACTAATAAACGGCGGGTCGTTTGGCGTGAGCGTGCCCTTGGAGGCGTCGAAGCGATAGATCAAGACCTGGTCGAGGCCGCGGTCGGCCACCAGGGCAAAGCGATTGTCGGGCGAAAAAGCGGCCCCGTGCGCGTGCGGACCTTCCGCCCGCGGCTTGGGACCTATCCCATGATGCTGAGCGAAACCGGTCGCTTCCCCCAGCCGGCCATCCGCCTGAATGGGCAGCAGCGCCAGGCTGCCGCTGCGGTAGTTTGCCGCCAGCAGAGCTTTGCCGGTCTTGTCCACCGCGATGTGGGCCGGCCCCTCGCCGCGGCAGGAGACCTTGTTCAGAAAAGTCAGGGCTCCGGTCTTGCCATCGATGGCGTAGGCGCTCACCGTGTTGTTCTTGCCCGCCAGGTCTTCCCCTTCGTGTTCGTTGCCGGCGTACAGAAACTTCCGATTGGGATGGACTGCCAGAAACGATGGGCTGGGAGCCTCGGCGGCCAGCGAGAGCGCGGTCAGCTTGCCGGTAGCCGGCTGGAAACGAAAAGTATAAATGCCCTTGCCGCGCCTCAGCGTGTAGGCGCCGATGTAGACGAAGTACTCGCCACCGGCGGCGCCGGCGACGGATGCGCCGAGCAGAAACAGGAGGAGTCCGGCCAGCAGGCGGATGGGTTTTCGGTCGATGCGCATTTTTTCCAATTAGACCATGGAGGCCGGCGGGGCGGGACAGAAGAGAAGCGGGCGCAATTGGGTGATAGGGGTGAGTGCGCCCGCTGTCGTAACGGGGATAGTTTATCCTAGTCTGCGCCGAAGCCGGATCATATTCAATGGCCAGAAGGGGCCACTGAGATTTTGGAACTTGAGATGAAAGGCGCGTTCGACGCTTGGGGACAACAGCGCGGCGAAGGGCGAATCCGATTGCGGCAAGAGCGGGAAACGGCCCCGGCGCTGCCATGTGGGGCAGGATGACATCCTGCAGCGGGTTGAAAACCCGCCCGGAGCGCCGGTTTCCAACCGGCGCGCAGCTTGACAAGCTGCCCCACATTCGAACCCTTCCAGGCGGTCGAAGAGCTAGTTCACCTTGGGGTGAGGCGTGACGCTGCCCTCGGTCTTGCCGAGAACCCATTTGACGGATTCCAGGTACATTTTTCGGACGTCGGGATCGGCAAAGGCCTCTTTGGTGTGCCCCAGGCTGGAATAGAAGACGCGTCCCTGGCCGTACATCTTCGACCAGGCGATGGCCTGGTCCTTATCCGGACGCCCCACCGGCGCCCCTGCCTTCCCGCCGGGCTGCGGGCTGGTGTAATCGAGCTTGCTTTCGTCCAAGCGCATCAGCACGTTGACCTTGTCGCGCGACCATTCTCTCGGCGAATACATTTCGTCGACCAGCCGGAGGTACTTGGGAAAGTGGCGCATCGCCGGGAAGGTCTGGTCCTCGACGATGACGGGCGCATTGAAGGTTCCCCAGGGGTGGCCCCCGAACCAGCCGCCCACCATTTCGGCCCACTCGGGCCAGTCGTAGTTGGCGTCGAGGGAGGCATGCGCCGCAATCAGCCCCTTGCCGTCGTCGTGCACGAAGGCGAGCAGCGCCTGCTTCTGTTCGGCGTCCAGGTTCCAGCCGCCCTTCTCCCTGGTGACCGAAGTGCAGTTCACGAAGACGATGGCGTCGAAATAGGACAGGGGGTGGGTTTCGCCCTCGCCGGGCTGTTTATTGGTCACCCATTTCATGTCGGTTCTCAGCTCGGCGTCATAGACGCCGGACTCTTTTCCGAGCTCCCAGAACATGGCCATGCCGTCCGAAGTCGAGCCGTGGTGATAACCCAAGGTCATCCCAATGACCAGGACGTGCTTCTTGGCGGTCACCGAGGGCCCGCGGCCCGGCGCCCCTCTTCCGGGCTGCGCCGGAGCGGGCGGGGCGCCTTGAGGCGGGGCCTGCGGCGGCGCCTGTGCTCGCACCACCCCCATCCACAGAACCGCGGCGCCGCACAAAGCCAACACCGCCATACAAAAGAATGCCGACATCCCGCGCATAGAATCGACCTTTCTTCAAATATCGCCGGTACCCGTATCGGGATTATCATAAACCAGAACGCCCTCGGGCGCAGGATCGCCTGGAGGAGACTTCCGGGAAGCGAGGTTTCATCGATATGGAAAGCAGACGCGGTTTTTTGCGGAGTGCCGCGGCGGCGGCTGTCGTGTCACAGACGGTTCGCGGGGCGAACGACAGAATACAGATGGGGATCATCGGCACGGGCGAACGCGGGCTGCAGGATTTCCGGGCCTTCTCCTACCACGAGGACTGCGTCTTCATCGCCGCCTGCGACGTGAACAAGCTCAAGCTCGAGCCGGCTCTGCAGACGATGGGTGGAAAGTTGGATTCCTACGGCGATTACCGCCGCATACTGGATCGCAAGGACATCGATGCGGTGCTCGTCACGACGCCGGACCACTGGCATTCGCCGATTGTGGCGGAGGCGTGCGCCGCGGGCAAGGACGTCTATGTCGAGAAGCCCATTTCCAACACTCTGCCGGCCGCGCAGAGGATGCTCGAAGCCGCGCAGAAATACAAGCGGGTGGTGCAGATGGGCTGCCAGCAGCGCAGCACGCCCCACTTCCAGGCGTGCGCCAAGATGATCCAGGACGGGCTGTTGGGGAAGGTGACCCATGCCGTGCTGTATCAGCCGGGCAGCTACACGCGGCTACAGCCGCCGCCCGAGGCGCCCCCGCCGACGCTGGACTGGGAGATGTTCCAGGGTCCGGCGCCGCGCAAGCCGTTCTCGCCCGGCCGCCTGTTCTGGCGCTCCTACTACGATTACGGCGGGGGCATGCTCACGGACTGGGGTGTGCACCTGACGGACTCCGCTCACATGGCTCTGGGCTGTGACAGAAAGGGCCCGGCCATGACCGGGGCCACGGCGCAGTTCGTGACCGTGCCCCGCGACAACGAGCAAGTACCCGAAGCGTTCGCGTGCACGTGGCAGTACGAGGATTTCGTCATGACGTTCACCAACGTCGTGCCGCCTATTCCGGCTTTCGACATGCAGGGCAACTGGTTTTTCGGCCGGAGGGGCGCTCTGCACGTGAACCGCTCCGGATATCACATCCTGCCGTCACCGCAGCGGGCAGCCCCGCCGCCAGCCGCCCGAGGCGGCGCCGGCGCCGCGCCGGCCGGCGGAGCGCAGCCGGGCAGAGCGGGCGGCTTGGGTGGACAGCCCGCGGGGCCGCCGCTCGAGGCCAAGGACTTTCGCAATACGGACCGTGGAATCAACGGAGACACCCCTCTGCATGCGCGCAATTTTCTGGATTGCGTCAAATCCCGGCAGAAGCCGAATTGCGAAATTGAAATCGGCTTCTACTCCTCGCTGCCTTGCCTGCTCGCGCTGATGGCGATTCGGGAGGGGCGCTCGTACGCGTGGGACGGCAAGACCGCCAAGCCGGCCTAGGCACAATGCTGTTCACTTAGCACGCCTGCTCCTCCGTGGCGCAGGCTCTTAGCCTGCCGACTCGACACTCGTGTCGAGTCTGGCGCTCGGCCCGCCGCGGGATGTCATCCCGCCCCACAGGAAAGGAACATGTTCAAGCGGTCGAAGACCTAGTCCGAGTCGCAGGAACAACCGGCATCGCCGTCGCACCCGCAGCCGGTATCCGAATCGCAGGAACAGCCGTCGTCATCCACGCACCCGCAGCCGGTATCCGAATCGCAGGAGCAGCCGGTGTCGTCCACGCACCCGCAGCCATAGTCCGAGTCGCAGGAGCACCCGACGTCGCCGACACAGGCGCAGCCGGTGTCCGAGACGCAGGAACAGCCGGTATCGGAGACGCAGGAACAACCGGTATCGGAATCGCAGGCGCATCCGGTATCCGAGTCGCACGAGCACCCCGTATCGGAAACGCAAGGGCAGTCGCCCGGCACGCAGTCGCACGAGCACTGGCTGCCGTACGGAATCCCCCTCCCGCAACCGGCTGTGTAGGCGACCCCGCCCCAGGTGTACTGAATTCCAGTGGATGCCGGCGAAGACGCCGCGATGTCCATGAAACAGACCAGATAGCGGCTGCCCGCCGGCAGCCGGCACAGGCGTATGCTCTTGCCCGAGGCAACCGCCAGATACAGGTTCCGGGCATCCATGACCGTCGAGAGACACGGACCTTCGTTGGCTTCCATTTCGCGCGCCAGCGTAAGATCGGGCGCGGAATAAAGCCGCGCCGGCGCGTTCGTATAGGCGATGGCCAGGAGTTTTCCATCGGCGCTGAAGGCGAGCGAAGCCGCGCTGAGGTTCTCCACCACGGAAACCAGCGGGGTCAGGCTTGGGAAAGCGTAGATATACAGTCGCACTCCATCGTGCGCGGCAAGGAAATCGCCGTCCGGACTGAGAGCGAACGCTTTGCCCGCCACGGTCTTCTGGATGTCCCCACTCGAGAGCAGGCGCAGATGCAACTGTCCGCCCGAGGTTATCAGAAAACGCCGCTGCCGCTCCGGCGGCCTGTCGGGGGGACGTAAACGGGGCGTTGGATCGCTGCGCTCGGAGGACCACCAAACGGCCGCCTGAGTCATCGCGCCGGTCGAATCGGCGAAGCTGGTCAGTAGTGTGGCGTCCGAAACCGACCACACCTTAGTGGTTCGATCCAGACTGACGGAGACCAGTTGGCTGCCGTCGGGCGTGAATGCAATTCCATTGACCGCGTCGGTGTGCCCCACCAGCGCGCGTCGCGTTGCGCCGTCGGCCGACCAGAGCTCGAGATGGCCCGCGGCCATCGCCACGGCGACGTGATTTCCGTCCGGACTCACGGCCACCTGCAAGGGAACGGCTTGGGTGGCGATCGCGCGGAAAAGAGCGGCGTTCGGAATGGTCCAGAACTTCACGAAGCTGTCCCGCCCGGCGCTTACCAGGGTATTGCCGTCGGGGAAGAAACTCAGGCTCTCCAGGAGGGCCTGGTGAGCAAAGGCGCCGGTGGAACAGGTTTGCGCGCGGGCGAGCCGGGGAAGTCCCGCAAAGGCCCCCGCGGCCATCAAACCGATCAGGCTCCGGCGCGTCAGCCTCCAGCCATCCGCGCCGCGCTCCACGGCGGAGACGCCGGGAGTTTCTCCGTCCCGGCTGGGAGGGAGGGGGAAACCGAGAATCCGGTCTTCAAATCGCTTTTTGGGGGGCGTAACCGCTCCCTCACGGTCGCGGCTCGGTTGATACACGGCAACCGCTCCCTCACGGTCGCGGCTCGGTTGGTCCATCGTTAGTTACCTCTTTTCCAAGCAGTGCGGGGCGGCCTTTCCAGTACACTCCGCCGGAAGCGGCGATCTTCTCCAGAATCTGGTCCTTGGTCAGTGCGCGGCTGATCTCGCATCGACCCGCGCCCGCGAACTCCGCGGAATCCCAATGAAGGGCCTTGTGATAACAGTCGCCCGCGCAATTCCATTTCGCGAAGCATCCGTTGCAGTACTCCAGGCGGTCCACGGTGTGCGCGCGCAGCGCCGAGTACGCCCGCTCGTCGAAATCGAAGCCGGACGCGGCGGCCGAGGGCCGCCCATAGAAGAACCGCTCGGCCCACGGCTGCCGCTCGTCGGCCACCTCATGGCACGCGCTGATATTGCCTTCCGGCGAGACGCAAAAATTGTCATTCGCCACGCCGCAGAAGCGGGTGGTCAGCGTTCCCAGGCGAGCGCCGGAAAAGCGCACCAGCCTGGCCGCTTTCTGGGATGTGCGGCGCGCCGCCCGGTATGCCTCGATGAAAGCCGCCGTCTCCGCATCCGCCGCGTCGCGCCCTCGCCCCATGCGGTACAGCGGTTCCACTTGAATGGCCCGCGGCCGGAAGCGGCGGCAAAGGAACGCCACCGATTGCGCCAGGCGAGGGACGGCCTCGGCGGCCACGGTCATGCGGATGGAATAGCGAAAACCGGCGTGGTCGAAAGCTCGCAGCGTGGCGAGGACGATATCGCTCGAACCGCGCCCGGAGGGAAAAGGCCGGTTGGCGTCCTGAACTTCCGGCAAGCCGTCGAACGAGACGTTGGCGCTGTCAAGGTGTGAAACGATCCACGCCCGCTTGTCCGCCGTGAGCACTCCATTGGTGGTGAGCGAAGCCCGCAGCCGCAGACCGCGACTCCGGGCCACGCCGCGAGCGTAGAGATGCGATTCCACGAGCAGCTTCCAATGCACGGTCGGCTCGCCGGCCGCGTGATAATCGACCTCGAACCATGGGGCCCCCGAGGCAGCCGCGTTGGCCGCGACGAAATCGATGGCGCGCCGGGCCGTTTCGGGCCGCATGAACGCCGGCGGAGCTTCGCCGGCGGCCGCATAGCAATACCGGCAGCGCAGATTGCATGCGCTGGTCAGAAGCAGCGTAACGGCGGTTGGCCTGGGCGGGCCGGCAGGCGAAGCGGCGGGCGCGCGCTCTGCATCGACGGCGAGAATCCCGCAGTTCCGCAGCACGCCGGCTATTTCGGGGGCCCGGTCGAGCTCCATCTCGCCGGCCTGCAACTCGCGCAGGAAGCGCACCAGCGGGGCATTCGCTATGAGCGCCGCGCGGCGCAGCGGCGCGTAGATCAGGTACTCCGATTGACCGATAGGCAGGACAAAGAGTTCCGCCGGCAATCGGTCCGGCGCTCCGGTCATTGCCACTTCCGCGTTGGACGTCATGGTTGTTTCGGCGCCGGCGCGGCGCCGGTCCGGAATCGAAGCACCGTATCCGGCAGCGGGACGCCGCTCGCGCTGACGAAAGACTGTCCTCCCGACCAGCGCAACGGAATGGCGTAGTCGCGCCCCGGTTCCAGGGTGACCGGGATGGTCAGCGCCGTGCCGGTTTGGTCGAAGCGTCCGCCGCTGACTTTGGCGCTTTTGTCGGGCCCGTTTGGGTTCATCGGCATGCTGAAGCGGACCGCGATTTTCGTCACGCCGGGGTCGACGTCACGGGCCCCGTCCGCGATGCTCGTGGAAACCACCTTGGGCCGCAGACGATCGGTCAGATCGTGAATATTGGCCGCTGTTCGGTTGAAGAAAACCACGACGCGCGGCATGAACGACTCGAATGTGGGGTACTGTTCACGGCCTTTCCGATAGGCTCTCAGAAGGTCCACCAGGCCGGACATCCAGAAGAAAGAGCGCGAGTTCTCCTTCCCGATCAGTATCCGCGCGGCCTGCGGCCCGTCGTGTTCCATCGCGTATTCAATGGTGACGGCGCGCGCCAGAGACTCATTCAGCATGGTTTTCCAGTTCCCGTAAGACTGCCGCTCGATGGCCGGGGCCACCGCCTCATAGATCCGGCCGGCCGCTTTCTCCATCCGCGCCGCGAACTTATCGACGGCCGGGTTCACGTAGGTGTGCGCGATCTCGTGCGTCATGATGGCGCCCCAATCGGAGTCGAAAACGGGAAGGCCCTCGGCGTCCACTTTGGAGACGCCGGGGATGGCGTAGATCTCTTCAGCCCCGTTCCCGTCGATCACGCGCGCGGCGTAGCTGGGGGCCCCGTTCGCGAGGCCGGGGACAATCGCAAACACCGCCGGCCCCGGCAGACCGAAGAACCGGATGAACCAGACCAGGTCGGCCTTATCTTGCAGGAACGCTTCCAGACGTTCGTTTGTGGCTTCGTAAAGCGGCTGCTGGGATTTGAGGAAATCTCCGAAATTGGTCTCGGCGGCGAATTGCCGCGCCGCGCTCAGGAAAGCGCGAGCCTGGCCGGCGTCCCACTTCTCGAACAAATGTACGCCTGGGCCGTCGAACGGGACGCGCTCGTCGAGAGTATCGGCGTCCCGTACGTAGGCGGCGATTTTCATAGGGGCTTCAAAGCCGGCGCCCAGCGAGCGCGCCAACTGCACCGCCTGGTGATCGCGGTACGGCGCGAAATACGCGTCGATGGCCTGGTCGTATAGAGGAACGCGGCACTGGCGGTATTCCTTGTTTCCGGCGAGCCGGAACAGAATACTCATCAGTTCGACGCGGGGGTCGACCGCGGCGCGCAACTCCTGCGCACGGGCGGCGACAACCAGAGTTTGGCCAATCAGAACCGCCGGAATCAGGACGGCAAACAAGAACTTGCGCATGACGAACTTGTCCTTTAACGGAGAATTCCTTTCGTCTACTACGCGGGAAAGGCGGACAAACGGGGCCAGACGGCGGGGCGGACCCCCTGGTCCGCGGCCGACGCCCCCGTCGGGCCGGTGGCGTCGCGATGCGGAAAAACGCGTCAGCCTGAGAGCCTGTCGGAGACAGGTTTCCTGAACGTAGAATCAATAGACTTACAAGCCATCGACGGCTGATTTTCGCTTGTAAGTTATTGATTCCAGGTGGGTGGGATGCCGAGGCCGAATCGGTGATGGCGCCCGCCCAGAGCCCTCCGCCGCCGAGCGTTAGAATTCCATGGGGAGGATGCATGTCGCTGGCGCGTGAGCTGTGGGCTTTCCTGCGGGTCCGCAAGAAGTTCTGGCTGTTGCCGATCATAGTAATGACGCTGGTCTTCGGAGCCCTGCTGCTGCTGGCGCAGAGTTCCGCCATCGCGCCGTTTATCTATACGCTTTTTTAGCTCAGTGGGATAAGCCTCCGGGTTTGTCAATCGGTGGGATAAGCCTCCGGGCTTGTCAATCCGCGCAAAGCGCGGACGCTTGTCAATCCGAGCCCGGGCGACCAGGCTGCCGCCTGGTCGCCTCGACAAGCCCGGAGGCTTATCCCACGGAGGCCGCCCTTGATACAATCGGTTCAAGCAGTTCCAGAGGGAGATTCTATGCGCCGAAACGTGCTTGTTGCGATACCCGTTGCCGCTCTCATTTCCATCGCGGCGTTTTCCCAGACTCCGGCCCCCGCCTTCCGGAAAGTGACCTCTGTCGAAGGCATCACGGAGTACGCTTTTCCCAATGGCCTGCATGCGCTGTTGTTCCCCGACCCTTCCAAGCCCAAGGTCACGGTGAACATGACCTACCTGGTGGGTTCCCGATACGAGGGGTACGGGGAAACCGGCATGGCGCACCTGCTGGAACACCTCATGTTCCTCCAGACCAGGACGCGGACCAATATCAAGAAGGAGCTCACCGACCACGGGGCGGACATGAACGGCACCACTTCGTTCGACCGCACCAACTACTTCGAGACGCTCTCCGCCAGCGATGAGAACCTGCGTTGGGCGCTGGGGCTGGAGGCCGACCGGATGGTCAACACCAGGATGGAAAAGAGCATCCTGGACAAGGAAATGACGGTGGTGCGCAACGAGTTCGAAATGGGCGAGAACAGCCCGCCGCGCACCCTGTTCCAGCGCACGCTCGAAACCGCCTACACCTGGCACAACTACGGCCATTTGCCGATCGGCTCGCGCTCCGACATCGAAAACGTGCCCATCGACCGGCTGGCGGCTTTCTACCGCAAGTACTACCAGCCCGATAACGCGGTGCTGACCATCGCGGGCAAGTTCGACGAAGCCAAGACGCTCGCCTGGATCGCGCAATTGTTCGGACCTATTCCACGTCCGGTTCGCAAACTGGCGCCCACCTACACCGTGGAACCGGTGCAGGACGGCGAGCGCACGGTCACTCTGCGGCGCGTGGGAGACGTCCAGGAGGTCATGGCGGCGTACCATATTCCCGCCGCCGCGCACCCCGACGCGGACGCGCTGGAGGTGCTGGCCGGGGTGCTGGGCGATGAGCCCGCGGGCCGCCTCTACAAGGCGCTGGTGGAAAGCAAGAAGGCCGTTTCGGAGAGCGTCGATACCCTGTCGCTGCACGACCCCGGAATCCTGATGGCCTCCGCCACTCTCCGCCAGGAGCAGAATCTGGAGGAAGCCCGCGCCATCCTGATCCGGACCATGGAGGGAGTCGCCGCATCTCCGCCCACCAAGGAGGAGGTCGAGCGCGAAAAGACGCGCCTCTTGAAAGACATCGATCTGGAAATGACGGACACGGAGGGGATCGCTCTGGCGCTCAGCGAGGCGCTCGGAGACGGAGACTGGCGCCTGCTGTTCCTCAGCCGCGACCGCATCAGGAACGTCACCGAACAGGACGTGGCGCGGGTGGCCGGGACGTATTTCAAGCCCTCCAATCGCACCGTCGCCGAGTTTCTGCCGGACAAGAGCCCGGACCGCATCGAGATGCCCAAGACCCCCGATCTGACGGCCCTGTTCAAGGATTTCAAGGGCGGCGCGGCCATTTCCGCGGGTGAGGTTTTCGATCCCACGCCCGCCAATATCGAAAAACGCGTTGTCAGAGCCAAACTCGCCAATGGCATGAACTTGGTCCTGTTGCGGAAGCAGACCCGCGGCGGCACGGTGGTGGCGCGGATCACCATGCGCTTCGGCGACGAAAAATCGCTGTTCGCAAAGTCCGCGGCGGCGGGCCTCACGGGCCCCATGCTCATGCGCGGAACCAAGAACAAGACGCGCCAGCAGATCGAAGACGAGATGGATAAGCTCAAGGCGCAGATATCCATAAACGCCGGCCCCAACAGCGTCAACGCCGAGCTGCAGACGGTGGAGGCGAACTTCGCCGGCGCGCTGCGCCTGGTGGCCGAGATGCTGCGCGAGCCGTCGTTTCCGCAATCGGAATTCGACCAGATGCGCCAGGAATACATCGCCTCGGTCGAACAGACCCGCACCGATCCCCAGTCCCTCGCGTCCACCGATTTCCGGCGGCGGCTGACCCCCTACCCGCGCGGCGATGTGCGCTACGTCGCCACGGCCGAAGAAGATATCGAGGACCTCAAGAAGCTCACCCTGGACGACGTACGCAAGTTCTACTTGCAGTTCTACGGCGCCTCCAATTCCCAGTTCGTGGCGGCCGGCCAGTTCGACGCCGCGCAGATTCAGAAACTCGCGGCCGAGCTGTATGGCGGATGGAACAGCCCGCTCCCGTTCCAGCGCATCGTCAACCTGTACCAGAAGAACGCGCCGGCGGATTCGAAGATCGAGACGCCCGATAAAGAGATGGCGTTTCTGGTGGACGGCGTGCGCTTGAAGATGTCCGACGAGGACCCCGATTATCCGGCTCTGTCGCTGGCCAACTACATATTCGGCGGGGCTTTCTCTTCGCGCCTGGAGAGACGCATTCGGGACAAGGAAGGCATGAGCTATGGGATATCTTCGAGCGTCCAGGTCCCGGCCAAGGACGATGGGGCCATGTTCGTGACCAGCGCGCGATGCGCGCCGCAGAACGCGCCCAAGGTGGAGGCCAGCTTCAAGGACGAGTTGGCGCGCGCCTTGAAGGACGGCTTCACGGCGGCGGAGTTGGCCGACGCCAAGAAAGCCTGGCTCCAGGAGCGCGCCGTGGCCCGCGCCGACGATGGCTCGCTGGTGGCCACCCTGGCCAACCGCGAGTATTTCAACCGCACCATGATGTTCGACCAGGCCCTGGAGGCCAAGGTGGCCGCGCTCACCCCCGAGCAGGTGTCCGCGGCCTTTCGCCGGATCGATCCGGCCGCGCTGGTGACGGTGAAGGCGGGGGATTTCAAGAAGGCCGGGGTTTACCAGTAGTGGGGCGGACTGTCGGATTGACAGACGAAAGCGTCTGTCCCACCCTGCCGTCGGCGGACTTCCGTCCTTGTGGGGCAGGCGCTTTCGCCTGCCAACCTTCGCGGCTCGACGCCGGTTCAGTCCACTGGCACCGGGCGGTCGAAGATCACGTCGATGGTGGAGCCCTGCCGCAAGTCCACTTCGCGTCCACGGGTGAGAAGGACGGTCGCCAGGCCCACCGCGCCGCCGGCTCCGGCTCCGATTCCAGCGCCGGTCCAGCTTCGATCGACCATCGCGCCCACGGCCGCCCCGGTTCCGCCCAGGGTGGCTATCCTGGCGGCGTCGGCGCCGTGCGAGCTGCCTTGGGTGATTCCGTCTTCCTTGTCCACCTTCTGCTCGGAGCCCCCCGAATCCACCGAGCCCAGCCGTGGAGAAAGCTGAATCACCTTGCCGCTGGGCAGGGTGAGATTCTCGACGCGGATGCCCAGTTCCGCGCGCCCGCTCACGCGCCCGCTGCGCTTGGCGCGCGAGACGATGCCCTGGACGTAGCTCCCCGTGGGAACTACCACCTGTCCACCCACCACAATGGGGGCGGCGGTGCGCATGTAGACGTAGTCGCCTTCGCGCGCGGTGCGCGTGGAGATTGAGTTCACCAGCCGCAGAAGCGCGTGGCTGCCCTGCGGTATTTCAGCCGCCGCGGAAACCAGGGAAAGCGAAAGGACCAATAGTACGGGTCGCATCGCGGGAAACCTCCTAATCCATGCTAACGCGCGGCGGGGGTTGCGGGTTACCGGTAAGACAGACCACGAAACCCGATGGTCTGTCCCACTCTTACCGCTTGGCGAAGCGGCGCAGGGCGGCGATTTCCACGAAGGAGACGTACAGGTTGACCACGCCCAGCCCGCTGATCGCGCCGCGCACGAAGTGGTTGTCCCAGTACGCCCGCCACTCCGGCCGGAATAGCCCGAAATCGTCGGCATAGGGGGTCCACGGGAACAGGAGCAGAAAGAACCCCATCTCCAGGCAGAAGGTGGCGAACAGCACGGCCAACAGCTTCCGGCTCCAAGGGTAGGGCTTACCCCGTCGGGGGGCGGGTTCCGGGGCGGCCGGACCGGGCGCGGGGGGCTGAGGCTCGGCCGGCGTCATGCGGCGTCCACCGTGGCGAACAGGTTCATCTGCGGATTGCACTCCAGCGGGAACAGCGACCGCGCGCGCACCGGCGCAAAGCTGAGCCGGTGCAGGGGGGTGAGGCCGAATTTCTCGAGCGCCTTCAAATGCTCGGGGGCGCCGTAGCCCTTGTGAGAAGCCAGGCCATATTGGGGGAACACTTCGTCCCACACGCGCATGCAGGCATCGCGGTAGACCTTGGCGATAATGGAAGCCGCCGCGATGGCGTGGCAGCGCGCATCGCCTTTGATCAGGGACTGCTGGGGCAACGGCAGGTCGATAGCGACGGCGTCCACCAGCAGGAAATCGGGGGCCGGGCTCAGGCGGCTGACCGCCAGGCGCATGGCCAGGCGCGAGGCCTGGTAGATGTTGATGCGGTCGATGGTAGCGGCGTCCACGGCCGCCACGGCCCAGGCCGCCGCGCGTTCCCGTATGCGCAGGGCCAGCGTTTCCCGGCGCTCCGGATCGAGCAGCTTGCTGTCGTTCAATCCGCGCACCGGGCGTTCCGGGCGCAACACCACCGCGGCGGCCGCCACCGGACCGAACAGCGCGCCGCGCCCCACTTCATCCACGCCCGCCACGGCCTCAAAACCGCGCGCGCGCAACTCTCGCTCCAGCGTGGCCTCGCATCGGAAATGGGCCTTGGGGGGGCAGGCCGCGAGGTCCGCCGCCGGGCTTGCGCCCGGCGCGGGTTTTCCACCCTCCGCCGGATCGGAACGCATGAAAACCAGCGCTACTGGCGCTCTTTAAGCCGGGCCGCTTTGCCCTTCAACCCGCGCAGGTAGTACAGCTTGGCGCGCCGCACGCGGCCCGTGCGGACCACGTCGATGTGGTCGATCACGCGCGCGTTCACCGGGAAAATGCGCTCCACGCCATGGCTGAAGCTGATCTTCCGCACGGTGATGCTCTCGCCCATGCCGCTATTGTTCCGGGCGATCACCACGCCTTCGAATGCCTGTAACCGCTCCTTGTCGCCTTCCTTGATCTTCACGTGGACCCGGATGGTGTCGCCGGGCCGGAACTTGGGGATGTCGGTCCGCTTGTTCTTCTGAATAAACTTGGTCAACAGCGCGTTCTGCATGAAAATGTCCTGTAATCTTCCATCTTATACGAAACAGCGGACCTTTCGCTGAGGGGTTGACCCCCTTATGGGCTAGGCGGTTCCTATGCGAAGCGGTACTTCCTGGTCGCCTCGTCCCAGAGAATCATCTTCTTGTTGCGATAGGAGAGGGTCGCCATGTGGCCGCCGATGGCCGCTTCCTGCCCGATCGGCGGAGGCGCAATGGGCTTCTCCGCGCCCTTGATGGAGGCGATGAAGTTCTTGAAGTGGTCCTGTACGCCGTCCACTTCCTTGAAGTCCGACTTAACCGTGCCCGCTTTCACCTGCGGGGCGCTGTCGTTGTACATGTGAATCTCCTTGCGGGATTTCACACTAGCCGGAACGCCGCTGTAGGTCTCGGGGTAGAAGTGTAGCTCCCAGCGGTTCTCCACCACGATCGTGCCCTCGCTGCCGAAGATGTGCTCGCCGTACCCTTCGCGGGCATTGCCGAGGTGGCTGCTGTAATTGATCTGGAAATTGCCGGGGTACTCGTATACGGCGCTGATGGTGTCGGGTACGTCGCGGTCGTCGTCTTTCGTCCAGCGGTAAATGCCGCCCGACGCCATCACGGAGTTCGGGGTCGTCTTGCCGGCCATGAAGTTGATGATGTCGGTCTGGTGGACCAGAAGGTCGGTCGAGATGCCGCCCGAATAGTCCCAATAGAGGCGCCACTGGAAGTAGCGGCGCGGATCCCAAGGGCGCTTCGGGGCGGGTCCGAGGAACCGGTTGAAGTCGGTGTTTTCGGGCGTGGCCTCGGCGAGCGAACTGTACTGGCCTGTGCCGGGAAAGTCGTACCGCCACGACGGCTTGCCGTTGGGCTGCGCGTTGCGGTACCAGAAGGCGCGCGCGTAGTGCACCTCGCCGATCATTCCCTGCTCGATCCACTCCTTGGCCCTCTTATACAGCATGGAGCTGCGGTTCTGGGTGCCCACCTGGCAGATCTTGCCCGACTTTTGCCACGCCTGGACGATGTCCCAGCCTTCCTCGATGGTGTGGGCGAGCGGTTTCTCCAGGTAGACGTGCTTACCCGCGTTGAGCGCGGCGATGGCCATGTCGTGATGCAGGTGCTCCGGGGTCATGATGTACACCGCATCGATGCTCTTGTCGGCCAGCAGATCGCGGTAGTCCTTGTAAACCGTGGGCGTGTTTCCCCAGGTCTTCTTGACGTTGGCGATGCCGCGGTCGATGTAAGGCCCGCAGGTGTCGCAGATCGCCGCCAGGTGGACGTCATCCGAGGCCGCGGTGTACAGCCAGCGGATGCCGTAATCGCCGCGGGTGCCCACCCCGATCCAGCCGATATTGATTTTCTCATTGGCGCCCCGCGCCGTGATCACGGCCGGGCCGGCGGCGATGGCAGCCGCCTTAATAAAATCGCGCCGGTTCCACTCGTTCGCCATGGAAGACCTCCAACCCGACATAATAGCAGCGGGCGGCGCGCGGGGCGCTGACCGGCCATAATCCGTCCGCAGGTTCGGTTCACCGCGGAGGCGCGGAGACAACGCAGAGGGTTCCTGAGATTCAGGTCTCCGAATCCTTTTTTACCAGGCGGGTGGAGCACGCCGCAGGCGAGAATCGCCAGGCAACTGTTCTTCTCCGCGTCTTCTCCGCGATCTCGGCGGCTCCGCGGTGAATCCGGAGCCGGCATTCTAACCGGAAACGGAGTTTCACCCCCGATAGCTTCATGGGGGTACAAGGGGTACAATATGCCGAAGGGGGACTGGCCCAGGCCGGTTGTGATTTGACGGTCGATTCCGTCGAAGAGAGGAGAGTCGCTCCATGAGGAAAGTCGTAACCGCGCTTGCCGCCATTATGGCAGGCATTTTGATTGCGCCGCCCGCCAGCGCCCAGCCGTTGTTCTTGCGCGGCAAGGTCACCATGGCGGACGGCAGCCCCCCGGGCAAGCTGATTGCCATCAGCCGGGTCTGCCCCGGCGCCGCCTCCAAAATCATCGCTACCGCATCCGGCAAAACGGGAGAATATCTCTGGCAGGCGCAGGCCACTGATTTGGGTATCGGCGCGGTTGGCGGCGGGCTCGGCGGAACGGAAGCCGCCGAGATCCTTATGCAAAACGCCGGCGGGGGCCACGACAGTCTCGCCGGCGACGTCCTCGGCGCCACCGGATTCGGCGTTGCAAGCTGCCACCTGCAGGCCGAGCTCTCCGGATACTTCTCTACAACCATCGAGATTTCGGATCCGAGTCTGTTGCGCGAGCCGCGTCTGCCTGCCTTGGTGCTCGCTCCCAAGCGGCCTGGCATGAATCTGGAGGTAAACGATTCGGCGATCGTTCCGCGCGCCATCCGCAGTTCGTGGGATTCCGCCCAGAAGGCCATGATTGCCCAGAACTGGACCGAGGCGGAGCGTGCACTGGCGTCCGTGGCCGACAACGACGCCAAATTCCGGCCGGGCTGGGCGGCTTTGGGGATGGTGGACCACAACCTGAAGAAGTTCGACGAAGCCCGCGAAGCGTACCGGCGCGCCGTGGCGCTCGATCCCAAGGCGCTTCCGGCGCAGCTCGGGCTGGTGAGGGCCAACATGGAATGCCAGGATTGGGAGGAAACCATACGCACCGCCGGCGTTCTGATCGCGGCCGACCCCAAGCATCGGTACCTCGAAGCCTATCTCGACGAAGCCATCGCCAAATACCATCTGAAGGACTTGGACGCGGCGGAAGCCCTCATCAAGCAGCTTCTGCAACTGGACCAGGCTCACGAGCTTCCCCGCGCCGAGTACCTTATGGGCATGATTCTCGAAGCCAGGAAGGAGATCGACGCCGCGCGCGAGCACATGAAGAAGTACCTCGCCCTGCAGCCGGGGGCCCCCGACGCGCCGCAGGCTCGGGCGCGCATCGAGAATCTGGGTAAGGGGCCGGCGGGCGGCCCGGACAACGAAATCGACGCCCCGAATCTGACGGTCGCCAATCCCGGGGAAACCTCCGTCCCCGGCGGACTGAAGGCCTTCGCCATGATCGCCCACATGGAGAACGAGCCCACCTACGAGTACTTTTTCCTGGACTATTGCCGGCGGCTTTTGGAGGACGCTTCGCCTTACGTCGAAGACCACATCCCCCTCTACGGCGGGCAGCTCCGGGCTTACATGGCGGCAGTGGACGAGCTGGTGGCAGCCGGTACGCCGCACGGCGAGAATACCGTATTGGTCACATTGTCGATGAAGGAGGGAACGGAACGGGTTAGGACCGCGCGCCTTCTGCGCCAGTTCGGGTGGACGCTCGACACGGCCGGCGAGGCTCCGGAGATCGAGTTGGGCGACCAGCCGGCCGACGGTCTGCTCCACCGCATACCCGCCGCGTTGGGCATCGACGAGATCGCCATGCGCGACGCGCTCGAAGCCGGCCGCAACTTCCAGTTCGAAATCCATACCGAGAATGCGCGCCTGGTTGGCGGCATCCGTTGGGCCGCCGCCCTGAAGAACGTTCCGCCGTACCCAGGCGGCATGGCGGAGGTGTTTTCCCAGGACCTGCGGTTCACCAAGGCATACGCCGGCCTGGGGGCCATGAGCGTGGATACCGCGCTGGGCTTGATTTCCAACGTCGGCGTGCCCGCCCTGGTAACCCAGTATGCGGACGTCCTGGCGCTGTGCTCCAGCGCGTTTACGGTCTCCGGCGGACGCGTCACCACGCCCGGCGGGACGGCGGCGCAGCCGGTGTGGGCCAAACTCGCCGGCGCCGACCCGGCCAAGCCCGCCACCCTGTTCAAATCGCTGCTCGCCAAGGATGGGGGCAGGCTCGCGGTGTTCTACTCCGTTTTATCGCAGGCGGACGAGAAGCGGCAGCGTTACTTCACCTCGGATGCCGCTCGCGCGCAGCGATACTACGATTGGTTCCGTGATGCCAACGAGATGCGATACATCACCGACCGGTTGCCGCAGAACTGGCGCCGGGATCTGCTGGGAGGGATTCCGCTCGACGATTCCGGCAAGGTGCGCTTTCCCGGCGGGCGGGAAGCGTGGTCCAGTTCATCGGGAACGGATGACGATGTCATCCTGAAATCCGAGTCGATGGATGCCTTGGTCCCGGTGGCGGCCATGGAAGAGAAGCGGGGGGCGCCGCTCGATGCCGCGTCGGTCAAGCTGCTGGCGCGCCACTACGCCGAATGGAAGTCCCTGTTCCCCTACTTCGAGAAGCTCCCGGGGCTGGGCGGCGCCGAGTTTCAGGCGCTGGCGGCTTTCACCGAGGCCGCCTCCAACCAATCCCTGGAAGCGCGCAACACTTCGGCGGGCGAGTGGCAATCGCTGGTCAAACTGATCGTGCTGGGGGCGCAGGCCGGCTCCCTGGACAAGGCAGCGGCGGCGCAAGCGTTCGCGCGAGTGTGCACCGTTCTGACGGGGCCGGATCCCTCCCCCAAAGCGCTGGCGGAGCTACGGGAGATGGCCGGCGGCCAGGGCAGCGTGGATGAGGCGGTGGCCACGCGGTTGCTTCGCTTGAGCGGGCAGCGGCGCGCGGATTTCGACCGCATTCGCGCGTTCCAGGCCGCGCCCACCATCGACGCCGCGCTGGCCGCGCCCACTCCCGCCACCACGCTGGCGGCTCTCACCGGGTTGGTCTATGCCGCCGTGCTCGATCCCAGCGGCTTGCTGATTTCCGAAGATCCGGGGGTCATGAGGCGGCATCGGTTCGTCCCGGTTACCGATTCGAAAAACCGCTCGGTGTTCTTCCCGACCGGCATGGCGCGCACCGAAAAGGTCTCGGCGTCGTACATGACCGGGGGATTCGCCACCTTTGAAGAGGCCACGCGCGGTCTGGCGCGCCATAAGCTGCCTTTGGAAGCGCCCGCCGCGCCCGTGGCCGCGGCCAAGGTCGCCGCCAAACCCGCCGCCTCCGTCGCCACCACCGCCTCCGGACCCACCGAAGCGGTGTTCCGCGTCAGCGGGCGGCTGGTGGAGGTGCACGCCACCGTGACCGACGGACGCGGGCGCTATGTCGACGATGTGCCGGGGGCCGAGTTCGCCGTGTTTGACGATGGCAAGGCGGTGCCCGCCTCCAGCTTTGAAAAACAGAGTACCGCGGTTTCCGTCGCCCTCTTGTTCGACTCCACCGGAAGCATGCAGAGCGCCCTTCCGCCCCTGAAGAGCGGAGCCCTCAAGTTGATCGCCGACATGCGCCCCGGCGACGCCGTGGCGGTCTACTCCTTCAATGCCGCGGTCACCGAACTGCAACCCTTCACCACCGATAAGCGGGCCGCCGAGCGCGCCGTCCTGCGGGCGCACGCTCTGGGAGGCACGGCATTGTACGACGCCCTGGTGCGGGTGAACCGCGACCTGTCCGCGCGCACCGGCAAGAAAGCCATCGTGGTCTTCACCGATGGCGACGACAACCTGAGCACTCTCACCGCCGATATCGCCATCAACCGAGCCAAGGCGGCGGGGGCCCCCATCTATACCATGGCCCAGGGCGAAGCGCTACGCCGCCCCGAATTTCTCGATCTGCTGGCCGGCATCTCGAAGGCCACCGGCGGCCTGCCGTTCGCCATCCACGACCCGGAGGAGATTCTCAAGATCTTCGATCACGTGCTGCAAGACCTGACGCACGGATATCTGCTCACCTTCCAGCCTCCTCAGGACGAAGGCGAGGGGTGGCACGCCATCAAGGTTACGCTCAACAACGCCCGGGGCCGTACCGTGCGCGCCCGCGAGGGATACTCGCTGGAATAGGGAGCCGCGCGCGCAAGCCGGCGTCACGTGGGGCAGGTTGTCAACCTGCGGCGGGTTGGTAACCCGCCTGGGCGGTACTGGCAGACGCTCGCGAGAGGCCGATTGACAATCGGCCGCAGGTTGACAGCCTGCCCCACAACGGCGCCCTGGGCCTTGCGTACACGTACGCTCGGATCCGGGCCGTCTTGCAGGCGAATCGCTTCGACCATCACTCTGCGTCGCACACCCGATTCGCGGGACCGTCTTGCGGCCGGAACGCCGAGTTGGGTCATAGGCGTTCGCCGGCGCACGGACCGGCCTTGGGCATCATGACTCGGATCGTCCGGCGCGGCTCCGTCACCAGGTGTAGTGAGCCGTGTAAGTCAGCGTTCGCTCTTCATCCGGCTGCAGCGTGACTTCGTATTCGACGGTCTTGCCGTCCACCTGGCGATGCGCCGCCGACTCCTGTGTGATCACCCAGTTCGCCCACCGGTACAGGTGCTCCTCCACGCGAACCGTCGCCGCCAAACGCCAAGCCCTCAAAACACGCGCACAGCGCCGCCAGCCGGCCACACGCGCTTGTACCGCGATAAGTCGTCATATCTCGATGACGACGCGCAGGGCGCAGACGTTGCCCCGGAAGGATCGGAAAGTCGACTGCCGGCGCAATCGCGGGCCAAAGCGGCAACAGAAAACGACAATAACGGCCAGACTGCGAATGCCTTCCGGAAGGGGACGGTCGGGAATCGAATCGCCTTTCCGCGCCGCCGGAATCATTCGGGAATTGGAAAATGAGAGAAACGGCTCCAAAAATGCTGTTCGAAGCGCGATCGGCGCCGAGCCAGGATGGCGAGAGGGAAATCCTCGCTCAAAAGGCTTGACACGCGCCGAAGATCGGGTGACACTCACATCATGAGTTCTACCATCGGAACGCGACTGACCACCGCCATAATCGTATGCATGTCCTGGTGCTTGCCGTCACGAGCGCAGGAGACGGCTCGTCCGGCGGAGCGCACGGCCGCGAGGAGCGTTTCGGGGGTTGCCGCGGCCGGGGCTGTGCTCGACGTGGCTCAGGCAGCCAATTGGGCCTACCGCAACGGCGGCGCCTTCTCGATTGCCGCGGCTGGGACCGCCGGGCAGGACAATCCCACTCCGCAAGCGGCGCCGTCCTCACCGGGCGCGCCAGAGCGTAGCAGGCTGCATCCTACAGCGAAGGCCCGGAAACGATGGACCGCGGCTCGCATTGGAGTCCTTGCCGCCGGTGTTGGGCTCACGGCGGCAGGCGCCGTTCTGACGGCCACTGGCCCCACGGTGCTCGTACGTGCTTCAACGAATTGCTTCGTCGGAGGATATCCATGCCCCGCCCTTGCAACATGGTCCGGCGAGAAGAAGGCGGGCGTTGTGCTGTTGGGCGCTGGGGTCCCCCTCTCGCTTGCCGCCCTGCTGGTTCATTGACGGCAGCGGGCGCTCAAACCGCGGCCAGAAACGGCGCAGACGGGGAGCGGAAGCCGTGAAGAAATCGGGCGCGAGTTGACCCACGAAAGCGTCTGTCCCACCTTGCGCTATTCCCCGCGCGCCAGCTCCCGCAGATCGTCCACCCAGTAATCCGGTTCAAAGCGCGCCATGTCCCGTCGAAAAGGGTCACTGCGCCATGGTTGTCGACCCGGTGATCCTGTGCCATAATTGAACCGTGCAGCCGGTCTTCTGGCAAAATACGCTTCCCTTGATGATGACGATCCTGGTCTCCGTCGGCGTGGCTGTAATTGCCGGTTGGGTTTCCAATACCAACCTTTCCAAGCGCCTCGATGACATCATCAAACGCCTTGATCGCATAGAAAACAAATTGGATAATCACCAGGACCGCATTGTCCGTCTGGAAGAACGTACTTCTCCAATCTTCAAGAGTTAAGCCGCTTCCATCGAATCGTCTATCCCTCCGCCAGCTCCCGCAGATCGTCTACCCAGTAATCCGGTTCAAACCGCGCCAGGTCTTCGCGCTTTCCGTAGCCGTAGCGCACCGCGCAGATCTTTACGCCCGCGCGCCTGCCGGCTTCCATGTCGGCCGCCGAATCGCCCACCATGAGGCACTCCCGCGGCGACGCTCCCAGCGCCGCCAGGGCGGCCAGAATCACATCGGGCGCGGGCTTGTGTGGAAAATCGTCGGTGCCCTGCACGTGGTCGAAATACCGGATCAGTCCGAATTGCTCGAGGACGGCGCGGGTAGTGGGCGTGCCCTTGGTGGTGGCGGTGGATTTACGGCCGGCGAGCGCGGCCAGCGCCTCGCGGACGCCTGGATACACGCACGTCCGCTGGTGGCCGCGCGCCAGGTAGATGACGCGGTACCGGCGGATGATCTCGTCGATCTGTCGGGAACTGTAGTCCGGAAAGATGTCGCCGAAATAATCGACGAAATGCCGGCCGATGTTGCCCTTCAGAAAATCGAAATCGACTGCGGCGGGGCGCTCCGTGGCGGCGAACGCCTCCTGGATGGCGGCGCAGATATCCTCGGCGGAATCGAGCAGCGTGCCGTCCAGATCGAAAAGGTATACCGGGAAGCGGGGAATCACGCCGGCTGCGGACGCTCCCCTTCGTTCAGTCCCGGAACGCGCCGCCCGGCCTCGGGCCGGAGCACTTGCTGGGTATGGTCCGCCGAATCCTTGCCGTCCGACGACGGCGGCAGCGGCGCCAGCGTCTCTCCGTTGATGAGCTGCATCACTTCGGCCCCGTCCAGGATCTCGCGCACCAGCAGCGCCTCGGCGATGCTCACCATGGCTTCGGAGTGGCTGTCGATGACCGCCGCCGCGGTGTCGTAAGCGCCCTGCACGATCTGCTTCACCTGCTCGTCGATGCGGATGGCGGTCTCTTCGCTGTAATCGCGATGCTGGGCGATCTCGCGCCCCAGAAAAATCTGCTCTTCCTTCTTGCCGTAGCTCAACGGACCCAGCTCGCTCATGCCCCACTCGCAAACCATCTTGCGGGCCAGCTCGGTGGCGCGCTCGATGTCGTTGCCCGCGCCCGTGGTCATGTGGTGCATGTAACGCTCCTCGGCGATGCGCCCGGCCATCAGGATGGCGAGCTGCGCCAGCAGGTAGCTCTTGCTGTAGGAATGCTTGTCGTCAATCGGCAACTGCATGGTCACGCCCAGAGCCATGCCGCGCGGGATGATGGTCACCTTGTGCAGCGGGTCGGCGCCCGGTATCACCGCCGCCGCCAGGGCGTGGCCCGCCTCATGGTAGGCCGTGTTGCGCTTCTCTTCGTCGCTCAGGATCAGCGATTTCCGCTCCGCGCCCATCAGGATCTTGTCCTTGGCCAGCTCGAAATCCACCATCATGACCACTTTGCGGTTCTGGCGCGCGGCGTTGAGCGCCGCTTCGTTCACCAGGTTCGCCAGGTCGGCGCCGGCCAGGCCGGGAGTTCCGCGCCCCAGCACGGAAAGATCCACGTTATCGCCCAGCGGAATCTTCTTGGTGTGCACCCGCAGGATGGCTTCGCGCCCCTGCACGTCCGGCCGGCCCACCACCACGCGCCGGTCGAAACGCCCGGGCCGCAGCAGCGCCGGGTCGAGCACGTCGGGCCGGTTGGTGGCCGCCACCAGGATGACGCCTTCGTTCGATTCGAAGCCGTCCATTTCCACCAGCAACTGGTTGAGGGTCTGTTCGCGCTCGTCGTGGCCGCCGCCCAACCCCGCGCCGCGGTGCCGGCCCACGGCGTCGATTTCGTCGATGAAGATGATGCAGGGCGCGTTCTTCTTGCCCTGCTCGAACAGGTCGCGCACGCGGCTCGCGCCCACGCCCACGAACATCTCCACGAAGTCCGAGCCCGAAATGGAAAAGAACGGCACGCTGGCTTCCCCGGCGATGGCCCGCGCCAGCAGGGTCTTGCCCGTTCCCGGAGGTCCGATCAGCAGCACGCCCTTGGGAATGCGGCCGCCCAGCTTCTGGAATTTCTGGGGCTCGCGCAGGAATTCGATGATCTCCTGCAATTCCTCCTTGGCCTCTTCCACCCCGGCCACGTCCTTGAAGGTCACCTTTTTCTGTTGCGTGGAATGCAGCCGCGCCCGGCTCTTGCCGAAGCTCAGGGCTTTGTTGCCGCCGCTCTGCATCTGCCGCATCATGAAGATCCAGAAGGCGATCAGCACGATGAACGGGGAGGCCTGCACGAGCATGTTGACCCAGCCCCCGGAGGTCTCCGGCTTGTTGGTGACGGAGACGTTCTTTTGGAGCAGCAGCGTGGTAACCGGATCGTAGGTCGGAGGCACCTGGGTAACGAACGAGGTCTGGTTGGTATAGGTCCCATGGACCTCACCGGTAGCCGATTCCGTGATCTCCTTGACTTGCCCTTCATTGATCCTGCTCACGAACTCGGTGAGAGTAATCCGCTGTTCTTTCGGCGTCTGGCCGGTGCGGTACACCATTAGCAGCAGCAGCGCCACGCAAATGAGGACCACCCAGAAGAGCAATGTCTTAGTATTCGAGTTCACGCAACCTCCGCAACGGCCCTGCCACTACTATAGACGCCGCCGGTTCTATCCCGATTCCCGAAATTCATGGGAGGTCGGACACGCCGCCGGTTTCCGTGATCGCCAGCCTCAGCTTAGCCCCGGGGCCCGCCGCGAACCGGGCATCCGGCCCAAACCGGCGCGTCCAGACAACCGAAGACCCGCACACCACCACGGGCCAATGGCGCCGTTCCCACAAGGGGATGCGCCCTTCCTGGAAGAGGGTCTTAATCTTTTCTTCCCCGGCTTTTCCCAGGGGTTGAAGCCGGTCGCCGGGTCGCCAGTTTCGCACTTCCAGGGGGCCGCTCAACGATTCCCGGTCCAAACCGCTTACCCCCTTATTATATACGGATTCCGAAGATCCGATAGTTCCCGTGGTTTCAATGAGTTCGAGGAGGATCGCGGAGCCCGGTCCGGGCAACTCGACGCGGCCGGGGATAGTGGCCGGAAAGCGGTAGTTGCGGTTCTCCAGGGTCGCCACGCCGGGAGGCGACACACGCAGCCATTCGAACGAGCGGAAGATGTCCAGGCCGGGAGCCTGGAGCCGCCCGTGTCCCTGGCCGCCGGCGGCCAGTTCCAGGAGCGCCTCGACGTGGTGGAACTCGATGCCGCGCAAGTCGCCCTTCACCCGCTCCATGGCGCGCCGCGCGAGGCGCCTCGCCACGGCCAGCGGCAGGGCCAGCAGGGCGTCCGCCCGCAGCACCACCGCCCCGCCGCTCTCCCGTAGCGCGCCGGCCGCGAGGCGGTCGATTTCGGCCTCCCAGTAGGCCTCTTCGGCCCGGGCCCAATCGGCGGTATTGGCCAGCGTTTCCCGAATCGCCGGGTTCCAGTCGCGCGCCAGTTGCGGCAGCAGATGGTGGCGGATGCGGTTGCGCGCGAACTCCGGGCTGAGGTTGGTGGAGTCCTCCCGCCAGGCTATGCCCCGCCCGCGCAGGAACTGCTCGATTTCGTCCCGATCGATCTCCACGAGCGGCCTGACGATGCCCGTCGAAGTCGCCGGCCGGATGCCCGCCAGCCCGGCCGTTCCCGCTCCGCGCAAGAACCGGAACAGCACCGTCTCGGCCTGGTCGCCGCGGGTATGCCCCAACGCCACGCGTTCCACCGCGCCGGTGGCCATGGCCTTTTCGAAGAAGGCCAGCCGGGCGTCGCGCGCCGCCTCCTCCAGGTTGCAGGAACCGGCATCCCGCCGTTCCCAGGATTCCACCAGAATGGGCAGTCCCGCCCGCGCGGCCATTTCCCGCACGAATTCTTCGTCCCGGTCCGATTCTTCACCGCGCAGGCCATGGTTCAGGTGCAGAACGAGCGGCCGCAAGTCCCAGCGCGGGCCCACTTCCAGCAGGACGTGCAGCAGGCACACCGAATCCGCCCCGCCCGACACGGCCACGCCCACAGGCATGCCCGGGCCGAACATGCGCTCCCGCTCGATGGTCCGGATAATGCGCTCGATCACGCCGTTCCCATTCTACGAGACGTGGGACAGACCATCGTCTTTCGTGGTCTGTCAAGGCTTCGATGCGGCCGGTTGACAGACGACAAGAACCGATCGTCCGTCCCACCAAGAAGTCGCCGGAACCTACTTCAACGCGCCCGCCAGCAGAAATACCAGCGGGGCCTGCCAGTTGATGGCGATCTCATTGGCCGCGTATGCCCCTTGAACGTCCACCCAGCCCTTAGCCGGGGGGTAGGTGGCCGGCAACAATCTGGTCATCTCCGGATCCTGGCGGCTGCGGTTCGGCCCCCCGGAGAGCATTCCCGGCCAGGGGTCGTCGATATTGTCCGCGCCGCTGGGCCGGTGATGCGGGTGCTTGTACGGATTGGCGCCCAACTGGGTGACCCAGGATACCGAGAACGTGTTCCGGCCGAGAAGGTAGTGCAGATTGTCCAACGCGGTCTCTACATAGCGCGGGTTGGGCTTGAAGGCGTTCGCCACCAGGAGCTGCATCCCGTAATTGGCCGCCGCGCTATTGGATCCCCAGCCATAGTCCCCGGTGGTCATGCTGTGGTGGTAGGGGAGCAGGGGAGTGCGGCGCACAATCTCGTCCGCCGCCTTCAGGGAGTCGTCGCGAATGGCGTCCACCGCGGCGGCATCCTTGCCCTTCCCCAAAACGTAAGTCCACAGGCCCAGGTTGGCCACATTGCCCCAGCCTTGCGGGTTGGTGGCGTGGATCAGGGCGGGCGCGGCGGGCGGTTGGCCGCCGCCTCTGGCGCCCCGGCCGGCGTTCTTGAAATCGCCGTAGTGCGCCAGGAAGTACTTTTCGTAGTCGCTCTCGCCGGTGGTGCGCCACAGCTCGGCGGCGGCCCACAGATGCTCGTCGGAGCAGTTGCCGTCGCCGTATCCGCCGGTCCCCACGCCCTGGGGATTGTTGAAAGTCACGTTGGGATACTTCTCCACCCAGGCGAACGCCTTGCGCGCCGCGCGCAGGCATTCGGCCGCGTAATCCGGCTGAAAGGGTTTGTACGCGCGGGCCGCGATGGCCGTCACGGCGGCCAGGTCGGCGGTGGCGCAGGAGCTTTTGAACGGCTCCTTCCCCGTGCCGATGACGTAGCTCACCAGGGAGTCCTTTTCCGGCATGATGAAGCCGCAGAAGCGCTCACTGGTCTGCTTGTGCCAAACGCCCCCGTCCTCGTCCTGCATGGAGAGCATCCAGTCCAGGTTCCACTTGATCTCGTTGAGAATGTCGGGGGTCTTGGCGCCGGATTCGGGGATGTTCAGTTTGACGCCCTTCACGCGGCTGGAGAACAGCTCCCAGGCCCACAGCAAAGTGCCGGTGGTGATGCCGGAATTGACCGTGTAGCGGCCGTAATCGCCGGCGTCATGCCAACCCTTGGCCGAAAGGCGCGGGCCGGTCTTCCCCGAGGAGACATGCCAGGCGCCTTCCAGGTGACAGGCGGCGTGCTTGTAAGCCGGGAAATCGGGCGCCAGGTCCACGGCGATGCCGCAGCGCTGCCCATAGAAGGCCCGCATGGCCAGGTAGAACGCCCGCGAGTAGACGTCCGGGCCGATGGAGAATTCCCAGCTCCGGCCCACGCCGGGCACATCGAGATAGTATTTTCCGTTGGTTTTGAAGGCCGAAAAGTCGGCCGCCTGCACCTTGTCGCCGGTGTCGGCGTCGGCCGCCTGAGCGGAGAGCTTTCCGCGGAAAACCACGGCGCCACCGGCGGCGCGCCGCACGGTGAAATCGCCCGCCGGCGATTCAGCCGCCACCAGCGCCACCTTGGGCGCGCCGGTGAGGTATCCGACCTGGTCCACTTTGATCGCGACGGTTGGCATCGCCGACGCGGCGCCCGCCTGCCCGGCCGCCGGCCGATCTGAAATCTGCGCGGCGAAGGCCGCCAGGAGAAGAAAAACGCTGAGCCTCATAGGAGTGAGATATCCGCTCCTATTCTAACCGCGCGCTGGCGGTGTGGGGTCAAGCCTTTCGGATTGCCGCCGGCCATCTGGGCGGCGTTCCTCGATCATCGCCAAACGCCGGGCGAAAGCCCCGCGTCAGGCCCGAAGGCCCGACCCCGCGCTTGCGCCGCACAGTCGGCGAATTACAGGGCCAATGCCTCTCTAATTGGCGGCGGCCGCTTCCGCCAGCCAGGCCACCGGGTGGCTGCGGACGCTGCCGTCGCGCTCCCGGATGTTCGCCCAGTTGGCGTCTTCCCTGAATCCCAGAAAAACTCCATCGGTCCCCTGATAGGTGCCCTCGGCCAGCACGACGTCGTCGCCCGCCCGGAAGCCGGTTTTCGGCCTCGGGTCGATGCTGCTCATGATGATGCTCCTTGGGGCGCAAGCCCGGAATTGCCGGAGGGCATTAGTACTAAGGGAATTGATCCAGGAGGTCTGACTTAGTTCAGGCGGCCCGAAGAGGGGAGCGACATACTCGGCTCACTTCTACGGTATAGTAAGCGCGGCAGAATAGCAATGGGAGGGGGTGCGCTAACAGCAGGGGGGGCCGGCGACAATTCGCCTTTTATTCGCCTTCAGCGCGCCTCATTAGTCGTGGTGGCGGCCCCCACAGGGGAGCCGTAGAATCGATTCACAAGAGATTGGAGAATTTAAGCGCTTTAGGCCATATAGCTTGCGCGCACGCAGCCGATAAGTTGACTAGACCGACTCGCTATCGTTGGCATGGGTGGAGATTTGCGAAGTCGAATGAGCCTCTGGGCAACAGGCCGGAAGTGCAGCTTGACCGGGAGCCGCAACGCTAATGATGCAATATGTTGAAAACAAGCCGCTTTGGGCTCCAGACTCTCTTCCACGCATTAACGTTTATTAAGATATCTTTGATTGCCAAAGTCGCCATTGTATACTCGATTGGCCAGTGAAACGCTTGATACGGGAGTCGTTGTACGCAGATAGGGGTACTGAGACGAAGACGGAAACCAACTTTCCGGTGGTGGCATCCAACTGATTGATGGATAAGGACGAAAGCAGGACCAAAAATGGCCGGTGATCCCGTGGGCACGGCTATCACGGCGGCTCAAATTGCGGCCAAATCCCGGCGGGTGTTTTCACGCAGCGATGAGGAGCCGCCACATCCAGTATACATAAACGCCGTAGAGTTCTCTGCGATGGGGATGGACGTGTTAATGGATGTGGGTGTGGTAACGCCGGAGGCGATCAATGCCGCGCTACAACAAAAGTCCACAGCGGATGTTGTCCCCACTGTTGATTTTCTGGTCAACTACCGATTTGGAATGTCTATTCAGGCCGCCATGATGATGCACCAGAGACTCACGGAACTTCTCCGGCAGTCTCAGATTCAAGCCGCCGCCGCGATGGAGCAGGCCAAAAAGGTCAAATCTGGAACGTAGGGGCAAACCCAGCTATGGCATCTAATGCTTTATTTCACGTGGATGATCTCAAGGCGACCCTTGGGGAAATGTCGGGGCTTGAGGACATCTTTTCTCGCTGGCAATTGCCAGCGCTGCCGCCTCTTCAGTATTTCTATGTGCCAGTGCAGATCAATGCCCCGTTTGTATCTACCGAAGGACTGCTGCCTGTGATCAGTGCCATTCACACCGAGATTGCCGAAGTGAAGGTATCGCTGAATACTCACCAAGAATTACTTGAGGAGATCCTGGTGGCAGTGCGCGGAAACACCTCGGAAGTCGAAGTGGACGATATAAGTGATCCAGAAGCCCGCAACCGTGTCTTGGGGTTGTTTAAGGACTCCACGAGTTCACTATTCTATGATGATATCGCTGAACGACTAAAGCTCCCCTTGCGTCAGACCGTGGAGATCTGCAATCAACTTGAATCGGAAGGGCTGATTGGCGAGCCAAGAACAAAGCACTAACCCCTCAACGTTTCGCACAGCAACTAGCTCCATTAATGGCGAGCACGTCGCGGCGGAATCCCGCAAAGCCGTCAGGCACCCAGATTTTCGAAGGAATAGTGTTCGGATGCAGGAATACCTTTTGAAAGTAAATGTATACTGCATTGTACTTAGGCCCCTTGAGCAATTGCCGATGACGGATGGGCGCCCAACAACTGTCTCCCCAAAAGACTCAGCGCTGCGAGGAGAAGCTGTCCTAGCCGTGGCGCGCTCTTTCGACGGCCCCGTTGTGGTTAAGGGGAGCCATACGCACAAGATCCAGAAATTCAGACTAAGCGGCGACTGTTTTTGTGTGATCCGGCGCGAACTGACCGGTTTGCACTCTGGAATTTCTCCGAAGTGAGCCACTACCAGGCTCGCGGCCGGCATGTCCCTGGAGGACATACGCCGATTCTTCGATGACGCTTTTCCACAAACTGGGGCCTCCGGCGCCCTCCCCCGCGTCTTAATTCAAGATTTTAGTGTCTGAATACCCGACACTCCACTTCGCCGCCAACCCATAACCCATTTATTTTCAGCATGGCCCAGTACGTGCATTCCTCTTCTCCGAAGGGAAAAGTCACTCCATGAACGATCCGGCTACTTATTGGTTGAATTTCACGAATATCGCCTTGCTGGCGCTGGTGGTCATCTGCTGCGCCGCCGTGGCCTTCGGCGTGGTGCAGGAACTGGCGGCGCGGCGCAAGAAGGCCGCCTCCATGTCCAAGCTCGACCGCGAGGTCTCCGACCTGGTGGCCTCCTACGACGGGCATGCGTTCCACGTTCCGGGACTGGGCCTGACCATGGCCGATGGCGGCGAGGAGACCGGGAAGAAAGAAGAAGAGCGGTAGCGGAATGACCTGCCCGTTCCTGAAGGAAACTCAGGTTAAGTACTGCCAGTCGGCGGCTATCCGCAAGCTGATCCCGCAGGTCCATAACGGCCGCGGGGATGAGAAGTGCTCCTCGGCGGGTTACGTTTCCTGCCCGGTGTTTCAGGCGCAGCCGGCGGAGGAATCGAACGGACACTGCCCGTTTTTGCGCGAGTCCCTCATGCAGTTTTGCGGGGCCGCGCCGGTGGCCAAGTTCGTGCCGTACAGCGAATCGCTGCTTTCCCGCTGCGGCAACGACAGCCACCAGTACTGCGATCTGTACCTGGGAATGGCGCACCCCGAAATGTCCGTCGACGAGGTGGACGGCATCGGGATGCCCGGCTGGCTGCGCTATTCGGCCAACCACATGTGGCTGGATATTACCCAGGACGGTATGTGCCACGCCGGTATCGATGCGTTTCTGAGCCGCGCGCTGGGCAAAGTGGACCGCATCACCTATGTGTGGACCAAGGGGCGCCACCGGCCGGCCGCCGTGCTCACCGTGGCGGGGGTGGACCTCGAAGTGGTGTTCCCCAATGAACTTGTGCTGACTAACTGCAACCTCTACCTGCGCGCCGATCCTTCCAAGCTCACCGCGGAGCCGTACTCGGCGGGTTGGCTGTTCGAGGGAACCCCGGTCCCCGAGACCAAATCGAACCTGCTCGAAGGCGCGGCGGCGCAGGAATGGATGGAGCGGGAGCAGCTGCGTGTCAACGAGTTCTTGCAGCAGCAGACAGCGGGCGCCATCGGGCCCCTGGCCGCCGATGGAGGCCTGTTCGCCGCCGGAATCGGGCGGGAGCTCGAGCGAGAGCGGAAATTGACTTTGTTTCACGAATTTTTCTCGCCTTATGCGAGTGGGAAGAGATGAATAGACCTTGAGGATCCCCGGATACCTGTTTTTCCTGGGGGGAACTCTGGCGGCCCTGGGCGCGGGTTGGGCTGGTTTCCCCCACGTGATCTATGAATCGCGCCCGCAGCCGGTAGACTTCAGCCACAAAGTCCACGCCGAGAAGGCCGGCGCGAAATGCGAGGACTGCCACGCCTTCCGCGACGACGGGACCTTTGCCGGCGTCCCGACCCTGGACAAGTGTTCCGGCTGCCATGCCGCGCCCATGGGAACCACGCCAGCGGAGAAGAACTTCATCGACGGATACGTGACGCCCAACCGCCAGCCCCAATGGGCGGTGTATGCGCGCCAGCCGGAGAACGTCTACTTCTCGCATATCACCCACGTCAAACTGGGCGGAATGAAGTGCGAAGTTTGCCACGGCGGCGAGGGCGCCGCGGATACGTTGCGTCCCTACCAGCAGGACCGCATCAGCGGCTACTCGCGCGACATCTGGGGAACCGCCGCGGCAAAAGGGATGAAGATGGACGACTGCGTCGATTGCCACCGCCGGCATGGATTCGAGCACAGTTGCCTGGATTGCCACAAGTAAACACGGGCCCATATGCAAACCACCCGCAGAAACTTATTCAAATTCCTGGGCGGCTCGGCGGTCGGCGTGCTGTTCACGCCGGCGCCGTGGCGGCTGATCACCGACACCGCGCTGTGGAGCGAGAACTGGCCCGGTATTCCACGCCCCGCGCGCGGCGAAATCAAGACCAGGTACACGAATTGCGCGCTATGCCCGGCGGGGTGCGCGGTGCGCGCGCGCCTGGTTGGCGAGCAGCCGGTGGCGCTGATGGGCGTGCCGGCGCATCCGCTCAGCCTGGGCGCGCTGTGCCCGTTTGGATTAACGGGGCATCACCTGCCCTATCATCCCGAACGGCTGAAGCAAGGCCCCGCACACGAGGCGGCGGCCGCCATGGCCAACGCCATCGCCCAGTGCGGCCCGAACGAGCGCATCGCGGTGCTGGACCTGCGTCCCGGACGCACGGCTTCCTGGACCTATCGCCGCGCCATGGCGGCCGTGAAGAACGGGGTCTACCTCACCGCGCCGCCGCCGCTGGGCGGGGCCGCGGTAAACCTGGCCGCCGCGCGCACCGTGCTTAGTATCGGCGTCCCGGTGCTCGAAGGTTGGGGCACGCCTGGAAACGTGCTTGCCGCGCGCGCGGGCTTCCGCCTGATTCAAGCCGAGCCGTTCGAATCGCGGACCGCGGCGCTGGCCGATCTCTGGCTGCGCATCAACCCCGGTTCGGGAAGGGCGCTCGCCCTCGGCCTTACCGCCCTGCTGGAAGGAAAGGCCATGCCGGCCCAGGCCGCCGCCGAAACCGGCCTCACCGAAAGCCAGATTGCGGATCTGGCCGGCGAGCTCGCCCACAACGGCCCTGCGCTGGTTCTGGCCGGGGACGATGTGCCGGAGGTCATACCCCTCAACCGCCTCACCGGCGCGTGGGGAAAGGCGCTTATCGCGCGCGCCGAAGCTCCCGTTCCCGATTCGTGGAAGAAGGCCGCGCCGCCGGCGGGCCTCGATTCCGTCCCGGATGGATCCATTCGGGCGCTGCTCATCGACGAATCCGTCCCCGGCGATTACATCCCCTGGAACGCCATCGCGCCCAAGCTGGTTCCCGATAACCCCGTGGTGGTGGCCTTCGCATGGTCGCGGAACGGCTACGGGCGCCACGCGCAGTTCACCCTGCCAACGGCCGTCTATCCCGAGATGACCGGCGACTCTCCGGCCGCCATCGATTCTCCGGGGGCGGCGTTCCGCATTTCGACGCCCCTGGTCCCGGCCCCGGCCGGCATGGTGGACCCCGCCGCCTTCATCGCCGGGGTTGCCGGCATGGACGCTTCCAGCGCTCTGCGCGAGCGCGCCGACGCCATCCACAAGGCCGGCCGCGGAACCCTCTTTACTTGCGCCGACGCCAAATCCACGCCGGTGAAAGAGGTGAAGCCGGAAGATTTTTGGAAAGGCCTGAACGAGGGCGGATGCTGGATGGATGCTGGTTGGCAGGCGGGGCGCCCTCTGGGCCTGCCTGCCCCACAGGTGGAAGAGACCGGTTGGCAGGCGAAAACGCCTGCCCCACACGAGTCGGCCGACCTGCCTCTGCTCGTCGCGCTCACCGACTTGCCGGGCGCTACCGGCCTGGCTTCACCGCTGATGTCCAAGCTGTACCAGGAATCGAACCTGCGGCTGGGCCCCAACCGCGCCGCGCTCAACCCCGCTTCGGCGGCGGCGTGCGGCGTCGGCGAGGGCGCTCACGCCGTGCTCCAGACGGCGCTGGGCAGGTGCCCCATCCAGGTGACCGTCAGTCCCTCGATTCCGCCCGGCGTGGTGGAAGTGGGGGCCAGCCCGGAGATTCTCGATATCTGCGGCGCATTTTCCCGCGCCAGGGTGGCGCAATCATGATCGCAGCCAATGGAAGCAACAAAGCCAAGCGCTACGGGATGACCATCGACGTGGACCGTTGCACCGGCTGCGGCGCCTGCATGGTGGCCTGCGCCGTGGAAAACAACGTCCCGCCGGCGCATGAAGGCGCCACCGATCGCAAGGGCATCACCTGGATTCGCGTCTTTAAAGTGGATAACGGCGAAGACTACCCCGGCAAGCGGACGGTGTTCGTGCCGGTGCTCTGCCAGCAATGCGGCGAGGATACCCCCTGCGTGCACGTTTGCCCGCAGCAGGCGGTGGACGTGGACCCGGCCACCGGCATCGTGGGCCAGATGCCCGAGCGCTGCCTGGGCTGCCGCTACTGCATGGCCGCCTGCCCCTACCACGCGCGCTATTTCAACTGGTGGGACCCGGCGTGGCCCGCCGGCATGGAAAAGACGCTCAACCCCGATGTGGCGCCGCGCATGCGCGGGGTAGTGGAGAAGTGCAACTTCTGCCACGGCCGCTGGCACGCCGCCAAAGAGCGAGCCGCCGCGGCCGGCAAAAAGGAAATCCAGCCGGGCGATTACGTCCCCGCCTGCGTGGAGGCGTGCCCGGCCGGCGCCATCCGCTTCGGCGATCTGAACGACGCGGCGGCCGAGGTGGCCCGCAGGGCCAAAGACCCCGCCAGCTTCCGCCTGCTCGAGAAACTCCACACCGAGCCCAAGATCTACTACCGCTCCCAACGCGACTGGGTGCGGCGCATCGGCGATGCGCCCCGGCCGCCCATGGGAAAGGAGAACGCCCGTGGATAGACAGTTCATCGCGCGCGGCGTAAAACGCTGCTCCACCGGAAAGTTCCTGCTGTGGCTCGCGCCCTGGGCGGCCATGCTGCTGTTCGGGCTCTATTGCGCCGGCCTGTCCCTGGTCAAGGGCCTGAACCAGACCAACATGGACAACCGCTTCCCTTTCGGACTGTGGATTTTCCTCGACCTGACGGTGATTGCGCTCGGCGCCGGCGCCTTTTTCACCGGCTTTTTGGTGTACATCCTCAAGATCGACGAGCTGAAATCGGTCATCAACAGCGCGGTGGTGATCGGCCTGGTGTGCTACAGCGGCGCGGTCTGCATTCTGATGGTGGATGTGGGCCAGCCGCTGCGCGCGTGGTTCACGTTTTGGTATCCCAACGTGCACTCCATGCTCACCGAGGTCACCTTCTGCATCACTTGCTACCTCATGGT
This sequence comes from Terriglobia bacterium, assembly GCA_963767595.1. Classification (GTDB taxonomy): domain Bacteria; phylum Acidobacteriota; class Terriglobia; order Bryobacterales; family Bryobacteraceae; genus BOG-224. The sequence goes on from CAVYEK010000007.1 coordinate 272,858, forward strand.
GCTGTTCATCGAGTACCTGCCCATCGCGCTCAAGAACCGTAAGCTGCGCGAGGCGCCCTCGTTCCTGGTGTTCGAGCACGAGCTGCACAAGCTGGTGTACGTGCTGGCGGGCGTGGGGACGTTTCTTTCCTTCTTCCACCAGGGCTCGCTCGGCGGGCTCTATGGAGTGTTGCGCGGCCGCCCATTCGCGTTTCGCGAGGGGCTGGGCATCTGGCCCACCACCTTTTTCCTGTTCATCCTTTCGGCGGCGGCGGTGGGCCCGAGCTTCATCCTGCTGACCACCTGGATGGTCGAGAAGATCGCCAGGAAACGCCTGGTGAGGCATGGAACCTTGCAACTTCTGGGGCGCATTTCGGGACTGCTGCTGGCCGTCTACGTTTTGCTGAAGACCGTGGACACCATCGTCTGGATCAACCGCACTTCACCCGGCAGCGGCTTCCCGGCGGCGCAATTCTATGCCTGGAAACCGTTCGGCACGTGGATCCTGTTCGCGGAGATAGGCATTTTCGGCATCGTCCCGGCGATCGTAATGCTCACGCCGAAGCTGCGGGCGCGTACCGGCTGGCTGGTCTCGGCGGCCGCCATGGCATCCGTGGGCGTGGCGCTCAACCGTTTCGTACAGACCGTGCAAACGCTCTCCGTGCCCACCCTTTCGTTCGACAAGTTCATGACTTACTCGCCAAGCTGGCAGGAAACCGGCACGTTCCTGGCGGTGGTGGCTTATGGCGTTCTGGTGTATTCGTTCTCGTTCCGCTACCTCCGGGTGTTCCCCGAAGAGCGTGAACTGGCAATCGAGGCGGCGCGACCCGAAGAAGAGCCCGCACTATTAAGGATGTGATGAGGCGAGATTGGGTGTATACTCGCTGGTGGCCGGAAAGGCCAAATGGTAACCCGGTTAACAAATGGCGGCCGGGCCTGTTTCCGATAATATGGCCCGAGAGTCCGCATGACAATTTCCGTTCGCAAACCCGGATGTTAGGGACAGGTACCTGGAGGCAAATACAATGGCGCATTTCTTCACCGTCGCCAGTCTTGCCGCGGCCGCCTGGGGCGGAGGCTTGCTGGCGCAGATCAACACAGGCGATGCATTGCGGGGCGAGCAGTTGGTACGGGATCGAGGCTGCATCTTTTGCCACAAAATGGATGGACAGGGCGGCAATGGGGCCCCGGATCTGGGCCGGCGGACGTCGCGCAATTACACTCCCGCGGGCTTGGCGGTCGTGATGTGGAACCACGCTCCTTCCGCCTGGGCGCAAGCCGCCGCGACTTCGAAGGGAACCATCGCCATCAGCGCCGCCCAAGCGGCCGACCTGTTCGCTTACTTCTCTTCCCGAAGGTACTTCGAGCCGCCTGGCGACGCCAGACGCGGCAAGCAGGTCTTCAGCGCGAAGCAATGTTCGAGCTGCCACGGCATCCGCGAGCGCATTTCGGCGGATGCTCCTCCCGTGGTGGCCTGGCATTCGTCGCGCGACCCGATCGGGTTTGCGCAGGACATGTGGAATCTTCAGGCGGCCATGGAGCGCGCGTTCGAGCGCCAAGGCGTGCATCATGCGCGGCTCACCGCCGCGGAGATCAACGATCTGCTTGTCTATTTGGACAATCTTCGTGAGATCCGCGGCAAGGAGCCTCAATTCCAGCTCGCGGACATCGACGCGGGCCGCGCGCAGTTTCATGCCCTGCAATGCGACGCCTGCCACGCGGGCAAGCTCTCGCTGGAGAAGCGCGCGGCGCGGCTCTCGATGGCGGATGTACAAGCCGCGATTTGGAACCACGCTTCCACCAGACTGAAGGCGCGGCCGGCCGTGAGCTACGACGAGATGTGCAATCTGGTGGCGTATTTGTGGTCGCTCGGGCCTCAAGGCGATCCGCGCCGCGGCCAGCGCCTCTTCGCGAAGAAACAATGCGCCGCCTGCCATGCCGTTGGAGGGAAGGGCGCTCCCACCCTGAGCGACCGCGATCTCTCTCCGGTGTCCGTGATCACCGCCCTTTGGAACCACGGGCCCGCCATGCAGGCCGACATGAGCAAGAAGAGCCTGGCTTGGCCGCGCATCGGCCAACCCGAGATCGCCGACATGGCGGCGTATCTCAAGACGCCGCCGGTGGATTGAATATGCTGCCTTGGAACTATGGATTTCATTGGAACACCGCGACCATCCTTTTTATGGGCGCGTTCTACACGGTGCTGGCGATTGTGGGCGCCACGGTGATTACCGCCGTGCTGCGCTCGCGCGGCCTGCTGCGCGCCAGGAAGGCCGAAAAGTTGCGCTGGCATTCGGATTTCGGGCATCTGCGCGCCGCCGAACGCGAGTGCCGGCACAACCTCACCGGCGAAATGCCGGGCCGCCTGTGCCCGCATGATTTCGATTGCCGCGAGTGCGAGACGCACGCGAAGTTCATCGCCAAACACCCGCCGGTTCACCCCGAGGAAACCGAAGAAGAGATCTTCGGCATGTCGTTTCCGCTCGACCGGCTGTACCATCGCGGGCACGCCTGGATGCGCCGCGAAGCGGATGGCGTGGTGACGGTGGGGCTCGACGACCTGGGCCGCCGCCTGCTGGGGGAAGTGGACGGCATCAGCCTGCCGGAGCCCGGCCGGCGCGTGGCGGCCAATGGAACGGCCTGGCGCGCCCGCAAACGCAACGCCGACGTGCGCGTGCTCTCGCCGGTGGATGGCGAGGTCCTCGAAACCGGAGGTCCCGGCCGCGGGTGGTATCTGAAAGTGAAGCCGGACAGCGGGAACACCACGCACCTGCTCCGCCCGCACGAAGTGAGGCCCTGGCTGATGCGCGAAATGGAGCGCCTGCAACTGGCCCTGGCAGCCGAAGGAGCGGCCCCCACCCTGGCCGACGGCGGAACGCCGGTAGCCGACATCGCCGCCAGTTACCCCGAAGCCGACTGGGACGCCGTCTGCGGCGAGATGTTCTTGGAGCCGTGAGTGGGATAAGCCTCCCGGCTTGTCAAGTGGGATAAGCCTTCTGGCTTGTCAAGTGGGATAAGCCTTCCGGCTTGTCAAGTGGGATAAGCCTTCTGGCTTATCCAACTCGACAAGCCAGGAGGCTTATCCCACGAAGGCGCTGGACTACCGCCAGTCTTCAGGAGCGCCCACCAGCCCGGCCGTGACTGGATTCCGCTCAATATAGCTGGCGATTCTGCCGAACTGATCTCCGTCCCGGGCCCAATGATCGTAGGACTCATGCTGCCAGAACGGACCGGTGCGACCGAGAACGCGGTTCGCCTCGTGACCGGTATAGCCCCGAATGCTGTGGTTGATCTTGGCGATTGAGGCTCGCGGATTGACCAGCAGATGCGCATGATTCGGCATGATTACCCAAGCCGCCAGCTCATATAATCGCAAACTGGCTTCACCATACCTCAGCGCATCCGCCACCAACAACGCGACTCTCGGATCCGCCAGCCATGCCGGGCCGGATGTGGCCCGATCCAGAATGCGGTCCTTCTCGACGAACTGGCGGCCGGGTTCCATCTCCGGGTGTGCGGCGCCGCATTCACCGGGTAGCGAACCGTCAAGACGCCAGGTAAGGAAAAGCGCCGCGCCATCCGGCTGCCAGTGGGGTAACTTCCGCGTGTAGAAGCTCAAGTGGGATAAGCCTCCTGGCTTGTCAGGTGGGATAAGCCTCCTGGCTTGTCAAGTGGGATAAGCCTCATGGCTTGTCAAGGCCAGCCTCCAGGCCCGCCCGCGGACAGGCGAAACGCCTGCCCCACGAAGTCAAGTATCCCGGTCGTCCAGATAATCTCACCGGAATGTGAGAACCTCCGAGGCGAGTCGCAGGACACCGCAGGCGCAGCCCGAATTCCGTGGCCGCGGCCCGGGCGAGTCGAAGCGGCTCGGCCTTGACAAGCCAGGAGGCTACTTGACAAGCCAGGAGGCTTATCCCACCGACAAGCCAGGAGGCTTATCCCACCGACAAGCCAGGAGGCTTATCCCACTGACAAGCCAGGAGGCTTATCCCACTGACAAGCCAGGAGGCTTATCCCACTACCGGGGTATCTCATACCTCTTGATTTTTTCGTACAGCGTGGAGCGGTCGATGCCCAGAATGGACGCCGACTCCTTGATGTTCCCGCCGGTGCTTTGTATGGTGGCGGCGATGAGATGCTTTTCCATCTCCTGGAGGGTCATGCCGGCGGGCGGCGCCCAGGCTCTGCCGGGCAGGCCGTTCTGCGCCAGGAAGGAGAAATCCTCCTCGCCGAGGGTCAGCCCGCGGCACGTCACGATGGCCCGCTCCACGGCGTTCTCCAGCTCGCGCACGTTGCCCGGCCAATTGTAGTCCATCAGCAGCTTGAGAGCGCCCTCGGAGATGTCGTTCACTTCGCGGCCCAGCTCGTGCGAGATGCGGTCCACGAAATGACGGGCCAGCAGGGGCACGTCTTCGCGCCGTTCGCGCAGGGACGGGATGCGGATTTCGATCACGTTCAGGCGGTAGAACAGGTCGTCGCGAAACTTGCCTTCCGCCACCGCCTGCAGCAGGTTCACGTGGGTGGCGGCGATCACGCGAACGTCCACGCGCACTTCCTCGGAGCCGCCCACGCGGTAGAAGCTGCGCTCCTGGAGCACCCGCAGGAGGTCCACCTGCAGCTTGGGCGAAATGTCGCCGATCTCGTCGAGGAATATGCTCCCGCCATCCGCCAGCTCGAACTTGCCGCGCTTCTGCTGCATGGCGCCGGTGAAGGCGCCCTTCTCGTGGCCGAACAACTCGGATTCGAGCAGCGTCTCGGCCAGCGCCGCGCAGGAGACCGCCACGAAAGGCTTCTGGGCGCGGTCGCCCGAGTTGTGGATGGCGCGCGCGACGATCTCCTTGCCCGAGCCGCTCTCCCCCTGGATGAGCACCGTGCTGCGCAGGCTGGCCACTTCCGCCGCCAGGCCCAGGATCTCCTGCATGCGCGGGTTCTTGGTGATGACGTCGTGGACCGAGTAGCGCCGCGTGAGCTTCTTGCGCAGGATGGCGTTTTCGCGCTGCAGGTTCTTCACCCGGATGATGCGGCTCACCAGGAGCGAGATTTCCTCCGGGTTGCAGGGCTTGACGATGTACTCCTGGGCCCCTTCCTTCATGGCCGCGATGGCCGTATCGACGGTGGCGTAAGCGGTGATGATGATGATGGAAGCCTCCGGGCGCAGCCCGCGGATCTGCATCATGGTTTCGATGCCGTCCATGCCGCCGGGCATCTTCAGGTCCACGAAGTAGATGGCGTAATCGCGCTCGCGCGATTTCTCGACGGCGTCGCGGCCGGAAGGCGCGGTGTCCACCAGGTAGCCGTCCTCGCGCAGCCAGGCGGCCAGCGATTCGCACATCACCTCTTCGTCGTCCACCACCAGGATTTGCCAGTGGGTCTTCATCTTCTCACTCCCTCGGGCGGCGCAGCAGCCTGGCCGCGCAGCCCGCGCAGAACTCCGCGCGCTTGGCGTCGATGTGCCGGATGTTGGTCGCCAGCGACATGGCGCAACCGCGGTCGGCGCAATGAACCAGCCCGAACATATGGCCGGTTTCGTGCAACGCCTCCTTCAAGGCGCGCTGCAGAAGAATCTCGCGATTGGGCGGCTGCCCGTAGAACTCCTGGCGCAGACGGGCGAGCGAAATCGCCGCCACGCGCCCTCCCAGTTGCGCCTGGCCATAAACGAACGTCAGGGCCGGGATGAACAGGTCGCATTCCGTCACCGCCAGCAGTTTCAGGGCATCCGGCGGACAGCGCTCCAGAAGCATTTCGAGCGCCTGGATGGAGCCGTACTGGCTGCGCCGCGCGTCGTAGGCGAAATCGATCCCCGGCAACGCCAACTCCCGCGGCTCCACTCCGAAGGCGGACGGCATTCGTTCGCGCAGATGGACCATCACGTCCGGATTCACCTCCGCCATGGAGCCCAGGTAGAGAGGCTTCATCCATTGCGAGCCAGTTCCAGCAGAGGCGGCTCGCCGGCCTCGGCGGGCTGCCCGATGGGCAGCGAAACGGTGAAGGTGGTTCCCTCGCCGACCGCGCTTTTCACTTCAATATCTCCACCATGGGCCTGAATGATGCCGTAGGAAACAGCCAGTCCCAGGCCAACCCCTTTTCCGTCCGACTTGGTGGTGAAGAAGGGATCGAATATCTTGCCCAGATTCTCCGGCGGGATGCCCTCTCCATTATCCGAAACGGCCAGCGCGACCACGCCCTGGCCGCGGAAAGTGGAGACGGAAACGCGCCGGTCGCTCCGGCCCTGGGTGGCCTCGGCCGCATTCAACGCCAGGTTGAGGGCCACCTGCTGGATCTGGGAGGCGTCGCAGAGTACGGCCGGCAGGTCCTCTTCGAGATTGGCTTCCACCGTCACGTTGCTAAGCTTCATCTTGTGCTGCGCGAGCGAAAGCGTGGCGCGCACGATCCGGCTGAGATCGGCCGGGGCCCGCTGCGGCTTGCCGCGCCGGGAAAAGGCCAGCAGGTCCGAAACGATGCGCCCCACCCGCGCCGTCTCATTGGTCACCTGCGCGAGGTACTTTCGAAACTCCTCGATGCGGCCGGGCGGAACGCCATCCTCCTTCAGCATGCGCTGCATGAGCATGGAAAGATTCAGCACGCCCGAGATGGGGTTGTTGATCTCGTGGGCCACGCTGGCGGAGAGTTGTCCAAGGGAGGCCAGCCGGTCGCTGTGCAGCAGCTTCTTCTGCGCCGCCTGGAGCTGCTCGGTGCGCTCCTGCACCTTGGTTTCCAGGTTCTGGGTGAACTGGTTCAGCTCGGCCAGGGCCGACCGCAACCGCTGGCGCATCACGTCGAAGGAGCGCGCCAACTCGTCCAGCTCCTCGCTGCGGTCCGCGATATCGAGCGGCTTGTCCAGCTCCATCTGGCTGACCGCCTTAAAGCCCTCGATCAGCTTGCCGATGGGCTGCGCCACGAAACGCCGGGTGAAGAAGATGATGAACAGGCCGATGAGCGTAATTTCAACCGCCGTCACCAGCAGCACGCGGGCCTTCATGCTGGCCACGTCCTTGTCGACGCCATCCAGGTCCATGGCCAAATCCAGCACGCCCAGCACTTTCAGGTTGCTGGGATGCGCGTGGCACTCGGCTTCGGCGCACGATTTCTCGTTGTAGATGGGGGTGACCATCTCCAACCGGCGGCGCCCGTCGGCGGCGCGAAACGTGCGCACGCGCTTGGGCAGATCCACCGAAAGCCTGGGAGCGCCGGGCGCGTGGCACAGAGCGCAGGTGGGGGAGGCGATCCCGGTGGCGGTTTGCATGTCCTTCGGGTTGGTGGAAAAGCGCACCTCGCCGGTGCGGTTGAACATGCGAATGCGATCGATCCCCTGCTTCAGCGCGATGGTCTGCATCACCTGGTAGGCCGCCTCGCGATGATCGTCCAGCATGGCGTGCCAAGTGGCGCTGGTGATGGCCTTGGAAAGTTGGTCGGCTCCCAGGGTCATGGTATCCCGGAGCTTCCCCTCTTCGGTTCTGACATTGACCAGCCCTGAAACCGCCGCCACAATGACCACGATCACCGTGATCGAGAGCATGAGCTTCCGGGCGAGACGCCGCGGCATAGAAGGTGTACGAGGTCTTAAGCCACCCTCATTGTAACGCCCGGTAGCGCCGGCGGTCCGGCCGCGTGGGACAGGCGCTTTCGCCGGTCAACCCCAGAGAAGTTCCCCTGATCCGTCTGTAGCGCAGAATGCCGGCTCCGCGGTGAACCGAGCTTACGGACGGATTACGAAGTTCGCGCGCGCCGCCGGCTGAAGCCAGTTGGCAGGCGGAAGCGCGAAGAACCATGGTCCGTCCCACCGCGCCTACTGTTTCTTGGGGGCCGCAGCAGCGGGCGGCGTAGCCGGGGGCTTGGAGGCCGCCGCCGCGGCGCCGCCCGGGACAGCCGGCTTGGTCGCCGCCGGGGCCGCGGCCGCCGCCATCGGGTACTTCTGGTCGTACAGCTTGACGATCGCCAAGGTGATATCGACGCCGGTGGCCACGTAGCGGACCGGCTGGGTTTCCTGATCGCTGACGTCCAGGATGATGGCGTAACCGTTGTCCGCGCCGTACTTGTTCAGGATCTCCAGCATCTTGACGCCCAACTCGTTCACAACCTTGGCCTGCTCCTGCTCGGAATCGTCCTTGGCATCTTCCATGTCGCGGTTGTAGGCCGTGTTGAGTTTGTCGATCTCCGTCTTGAGGTTGGCCTGGGCCTCTTGGCTCATGGTGGCGGCGCCCTTCCGCAACTGGTCGCTCTTGGCCTGGATGTCGGCCTGCCGCTTGTCGAGCTTCTCCTTGAGGGGAGCGAACTTGGCCTGCAGGCGGGCGGAGGCCTCCTGGCCTTCCTTGGTGCTAAAAATGGCGCCGGCCATATTGATGATCCCGACCTTGGTGGGCACGGGGCCGGGAACGGGGCTGGCGCTCTGGGCGGCGGCCAAGACAGCCAGGCCCAAGACCATGGTGGGTAACGCGAGGTTCTTCTTCAAGCTTCAGACTCCTAAACGTGAGAATACTATCATAATTCGTTTCGGCGCCGCGTGCGTCGGGAAGTCCTTTGTCAGAAAGTCCTGCCGATCGTGAAACGGAACATCGTCCGTTTCTCGAAGAATGGAACCGCCTGGCCAAACGTCGCCACCGAGCTGGCAAACGTAGCATAGTTGGGGAACGAGGCGCGGTCCGCCACGATAGGCGGCTGGAGGTAGTCGCGGTACGTGGTGGGGTTGAACGCCCAATACACCCGGAACGGGGCTTGCACCACGGGCAGCAGCACCTGGACCTCCACGCCCGTCGAGGTCCGCAACCTCTGCGTGCCCGGAACGATCTTCACCTTGCCGTCAAAACCGGCCTGGGGGAACTCCAGGTTGAGGTCGTTCACGTGGCCCGCGTTCATGGTGAGCTCATTGGGGCGCAGGATCTTGTTGATCCCGGCGTCGGCGAACAGCGCCATGGTCACCGGACCAAAGATCGGAATCCGGTATTCGAAGTTGCCGATGGATTGAAAGTCTCCCCCGGGGGTGATCAACTGGTAACTGGGAACGTTCATCTGAACCGGCTGCTGCTGGCTCACGCCGTTGACGATGACCCTCTGGGTACGCGCCGACCCGTCATTGTTCAAAACACTCACCGAGGTACTCGACGGGATGAACGCGATGGGGCTGATGCCCCAGTTCTCGAAACCGCGGACATCCATCTCGCCCCCGATGAAGGTGCGCGAAAACGGCGGCACGAATTTTCCGCCGTAGCCGGTGATGAGCGATCCCATGAGGTGGAGAGCCAGCACGTGCGACGGATGCCAGGGGGCCTGTTTGAAATACTTGAGCTCGACCACGGGACGGACCGTGTTCACGTTGCCGCCCAGAACGCTGCCCGCGAAATCCACCGATACGAACACGCTGTGGCCGGCATTGGGCGTGATGGGGTGGTTGACGCGGTTATACGAGTACGAGGGCGTGATGTGGCTGGTCTTGATGCCATTCAGCGCATTGGGCCCCGTAACGCCGCTGAAATTGATGTACTGAAAGTAGGTCTGCGCGGCCGTGGTGAGGGTGACGATATTGGAAATGTCGTACCCGTAGGTGAGGCCGATCTGTGCGAAGCTGCGCTTGAGGTGAGTGCCCGTGGAGAACGTAAACCCCCTGCTGTCCTGCGAGTAGTTCAGCAGGTTCTGGGAGCCCAGGGAGTTGTACAGCGGAATGAGATTCTGACCCGCCAGGAGCGAAGCCTCGCGGGCCTGGTTGAACGTGAACTTCCGCAGGTACACCATGACGCCGGCCATTATAGGCCGGTCGAACAGGTACGGCTCCGTGAAGCCCAGGGTCACATCGTTCATGCGCGTGCCAATCTGCGATTGCAGGGAAAGCGTCTCGCCCAGGCCCAGGAAGTTGTTGGTGGAGTAATTAAACCCGATGAAGGTGCCGGAGATTCCGGAAACGCCGCCGTTCAATCCGATGGTGTTCTTGCCGCGCTCCTTCACCTTCAGGGTGATATCCACCGTATTGGAATTGGGATTGCGGTTGACCGTGGCGGCGTCTTCCTTCTTCAGCATTTCGAAATAGCCGAGCTGATTCAGCCGCAGGATGCTGGACTCCCAGAGGTACTGCGAAAAATAGTCGCCTTCGTCCAACAGAAGCTCGCGCCGGATGACCTTGTCGCGCGTGGTGGTGTTCCCCGAAAAATCGATGCGGCGGATGAAGTACTGCTTGCCCTCATCGGCGGTGATGGTGAGATCCACCTTGTCCGTATCGGGAATGAACTCGAAATTGGGCTCGGGAACGAACTCGATATACCCGAGGTTGCCGTACAGCTTGCGCATGTCCTCCATGCCCTTTGTCAGCTTTTCGGCGGAGAAAACGTCGCCCGGCCCCATCTTGAACAGGGGCAACATCAGTTGCGCCGGAATCCGGAACAGCTTTACCCCCTGAAACTCGATGTTTCGCAAATGGTACTGCCGGCCCTCTTCAATCGGAATCGTGATATCCGCGTAGATGCCCGGCAGATTCATGTGGAGAAGGGGAAGGCGCCAGCCCTGGCCGCCCCGGCGAACCACCTGGATGGCCGGGTCGAGCGGCTGGGCCTTGAAGAAGCCGTGGTCCAGGTACGCCTTCCGGATGCGCTCTTCATCTTCCTCGAGCTTGGTGACGTCGTAGGTCTTGGCGAAGAGGTTCTCGAAAAGAATCGAGTGGGGGATGCCGGTGGGCTTCAAGTTCTTCATCTGGCTGACGATGAACTTGCGGTTGAGGGACGTATTGCCCTTGATAATGATGTTGCCGACTTTCACCGTAGGCCCTTCGTCCACCACGAATTTGAGGGTCAGGGTGGCGGGCGGGATCTGCTCCAGAACCGGCGTCACGACGGCATACTCGTGGCCGCGTTCGCCCAGAAAATCCTTCAACTCCACGACCGCGCGCGCGATCTTGGCCGGGTCGTACGGCGAATCCGTGGAGAGCCCCACTTTGTGATCCTTGAAGCGGTCCAGGATATCCGAAACGGTGACGGAGTGGATGCCAACGTAGTCGATGGAGCGGATCGTGCGGCGTTCGCTGACCACAAAGCGGAGGATCAGGCCGGTGTTGCCAGGCTCCGTCTCCAGACGGAGGTCGTCGAAGCGGTTGGTATTCCATAACTGCATGAAATCGCGGCGCAGCGCGTCCTCGCTGTACGGGTCGCCCGCCTTGGTGACGATCATGGCCTTCAACATGTCCTGGGGGACCCGGCGGTTGCCACGAAACTCGACCGCCTCCACATATTGGCCGGCGGCCGGCGGCAACTGGGGCGCCGGGGGAGTCTTGGGAGCCTCCAACTCAGGTTGGGCCGGCGCAGCCGGCGGCTTTGTCTGGCCCGGCTCCGGCGCCGGCGTGGTCTCGGGCGGCGGCGCGGGCGGCCGCGTGGGAGCGGCCGGCAACTGCGGCACCTCTTCGAACGGGCTCGGCCGCTTCGGCGGCGTCTGTTGCTGTTGCGGTTGCCGTGGCGCCGGCGTCTGCCCCGCCGGCTGCGCTTGCGGGGCCGCCCGATCGACGGGCGGCGGCGCTGCCTGCCGCGCCCAAGCCACGGATGGGAGAACCCAAGGTATCGAGAGGCAGGCCGAAACCGCGGCCAGGCGGACGCGCCCGAGAAACCTCATCGAAGCATACCTTTCCACTCCGCGCTGTTGCAATGGCTTTGACACACGGAAAACTGTCTCACTTGTCGGGACCGGTCTCAACTCGGTAACCCATTATTCTAGCGAATCTTCGGGACGCGCAACAACGAGCTTCCCGGTCCACAGGTGTGAAGGTCCCGCACAGCCCTGGCGCCCCGCCCCGCGCCTTCCGTACCGGGGCTCGCCGCGGCCCGGCGGCTGGCGCACAAAAAAAGCCGGCTCCGAAGAGCCGGCGAATTTGGCTTGAGCCTGGGGACTGTTCCCCCCGAAACCGTACCCCGGCTGAAGTCCACCTTTTGGATGCCGGGCGGCGAGCCGGGTTGCGTGTACAATCTCGCGAAACGTTCGGGAACCCACTCTTCAGTTGCGCAGGCCGACGCTTTCCGTACGCCCCGCCAAGGGGTGCACCGATCCGCCGCCGCAGACCGCCACGCCGGTCTTGGTGAGGGCGTTGAGAAAGTTGAAAAACAGATGGTAAAACACCTGTTCGGTGAGCGCCTGATTGCCCGGCAGGCGAAAGGTGGCGGGGAGTTCCTTCGAGATGGCGACGCGCACGGAGCTTTGGTGCGGCTTTCCGCCGCGGTCGCGCTTGTTGGCCAGGGTGATGGGCGTCTGCATGACCGCGCCGGTGCGCCCATCCACATAGAACTGGCAACGCGAGAACCAGCCCAGGTTGGCCGGGTCCGCGGCATCGAAAAGCAACAGCGGGGCGTTGCGCTCCACGGCGCTCAACTCGACGTTCATGGATCGCTGCCCATCGCGCGTGCGCGCGTCAAAACCCGCCTGCCGCGCGATGCTGGTAACCATCTCCGGCTGGAGTTCCAGGTAAATCAGTTTGTGGCGCCCGGCCTGGAGTACTTGCATGAACGGTCATTGTAGCGCGAGGAGAGCCATGGGCTCCGGCGCCGACGTGGGGCCAAGCCTTCGGGCTTGCCGCCGGCCTTTTGGCCGGCGTTCTTCGCGCCAGCCACACACCGGACCGAAGCGGGCCCAAAGGCCGCCCCGGCAAGCGCGAATTCTCCGCGGCGCGGTACAGTGAAAGGAAAGCGCTCCGCGCGCGATCTGGGCAGGCCGGACTCTGGATTCGATGTTCAACACCATACTCTTGTTTCTTTTGTTGAGCCAGATTTACTGGTTCTGGAAAGGCTGGCGCTGGCTGCGGCGCAGGGGCTGGGGCGCGCGCGCGAAAGCGGCGCTGGGCGGCGCGGCGGCGGCGGCGTACCTGGTTTCGCTGGCCTACGCCATGAGCTGGTTCGGCGCGCGCCACACGCCGGTGCGCCTGACGGCCGGAGACGCGCTGCTGGGGGCGCCGTTCGCCTGGTGGACGGCCGGCTCGGCGGTGGCGCTCCTGGCGCTCGCGGTGTTCCGAATCGTGGCATATAGCGTGCTCGGCGCGGCCTGGGTGGGGCGCCGGCTCACGGCGCGCGGGCGCGCCCCGGAGCTTCCATCTCCATCGCGCCGCGTGTTTCTCGAGCGGGCCGGCGCCACGGTGGCCGCGGCCCCGTTCGTGGCGGGAGCCTACGGGCTGTTCTACGGCCGCCTGAACCTGGAAACTCCCACCCAGCCAATTCACCTCGATCGCCTGCCCGCGGCTTTCGACGGTTTCCGCATCGCCCAGCTTTCCGATATCCACATCGGTCCGTTCATGACCGAAGAGCAGATCCGGAAATACGTCGCCATCGCGAATGCGATGAAGCCCGACCTGGTCGCCCTCACCGGCGATTTCGTGACCTGGGATCCGGCCACCCAGCGCGCCGTAGTGGAGGCGCTGGCCGGCTTGCGGGCCCCCTTCGGGGTGTTCGGCTGTCTGGGCAACCATGACGCCTGGGCCGTGGTGGAAGATTCCATTACGCTGCTTTTCCGCCAGGCCAATATTCACATTCTTCGCCACGAGCGCGTTCCCATTCGCTTGCGCGGCGATTCCATCAACCTGATGGGGGTCGATTTCGCCAGCCGCCGCCCCTTCGGACCCCACAGCGGCAGCTTCATGGCCCGCTTCCGCACCGGGCTCGACGGGCTGATGGACCCGGATCGCGTGAATGTTCTTCTGAGCCACAATCCGGATACCTTCGACCGCGCAGCCGAGCTAGGCATAGACCTGACTCTCTCCGGCCATACCCATGGCGGACAGTTGGCGCTGGAGTTCGTGAGCCCGGAAATCGCGCCCAGCCGTCTGATCACGCCCTACGTGGCGGGGTGGTTCGAAAAGCCCGGCGGACAGTTGTACGTCAACCGCGGAATCGGCACGATCTTCGTCCCCATGCGTCTGGGCGCGCCGCCTGAAATCACTGTGTTCGAGCTGAAGCGCGGCTGAGCCCGAAGTGGGACAGACGATCGGTGTTTGTCGTCTGTCAGGCAGCCCCATCGTAAGGTGGGACAGACGATCGGTGTTTGTCGTCTGTCAGGCAGCCCATGCGGGCTAGCGATGGGTCTTTCTTCCGCGCAGAAAGGTGATTCCGGCCGAAACACCCAAGAGGAGGTTCGCTAGACCAAGAGCCGTGGAGCCAGAGAGAAGCAAGAACGTACCAAATGGTATCCCCAGCGCGGCAAAGCCGCCGCAAGCCAGCAGTCGTGCGCTTTGAGGGCTGCCGGCATCCGCTTTCGTTACGTAGTCGAACACAATGGCGATCTTAGTATATCTCCCTATTTGTCTTCTAACAGCTCGAAACGTCCATCGCGGCGCAGGTAGTATTTGCGGCCGCGCCAGAGGATGGTGTTGCCGAAGAATCCGCCGATCCAGGCCAGGAAGCCGGCGATGTCCTGCAAGGGAACCAGCCACCACAGCCGGCGCGTGAGCGGGTCCCGGAGGACGAGTTGCGACGTGGCCCACCCCGCCACCGCGCGGAAAACGGCGGCGGCCGCCAGCACCTGCCACCAGCCGGGCCGCGCCGCCCACAGGATGAGCGCCAGCGGGAGCGGGTTGGTGAATACCTGCCCCACATACCCCCATGGCCGGGAGCGCCGCGTGCTGCGGTTCCAGCGCAACCGGTGCCGCAGGTTGGCGCCGAAGCGCTGCGCGCCGATGCGGTGCTCGATCGCGTAGGAGGAGAGGATCACGCCGAAGCCGCGCGCGGCCACGCGGCTCCCCATCACGAAATCCTCGGCCAGAAAATCCTTCACCGCATCGAATCCGCCGATGGCTTCGAGCGCCGCGCGGCGCGCCGCAATGGTGGGACCGAGGGCGAACTTCATGCCATCGAGCAGGCGTGCCACCAGCACTCCGCCGATGAATTCCGTGTTGAGCCCCAGGGCCTCGAGAGTGGACCAGAAGCTGCGCCCTGGAACCGCGCGATAGGGGCAGGTGGCCAGGCCCAGCTTCTCGTCCGCGAACTCGGCGGCGATGGCGCTCAGCAGGGCCGGCGTCACGCGCACATCGCTGTCGGACATCACCACTAGGGGGTTTTCGGCGGCGGCCAGCATGCGGTCCAGGCTGTAGACCTTGGCGTTGGGGTAGGGCGGCTCGCCGGTCACGATGAGGCGCGAGGGAACCGCCGGGTAACGCGCCCGCAGTTTTTCCAATACCGCGATGGCGGGGTCCTCGGCGCTGCGCACCGCGAACAGGATTTCGAACTGGGGGTAACTTTGCTCGAAAAACGAAGCCAGGTTCTCTTCCAGCCCCTCGTCCACTCCCGCCAGCGGCTTGAGGACGCTGATGGCCGGCCACGCCGCCGGCGCCGGCGGGCGTACGCCGCGGTAGCGCAGGGCGGCGATCAGGGTGAGCGCGCAGTAGACCAGCGACCCGGCCACCAGCGCCGCCAGAACCAGGGGGACCATCACTTTTTCAATCTAGCAGCCGCCACGGCCCCGAATTCGGAGCCGGGACCGCGAGGGACAAGCTCCGAGCCCGGATTCCGGAGTCAACTTTGACGAAGCTGAATCGCCACAACCTAGCACTGCGAGAGAATAGGCCTTGTATCAGGGCACGGCTTCAGCCGTGCCGAACAGATGCATCAACTGGGCTTTAGCCCCTGGGTGGCAAGCCCGGCGCAAATCCATTTCATCCTCCTGAAAAGACAGGGGCTAAAGCCCTTTAGGTGTTCCCGTTTGCGGCACGGCTGAAGCCGTGCCCTGATACAAGGCTCCCAACTTCGGAATCCAGACCTAGTCGAAGGCGTCCAACTGGAATGTGAGCTTGGACTTCATCTCGGCGGGATCCGGGTCGAAACGGTACTGCGCCGATTGGGGCAGCATCGCCCGGAAATGGGCCATGCCGTAAGCCTGGGTGGGCGGCGCGATGTCGAACCCCAGGAAGTCCGTCACCAGCACGCCCACGCGGACCAGGTCCGCGAGATCGAAGGTAGCGGCGTCGCCGGGCGGATCGTGGTGGGTGGCCACCACGCGCTGAAGCTCCTCGGGGAATCCCCAGGTCATAGCCAGGTATGCGCCGGCTTCGCAGTGGTCCACGCCGAAGGCTTCGCGCTCCTTCGCCAAGTCTACCGCGCCTTGTTCGGCGGAGAGCAGCGCGGCATAGGCGGTGGCATCCGCCAGGAACAGCCCGAGCCTGCCGATATCGTGCAGAAGACCGGCGGTGTAGGCGCGGTCTTCCGAACCCCGGGAAGACGAGCACGCCGACGACAACTCCTGACAGATCATGCCGCAGGCCAGGCTGTGACGCCAGATCCGGCGAACCAGATCGAGCCGCAGGATGCCATGCAGAAAACCCTTGACGGAAACCGCCATGGCGAGGTTCTTTACCTTTTCCAAACCCAGGAATGTCACCGACTGCTGGATGCTGCCTATGGGGGTGGGATGGGCGTACGCGGCCGAATTGACCACTCGCAGGAGCTCGGAGGCCAGCGCCGCGTCGGCGCGAACCAGGCCCACGATCTCCTGGATGTTGACATCGTCGCGGGAGAGCACGCGCAGCAGCTTGGTGGCTACCGCGGGAAACGGCGCAAGGCCTTCCAGCTTACGGAATTTCGGATCGGATTTCTGCATAAAGAACCGGTGTAGCACAACGCGCCGGTATGCGACGCCGCCAATGGGTGCGCCAGCGCACGGAACAGCCGGCCCCGCACGCTGTCCTACTGCCCCAGTATTTCCAGGTACCGGGCCACGGCTTCGATGCCGCGGAAGAAATTCGGCAGGTGGAACTTCTCGTTGGGAGCGTGCAGATTGTCGTCCGGCAGGCCGAAACCCATCATCACGCTGGGGATTCCGAGGTAGCGGTCGAAGAGCCCCACGATGGGGATGGAGCCGCCCGAGCGGATGTACACGGTTTCCTGGCCGAAGATCTGCTTCATGGCTTCGGCGGAAGCGTGTATGAACGCATTATCCGGATTGGTCAGCGACGGGGCCCCGGAGCTTAGCACGCTCACCTCGGCGATGACGCCTTTGGGGCAGGCTGCTTTCACGGCGGCTTTGAACTGGTCGATGGATTCCTCGACTCGCTGATCGGCCACCAAACGCGTGGAGATCTTGGCCACGGCGCGGGCCGGAATCACGGTCTTGGCGCCTTCGCCGGTGAAGCCGCCGCGGATGCCGTGCACTTCCACCGTGGGCCGCGCCCAGACGCGCTCGAACAGGGGGATCTCGGGCTCGCCCACCAGCTCTCTGGCGCCCATTTCCTTTTCCGCGTAATCCTTCTCGTCGAAAGGCAGGCGCGCCCAGGCGGCGCGCTCCTTGTGGCTGGGCGGAACCACCCGGTCGTAGAACCCGGGAATCTTGATGTGGCCGTCGCGGTCCTTCAGCGCGCACAGGATCTCGGAAATGGCCATGATGGGGTTCGGGGCGGCCCCTCCGTAGACGCCCGAGTGCAGGTCGTGGTCGGCCCCCTGGACCGACAATTCGTAGTAAATCAGGCCGCGCAGCCCCACGCAGATGGTGGGCAGCTCGGGAGCGAACATTTCGGTGTCGCACACCACCGCGGCGTCGGCCTTCAGGCGCGGCGGCTTGCTCCGGACGTAGGCTTCGATGTGCTCGCCGCCGGTCTCCTCCTCGCCTTCGAGCAGGAATTTCACGTTCACCGGAAGCTTGCCGGCGCTCTTCAACAACCCTTCCACCGCTTTGATCTGGATCAGGACTTGCCCTTTGTCGTCGCAGGCTCCGCGGGCGAAAATGTCGTGGCCGCGGATTTCGGGCTCGAACGGCGGCGATTTCCACTCCTCCAGCGGATCGGGCGGCTGCACGTCGTAGTGGCCATAGAAGAGGATGGTGGGCTTGCCGGGCGTTCCCAGCCATTCGCCATAGACCAGCGGATTGCCGGCGCCTTCGATCCGCTCGGCGGTGGTCATCCCCGCCGCGCGCAGCTCGTTTACGGCGAAATCGGCCGCGCGCAGGATATCCGGCTTGTTCTCGGAAAGCGCGCTGATGCTCGGAATGCGGAGGAATGCCTTGAGGCTCTTCGAGAAATTCGGGCTGTCGCTGCTGATAGTAGTTCATGGGGGCTCCTGCCATAGTATCGCGCGGGAGCCCTCGGGAAACAGGGGCGTCCGTGAAAACTCGAACCTCAAGGGCGCGACTCGGCTGGAAACGTAAAGGGCTACTGGGCCGCCGGGGGCGCGCTCTTGGGCTCGTTCTCCCCGTGGTGGCAGGTGTAGCAGGTTACGCGTTGCTGGCCGTTGAAGTTCGCGGTGTTGATCTGGCCGACCATCTCGATCATCCGGCGAGCCGTCAATTTGGGCCTCTTGTCGTCGCTCGAGAAGTCGCCCGAGACGTGGCAAAAATCGCACTTGACGCCGAGCCCCGTGGTAAAGGAGCGCATCATCGGCATGACCTGTTCGGGCTTCAGAATCTTCAGGTTCTTGGGCTCTCCGCGGCCTCCCTGAGGCGGTTGGGCGGCAAGCGGCAATAGGAACAGCATCGAAATGAGTAATCGCATGGGATTATCATACACGCCGGTCCGGTGGCGGCAAGCGGGATTTAGTACGTTTCCGTACTCTGGAAAAAAGAAATGCGGATCCAACCGGACCCGGGCCGGCCGGACTGGGTCAGCGGGTTTCCTGGAACTCGTTGGCGTACTCGCCGGATTCGATGCGCAGGGCCACGGCTTCCTGGCAGGTCACGCAGTAGCGCGCCCATGGCACGGCATCCAGCCGCTTCGGCGAAATCGGCTCGTCGCATTCCATACACACCCCGTAACTGCCCTGGCCGATGCGATGCAGCGCGTCCGAGATTTCCCGCAGCAGCTTCATGTCGATGGTGTTGCGGTTCAGGAAGATCCACTCTTCGTGATGCTGCTGGCTCAGATCGCCCTCGTCGGAAGGACAATCCAGCCGGGCAACCACCTGGGCCGCTTTCTGGGCGGACATGCTGTGGCGGACCTCCTCCGCCTTCTTCTCCAGCATTTTCCGGTAGCCGGCGAACTTCGGTTTGGCCCCGTTCTTCATATTCGTGTTCATTTCTCTCTAAATGCAGCGCCGCGGGTCAACAGTTTCAGACGCGGATTCCCCTCAAAAAGTTACACCACGGCCTAAAAAGGAACTATTGCGGGCGGATTTAAGAAGTGTATCAACGCCCATCCGAAAAGTCAAAACGATCCCGTTGTTCATGTAATTACCCGATTGGAGCGACCCCGGACGCCTGGGCGCGCCGGCGCGCCGCAGATTAGGAATTGCTAACTTATGCGGTCATTTGGATTGGCGAATGGCTTCGATCAGCTCCGGCAATACCTGGAAAAGGTCGCCCACGATTCCGTAGCCGGCCACCTCGAAAATCGGTGCATGGGGGTCCCTGTTGATGGCCACTATGGTGCGCGACCCTTTCATCCCCACCAGGTGCTGGATGGCGCCGGAGATTCCCACCGCCATATACATTTTGGGCGTCACGGTCTGGCCCGAGCTACCCACCTGCCGCTCCATGGGGAGCCAGCCGGCGTCGCAGACGGGACGTGAGGCGGCCAGCTCGGCGCCGAGGACATCGGCCAGCCGGCGGACTAGGCCGATGTTCGCGGCGTCCCCGATGCCGCGCCCCACCGCGACAATCGATTCCGCCGCGCCCAGGTCCACGGCGCGCTGCGAACCCCGGAAGGGTTTGCCCGGCCGCGTGCGGATGGCGCCCGCTTCCATCCGGGGCGTGAAGTCTTCCACCCGCGCGGAGCCCTCCGCGACGCGGTCGGCGCGGTAGGCGCCGGCCTGCAAGGAAGCGAAATGCGGGCCGTCGCCGGCGAACCGCACGTGGGCGTTCAGCCGGCCCTGAAAAAGCTGCCGCACCAGCGCCGGCTGCCCGCCTTCCACCCTGTGCGCAATGGCGTCGCACACCGCCGCGCGGCCCAGGGAGGCGGCCAGTTTCGGCAGGAAGTCGCGCACCTGGTAGGTGTGCGGGAACAGAACCAGCGTGGGTTTCACCCGCTCCAGCAACTGCCGCAGCGCCAGGACGTAGCCATCCGGCGTATAGTCCGCCAGCAGTTCGTGCTCCACGGCGTAGACGGTTTCGAGTTGTTTGCCGGCCAATTCGGCGGCCAGCGGACGCACGGCGCTCCCCAGAACCGCCGCGCTGGCCGGGCAGCCGCATTCACCGGCCATCTGCTGGGCCGCGGCCAGGGTCTCGAAGGACATCCGGTTCCACTCGCCCGCGCGCTGTTCCACAACCGCCAGAACGTTCATATCGCGCGCGCCTCGAACTTCAGCTTGTCCACCAGCATGGCGGCTGCTTCCCTGGGAGAGCCGCCGAACAGTTGCGCCCGTCCGGCGCGCTCGGGAAGAGTGACGCGATCGACCACCGCGTCGGAAGCGGCGGCCACGCCTCCCAGATCCGCCGCCGCGATGCGCCGCACCTCCTTGGTCCTGGCTTTTTTGATTCCCATCAGGGTGGCGTAGCGCAGCTTCCCGATGCCCGATTGCACGGCGATCAGGGCCGGCAGCGGCATCTCCACGTGTTGGAACCAGCCGTTCTCCATCTCCCGCTTCACGCGCAGGGAGCCGTTCCCCACTTCCACTTCCATGACGATGGTGGCGTGCGGCAGGCCCAGCAGCTCCGCCACCATCACGCCGGTCTGCCCATGCCCGAAGTCGTCCGATTGCAGCCCGGCCACCACCAGATCGGGCGCTTCGGAGGCGATGGCGGCCGCCAGCAGGCGCGCCGTGGCCAGCGGGTCGAAGCCCCGGTCCTCCGCTTCGATGTGGATGGCGCGGTCCGCGCCCTTGGCGAGCGCTTCGCGGATGGTTTGCGCGGCCCGCGGCGGCCCGGCGCACAGGGCGATCACTTCGCCGCCGTGCTTCTCCTTTAGCCGCAGCCCCTCTTCCAAGGCATAGGCATCCGCCTCGTTGCTCTCATAGGCCAGGTCCGCCTCCTCGATCCACTTCCCCGAAGGGGCGATCCGCAGCTCCGAGTCGCGCGCGGGGACTTGTTTGATGGCAACCACGATTTTCATGAACTGGTCCATTCACCGCGGAGACGCGGAGACAAACGCCTGGCCCAACTTCACCGCGGAGACGCAGGGACGCGGAGGTAGCGCGGAGAAATTCAAGATCTTCTTTTCCGCGCTTTCTCCGCGTCTCCCCGGCTCCGCGGTGAAGGCCCGTTTCTTCCCCCGCCAGACTGGTCTCCCGTCTCCGCGGTGAACCCGAGGGCCTACTCCCGATCGCGCTTGAAAATCAAACACCCGTTGGTGCCCCCGAACCCGAAACTGTTGGAGAGCGCGTATTCGATCTTCATGGGACGCGCCTGGTTGGGCACGTAATCCAGATCGCAGTCCGGATCGGGCGTTTCGTAGTTGATGGTCGGCGGCGCCACCTGGTCCCGGATAGCCAGCACGGCGATGCCCGCCTCGATGCCCCCGGCGCCGCCCAGCAGGTGGCCGGTCATCGATTTGGTGGAGCTCACGGCCACCTTGTAGGCATGTTCGCCGAAGGCGCGCTTGATGGCCACTGTCTCGGCGCGGTCGCCCACCTCCGTGGACGTGCCATGCGCGTTGATGTAATCCACCTGCGCCGGCTCGATCCTGGCATCCTTCAGAGCGCTGCGCATCACCCGGAATGCGCCGTCGCCGTTGTCCGGCGGCGCGGTCACGTGGAATGCGTCGGCGCTCATCCCGTAGCCCACCAGTTCCGCCAGCACGGACGCGCCCCGCGCCCGCGCCGATTCCATCTCCTCCAGTATCAAAACGCCGGCGCCCTCGCCCACCACGAACCCATCCCGGTCCTTGTCCCACGGGCGCGAAGCCCGCTCGGGTTCCGCGTTCCGGGTGGAAAGCGCGCGCATGGCCGCGAACCCGCCGATCCCCATGGGCGTCACCGGCGCCTCCGCTCCGCCGCAAATCATGGCATCGGCGTCGCCCCGCTCGATCATCCGGTAGGAATCGCCGATGGAATGCGCGCTGGTCGTGCAAGCGGTGGCGGTGGCCGAATTGGGCCCTTTGGCGCCGCTGCGGATCGAAATATGGCCCGAAGCCAGGTTAATGATGGTGGCGGGAATGAAAAACGGCGAAATGCGCCGCGGTCCATGCTCCAGCAGCGTCTTGTGCTCGCGTTCGATTACCTCGAACCCGCCGATGCCGCTGCCGATATATACGCCCACCCGCTCTTCATTTTCCGGGGTTACCTTCAAGCCGGAGCTCTTCAGGGCGAAATCCGCCGCCGCAATGGCGAACTGGATGAATCGCCCCATCTTCTTGATCTCTTTTTTCTCGATATACCGCGCCGGGTCGAAGCCCTTGACCTCTCCCGCGATCTGGCAGGAGAAGGCCGCGGCGTCGAACTGGGTGATACGAGCAATACCCGAGCGGCCCGCGCGGATCGCCTCCCAAGACGTTTCCGTGCCAATCCCCAGCGGCGTGAGCAACCCCACGCCGGTTACTACCACTCTTCGCGACAAAACGAGTCTCCCTGACGAGAAATGACGGCTACTTCTTGGACGTCTTGTTCTCGATATATTCCACTGCGTCCTTCACCGTGGTGATCTTCTCGGCGTCTTCATCGGGGATTTCCAGCTCAAAGGCCTCCTCGAAAGCCATGACCAGCTCTACGATGTCCAATGAATCGGCGCCCAGGTCGTCAACGAACGACGCGTTGCTGTCCACCTGGCTTTCATCGACCCCCAGTTGCTCGACAATAATCTGCTTAACCTTCTGCTCTACGGCTGCCATGATTCCTCCTGGGATGATTTGCGAACGCGTTGATTTTAGCGATCTTCGGTCCGCTTCCGCAAGCGTCGCGGGCGTTCGCCGCGCGCTTGACCGGAACTGTTTCGAAAAACCATTCTGGCACGAATCGGGTGGGCGGGGCAGGGCGCCACCCGCGGCCCCACCAGCCTCGGCGCTCGCGAACACTTGCCTTTCGGAGTCGGAGAAAGCGATCCGACGCCATTTCGGAAGGCTGAGGCCCTGGACGCCGGCTCTTATACCGATTCCTGGGGCTATTCTGGTGAGCCGGGCGGGGCTCGAACCCGCGACCCTGTGCTTAAAAGGCACATGCTCTACCACCTGAGCTACCGGCCCTTGATGTTGTTTGGTGGATGCGCTTCTTGTCCAGTGTATCAAACCGGGGTCCGCACTTCAGGCCGCGCCGAAACCACCGTCCCGCGGATCCGCTATTGACTACCCCCGCCGGGGGCCTCAAGCCTGGGGTCGGCGCCCCAATTTGCGCGCGTTTTCGCGCATTTGGGTGAGGCATTATGCTCAGCATGCGTAATCATTACCCACATTGTCCAAATATTGTAGTATTTGGAATGTGGCACTTAGAATGCGCTCTTCGAAGGCGGACAAAAGGACTCTAATTAAACCGTGCAACTAACAAGAGCCGCCGATTACGCCGTTCGCGTCATGATCCATCTGGCCGGTATGCCGGTCGGAAGCCGCGCCAGCCGCGCCGAACTGGCCTCCGCCGCGGAGTGCCCCGAGCAGTTCCTCTCCAAGGTCTTGCAGAACCTCACTCGCGCCGGCTTGGTGATTTCCCACCGTGGCAACACGGGCGGGTTCGAGCTGCCGCGCATCCACCGCAACGCCTCGATACTGGACGTCGTGGAGGCCATCGAGGGCCCCATCCGCTTGAATCTCTGCCTGATCTCGGAACACTCCTGCAATCGCCAGGCATGGTGCCCGGCCCACGGGGTCTGGGCCGACGCCCAGAAGGCCATGGCCGCAGTGCTCAAGAGCGCCACCGTTGGCGAGTTGGCGCAGAAGTCGCCCCACACGCCCAAGGAACCGGTGGCCGACGCCGCTCAATGGAGCTGAGCGCGCGTGACGCCTAGGGCTGCTTTGGCGCGCGGCGCGACATCCACCGCAGTTTGATGGCGGCCAGCGCCACCATGGCCGCGGTTACCGCGACGGTGGCCGCGGCGGCCTGCGGAACGTTCAGCGCGCGCCGCAACGGTTTGGCCAGCCCGCCGTAGACCAGCATCACGTGCACCCAATACGCCATCAGAGACGTCTTGCCCAATGCCTGCATCCAACTCCATGCCGTCCCCGCGCCGAACTCGGTCCACAGGTACGCCCCGGCCAGCGCCAGGAGGCAGATGCCGGTGCGGATCAGGATGAGCGCCGGGCTGTCGGTCCAGAAATTGGAGTGCGGATAGATGGAGTACGGGAGGTTGGAAAAGTACTGCGCGGTGAACACCAGGCCGAATCCGATAGGCACGCACCAGGCGAGGAGATGCTCGATCCGGTCGGCCGCGGTTCGCTTCACGATGGCGCCGAGCGCCAGCCCGAAGCCGACGTACGAAGCGCAGGGGAAAAAGGCGAAGCGGCCTCGGCCCTGGCCGGGCGCCAGGTATTCGTGGATTAGCTGCGGCACGCCGTTCCAATCCAGGTTGGCCACCACCGGCGCGGCGGCGGCAATGAGCAGCGCGGCCGCCGCTCCGAAATGCGCGCGCCGCCTGGAGGGAACCACCGCCAGCACGGCCAGCGCCGCCATTCCCAGCCCCATGCAGTTGAGGATGTCGACCTTAGTGAGCTCCTGAGCGGTGGCGTAAGGCCAACTGCCCAGCCAGTTGGTGAAGCGAAACAGGTAAGCGATTCCCCACACATACCCGGCGCGCCGCAACGCTCCCAGCCAGCGCCGCGTCCGCGTGGGCTCGCGCCGCTCCAGGCTGTCCATCTGGAAGGCCAGCGTCATGCCCGCCATGAACAGAAACAGGGGCGCGGCCATTCCTCCGATGAACTGGGAATACACGTAGGGGCCGCCTTCGCGGAGGTCCATCCGGGTGAAGGAGTTGAAGGTGTGACACTGGATCATGATGAGCACGGCCAGCCCACGCGTCCAGTCGAGAAAAGCGAAGCGCTTCACGGGGTAGGTCCATCATAGCCTGCGGCAGGGCGCATGTGGGGTCCGGATTTCATCCGGCCGGCCTTCCGGCCGGCGTTCTTCCCGCGGAAATCAAACCACCGGCGGCAGCGTGTATACTGAATAAGAGTCGGGAGTCCAAAATCGGGAATTCCGGCCAACAACAGTTCTCCGGGCAGTTCCCAGTTGAAGGATTCCGTACCTCGCCCATGAATGTGAAGCCGCCAGCGGAGCGCGCCGGGGCTTAACCGCCCGCCGGAAGAAGGTGAGTATGTCGAAACAAACGAAGAAGACACTAGCGGGTCTGTTGGGCATGAAGGCGCAGCATGCCCCGGCGGCGTGGGTGACTGCTTACGACGTTCCTTTTGCCCTGGCGGCCGAGCGGGCCGGCGTCGACATGATCCTGGTGGGCGATTCGGGAGGCATGGTCCAACTGGGCCACCCAACCACCAACCCGGTGACCATGGATGAGATGATCGTGCTCGCCAAGTCTGCCCATCGTGGGGCGCCCAACACCTTTCTCATCGGAGACATGCCCCAGGGCTCCTATGAGGCATGTGAGCGGGACGCCGTGCTGAACGCCCTGCGCTTCATCAAGGAAGCCGGATGCGAGGCGGTGAAATGCGAGGGCGGGCGCCGCGTGGCCGGAAAGATTCGGGCCATGGCCGACGCGGGCATTCTGGTGATGGGTCACCTGGGCCTGACGCCGCAGAGCACCGCGACTTTCGGCGGCTATCGCGTCCAGGGAAAGACGCGAGAGAGTTTCGACAGGACCATGGAAGACGCCTTCGAATTGCAGCACGCCGGCGTCTTCGCCATCCTGCTCGAGGCCATGCCGGAGGAACCCGCGGCCCAGGTCGCGCGCCAGTTGCGCGTGCCGATTTACGGCATTGGCGCGGGCGCCAAGGTGGACGGCCAGCTTGTCATCATGCACGATCTGATGGGATTCTACGAGCCTTTCCGCCCGTTCTTCGCAAAATGCTACATCCCCACCGTCACGCGGGGATTTACCGAGTTCATCGAAAGCGCGCCGGACTTGAAACAACTGGGACGGACGGAGCGCCGCGACGGTCTGCTGGTGTTGGCGGAAATGGCCATCCGGGAGTACGTCAAGGATGTTCGCGGCCGGCGCTTTCCGGATGCGGAATACACCTACGCGCTAAAGGAAGAGGAAGTCGCCGCTCTGCGCGCGTCGAGCCACTGGAAGTGCGACCCTCCGGCCCCCGTCGACGGGACCGCGGCCAGTCATAGAGTCCAGAGTTGCCCCGATGCGGTGAATGCCCACTTGCCTGCCAACGGCGCCGAGAAGGCAGCGGCGCCCGAGCTTCGATAAAGTCGCGCAAGACTGGCTCGTCCGTAAGCGGACCTCCGGCCTGCCATGCACGCATCCCGCGGGCATTCCTATCCCGCCTTTGACACGCGCAGCGCCGTGATTTACGATTCGTAGCTTCGGATATCGGATATTTCAATTGGCGGCCCGCGGTGCGGGAGCCTCGGGCTGGCCAGTCATCATCAGAGTGTTGAGGAAAGGAAGCGAGTCATCATGCTTGATAAGCGGGCCTATGGAATCGCCGCGCTGGCCGCCTTGTTGTTGGCGCCGGTTTTCGCCGACGATGGTCCCACGTTCATTCCGGACGTGACTTTCAAGGGTTCCACCCTCGCCGGGTGGCACGTTCTGGGCCAGGCCGACTGGAAGGCGCAGAACGGGGAAGTGGTCGGGACGGTGAAGCCGGGCGGCAGCGGCGGCTGGCTGGTGCTCGATCATTCGTATCAGGATGTGGAGTTGTTTACCAGTTTCCGCTGCACCGGCGGTTCAAAGACAGGCATCCTGTTCCGCGCCACCAAGACGGCGGACGGCATGAAGGGGATCTACTTGTCGC
Organism: Terriglobia bacterium; assembly: GCA_963767595.1. Classification (GTDB taxonomy): domain Bacteria; phylum Acidobacteriota; class Terriglobia; order Bryobacterales; family Bryobacteraceae; genus BOG-224. Next base: position 299,475 of record CAVYEK010000007.1, read on the forward strand.
TCAACGAGGGCGACGTGGCGATGTACCGGGTGACTCTGGGCGCGGACGGGCAGGAACTGTCGCGCGAGCCATTGCGGTCCGCCGGCGGAGGCGGACGGAGCGGCCCTCCGAATCCGGCCGCGGCGGGTCGCGGCGCCCCTCCGAATGCGCCCGCGGCGGCCCGAGGAGGCGGCGGCGGTGGCCGGAACGCAGTTTCCAATGTGGATGGGATCCAGCTCGATCCACAAACGCCGCTGCCCTTCGCGCCGCCGGCGCCGGGCTTGCGCCCAGGCGAGTGGAACCAGTTCGAGATCTTCCTCAACGCCAGCATCCAGGTGTGGCTGAACGACGTCAACGTCCGCGACATGCCGGGCGCCGTGCCGGAGGATGCGGCTGGTCTTTACGGACCTCTGGCGCTGTACGTCGGCGGCGCCGGTGAGGTGCGCTACAAGGACATCGCTTACAAGGACGCGCAGACCCGCCTCGCGCCGCCGGAGCGGGTTTCCAGCCACTTCCGGATGCAGGTCCTGAATGAGATGTACTACGCATGGTCCGCCGCGGCGGCGGACTTCAACCATGATGGCGTCCTCGACATCGTAGCCGGTCCCTACATCTATTTCGGACCCGATTATACGAAGTCGCGCGAGATCTTCCCGACGCACGCCAATAGTCCGTCCCGGGATTACGCCAACGATTGCATGATTCAGTTCGCGGCCGACTTCACCGGCGACGGCTGGCCCGACGTTCTGTGCTCCAACCTGGGCACCCCCGTCTTCCTGTATGTCAACCCGAAAGGGGAGGCGCGCCACTGGGACAAATACCAGGTTGCCCCCGCGCTCGGGTGCGAGGTCTGGGAGCTTAAGGATCTCGACGGCGATGGGAAGCCCGAGGTAGTCTACACGCAAAGGGACGGCATCGTTTATGCCAAGCCCGACCCCGCCAATCCGACCGGACCATGGGTCATTCACCGGGTCTCGGAAGGCCGGGCGACCCTGCACGGGATAGGGGTCGGCGACATCAACGGCGACGGACGCCCGGATATTGTCAATGTGTTTGGCTGGTGGGAGAATCCGGGGCCCGGCGGCAAGGAGCCTTGGACCTACCACTCGCAGACCTTCGGCCGCTGGGCCCGTTCCGGGCCGGGCGGCGCCTTGATGGCCGTATATGACGTCAATGGCGACGGTCTCAACGATGTGGTGACCAGCCTGGGAGGGCACGATTTCGGCCTGGCCTGGTATGAGCAGAAACGCGACGCGGCCGGCAAGATCTCATTCGTCGAGCACGTCATCATGAAGGATTACTCGACCGCGAAGCAAAACGCGGGCGGGGTGACTTTCTCGCAAATACACGGCTTGATCTCCGCCGATATCGATGGCGACGGCGTGCCGGACATCGTGGTGGGCAAGCGCTATTGGTCGCACGAGGATAACTATCACGATCCGGATCCTTACGGCCCGCCCGTTTTGTACTGGTATCGGACGGTGCGGAATCCAAAGGCGCCCGGAGGAGCGGAGTTTGTTCCGGAGCTGATCCACAACCGCTCCGGGGCCGGCTCCAACCTGCTGGCGGTGGACCTGAATAAGGATGGCGCGGTGGATATCGTCACCGCGACCGACCGCGGTACGTTCATTTTCTGGGGCAAGCCGCGCGCCGCGACGGCGGCCAAAGCCCCGGCCAAGTAGGGTTGTGGGACAGGCGCTTCCGCCTGTCAACCTTTGGCCGTGGTCGAGTGCGCGGTTGACAGGCGGAAGCGCCTGTCCCACAATCACAGATCCGAGTCCTGAACCTCGAAGGCCACTTTGATATAGTTCTTGCGGTCGGCCAGATCCGAGAACACGTCGGGGACCGCGGCCAGCGGCATACGGCTGGTGATCCACGGGTCCAGGTCGATTTCGCCACGCTCGATCATCCCGATCACGCGCGGAAACTGGTGATGGCTGTTGCGGCTCGCCAGGATGTCGAGTTCCCGCCTGATGAACGGCGTATGGTCGAACGGAATGTAGCCCAGGAATTGGCCCACCAGCACCAGCCGCCCGGCCGGGCCCACGCGGTCGAAGCTGGCTCGAATCGCCTCCTCATCGCCGGTGCAGTCGAAAACCACCGGCGCCGGGCGGCCGTCGTACTCCGCCAGAACTTCCACGCCGAAACGTCTGGCGAATTGGCGGCGGAACTCCACCTTTTCGATAATCCGGGCGGTGGCGCCGGCCATCAGCGCGAACTGGAGCACCGCGAGGCCAATGGGTCCCGCGCCCACAATCAGAACGTCGTCGCCGGCCGCCAGCCGGCCGCGGGCCACCGCATGGGCGCCGATGGTCAGGAATTCCACCAGCGCCAGTTGATCGTAGGAAAGCCGGTCCGACTTATACAGGCGCTCCACGGGCACGGTCATGAAGCCCCGCATCCCGCCGTCCACGTGCACTCCCAGCACCTTCATGCTCTCGCAGCAGTTGGGGCGGCCCAAACGGCAGGGCACGCAGACGCCGCAGGTCAGGTGAGGCTCGATGGCGCACCGGTCTCCCGCCCGGATGCCGCGGCTGTTGTCCGGCGCCTGTAGCACCTCGCAGCTCAACTCGTGACCGATGATGCGCGGATAGGTGTAATTGGCCTGATGCCCCTCAAAGGCATGCCAATCGCTACCGCAAATGACGACGCGGTGCAGTCTCACCAGCGCCTCGCCGGGCCGGGCGGCCACCGGCGGCGCCACGTGCCCCACGAGTTGTCTTGGCCCTTCCAATACGATCTGTCGCATGGCTTCTCGAACTCCAGAGTAGAACAATAGGCCGGAGGATGCTACCGTGAACCGTCCGCAAACGCCATTCACCGTGGAGTCGCGGAGCCGTCAGCCGGGCAAGCCAAGGCACGCTCTAACGCGCCGTCGTGGGCTTCGGCGCACCGTCCGGACGGCGTTCGCCGCAATTCGGGTATGGTTATAATGCTTGACTTATATTAGCGGGGCATTATAATACGGTTGTGGCTTGGGACGTCGAGGTCACGGATGAATTCAAAGCCTGGTGGAACGGGCTCACCGAAGCCGAAATGATATCGGTCGAGCGAGCCGTTCTGCTCTTGGAGGAGCGTGGCCCCCATCTGCCGTTTCCGTACTGCAGCAAGGTAAATGGTTCGCGCCATTCCGCTATGCGCGAACTGCGCGTGCAACACCAGGGGCGCCCCTACCGGGTGCTCTACATTTTCGATCCTCGCCGAGTGGCGCTTCTGCTGCTGGGTGGCGGCAAAACCGGCGATGACCGTTGGTACGAGAGGAACGTGCCGCTGGCCGATCGGCTCTACGACGACTATCTTGCCGGGATGGGGGAGGAAGACGATGCCAAAGACGACGAAGTTCAGTGAGCTTCGGGCGAAGATGTCGCCGGAAGCCCGGGCCGAAGCTCGGCGCCTGGCCGACAAGGATCTCGAAGAGATGCCGCTGCACGAGCTGCGGGCGGCCCGCCACCTGACACAGCAACAACTCGCTCAGACCCTCGACATGACGCAGGCGGCGGTTTCGCAACTGGAGCAACGGACGAATATCTACCTCAGCACGCTCGAGAACTTCGTCGAAGCGATGGGCGGGCGGCTGGAAATGTACGCTGTGTTTCCCGATGGGAGAGTGAAACTGGGTCTTGATCGGGGAGCGTCAAATGAGAGTTAACGACCGAACGCTCGGTCCAAGAAAGCGAACGTCGGGGCCATTTGCGTAGCCATAAAAACGGGATCTTCGTGACCGGCGCCGGGTAGGATGGTGAGAGAGGAGGTGGCCCCGGCCCTGATCAGGCCCTGGTGGAGTCGACGCGCCTGGCGGGCAGAGATCACCGGATCAGCATCGCCGTTGACAATCCGGAATGGCGGCAAGGTCTTGGCAATCGGCAGGTAGTTGTTGATATCCAGCCGGGGAAGAAGAAGGCGATCTTCCGCGCCGTACCACACCACCACCGCTTGGACCGCGCTGGATACGCCGGCGTGGCCCAGCGCCGGGTCGTCAAAGATGGTCGCCTGGTCTCCGGTCGCGCCCATCATCGCCCCGATATATCCTCCCGCGGAATTGCCCCAGACGGCGAACAGTTCGGGATCGAGGCCATATTTGGCGGCATTGGCGCGAAGGAAGCGCACTGCGGCCTTTCCATCCCGGATGGCGGGCGCGGCGGCCGTAACCATCCAAGATCCCAGCCGGTAGTTGAGGCTCGCGACCGCGTAGCCTCTGGCCGTCAGGGCCGCGACGTCAGGGACCTGAATCTGGTAGGGGCCGCTCCGCCCGCGTGGCTTGGGAGGAGGACCGAAGTTCCTGCGCGGCATGGAGCTCTTGTCGCCGACTCGAAGGGCTCCGCCGTGGATCCAGATGACCAAGGGCGCCGATCCGCCTTCCAACGCCGGCAGATAGAGATCTAGCTTCTGCAAGGGAGATTCGTGTGCATAGCTCAGATCCGCGAACGTCGCCTGTAACGGAGGCCCCACTGGGCCGGTTGCCGCCGAAAGAGCTGGGGAGTAGGCGGAAGCGCCGGGCGATGGGTCCCCATAGTCGGCCGGTTCTGGGCCTACCCGCCGTGAAAACAAGCCGACAATAAGCCGGCAAGGAGTGATACCTCGGAAGCTCAGGTAGACATAAGAAAACGCCAGCAGATATAGAGGGACCGTGCCATATAGTCCATGCGCCCGCAACCGCACCAAGCCCTTTCCTAACAGATGCAGCAACAGCAAAAAGATGAGGATATCGAGCAAATGCGGCGCTAAGGTCAATATCCAACGGCGCCAAAACCCGGCCGGGCTAATTGGGCGGAAGGATGTGGCAACCGATGTGTCACTACGCTTTTGTGATATCTCTCCATCTTCGTCACGGTGGCGTCCGTCAAGTTCGGGTTCTTTCGTGGCGACTCCTTATCCGTGAGAAACCCCGGCGCGCGCCTGTGCGGCCGAGGTCGCTTCGATGTCCGGCCCGATTTCCAGTCTGACGGTCATGACCGCTTTCATTATCCCTTGCGATTGGCCGGGGGCTGTTCCGAGTGGCGGTGCTTTGCGATGACAGTCGGCGGCCGCGTCCATGACCGGCCGCGCCAGGCGTCGGCTGAAGCCGACGCGGCACGCTGAAGCGTGCGCCACGACGTGGGAGTTACCGTCGGCGCGCGTTTCTTGCGAGATACGCCATCCAACGCTCCACCTGCCCCGGGGCGTCCATCGCTTCGGCCCAGTGTTTGCGGAAGGCTTGCGCCTGGGTCTCCGCCCGATTCTCGAGGAAGCGGCGGCCGCGGGCCCCTTTAGGCAACAGGGCGGCGGTGGCTACGCTGTCGTTCACCTCCCCGAGTAACTGCTGCACCCGCCGCAACGCCTCCAGGCGGGCCTCCAGCCCCGGCCCATAGCAGGGGCGGAATAACTCCAGGGTGTAGCGGAGGCGCTTGGTATCCAGTCGCAGGGCGTGCAGTTTGGCGGGCGGGGGATCTTCGGCCAGCAGTCCGCGGGCGCGGGCGAAGTAGTCGGCGGCGAGGCGCGGCAGCTCGCGGCGCGCGTTGGCGGCCGCATCGGCCCGTTCGTCCCACCTCGCGCGATACAGCTTCTTCACGGTTACAGCTCCAGCTTGCCGCGCCATTGCCGCGAGAAATCGCCGCTTTGCCAGCGGCGAATCTCAAGCGCCAGGGCTTCCCGCGCCTGGAGGCGCTCCACCGCCAGGCGCTTGACCATGGCGGAGCCCGGCGCGAGGCCGGCCTGGCCCAACAACTCCGCCGCGATATCGTAATCCCGCGCGGTTCCCGCCGCATCCATCAACACGCGCAATTGCTTGCGGAGCGTCTTCCACGTACGGCCCGGATAGAACGTCGAAAAGACCAGCAGGCACCGGCACAGCCGGCGTATGGCCACGCGCAGGTCGTGGATGGAATCGGCATCCGCGGCGGCGGCCCGGTTCACCTCGAACGCTAGGCGCCGCAAGAGCGCCGAGGTTTCGGAACGAACGTGCCGCCGCATATCAGTCATGCTGTTGGACCACGCGGATGGGGCGGGCATACACCTGCCGGAAAGCTTCGCCGGCGCGCTCCGCGCCCCACTCTTCGAGATCGATGTCGCCGCGCGCCCGCACCTCCACCACCACCTCGGCGTCGCGCACGCGGCACTCCACGGAGCGGATGCGCTGCTCGTGGCCGCGGTCCAGGTTATCCGCCACGCGCAGGATGGGGGTCATGAGCATCAGCATACGCCGCTCCTCCGCCGAAAGCGACTGCAAAGAGTTGTGTTCCTGGCCGGGCAGCGACTTGCGATGGTAGCGGCACAGGCCGGCGATGAGCAGCCTCTCGCGTTCGGTGAAGCCCGCCAGGTCCGAATTCGACACCACATAGAAGGAATGCTTGTGATGGCTGGAACTGCTGACGAAATGGCCCACGTCGAGCAGGTAGGCGGCGGCTTCGAGCAGCTTGCCGCAGGCCGGCGGAAGCTGGTGCAGGGGATCGAGCCCGGCGAACAGGGCGCTCGCAATACCGGCGACATGGCGGGCGTGCTCGCGCGAAACGCCGTAGCGCAGGCTCATGTGTTCGACCTCGAGCCGCTGGTCCCGGCTGAGCCGGGACAGCTCCGCGCCCACGTTGCGGGCCGCCAGGTCCGCGATGATCCCGTCGCGGACTCCGGCTTGCGAATAATACGCCGCCGGAAGCTGGAACTCCTGGAGGAATTCGAGCAGCACCGCCGCTCCAGGCACGATGATCTCGGCCCGGCGCGGCCCTATGCCGGCCACCTTACGGCGGGCCGCCAGGTTGGCGCCGGACAGGCGGGCGTAGAGTTTGCGCACTTCGGCGGTGGGCACGCGCAGCCGGTCGACCTCCTCGCGCCGGGCGCGCGGCACGCGCGCCACCGCGCTGGCGACGGCGGCGGCGGTGGCCGAAGTGGCGATCGCGCGGTCCCATCCACCGGGCCCCAGGCGGCGAACCGCCGGGACCAGTTTTTCGCGCACGTACTCGCGCAACTGGTGCAGCTCGCGTTCCGCCGGAGGGTCGTTCTTGAGGAAGATCTCATGCAGCCGGACCGCGCCGAGAGGCCGCGAGAACGCCTCCCGGAGGCGCCCGTCCTCGGCGGCCACAATCTCGGCGCTGCCGCCTCCGATATCGATGAGAAGGGTGCGCCTGCCGCCCTGCGGCCACCGGCTTTCCACGCCCAGGTGAATCAGGCGCGCTTCCTCGCGCCCGGAAATCACCTCCACCGGCGCGCCCACCGCGGCCGCCGCGCGCTCGATGAACTCCTTGCGGTTGCGCGTGTCGCGAATGGCGCTGGTGGCCACCGCGCGCACCCCGGCCACCTCCAGCTTGCGGTAGAGCGACGCCATGCGGGCCAGCACCGCGCAGGTGGATTCGATGGCCCCCTCGGAGACGGCGCCCGTGCGGAAGACGCTCTCACCCAGGCGGGTGACCTCGCGGTCCGACGCCAGAATTCGCGTGGGCTGACCGGGGGTTGCTTCGGCCGCCTCCATGCGGACCGAGTTGCTGCCAATGTCAATCGCGGCGTAGCGCGGCACTATTCCATGCTAACCGGGACGGGGGCCTGGATTGTGTTACAGTCCGGTTTCTTTGCGGCCTGCGAGGGCGGCGTCCGATCTGTCGCCCCGGTTGCGACGGGTGATCCGCCGGACCTTGCCGGAGCCGGCATTCTGCGCTACGGACGGATTACGGTCGGCCTTTTGGGTTTGACAGACCACTCGGCGCGGGAATACATTTCGGGTATGTCTTCCGCAACCGAGGGCCCGGGCGCGCCGCTCAGCTCCGGCGAAATCCTCTCCGCCGTAGAAGATGCGTTGGGCGCCGCGCGCTTCATCGACATTCACACCCACCTGTTCATGCCATCGCTGGGGGATAACGGCCTGTGGGGCATGGACAATCTGATCACCTACCACTACCTGGAGGCCGAGCTTTTCCGCTCCTCGGACATTTCTCCGCGGGAATACTTCGCGCTTTCCAAGCCTGAAAAGGCCGATCTCATCTGGCGCACGCTGTTCGTGGAGAACGCGCCCGTATCGGAAGCCACCCGCGGCGTGGTGGCCGTGGCGAACGCTTTTGGCCTGCCGACGCAGGGGCCCGACCTGAGCGAGGTCCGCGAGGCCCGCAAGTTTTTCGCCGCGCAGTCTCTGGACGCGCATATCGACCGCGTGATGCAACTGGCCGGGGTGAGCGAGTTCGTCATGACCAACGACCCGCTCGATCCCCACGAAGCGCCCTTATGGGAACGCGGGGTCGCGCCCGACCCGCGCTTCCTTCCGGTCCTCCGCCTGGACCGCATCCTCAACAAATGGACGGACCACTGGCCCATCCTCGCGGCGCTGGGATATCGCGTGGATGCCAATGCCGGCGGCCGCTCGCTTGACGACGTGCGGCGCTTCCTGGGCGAATGGTTCGACCGCATGCATCCGGTCTACATGGCCGTCTCCCTGCCCGACACGTTCCAGTTCCCGGAGGATTCCGTGCGCGGCCGCCTGCTGGCGGGGGCCGTGTTGCCGGCCTGCCGCGAGTTCGATATCCCGCTTTCGCTCATGATCGGCGTCCGCTACCTGGTGAATCCCGCCCTGAAACTGGCGGGCGACGCGGTGGGAAAAGCCGATCTCCGCGCGGTGGAATACCTGTGCCGCGAATACCCCGGCAACCGCTATTTCGTGAGCGTGCTGAGCCGCGAAAACCAGCACGAGCTGTGCGTCTACGCGCGCAAGTTCTCGAACCTCATGCCCTTCGGCTGCTGGTGGTTTCTCAACAATCCCTCCATCGTCGAGGAGATAACCCGCGAGCGCCTGGAAATGCTGGGAACGAGCTTCATCCCGCAGCATTCCGATGCGCGCATTCTCGAGCAGGTGATCTACAAATGGCGCAACACGCGGCGCACGCTGGCCCCCATCCTGGCCAACTCCTACCGGTTGCTTTCGGAAGACGGCCGTCCGGTGACGCGCGAAGATATCCGCCGCGATATCGACCGTCTGTTCCGCTCGAATTTCGAACGCTGGACCCGAATATCCCGATGAGGCCGTTCTAATGACCTACGCCGCCCCGGCGCTCCCCGCCATGTCGCGCGTGCGCTGGACCGTGTGCGCGCTGCTGTTCTTCGCCACCACCATCAACTACGTGGACCGCCAGGTGCTCAGCATCCTGGCCAAGACGCTCGAAACCAGCATCGGCTGGAACAGCGCGCAGTACAGCTACATCACCTCCACTTTTCAGGCCACCTACGCCATCGGCATGTTCGGCGTCGGGCGCTTTATCGACTGGCTGGGCACGCGCAAAGGGTACGGCATCGCCGTGGGTTTTTGGAGCCTGGCGGCGGTGGCGCACGCCGCCGCCGCGTCCGCCTTCGCCTTCGGCGTGGCCCGCGCCGCGCTGGGCGTCGGCGAATCGGCCAATTTCCCGGCCTGCATCAAGACCGTGGCCGAGTGGTTTCCCAAGAAGGACCGCGCCAAGGCCTCCGGGATCTTCAATTCCGGCGCCAACGTGGGCGCCATCGTGGTGCCGCTCACGGTCCCCTGGCTGGCCCAGCATTACGGCTGGCGGTCGGCTTTCATCGCCACCGGGGCCCTGGGGTTCGTGTGGATCGTATTCTGGCTGATGCTCTACGACATTCCCACCAGGCGCCGCGGCGTATCCCCTGGCGAACTCGCCCTGATCCAGAGCGACCCGCCGGACAAAGTCGCCTCGGTCCCCTGGGCGCGCCTGTTTCCCAGGCGCGGAACCTGGGCCTACGGCATCGCCAAGTTCCTTACCGACCCCGTCTGGTGGTTCTTCCTCTTCTGGTTTCCGAAATACATGCAAGAGACATTCAGCCTCCCCCTGAACGGGATCATTCTCCCCACCATAGTGGTCTATAACATCTCCACGGTGGGCAGCATCGGAGGCGGCTGGATATCGTCCGGGCTCATCAACCGGGGCTGGACCGTCAACGCCGCCCGCAAAACGGCCATGCTGATCTGCGCGCTGGCGGTTGTCCCGGTGCTGTACGCTCCCTTCTGCAAGAGCCTATGGGGAGTGGTGGCGCTGGTGGGAATCGCCATGGCCGCGCACCAGGGTTGGTCGGCCAACCTCTACACCATAGCCAGCGACGTGTTCCCGCGCTCGGCGGTGGGCAGCGTAGTCGGCATCGGCGGCGCGATGGGGGCCGCCGGCGGCGTGCTCATGCAGCTTGTCACCGGACAAGTGGTGCAGTATATGAACACGTACATACCGCTGTTCCTCTTCTCCGGCGTAGCCTACGTGGCGGCGCTGATTATCATCCAGGCGCTGACGCCCAAGCTGGCGGCGGAAGCCGTGGAAGGGTAAGGGCGCCCGGGAACTTCGAAGTTACCTGGCGTCGCCGAAGATGATGACCGAATCGCTGGTAAACTTGCCATAATTGCGGAACGCCATGTGATTGCGCGTCCACCCGTTCGGGCTTTGCATCACCGTTTCGGAGCTCGCCGGCAACACATAGTTCTTGCCACCGACGTCCGTGAAATCGTAGTCCACGGTGGTGATTGCGGAGTTACACCGCAATTCCATCGGGATGCTGTCCGCTTCGTAAGTAAGCCGGAACACGGCGCCCGTTTCCTGGTCTATCTCCAGTTCTCCGTGATAGCCCACTACGGCCTTCCGGGGGTTGTCGGGGGGGCCGGAGACAAGGAGGTAACTCGAATACCGTTGCTGTACCACGTAGGAAAAGACAGCGGCGCGGCGCCGGCGCACGTTTCTCCATCTCTCCCAGCGGAAGCTGGCCGCCGAAGAGGGATCGAAAACACTGTGCAGGATTCCCCCGAATTCGCCCCAGCCGATGGATCCGCCGACGGATTCGAACGTCCGGTTGGTCGGATGGCCGTCGATCCGGGTGAGCTTGTGCGAGTCTTTGTGTTCGAAGTAGCCAAGCTGGACGGTGAGCGTGTCTTTCAAAAGCCAGTCGCCAAGGCGCCGCTGGCCGTTGGGGGCGGCGTACCGCTCGATCACTTCCGTGCACACGAAATCGGGCAGGGAACGGACATATTCGAGGGCCGCTTTGCGGCCCGTCTCGAGGATGGTGGCAGGGTCGGTTTCGGGTGGCGCTTGCGGCCACGCCGGCGCGGACCACGCGAGCAGCCCGATTACCGCCGGATTGAGGAAAGCGGTCCGGCCATATGCGAGCACGCTCCCGAAGCTGCGCATAGGCCAATAGTACATCCATTGGAGACAAATGGAAACGGCGTACCAGGGCGGCCTGGCTAATTCGTCAGCGGAATGGTCAGCGACCCCAGGCGTCCCGTGTTTCGATCGAGCACCACCACGCGAACCTGCGCCGCTCCCGGAGGCGGAAGCGGGATGGTCACGGACAGGCCTTCCTTCAGCAGCGCCTGGTACTGGGGAGGCTTGGATTTGATATTCACCCGTTTTTCGCTGGTCCCCAAATCGTGTCCATCGGCCGCCTGCCGCGCGAACAAGACGTCGAGCGCCCCGGTCCAATGGTCGCCTTCCGGATCGAACGAGATGTCTCCGCCGGCAATGCGCAGAGCCATCTGGTTGTGGGCTCGATCGAGGCGCGCGGAAAGCGCGATGCTCGAGGCCTCCAGCGGGCTCACCAGCGCCTGGGCCATCCGCGCGGCCCATCCCGCGTCAGTGGGCTTGCCCTCGGGCGCGGCGATGTATCCCTTGCGATAGCGCGCTTCCACACCCGACCGGTTCACCTGCACCTTGAGGGGGTGGTATGTGGAGTCGAGCTGCCCGGAATCCGCATAGAAGCCCAGCGTGTAGCTCACTTCCGAATCTTCCAGGGCCTTGGCGATCGCTTTGCGGATGTCGTTGGTATCGTGGAACGCCACGCCCCCCGTCTGGTCGGCGAGCACGTGCATGGTGTCGACGCCGGCAGGGCTGGGGCGGTTGTTGAACCGGGCTTCCGGCAGGGATGCTGGATCTACAATGAGCCCGCGCGCGTCCACTGGATACAAAGCGATATCGGCGTTGTTGAGCGCCCACGTGGCCTCCTGGACTTCCCGCGAGAAACTCATCCGGATCACGTCGAGCCCCCGCTTCATGGGAGCGTCCGGATTCAGGATGAACGGGAAGGCGGCGCTGATCCATATGAGATTCTTGCGGCCGGGCACGCCCGCCAGGTGGTTGGCGATGGCCTTCAGCGCCGCCGCTGTGGTCTCCGCGCGGTCGATATCGGCCATATCCTTCTCGATGAAGAGAGTGAGTGGATCGCTGATAATGTCGAGATCGCGGCTGCCCTCCACGGGCGCATTCCGTACGGCTTCCACCAGGCGTCGGGAATCGCTCGTGAAATCCTGCAGCACGCGCAATTCCTGGCCCAGCATGTAGACCCCCATGCGGTCGTCCGGCTGAATCTGGCCCAGCAGTTTGAGGAACTCTTTCCTGGCCAGCATCTGGTCCCCGATGCGCGTGTTCAGCGCGTCCAGCAGAAAGATGGTGACGCCCGGCGGCGAATCCGGCCGCGCCACGCTGCGATTGCTGAAGACCTCCGGGTTGACGTTGACCGGCGCCGATGGCTGCCGCGTGGGGAGCGCCCCGTTCTTCTGGAAGACGGCGATCTTCTGGAGCTTGCCGCGGTCGAAGACCTGGAAATCGTCCCGGGTGAGATCGGTTACCGGGCCGTTCTTGTTGTGGACCACCACTCCCACTTCCACCAGGCGAGAGGTGACGCGAATCACCGGCGAATTGGACGGTTTCTGTCCCGTTGGGAAAGCGCTGCCGCCAGGTTCACAGAGCAGCAGCGCGCCAAACAGCAAAGGCAGGGCAACTGGGCGTCGAGTAAGGAATGTGCAGTTTCGCATGAGATCCGCCTGATTCGGTTAAACGCCTCCGTTGGTGTTTTGGTTTCAGCTTTTTCGCGTGGGATTGGGACCCATGTCGGGAGGAATAACCTGCATTTCTACCGGGTGGCGCGAAGATGTGGCGCACGCACTCGTGCGCCGTGTCGAGACGCTTCTCGACACGTTCGGGGGTGCGGACAGTCCGTCGAGCCGGGGCGTCGGCATGAAGTGGGGTCAAGCCTTTCGGCTTGCCGCCGGGCTTTTGCCCGGCGTCCGGCGCCGGCGGCAAGCCAAAAGGCTTGGCCCCACATGGGGTCGGCCTTGCGTATACGTACGCTCGGATTTCGTGCCTGTTGCGGGGCAATCACGTCGCCGTCCACTCTTGTGTCGCGCAGCCGAAGGCCGCCCGCGGCCCGCTCAATAGCTGTTGCTCTTATTCACCAGAGCCAGAAATTCGTCGTGGGTTTCCTTGCGGTTGCGGACGGCGCCCCCGGCGGATCGAGCTTTTACCCATCCACTGAAAGAACAGGCCTTGTATCAGCGCACGGCTTCGGTGGACAGGCCGTTCCCGTTGTTAGGGCTATTACAGTTTCAATGGTTGCAAGGACCTGTGAGGAATCAGACAAGCGGCCGCGCCTAAAGTAATTAACGCTTATTATAGCCAGGTAAAAACTACAGGATCGCCACTCGCCGGCGCCACTTCGTTCACCCCGGCTGCTTGAGAACAATTCAGTTATCCGCAACGGCACGGCGTTTGCTTCCACTGCGAACGGTAGGGCCATCACGAACCCCGGTTCGGATGGCATCTAAGTCTGGTTAGGAAAGGAACTATTCCCATGAAGCTATCGGCCAGAAACTCGCGAACGGCGCTTGCCTTCGCCGTAATCGCGCTATCTGCGGGCCTCACTGCACGCCGTGCGAATGCCGACCAATGGAACAAACGGACCGTTCTTACCGTGAATGAGACAATTCAGGTAAGAGACACCGTCTTGGAACCGGGTCAGTATGTGTTTCGACTCCTCAACTCCGATTCGGACCGGCATATCGTTCAGATATTCAATGGCGATCAAAGCCGCCTCATTGACACCGTCTTCGCCGTCGCCAAGGAGCGGACGCATTTGACCGGCGATTCCCAGTTCACGTTCTGGGAGACGCCTCCGGGAACCTCCAAGGCCCTGCGCGCCTGGTTTTATCCCGGGGACGCGATTGGCCAGGAGTTTCCGTATCCGAAGCGCCCGCACCTGATTGCCATGGCGGCGAGCCCCGAGCCCGCCGCGGCTCCGAGCGCTGCCATGACGGAACCCGCGCCGGAATCTCCGGCCGCGCCGCCGCCCGCGGTCGAGGAGCCGGCCCTCGCGATGCCCTCCCCCGCGGCGCCCGTGGCTGAAGCGCCCGCTCCGTCCAGTGTGCCCGGGACCGAAGAAACCGCCAACGCGCCGGCCCAGGCGGAGTCTCAACCCGAACCGGCCGAGCCCCAAGAGCTGCCTAAAACCGGAAGTTCACGTCCTCTGTTCGGCATCGCCGGCGTGGCTTTACTGGCGCTGGGGGGCCTTCTTCGCCTCAGGCGGACGGCGCCAAGGTAAGCTACTGGACTGGGGGAACTAATGAAACGGCGCCCGGCGGTTCAAATCCTGGCCGTTGCCGGCGCCGCTTCGTTTTTTTCCAGTTTGCCGGCACGCGGCCCCCAAGAGGTTCCGCCGGACTTCGTCATTCACAGCGATGTCCGCCTTGTTGTCCTGGACGTCAGCGTGACGGACCGCCGCGGCGGCTTTGTGACGGGCCTGACGCGGGATAACTTCACCGTCCTGGAGGACGGCGAGTTGCGGCCAATTACCGTTTTCGCCAATGAGGACATTCCCGTGACCGTTGGAATTCTCGTAGACGAGAGCCGTAGCATGTTGCCCAAGCGCAATGACGTGCTCTCGGCCGCCGGGACATTCATCGAGACTTCCAATCCGCGGGACGAGATCTTCGTCCTGAACTTTAACGACGTGGTGAAGCGCGGCCTGCCCGGCCACACGCTCTTCTCCGACAACCTCGAGCAACTGCGCACCGCCCTGGAGCGCGGTATTCCCCAGGGCCGGACGGCTTTCAACGACGCCGTTGTGGAAGGCTTGCAGCAGCTCGCACTCGGCAGACGCGACAAGAAGGCTTTGGTGGTCATCAGTGACGGCGGCGACAATGCCAGCCGGCGCACGCGCGGCGAGATGTTCGCCACGGTCGATCGCAGCATCGCGACCATTTACGGGGTCGGGCTATTTGACGCCGACGACCAGGATCGGAATCCGGGCATTTTGAGACGCCTGGCGAGCGTCAGCGGCGGCGAAGCGTTTTTCCCTCGGAGTCCCTCCGGCATGTCCGCTGTTTGCCGGGGCATTGCCGAGGAAATTCGCACGCGTTACACCATCGGCTATGGGCCGCCCGCCAACCATGGCGCGTTGCGGCATATTGAAGTGCGCGTTTCGGCGGCCGGCCGCTCCGGGTTGAGGGCGCGCACTCGCACCAGGTATCGTTATGACGAACTCCCCAGTCCGCGCGAGTAAGACGCTCTCATGGGCCGCGAACCTCTTGCTTCTGGCCGGCATCGCCGGGGTCGGCGTTTGGGGCTGGGCGACGCTGCGATGCGCCGTCATCCAGAGCCGGGAAAACCGAATCTTCGACGAGCGGGTGCGTGGCGCACGGCCGCCCGCATCGGCCGCGTCCGGCTTGGAACACGGCGCCACGATTGGCCGGCTCGCCATTCCGCGGCTTCACCTGCGCGCGATGGTTCTCGAAGGCGCCGGCGGCGATACGCTTGCCGTAGCACTCGGTCATGTGCCGGGCACGGCCCTGCCGGGACAACCGGGCAACGTAGTTATCGCCGGCCATCGCGACGCCCTGTTTCGCTGTCTTCGGGATATCTCAAAGGACGATCTGATCGTCCTTCAGACGATTCGCGGAAGCTACACTTACCACGTGGAAGACACCGCCATCGTCAGGCCCGGGGACATCGCGGTTCTTGCTTCGGGGGCCTACTCCGAGATGACGCTCATAACGTGCTATCCATTCCATTACGTGGGCTCCGCGCCGGACCGATTTATCGTCAGGGCGCGCCTTAGTGACTTTAGAGGAAGAGTTTGAGACAAGGGCGGCCGGCGCCGCACGATCGGACACGTTGGCGGTCTGCGTGCACGTTGTCTCGTACGTTGGAGGGAACTGCTATGAGATGCCGAGTACTTCTTGCCACGATATTCGCATACTTGTTCACAGCGCCCGCCTGGCCGCAAGATGCCGGGGGGGCGGGTGAACATGTCCCGATTTACCATGTCACGGTAATCGAACGTACGGTCCGGGCGGTCAATTATCAATACCGCGGCGGCCCAACCCAGATCGATTTCAAAGGGACCGTTTTGCTGCCACCGGTCAAGGGTGAGGCCACGGTTGAGTCCAAGGCTGGACGAACCGAGATCGACGCGAAATTCGAACACCTGACGGGGCCGCGGCAATTCGGAACTGGATACTTGACTTATGTTTTGTGGGCCATTTCGCCCGAAGGACGCGCCAAAAACCTGGGCGAATTGATCCCCGGCAGTTCGGACCGCGCCAGGTTGCGGGTCACCACGGATCTGCAGGCGTTCGGCTTGATCGTCACAGCGGAGCCGTACTCGGCTGTGCGGCAGCCGAGCGATGTGGTAGTGGCGGAGAACCAGATCCGCCCCGACACCATGGGCAAGTCCGAGCCCATCGATGCCAAATACGAGTTGCTGCCGCGCGGCCATTACACATACACTCTTCCCGATAACTCCCAGGGCGAGCACGGGGGCCCCAAGGTATCGATGAATCGCTACGAAGCCACCCTCGAAGTCTATCAGGCGCAGAACGCCGTCCAGATCGCACGTTCCCTGGGGGCGGAACGGTATGCTCCCGAGGTAATGCGGAAGGCAGCCGGCCTCCTCACCGAAGCTCAGGAACTGAACGGCCGCAAGGGTGAACGCAGCGCCATCGTGATGGCCGCGCGAGAGGCTGCGCAAACCGCCGAGGATGCCAGGACGATCGCACTCGACCGCCAGCGCGCCGAGGAACTGGCGGCGGCCAAGGAGCGGGTTGCCGCGGAGAATGAGTCGCTGCTGACGGCCCAGGCCGAAGCCAAGACCGCGCAAGCTGAGCAGGTGGCCGCGCAACAACTGCTGGAGCAGGAGCGTGCCGCTCGCCAGCGCGCCGAAGCGGAGGCCGCCGCCAACGCCCAGCTTGCCGCCACCCCGCCGCCCCCGCCGCCCCCGCCGCCGATCGTCGCGCGCGTCGAACCACCTTCCGTGACCACCCCCGACCGGAGACAACTGCGCGCAGTCATGGCGCGGCAACTGGATGAATCGCTGCCCACGCGCGACACGCCGCGCGGGTTAGTCCTCACAGTTCCCGACGCGGATTTCCGCGGCGCCGCCCTGAATCCGCGGGTGGACAACGTCTTTGCGCGCATCGCGGCTATTCTCATGGCGCACGCGGGCTTGTCCGTTGAGGTGGAAGGGTATACCGACAGCGGCCCCGAAGCGGCTCAAGAACGGCTTTCATACGAGCGCGCTGTCGCCGTACGCGATGCGCTGGTGCGCAACGGTGTTCCATCCGCCTGGATCTCGGCGCACGGATTGGGTGGCGAACGGCCTGTGGCCGCGAATACCACCGCCATCGGTCGCGCGGAGAATCGCCGCGTGGAAATTGTCCTCTCGGGCGATCCTATCGGCGCGCTGGCGACGTGGGATCAAACGTATTCGCCAATACCGAACCGTTGACGCGGGGAAACCGCTCCCTCACGGGGCGCCCTCCGCGCCGTGGTGTGGGACGGATAGGCCCGGATCTGCTCGCCCCTGGCGGCCAGTGGCCAATCTCCGGCCCCCCCGGTTTCCGCGAGAACCAGGAGCGTGCGCGCGGCCGGCCTCAAGGCTCCTTGCTCAATAGCTGTTGCTCTTATTCACCAGGGCCAGAAATTCGTCGCGGGTTTCCTTGCGGTCGCGGAAGGCGCCCAGCATGGCGCTGGTCATGGCCCCGGAGTGCTGCTTTTCCACGCCGCGCATCATCATGCAGAAATGCCGCGCCTCGCAGATCACGCCCACGCCCAGCGGGCGAACCACTTCCTGAATGGTCTGCGCCACTTCCTGGGTGAGACGCTCCTGAATCTGCAGCCGGCGCGCGAACACGTCCACCATGCGCGGAATCTTGCTCAGGCCGATCACCTTTTTGTTGGGCAGGTAAGCCACGTGTATCTTCCCGAAGAACGGCAGCAGGTGGTGTTCGCACATGCTGAAGAATTCGATGTCCTTCACCACCACCATCTCGTCGTATTTGACCTCGTACAGCGCGCCGTTGAGGATCTTCCGGATATCCACCCGGTAGCCGCTGGTCAGGAATTTGAGGGCCTGGTCCACGCGCTGGGGCGTGCGCAAAAGGCCCTCGCGGCTCCGGTCGAGCCCGAGTTTCTCCAGGATCAGCTCGATTTCCGGCGCGATGGTGAGCGCCTCGGGCCCGCCGGCCGAAGCGATCTTCAGTACTGCCTTATGGGGTTTCATCGGCTCCAATCTCAAAGACGTTGTTGGCTGTTTCGGCGATGCGGACGCGGTCGAGTTTCGGCCATTCGCCGGGAAATTCCGCGCTCCAGGCGATCTTCAGGCGGCGCCAGATCTCCACCGCCAGGTTCTCCGATGTGGGGACCGCGCGCGCGAAAGCCGGCGCTTCCACATTGAGGTTCCGATGGTCGAAGGGAGCCGTCACCTGCCGCTCCACAAGCCGGTCGAGCGCGGCCGGGTCCAGCGCGCGCCCGGTGGCGGAATCGAGAGGGCCGCGGGCGCTCACCTCCAGAACATAGTTATGGCCGTGCCCATAGGGGTTGTTGCACTTGCCGTACACGCGCCGGTTTTCTTCCTCGCTCAACTGGGGCGCGTGCAGCCGGTGCGAAGCCGCGAAGCGGTAGCGCCGGGTCACGCGGAACACGGCTGCTCCCCCGCATAATCCACAAACAGGTCCGGAGTCTCGTACACGCGAACCGAACGCAGCTTGCGGCCGGCCCCGCGAAGCTCCACGTCGAGACGCGCCCAGATGTCGCGGGCGATGTTCTCCACGGTGGGCGTCTGGCGGTCGAAGGGAGGGACCTCGTAATTCAGAAAGCGATGGTCGTAAGGCTCCACAATGCGGCGGGTCAGGATCTCCTTAAGCTCTTTCAGATCCATGACCATCCCGGTAACGGCGTCGGGTTCGCCCGCGACGCTCACTTCCACCACGTAGTTGTGGCCGTGGCCGTGGGGGTTGGCCTCGGGTCCAAAGAGCCTGCGATTTTCTTCCTCGGAGAGCCGCGGATTGCGGCAAACGTGACTTGCCGAGAACTCCACTCTGCGGGTGATCACCATCGCTACGCTTCTTCGACTCCAGGGGCCGCGCGGGAGATACAATTTGATTATAGTGGCTGGAAGGGTCCGGGTTCAAAGCCAAACGGCGCTACGGCTTGGGCCCAGGCTTTCGAAAGCCTTCATACACGGAATCGCGCGGCCCAACCCCAGTAATGAGAACGCTCCGGGTTTTCGGCTTCACCTGGTAAACGACCCGATACCGGCCACCGTGAAACTTCACCCGGTAAAGGTCGGAATATCCCTCCATGGCGACGCTATCGAAAGGGAACGGGTCTTCAGTCAGCTCCGCAATCGCTTGATCGGCGTCAAGCCTTACGTATTCGTCGAGCTTTCGAAGTTGCCGGCGCGCAGCGGGCAGGATTCGAACGTTCCACAATGAAGCCATGCTCTTGAAGCACTTCCTCTAAGCTATAGCTCTTGCCGCCAGACTCCTTCATCGCCCGCATCGACATGATGGCGTCCGCATCGTCTTCGGTCAACCAGTTCGGGTCCGGCAACAGCGCGCGCTCTTTCGCGGTCAGGTTTGTTTCCGCAACCGGTATCCTGTCCGGAATACTGTCTGTGTTGCGCCCTCGAGGAACCACTTTCAGCGGCATGCGCGCCCTCCCGCTCATGATTGTACTGCACTTTCGGACGCGGCTAGGAAGCGGAGCGGGCAGAGGCAGGACCGCGGTAGAATTGATTGTAGTTTCCGCCTATGCATAGCGTCAAACCTGTTGACCGGCTGCTGCGCCTGGCGCTCGCCGTATTGCTTCCCGTCTTTGTCGCGGTGGTCGCCCTGGCGGTCTACGAGCGGCCGATTCACGTGGTGACAGCAGGCGAGCAGGCTCCCGTATTCAGCATCGAAACCGATGACGGGCGCCTGGTTTCGACGCCCCATTTCGGCGGCAAACTGCTGCTCCTCAACTTCTGGGCCACCTGGTGCCCGCCCTGCGTCGAGGAAACCCCGTCTCTCAGTCAGTTGGCGCAGGATTACGCCGGACGCGGAGTGGTGGTATTGGGTATCAGCGTGGACGCGAGCGATGCGGCTTACCGCGCGTTCCTCCAGAAGTACAAACCCCACTTCCTCACCGCGCGCGACTCCCGGATTCACCGCGACTACGGCACCTTCATGTATCCCGAGACCTATTTCATCGATGCCACCGGCAAGGTGATACGAAAGCTCGAAGAGCCGAAGGATTGGTCCAGTCCCAACCTGCGCGCCTACCTCGATTCCCTGCTGTAGCGACCCTGAAACCGGCCGCCGGCGCGGTGGGGCGTTCAGGCAATCCGATACTGGCGAAGGTATTTTCGTCGGGCAGAGATGAAAGGGCTCAAGCGCTCTTGCGCTTGCGCTCATCCAGGCGCCGGGCCCGGTATCGGTCGTAATCCTCCAGGGAGTCGATGACGGTATCTATCGCCAGACGGCGAGCGTAGAGGTGTTCCAGGGATGCGCGAGAGTTGCGGGGGCCGCGAACCGCCCGCGCTGGACCTTTCTTCGCCAACATGGTATTAAAGTACCGTATTATCGGAGAAATCTCAATATTTTATAGAAATTTCAGTACTTTTCTAAAGAATTCTCAGCCATCTTGCGTGCGTATCGGAGTACCCAACTAGGGCGATTCCTATCCTCCCAGAATTTCCGCGATGCGGTCGGGGTCGTTGGGAACCACCAGCGGCCGGTTCCCGAAGCTCGGCGAAATCCGATGGCCCGTGGGATCTTCGAGCTCGCCGGTGTGGTAGCGATAGATGTAGTCGGGATCCTTCAGGACATTTCCGGTAAGGACCGCGACCACATCCGCGTCGCCGCGCATGACCCCCGCCGCAACCAGTTTGCGGATTCCCGCCAGGGTAGCGGCGGAGGCCGGCTCGCAGCCGATGCCGCAGCGGCCTATAACCGCCTTGGCGTCGGCGATCTCCTGTTCCGAGACCTTCTCCACCACGCCGCCGGAGGTCACGACTTCGTGGAGCGCTTTGGGCCACGAGACCGGGTCGCCGATCCTGATGGCGGTGGCCAGGGTTAGGGGTTGTTCCACGCGGGGCAGCCGGGAGCGGTCCGCGGCGCGCATCAGGTCGTAGAAGGGCGCCGAGCCCTCGGCCTGAATCACGGCCAGACGCGGCAGGCGGTCGATCAGCCCCATCCGCAGCATCTCGCGCAGCGCTTTGCCGAACGCCGAGGTGTTGCCCAGGTTGCCGCCCGGCAGCACCACCCAGTCGGGCGAACGCCAGTCGCGCTGCTCCATCATTTCCACCATGATGGTCTTCTGCCCTTCGATGCGGAAGGGATTGATGGAGTTGAGCAGGTAGATGCCGAGCCGTTCGGCGAGGCGCATTACAAGAGCCAGGATTTGGTCGAAATTGGCTTCCACCTGGAGGGTTTGGGCGCCGTATTCGAGGGCTTGCGCCAGTTTTCCGTAGGCGATGTTGCCGTGCGGGATGAAGACAATCGCCTGCAGGCCGGCGGCGCTGGCGTAGGCCGCCATGGAGGCGGAGGTGTTGCCGGTGGATACGCAAGCCACGCGCCGCATGCCCAGGCGCAGGGCCTGCGCGGCGCCGCAGGTCATGCCGTTGTCCTTGAACGAACCGGTGGGATTGTATCCCTGGTGCTTGAACGCCAGGCGGTCGAGCCCGCCGTACTGCGCGGCGCGCGGCGCATCGAGCAGCGGGGTGTCGCCTTCGCGCAGGGTGACCACCCCGCGGGTGTCGGGAAGGAAGGGGATGATCTCGCGGAAACGCCAGACGCCGCTCTGGTCGAGCGGCGCGTTGGAGGTCCGCCGCGCGAGCCACAGGGCGCGCAGCTCCGCGGCCGGCTGGGGCGCGCCGTTGTAGACCGCCTCCAGCAGCCCGCCGCACCGCGGACAGTTGTAGATGACTTCGTCGATCGGGAAGCGCGCGCGGCAGCGCTCCTCGAAGCAGGCCAGCTCAGGGTGCATGAACCCTTTATTATAAGGGGATGCTGGCGGTTCACCTGGAAAACGGCGCGGTCACCCTGCGCGAGGTCCACATGCCGCCCAGGCCGCCGGGCCATGCGCTGCTGCGCCTGCTGGTGGGCGGCATCTGCAACACCGATCTGGAGCTGCGGCGTGGCTACTATGATTTCTCCGGAACTCCGGGGCACGAGTTCGTGGCGGAGGTGGCCGAAGCCGATTCGCCGGCCCTCATCGGCAGGCGGGTAGTAGGCGAGATCAATCTGGCGTGCGGCGATTGCCAGTGGTGCCGCAAGGGAATGGGACGGCACTGCCCGCGCCGCACGGTGTTGGGAATTGTCCAGCACCCCGGCGCATTCGCGGAATACTTCACGCTGCCCGAAGGCAACCTGCGCGTTGTTCCGAACGAGATACCCAGCGAGCGCGCGGTGTTTACCGAACCGCTGGCGGCGGCCTGCGAGATTCTGGAGCAGGTTTCGATCCCCTGCGGCGAAACGGTGGCGGTGTTGGGAGACGGCAAACTCGGGCTGCTGGCGGCGCTGGTCCTTGATGCCCACGGGTATGCCGTGCGCCTGTTCGGAAGGCACGCGCAGAAGCTCGGCATCGCCGCGCGCGCGGGAATTGCAACGCACATGGCCGGCGGCGAGCGGCCCGCGGGGCAGTATGGCTGGGTGGTGGAGGCTAGCGGCAATCCCGAGGGCCTGCGCATGGCGGCCGCCATGACGCGCCCGCGCGGGACCGTGATTCTGAAATCGACCGTGCACGGAGCGGTTTCGATCGACGCGGCGCCCATCGTGGTGAATGAGATTACCCTGGTGGGCTCGCGCTGCGGGCGGTTCGAGGAGGCGCTGCCGCTGCTCGCGCACAAGTTGATTCCCTTGGAGGAGATGATCTCCGCGCGATATCCCCTGCGCCAGGCCCCCGAGGCGTTCGACCATGCCGGCCGCCGGGGGACGCTGAAAGTGCTGCTCGATGCCGATTCGACTTGCGCCAGCCAATAGCAGCGGCCCCGGCCGTTCATGGCCGTATTCCAGCACTCTGGTGGTTTTCAGCCGGACCGTCGCGTCGCGCGAGCCCGCGGATCTCCTTTGCCAGTCTGGGTTTACAGGTTGGTAACGGAATTGCTTGTTTGGGAGGCAGGAGGTGCGATATGAGAAAGCTGATGCTGCTGGCCGCCGCTTTTGCGGTGATCCTGTCCTGCCAGACCGTGGCGTGGGGCCGGGTTGGAGTATTTGTAGGCCCGCGTGTCGTTCCATTTGGCTGGTACGGAGGTTGGTACGGCCCCGGTTACTACGAACCCTACGCCGTGATCCCGAACGCCGGTCAAGTCAAACTCCAGACCAAGGTGAAAGACGCCCAGGTATTCGTCAACGGCTCCTTTGCGGGAACCGCCGGCAAACTGAAGACCATGTGGCTGCGTCCCGGCAACTACACCATCGAGCTGCGCGCTCAGGGGCTTCGTTACGCGGAGAGCGTGTACGTAGTAGCGGGCAAGAAGATCACCCTCAATCCGGATTTGTACCCCGCCCCGGTGCGGTAGTTTCTTAGGCGGGCGGGGCGCCCGCCTCGTCGATCCACGCCGCGTGCGCAGACTGCCTAGTCGATCACCCGGTTCAGGATGGGCCCGTAGGCGTCGATTCGGCGGTCGCGCAGAAACGGCCAGACGCGGCGTATGTCTTCGATGCGGCGGGGGTCGCACTCCACAATGAGGGTTTCTTCGCGATCGTGGGAAGCCTCCGCCGTCACCTGGCCTAACGGGTCCGCCACGAACGATCCCCCCCAAAACTCGAGTCCCCGCTCCGGCGCGCCCTCGTAGCCCACGCGGTTTACGGCGGCGAGATAGACTCCGTTGGCGATGGCGTGGGCGCGCTGGACGGTGCGCCACGCATCATGCTGCGCGGCCCGCTGGCCGGCCTTCTCGGAAGGGTGCCAGCCGATGGCGGTGGGACAGAAGATCACCTGCGCCCCCTCCAGCGAGACCAGGCGCGCCGCCTCCGGAAACCACTGGTCCCAGCACACCAGCGGGGCCACCCGCGCATAGCGCGTGTCGAAGCAGCGGAACCCCAGGTCGCCCGGCGTGAAGTAGTACTTTTCGCAATAGGGCTGGTCTTGGGGGACGTGCATCTTGCGATAGGCGCCCGCCAGCGAGCCATCGGCGTCAATCACCACGGCGGTATTGTGATACACGCCGGCGGCGCGGCGCTCGAAAACGGATCCGATGACGACGATGGCCAGATCGCGCGCCAGGCGCGACAGGGACTCCGTGGTCGGTCCGGGAACCGGCTCGGCGAGATCGAACAGTTCGGCCTTTTCCTCGAGGCAGAAGTACTGCGAGCGGAACAGCTCCTGCAGGCACACGATCTGCGCGCCGTTTCCCGCGGCTTCGCGGAGGCGCCACTCGGCCTTGGCCATGTTCTGGTTGGGATCCTCGGAGCAGGCCATCTGGATCAGGCCGATACGAAATTTGGCGAAGCTCACAACACCATTCTAAGCTTTGGCCGCCGGCCGCGAGGCGGGGAGGGAATCGGCTGGCCGGAGATTGGCGTTCCGAGGGGCGGCCCGGGCTTGGCCTGCCTGCCCGAGGTTCGCTCGGGTCGACAAGGCGGGAGCCCGTCACAGCTTGTAGATGGCGAGCCCGGAAAGCAGCTTGGGGTAGAAATCGGTGGACTTCTGGGGCATCACGCCGCCGGCAAAAGAAATGCCGGCCACCTGGCGGACCGCAACGGGCTTCAACAGAAAGGCGATCTGGGCGGCCCCGCGCCGCGATTCCTCCACCGCCAGTTCGAGCCCCCGCATGTAGCGCAAGTGGCGTTCGTCGCGCACCGCCTCGTCGCCGATCCCCAACGCCCGCCCCAGCAGGCGCTCGTGCAGGATGCGCACGTCCAGCTCGCCCCTGGCATGGCGGTGTTCCAGCAGGAATAGCCGCGAGCCGATGGCCGCGCCGACCACGGTGCGGTCTCCGCAGTTCTCCCAGGCGAGCCGCAGCCGGTCCGGGGTATCGATTTCCTGCACCTGAAAATCGTCCGCCGCCGCGCGCAGGAACCCGTCGGGGAGCCCTTCCGCGGGGATGCCGTTCACCAGGCGATGAGTGGCCAGGATCCGGACGCCGGGCGAATCCATGTTGACGAAGGTCATCATCACGCGGTCCGCGCCGGGCGTCCCGGGGTTTTCGTCGCGGAATGCCAGGGCGGTCTCATAGCGGTGATGACCGTCGGCGATGAGCAGCTTCTTGTCGCGCATCAGCCGCTCGACCTGGCCGGCGCCGGCGATCTTCCACAGGCGGTGCGCCGCTCCGTATTCGTCGGTGACCTCGGCCAGCGGAGCCTGCGCGGCGGCGGCATCCAGAAAAGCGTCCACCGCGCCTTCCGGGTCGGAGTACAGCATGAAGATCTGGCCGCAGTGCGCGCGGGTGGCGCGCAGCAGGTCCAAACGGTCCTTCTTGGGACCGGAAAGGGTGCGCTCGTGGCGGAAGACCACCCCGGCGGAATAGTCCTCCACCGCGCCCAGGGCGATGAAGCCCTTGCGCGTGAGGCGCTCGCCGGTATCGGGATCCGCGAACTCCTGGAAATAAGGAAACACGCCCGGCTCGGCGTCCCGTTCCAGGATTCCCGCCGCGATCCAGTGGTCGAGAAAGCCGGCCGCGCGCGTGTAGACGTTATCGGTTTCCGAATCGGTGGGTAGCCGCTCGCCCAGAATCACGCGCACCAGGTTGTAGGGGCTCAGCGCCAGATAGCGCTTGCGCATGGTCAAACCGATCTTGTCGTACGGCTGCGTGACCAGGTTTTCCAGCGCGCCGGCTTGGGCCGAGTAGCGGTAGGGTTGAAACGGATAGATGCGAGCCAAATCTCAAGATAGCAGAGGCGGCGGGCCACTCGTGGAGCAGCCTTCCAGGCTGCCATGGCGGCGTCCGCGCCGGCATTCTTCGAACGCAGGGACGGGCGGAAGAACGCCCGGCGAGGGCGCCGGCGTTGTAGGCCGGAGGCCCGCTCCACGGGCGAAAGCGGTTACCAAAGAAGCGCTGGGGTATTGGCTTCCCCTGGTCCTGTTCCCAGACCCCGTTTCCCCCAAGTGCCATAATGACTAAGGGGGCAAGTTTCCGATGTCCACTCCCGGAATTGTTGGCGAAGTGATCGACAAACAGGCCGCGCTGGCTAGCGCCGCTCTCCGAAACATCTCCGCCCTTGGCGCTGGCGCAAGGCAGTTGCTCCCGCGCGCCGTCCTCGACATGCTTGCGCCATACTCGGTGGCGCATTACCTTGCGGAAAGCGCCGTGCAGTCCGAAGCCTTCAATGCGGACCTGGTTCAAATGCTCCACTCCCGATTGCTTCCACTGGAGCGCATGGCCGACGACATGCTCGCCGCAGCCAGGAAACTGGGTTACTTTGACGATCCGGATACTGCCGAGCCGCTTCGTTGGCTGGAAGCTTGCAACGAGCAGGTGAAGGACTGCATGGTGGCGATGGAGTCCATGCTGGACCCCAAGCTTGACGGTCTTATGGCCGCGGCGATGGAGGAGCGCCAGCGAGGTGAAGCCGTTCCACTGGACTCGATCCTCTGAGTGATCCGTTACAGCGTTTCACTATCGCAAACCGCCAGGAAATACCTGGAGCGGTGCGGCGCGCCAACGCGTGACCGGCTGCGGCAGAAGATCGAGAAGCTGAAGGCCGATCCGTTCGACCCGAAGAACTCGAAGCCGCTGAAGGGCCGGAGGGACCAGAGAGCGGCAAGAGTCGGAGACCTTCGGATCCTTTTTCAGGTGCAGGGCACGGATGTCATTGTTGCCGAGATTGGCCCCCGCGGCGAGATCTACAAGCACGGGCAGCGATCGCGCTAGCGCGACGGTTGGCCGAACGCGAAAAGGGGAGAGAAAAAGGCGTGCCCGGGAGAAAACGTTCCGTTCGTCCCGGCTTTCCTGGTTGCCATTTTCTCATTGGCTCGCTACCGGGGTCTTCTGTTCGGTTTGTTCCGTTTCTGCCCGCGCTCCTATTTCTAGTCCATGCGCGCCACCCTGGCAATTCGGGCACAAGCGCTGGTAAATACCACTGCCGTCGGCTCCGTAGACGTGACCGCAGTGAGAGCAACCGAGTTGGTAGACGCATTGGCTGTTTTCAGTGCCGCGCTGTCGGGTGTTGCGGACCACGACTTGCCCATTCTTGTTAACATACCCAATGCGGGTTGCGGGGCTTTCGGGAGCGCTCATCGACTTCCCTTTGTCAAATGCTGCCGCATCAAACACCGTGGGCAGTACCCCTGCCGCCTCGCACACCGATTGCAGGCGATCCAACCAGAATTTCATAGTCCTCGGCATTGCTCAGGCTGTCTCTGGAGATGTACCAGTCGAGGTTTTCCCCGAGCCAGCCCGCGACGCGGCTATCGAGGGGAATTTCATAGCGGGTCAAGCCAAGCTCTTGAAGCAGGTTCCGTGACTGCTTTGGGCCAATCCCTTTCAACTGATCGGCCAGCAACTGTGCCACCTTGCGCTCAAGGTCCTTATGGCTCACATCTGGAGGGCTATTCCTTTGCAGAAGGAGTTCTCGCAGCGGCGGCTCAATCATTGCCCAAACATTTCTCTCTCCGAACAGCCTGCTGTGATTTGTTCGCAGGTAGTCCGTGACGCGCTTTCCATAGCGGAAGCTCTTCAGGAGATCCCTGACCCCATCGTCTGTCTGCGCCTGGTATGCCGGAAGCGCCAGCGGGAAGGGTTCTTTTTGTTCAAGCAAGTCCACCGTGGAGCCCTTTGTTGACCGCTGCTGCGAGGTGAGCAGCGCTAACACAAGATACTTCCAGAACTGATCCTTAGTTGGCAGGTCGGATTGACCCTCTACGTTATCACGAATCCTCGCGACGACCCAGTCAATCGCCTTCGAGCCTTCCACCAGGCTAACTATTGTGTGCTGCTCAGCATTCAATCCGTGCCTCCCTGGAACAGAAGTTCAAGCGGCCAACTTGGGCGAGAGATTCGCGTCAAACAGGAGCCTCAACGCGAGAGCCGCGTTCGCCCCGCCTGCGAAGCGTAGGCATAGACGGCTGGAAAGTCCGCCTTCTCCAGGTATGGATAGTCGTCCAGTATCTCATCCTCCGTCATTCCGGAGGCGAGCATATCCAGCACGTCCCAGACCGTCACCCGCAACCCGCGGATCGAGGGCTGCCCGGAGCGCTGGCCCGGCGTCACGGTAATCCGCGAGAGATCGGCCTTCTCTGTAACGGCCATGAACAACATTATCGCGCAGTTAGGTTCGAGGTCGTACCCGGGAGATGCGTTCCAGGCTGACACCGTGCGATTGCGTGCCCTCTTGGCCCCTGTCGCTCTGTGGCGCAGCCTCTCAGGCTGCCGCGTCGAGACTCTTCTCGACGCTTGGTCGCGGACCGAGCGCCA
The DNA here is from genome assembly GCA_963767595.1 of Terriglobia bacterium. GTDB lineage: Bacteria > Acidobacteriota > Terriglobia > Bryobacterales > Bryobacteraceae > BOG-224. The sequence goes on from CAVYEK010000007.1 coordinate 327,819, forward strand.
GACTCGACACGAGTGTCGATTCGGCAGGCTGAGAGCCTGCGCCACGGAGGAGCAGACCTGCTAAGTGAACAGCATTGGGGCTAGCGCAGAATGCCCATCGCCGCCGGCGTTCTCGGGGGCGTGGCGGCGTTCGGAGGAATGGCGGGGATGGGATCCGGCTCGCGCCCCACGGTTCCTTTTTTGGCGTCGTCGATGCTCACGTTGTAATCGTCCAGAATCCGGCCCAGCGTGTTCTGGAGATTCAGTTTGGCGTGGATGTACTGGTTGAGCGCGTCGGCTTCGCTCAACTCACGGGCCACCGTGGTCTGCTGGGTGATCACCACGTCCAGTATGGTGGCGGTGCCCAACTCGTACTTGCGGCGCGTGCCCCTCTGCGTTTCCTCCTGAAGCCGGCTGGCTTCCACCGCGTTCTCCCAGGCGGCGCGCGCCTGGGTCAGCGCCGTCTGGCTGTTGATCACGCTGATCTTGACGTTGTTCAGGAGCTGCCGGTCCTGAATCTGGGACTGCCGGTACTGAAGCTGCTGAGTGATCAGATCGGCCTGTGCCGACCGGTTGCGGATGGGCACCGTCAAGGCGATCGATGCGTTGTAGTTGGGAAACTTGCGGGTGAACACCTGGTCGAGCGCCGTCCCGTAGCCGCCCAGGAAGAACTGGTTCACCGTGGCCGGATTGTGGGGTACGGAGACCACGGCGCCGGTAGGTGTGGTTTCCAACTGCGGAATACTGTTGAGCTGGCCGGCCTGGCCGATATTGGACGCGCCCAGGGAGAGGGACAGCGTGGGCAGCAGCGCGTCCTTGGTTCCCAACATGCTGATACGGGTGTCCTCCAGGCCGATAGCGCTCTGCGCCACGTCGGGCCGGGCGGCGATGGCTTGGGAAATCAGGTCCTGCAGGGGTTCGATGCGCTCCTGCGCCGGCATATCGAAATGATCGAGGGGCACAATGCGCGCCGTGGCGATGGCCAGGTTATCCATCCCGCCGCGGGTCAGCACGCCCTTCAGAATCGTCTCCTGTTGCAGCAACTGCGATTCCGCGTTCTTGACATCCTGTTGAGCGCCCTTCATTTCGGCTTCGGCCTGAATGATATCGATGGGCGCGATGGCCCCCAGCTCGGCGCGCCGCTTGTTGTCTTCATACAACCTGGTATTCAGATCGAGCGCCTGCTGGCGGATGCGCAGGTTGTCGTTGAACAGCGCCAGGTCCCAATACAGGCTCACCACGTTGTCCACCGTGGTCATGGTCTGCTGTTTGAAGGTCAGATCCGAAATCCGCACCTGGTTCTTGGCCACGCGGATCACGCGGTTGTTCACGGCGAGCCGGAAGCCCTTCAACAGGTTCTGGGTGATCGAGAGCCCCAGGACAGCGCTGGTGGTGGGGTTGAAATCGTTGTTGGGGGCGTTCTGCCAGTACCCGTAGGTGTTGCTCATCGAAAGGGTCGCCGTGGTGCCGGTAAGAAATGACTCTTGGTAGGCGTAGATCCACCCTTTCTGCGCGGTGATCAACTCGTTGGTTCCGGCCGCGAAGGCGCTGGTGAGCGGCGTGGTCTGGTGCGAGAGCGATACCTGGGTGTAGAAGGCCGGGTCGAGATTGGGAATCGCCGAACCCGCCAACTGCACGTTCAGCCCGCTCAACACGCCCTGCTGGCTGCCGCTGGAACCCCCGCTGGCGCCGGCGCCGAACCCGCCCGACCCGGCCAGCACGCCGCTGGAAGCCGAAGACGGCCCGGAGGAGACGCTATTGGATACGTTGGTGAGCAACTGGCCCGCGCTGGCCCGCAACAAGTTCGCCTGGGCCTGCGGCAGGGTGAACCGGGCGTTCTCGATATCAAGGTTATTTTCGAGCGCCAGGGCGATCGCGTCACGGAGGGACAGGTACAGGATTCCCGCCCGCATCAGCTTCTCCAGGCGCGGCGAATCGGCCCAACTGATGGCTCGCGTGGGGCGCGGTAAATAATTGCGTGAAAACCAGCCGATGATGCCCTGGCCGGAATATCCGCCGATCTCGGAAGCCGTATAGAGGCCCGGTGAGCTTGAAACTCCCGGGACCTGCGGCGTTTGCGGCGCGCCGGTCGGGTTGGCCGCCAGCGGCGTCTGGCCGAATCCCGGAACGGCAAGACTGAAGCACAGCGATAGGACTGCGATAGATCTGGCTACATGCATATGCGGATTGAACCTCGAATACCTTATTATGGCCGCAAGCCGGCGGCCAACGCAGCTTCGGCTCTTAAGCTCTTCCTTCCGAGATACGTGGAAACCCGCCCCAGTGTTCGCGAATTCTCGCCGGCGCCCGGAATTGCGGCGGGGCGGCCCTATATCCCAGACGGACGCCGCGACCCGTCATTAGCGGGCCGGCGCCGATTCGGCGGAAACGCGCCGGGGCGTAGACTAGTCTGTAGGGATATGCTCCGGCGCGCGTCTATCGTGTTCTTCCTGGCTTTGGCTGCCTGGGCGGCCAACGTCAAGCTGTACCTCAAGGACGGCGGCTACCACCTGGTTCGCGAATACCAGGTGCAGCCCGACCGGGTCCGCTTCTATAGCGTGGAGCGCAGCGAGTGGGAAGAGATCCCCCTGGATCTGGTGGATCTGAAGCGCACGGAAGCCGAATCCGCCGCGCGCAACGCCCAATTGGAAAAGGAGGCCAAGGCCATTTCCGAGGAGGCGAAGGCCCAGCGCGAGTTGGAGAACGAGATTCGCAAGATCCCCCGGGAACCGGGCGTCTATTGGGTTGATGGTGGCCAGACCAAAACCCTGAAACAGGGGGAGTCCACGGTCCACACCAATACGGGCCGGTCTATTCTGAGGCGTCTCTCTCCCATTCCGATGGCGTCCGGCACGGGCACGCTGGAGATGAATGGAGCGGGATCGGAGACCGTCTTCACCAATCCGGGGCAGGAGTTCTACCTCCAGCTTGCCCAGGCGGAGAACTTCGGCATAGCCAAGCTGACGGTGAAAGGGACCGTGCGCGTGGTCGAGGAACTCACTTTCCCGGCCACCGCCCAAGCCGGCGACCCGGAGGAAACGCCCACCCTGGTTCCCATCCTGCAACGCGAGGCCGCCGAAGGCCTGTACAAGATCCGGCCCCAGGACCCGCTGGTCCCCGGCGAGTACGCCGTCATCGAATACACCCCCGGCAAGCTCAACATGCAGATTTGGGACTTCGCGGTGAAGGCAAAGTAAAAGAACCCGTTGGGGGCCGGGCGCCGGTTCAGAGCCGCGACCGTAAGGGAGCGGGCCGGGCGCCCGTTCGGAGCCGCGACCGTAAGGGAGCGGACGTTCCTGTCGCGTGACGCGCCGGCCCGAAGCTATGCCGTCCGAAGTCTCCTGGCAGGCACGAAGCGAATCTCGACGCGCTTGTCGAGCGCTTCCGCAATGCGTTTGAGCAGGCTGAGGGAGTGCCCATCGTAATCCGCATCTTCCAGGCGGCAGATGACCGACGCGGTGGTTCCAATCCTCTTCGCCAGCTCGCGCTGGCTGAGCCCGGCCTTCGTGCGGAGGTCGTAAATCTTGCGGGCAATCTCGGCGTTGACCACCTCTTCCTCGTACTCCTGGACGAGCTTCGGGTCGTGGCCGATATAACGGTCATAAGTGTATTGCAGGGCCGCCGACCGGAATTTTCGTTTCCCTTTAGCCGTTGCCATGGTTCACTCCTTTGGCCTGAAAGCGTGCCGCTCCGGGTTGGCCTCAAACCTGCTCTTGCGCCTAAAGGCAAGGTCGATCTCCCGCGGCGGAGCACGGACCGCCTCCCTCTATGTTTGCATTTTTGCGAACTCCTGCTTTTCGGGTCCTGATGGTGTAGAATCCGCAGTTAGGAAGGGTGGTGAGCAGGCTCGCCCTCAACCAGCCGCTGACCATCGGCTCCAGCAACTCTGGAATCAGCCCCGGCAGACACATCGTTACGATCTCCGTCCGGCAACCCGTTGCGACCGCCAAAATCCAGGCGATGATCACAAACCGAAGCGATGGCGACACCCCTGAGGCCCGCCGTCACGGATGCGGAATCGCCGAAATCCAACTTCCCTCTTGATGTTTATTTCATATCGATATACGATAAATACGTGATTTGCTCGTTTCGAGACGCTGAAACGGAGAAGATCTTCCAGCAGGAGTTCTCAAGGAAGTTCCAGGCCATCGAGAAGATCGCAATCCGCAAGCTCTTCCATCTGAACCGGGCAGCCACGCTGCGCGACTTGGCCGCGATCCCCGGCAACCAACTCGAGGCCCTGAAGGGCGGCCGCAAAGGGCAACACAGCGTCCGGATCAACGATCAATACCGCGTCTGCTTCCGCTGGCAGGATGGAGACGCCTTCGACGTTGAAATTGCCGACTACCATTAGGAGGAACAAAGGCCTATGCCCAGATTGATACCGCCGCCCCATCCGGGAGAAACCATCCTGGAGGATATCTTGAAGCCCCTCGGCATGAGCGTCAACCAACTCGCCAAGGCCCTTGGCGTCACCGCCGCCCGTCTCAACGATATCGTACGCGGACGGCGCGGGATCACTGCTGACACGGCGCTGCGGTTGGCGCGATACCTCGGAACCTCGGCCGAATTCTGGCTCGGCCTCCAACTCGAATACGACCTTCGCGTGGCCCGGCAAGCCAAACAAAAGGACATCGAACGCGCGGTGCGTCCCAGGTCCGAAGCGGCGGCCTGAGCGAGGTTTGCGGCCGTCCGCTGAGGACCAAAGGGAGAGATGCATCTCCCTGGCGGCGTACCGCCGGCGAAGAAAGAAGAAGCGCCAATGACCCAGAACAAGTTCCCAGACGGATGGGATGATGGCAGAGTACGACGGGTGCTTGCCCATTACGGAGAACAGACCGAAGATGAGGCATTAGCGGAGGATGAGGCCGGCGTTGAATCCCCCGAGACCGTCATGAATGTTCCTCGCGACCTGGCGCCCAGAGTTAGGGAGTCACTGTGAGGCGCTGACTCGGGGCTGGATCGCCAATTCGCAGCGCGGGCCGGCCCAATGAAGAGCAGCGCCAGATGCTGCAGTCACTGCTTGCGGATCGATTTCAATTGAGGTTCCAAGATGCGCCAAGCGCAAAGCTCTCCTCCGCCAGGGCCCGCCGCGCCTACTTCGCCGCCACCTTCAAGAGGAAACACGTGATCTGCTTGCCCGGCGCGATAACCACCTGGTGCGGAGTCTTGGCCGGGATGTTGACGATGTCGCCGGGATCGATGGCGTAGGTCTTGCCACCATCGATGGTGGTTCCGCGAATCTCGCCCGGACCGCTGGCCTTGCCATCCGGAATCGCGCCTCCCAGCACCACGTTGGCCTCGCCGTCCACCACGATCATGAAATCCGCCGCGTTCTCGTGGAGCTCGGCCTCTCCGGTGGCCTCGCGGTGCACCATCATGGCGTTGTTGCCGTTCAGGTTGGCCAGGGTCTGGGTGGCGATCTTCTGCGCGCCGGCCACCCTGGGCGCAAGCTTGCCGGCGTAGGCTTTCAGGTCCGCCGCCTTCCAAACCATGATTCCTTCAGGCGCCTTGGCGGTCTGCGCCAGAAGGGATATCAACGCCAGCGCCAGAAGCGGCGCGCAAAACAGTTTCTTCATGTTGTCCTCGACCTTCCGTAGGGGCCGGGCATGCCCGGCCCGCCCGTCGCCCTGCTCTACCAGTAGTGATGCCCGCTTGGAATCGCGCCCGGGAAGACGTAGGCGTACATACACACGATCAGCCCCACCAGCACGCCCAGGGCCAGGCTGTGGATCAGAACCTTGCGGAAGATCAGCCCTTCCTGGCCCTCCTGCCCGGTCACCGCGGCCGCGATTACCAGCGACTGGGTCGCGATCATTTTACCCATCACTCCGCCCGCGCTGTTGGCCGCGCCCATCAGGATCGGGCTCAGCCCCAGCTTGTTGGCGGTGACCACCTGGAAGCTGCCGAAAAGGGCGTTGGAACCCGCGTCCGTACCGCTCAGCGCCACGCCCAACCAGCCGATCATGGTGCCGAAGAAGGGAAACAGTTTTCCGGTTTGCGCCATGGCCATGCCCAGGGTGGCATCCATGCCGCAGTAACGGATGACGTAACCCACCCCCAGCATGCACATGATGGCGGCAATGCTCAAACGGAGCTTGTGCAGGCAGCGCCCAAACACCTGCAGCGTCTTCTTGAAGGAGAGGCCCGCCAGCGGCCCCGCGATGAGGCCCGCGAAAAACACTCCGGTTCCCGGAGTGGAGAGCCACGAACCGTCGAAAATGGCTGCCTGGGGCTGCGCGGTCATGGTCACCGGAGGCATGCGCACGGTCATGTTATGCAAGCCCGGAACGGCCTGTCTGAAGGACACCGTATCGAGCAGCTTGAGCACCGGCGGCAGGCCCCAAACCACCACCGACACGGTCAGCAGGACGAACGGCATCCAGGCCATCAGGATCTTGACGGCGCCGAGCCGCTCGGAGTCGGCGACCTTCTGGACAGTCGCATCGTCGGAGTAGCGCCAGACCTCGTCCGGCCGCCAGAACCGCAAGAACACCGCCAGCACCAGCAGGGTTCCGATTCCGGCCGAGACGCTGGCCAGCGTGGGGCCCAGGAAATTGGCGACGAAATACTGGATGCCGCCGCAGGCGATGCCGCTGGCCACCAGGGCGGGCCACACTTTCATGACGTCGCGCCCCTTGCACATCACGCGCACCAGCCAGAAGGGCAGTATCAGCACGGTCAGCGGAAGAATGCGCCCCAGCATGGCGCTGAAGTCCGCTTCCGGAAGCCCGGTGACCGCTACCAGCGTCCGCACCGGGTTGCCCAGCCCGCCAAAGGCCACCGGGGCCGAGTTTCCGATGAGGCAGATGAGGGCCGTCTGCATGGGCGGGAACCCCAGGCCGATCATCATGGCCCCGCACACCGCCACCGGCGCGCCGCCTCCGCCGGCGCCTTCGAGCAGCGAGCCGAAAGCGAAGGCGATCAGCAGCAGTTGCAAACGCCGGTCGTTCGAAATCCCGCTGATGGATTTCTTGATGACCTCGAACTGGCCGGACTCCACCGAGAGGTCGTACACATACACCGAGGCCACCATGACCCAGGCGATCCGGAACCATCCGTAGACGATCCCATGGGCCACCGCGCCGGCCATCATCTGGGCCGGCATCCGGAACACCGCCAGCGCCATCAACAGCGCGGCGATGAAGGCGTACACCGCCGCCTGCCACGCCGCCGTCCGCCGGACCGCCAGGAAATAAAACAGCGTGCACACGGGGATGGCCGCCGCGGTAACCGAGAGAATCGTCCCGAAGGGTTCCGGAACGCCCAGGTATTTCCCAACCGGGTTTATGCTCTGATACCAGACTTCATGCATGCGATGAATGCTCCGTCCTTAAAATCACCGGGCCGGCATAAAAGTGGGGCAGGATGGTATCCTGCGCGCCGGTTGGCAACCGGCGCCTTTGGCCTGTTTACAGGCGGTTGCGGGCGGGTTAACAACCCGCCGCAGGTTTCCAACCTGCCCCACAATTTCCGCCGAATTCCCGTTTCCGGAAAAAGTATGTGGCATCAGCTTTCGTGCCGGCGTTCCGCTTTTTCTCGAAATCACTGGGCCGGCGCGAACACCAGGGAGACCGGCTGCGATATTTCCAGCGTATCTCCCGTGGGCGCCAGGCCGCCCGTTTTCGGGTCGATCTTGAAAATGACTATGTTATCCGAATCCTGGTTCTCCACGACGAGAAAGTTTCCGCTCGGGTCGATGACGAAATGGCGCGGCGTCTTTCCCGGCACCGGAACGTTGCCGGCGGGGGTGAGGCCGCCCTGGGCGTCGATGGTGAAAATCGCCATGCTGTTGTGGACGCGGTTGGAAGCGTAGAGGAACTTGCCGTTGGGGTGCACCGCGATTTCGGCCCCGCTCTTCTGGCCGGTGAAATCGGCCGGCGTGGCCGGATACGTCTTCATCTCGGTCATGGCGCCCTTCTTGGAGTCATAGCTGAACCCGATCACCGAAGCCGTCATTTCGGTCATCACGTAGACGAACTTGCCATCGGGGCTGAACGCCATGTGCCGCGGGCCGGAGCCGGGAGCGATCTGGGTGAAGGGAGGATCGTTGGCCGTAAGCTGGCCCTTGGCGTCCCAGCGGTACGCCATGATCTTGTCCATGCCGAGATCGGGAACGAACAGGATCTTGCCGTCGGGCGAGAGCACCGTCTCATGGGCGTGCGGCCCGCTCTGCCTCTGCCGGTTGGCGCTCGATCCGGAGTGCTGCACGAACGATGCGGCCTCGCCCAGAGAGCCGTCCGCGTTCACCGGAATAGCCGCCACGCTGCCGCTGTTATAGTTGGCGGCGAACAGCCACTTGCCGCTGGGGTCCACCACCAGGTGGCACGGGCCGCTGCCCTTCGAGGACGTTTGGTTGAGCGCCTTCAACATGCCCGTCGATGCGTCGATGGCGAATGCGCTCACCGTCCCCTGGCCGTTTTCGTTCACCGCGTACAGGAACTTCTGGTTCGGGTGCACGACCACAAAGGAGGGGTTGGAGGTTTCCACGGCCACCCCGATGGAGGTGAACTTGCCGGTCTTCGCGTCGAATTTGTAAGCGTAGATCCCCTTGCTCTTATTGGGGCGCGTGTAGGGGCCCACGTAGGCCAGATACTGGCCGTTGGCCGCGGGCGGCGCCGCGTCCAGTGCGACCATGGCCGCTACTGCCGCTGTCGTAATCAAAATGGCTCGCGTTGCGCTGATATGGCTCATAAATGTCAGTTCTCCGCCGGGAAAGTGTAAAACTCGTAATCGATCCGCCAGGCGGTTTCCTTTCCGGGTTCCACCCGTAGATTGATATAGGCCTCGGGACACACGGTGGTGCGCGGGGCCCAGAAGTTGATCCGCGCGATGGGGCGGTCCGAGGTCTGCCGCACGCCGGCCCCCGCCTTGCGGTTCTCCACCCGCATGTCGTAGTCCGCCGGGCCGGCCCCGAAACCCGTCAAATCGGACTGAGCGGTATTCCGGGCCTGAAATTCCTGAAGAAAGTGCAGCTCCTTGCCGCTGGTCTCGGCCAGTGGCGCCAGGCTGCGCGCCGCTTTCACCTCGAAGGGGAACTTCACCACGAAGTCCGGTCCCGTGGGACGGCCGTCGATCATGTAGAAGTTGTGGTCGTAGACGCCGGTCTCGATGACCTTCGTCCCGGTGTTGCGCAGGGAATGCTCCAAGCTCATTACGGCCTTGTCCTTGGCCAAGCGCACGGTCTTGCGATACACATACGCATAACCGGCGTTGTCCTTAAGTTCCTGGGTGAACTCGACGAAATCCGGGCCGCTGCGCACGCTCCACTTGCCGGAATCCACGATGTCATAAGTGGTGTAGGCGCTGTAGGGGCGCGCGCCTTCCGGCTTCTTGAGAGCCCCCACGCCCACCTTGACGAAGGTTCCGCCGGGCTGCGCGTCGTCCCAACCCTGGGTGGCGGCGAACTCCTCCACGGGACCCTGGATGGAATCGTTGACCTTCGGATCGTAGCGCGGGAACCACTGGCCGAAGAAGGTGTGGCCCTTATATTCCAGGCTGGGAATGACGCCCGACCAGTCGAACCGGGTGGACCGGTAGTAGCCCTTCTCCGTGTCCGGCAGGTAGAGCTTTGCCTTGATTTGCCCGTTGGTTATCTCCGCCTGCGGGAACTCCTGTCCCGCCAGGGACGACGCCGCGAGCGCGGCTGCAAAAACTGCGAATACGGCGGCTTTCATACGGCCTCCAGAATCGTCATGCCTTGCTTAGTCGCAAATCTCATAAACTCGCCGCCCTGATACGAGACTCAGGACTGGCGACCTTTGCGGGACCGACACGATCCTTAGCGAGCCGGAGCCAGCGGGCGCCCCGTCAGGGAGCGGTCTCGGGCGAGAACCCCGGCAGCGCCTAGGCACCCTTGCTTCCCCACTTGCAGCGGCTCAGCAGCGCGGTCATGTAGGCCACTCCGTACGCCGTCGGCGCGTTGCCGCCGTTCACCAGCGCGGGGGTGTGGTCCAGGATGATGATGCCCTTGAACTTCACGTCCACCAGCGCCTGCATGATTTTGGACATGTCGTAGTAGCCGTTATCCATCAGGGTTTCGGTGAAGTGCGGCAGCGGGGCGCTGACATTGCGAAAGTGGATTTTCCAGATCTTGTCCTGTTTGCCGAAGTAGTGGATGGTCTCCACCGGGTCCTTGCCCATCAGCGGGCCGCCCTCCAGCCAGCAGCCGCAGCACAGGCACATGCCCACGTTGGGGCTCTTAGCGATTTCGAAGGCCCGTTTGTAGCCCTCGAAATTGCCGAAGATGCAGCGCGGCACGCCGGCCAGTACGGGCTCGGGCGGATCGTCCGGATGGATGCCGATCTTGACCCCCTGCTCCTCGGCCACCGGGGCCACCTGGCGGATGAAGTAGGTGTAGTTCTCCCAGATCTCTTCCTTGGTGAACACGCGGCCGTGGGAAAGCGGCTCCTTCCATCGCATTTGATCCCACACGCCCACCTTGTTGGGGCTGGCGCGGTCGTATTCCCGGCCCCTGGAGCCGCGCACTTCGCCCGTGCCGCTGCTCCAGATGCCATTGCCCATGTGGGCATAAGTGGTGTAGTGGATGCCGGCCTTGCCCAGGTTGCGGAGGTAGTTCTTGTACTCCTCGATCTTCTGGTCGCGCCCCGGCAGGTTGAGAGTGACCTCGGGCATGTTGTGGACGCTGGTATTGCCGATGTTCCACACCGTGACGCCGGCGTCGGCATAGCGCTTCTTGATTTCGATGAAGCCCTCGGCGGTCCGCATGTTGGCGGGGGAACCCACGCTCACGTAACCGACTCCGAGCTGCTTCAGGAACAGAAGGTCGTTGGCGGTGGGGTTGGGGCCCGACTGCACGCAAATCTTGAGGCCCGGCGCAAACTGGGGCGTGACAGCCCCGGCGTTGCCCGCGGACCCCAAAAAAGCGGACCCGAGCGCGCCGCCCAATGCCATTTTTCCAAACTCCCTGCGATCCGGATGCGCCATACTACACCCTCCCTAAGGGCGGATCGGCGCAGGTTCACGCAGGCGCAAACGGACCGGCGATGATCGGCGCTGACCCACGGTTCAGAGTATCACCAAGCGTTACAGAGCCGCGACCGTCAGGGAGCGGTTGCAGGCGACCGAGCGACGCTACGCCCCGCCTCTGCCGGCCCCGCGGCCAAATCCCCCTCCGCCGCCAGGAAACTGCCGCGGCGGCATCGGCGGCGGAAACGCGCGGTTGTGCGCGCGAAGGCTCGCGAAATCGTACTTGACGCTGGCAATCGGGGCGCCCACGACTTCGATCCTCTTCAAATCGCGGGTCCCGATTCCCACGTCTTCCCCCAACTTCAGGGTGCTATCGCAGTCCTCGAAGGGCGGCGACCCCCGGTCTCCCATGGGGTCGAAGCCCATAACCGCCAGCATGACGGCGTCGGTGCAAATCGGATTCAGGCCGGCCACCATCACGCCCGGGCTGGCCGCGGCAGCACCCCTGACCCAAGGCCCTTCGCCGCCGGTCAGAGTCTTGATTCCTTCGACGATCGCTAAGTGGATGGGCCTGGCGGATACGATGTCGGTCACCACGCGCGGCACCCGGTACGTGCCCACCCGCGGCGTGCTCCTATCCTTCTCCTGCGGCGCGCTTTTGGAGGGCTGCCGCTGGCCGTAGTGGAACTGGCCTTCCCGGCCGGCGCGCGGCGTGGGGGCCGGCTCATCCACGCCCGCCATGGTGCCATAGATGGTGACGGGCGCGCTCCCAAAGTGGTTCTTCATGGATCCGGTGAACCCCGCCGTGGCGTGTTCCTTCATCTTGGCGATGCTGACGAACACGTCGCATTCCTCATAGGAGTGGTTCAGATCGAAGCCCGGATAGATGTACCCGCCGGTGGGCACCATGAAGCGCGAATACTTCTTCCCCTTGCCGAGGCCATTGGTGTTTTCGAGCTCGACGTTGGGGCCGGCGCCGAGAATGTCCTTCGGCTCCATACTCCCCTGCAAGAGGAACTCCTCCAGCGGTTCGGCGGTGTTATAGCCGCACTCGAGGACGCGAACGCGCGTGGCCCCCGCCTTGGCCATCAGGCTCACCGCGGCGCCGACCACGGCCGGGTGGGTGTAGTGCGTTTCGTCCACCGGGAGGTTCCCAAGCCGCTGCATGGGCCCGCCGGTAAAGTTGATCTTGATGGCCACGGTTTTGCCCTTGACCAGTTTGCCGATCCCCCCAAGCTGGTCGAACATCCTGGCCATGACAGGCACGAGTTCCTTGGGATCGTAGGTCAGGCACTTGGCCAGCGATACCGGGGCGGTGGGGGCGGGGGCGGCCATCGCCCGGGGAAACGACGCACCGGCCAGACAGGCGCCTCCCAGCACGGAGGCGGATTTCAGCCAGTCCCTGCGCGTACAATTCGAATGCATGTATTAAGCCTCCAACTCCGCGGCGGCGTATTGCGCCACCGGAAAATGCGGTTCAGCCTCTTCCGGCCCCCCGGCCAAATCCCCTTCCTCCGCCCGGAAACTGCCGCTGCGGCATCGGGGGTTTCGCGGCGCGAAGCTTTGCAAAATCGAACATAACGCTGGCGATCGGAGCGCCCACCACTTCGATTCTCTTCAAGTCGCGGGTTCCGATTCCGACGTCTTCGGCCAGCTTCAACGTGCTGTCGCACTGCTCGAAGGGCGGCGACCCGCGGTCTCCCATGGGGTCGAAGTTCATGGTCGCCATCGCGACGGCGTCGGTGCAGACGGGATTCAGGCCGGCTACGATGACGCCCGGACTGGCGGCGGCCGTACCCCAGACCCATGGGCCCTCACCGCCGGTCATGGTCTTGATGCCTTCGACGATGGCCAGGTGGATGGGCCTGGCGCCCACCATGTCCGCCACAATGCGCGGCACCCGGTAGGTGTCCGGATGCTGCTCGCCAAAGAGCTTGTCCTGGGGCGCGCTCTTGGAGGGCTGCCGCCGGCCGTAATGGAAGGGGTTGCGGCCGCCGCGCGCCGTAAGGGATGGCTCATCGATGCCCGCGCTATCGCTATAGATTGTGAGGGGCGTGTTTCCAAAGCAGTTCTTCATGGCGCCGGTATAGCCGGCCGTGGCGTGTTCCTTCAGCTTGCCGATGCTGACGAAAACATCGCACTCCTCGAAGGAATGATTCAGATCGAAGCCCGGAAAAACATACCCGCCGGTGGGAACCATGAAGCGCGAGTACTTCTTCCCCTTGCCCAGGGTGTTGGTGTTTTCGAGCTCGACGTTGGGGCCGGCGCCCAGAATGTCCTTCGGCTCCATACTCCCCTGGATCATGAATTCCTCGATCGGTTCCCCCGTGGAATAGCAGCACTCGAGCACGCGGACACGCGTGGCCCCCGCCTTGGCCATCAGGCTGACCGCGGCGGCAACCACGGCCGGATGCGTGTAATGCGTCTCGGCCACCGGGAGGTTTCCGAGGCGCTGCATGGAGCTGCCGGTCATGTTGAATTTGATGGCCACGGTTTTGCCCTTGACCAGTTTGCCGATCCCCCCGAGCTGGTCGAACATCTTGGCCATGACCGGCACGAGTTCCTTGGGATCGTAGGTCAGGCACTTGGCCACCGATACCGGGCTCGCCGGCGCGGGGGCGGCCGCCGCCCGCGTGAACGGCGCTCCCACCAGGCAGGCGCCGCCCAGCACAGAAGCCGACTTCAGCCAATCCCTGCGCGTAAAATTCGAATGCATGTTATTGGGCCTCCAACTCCGCGGCGGCGTATTGCGCCACCGCTGGTAAATGCAATTCCACAGCGTCTTTTTGGGGAACCATCTCGATGCTGGAACTCTTCCCGTCGAGGGTCCACAGCTTCCCGGAGCGGTAATTTCCGGCCACCCGCACACCCGCGTCCTCGGGGCCCTGGTCGGCATAGAAGAGCATCTGCACCAGCGCCCGCTTGCGGTCCGGCGCCATGGTGAAACACGAGCCCACCGAGCCGCCGTTCCAGAAGCGCAGCAGGTCGTAACGGTGGCTGATGAGCAGGACGGATTCCTGCGCGATCACCCAGGGATCGTCGAAATCGGATTTGGCGAACGCGATCCGGCCTTTGCCGGAGGTGCGCCACACGTATCGCTCGTTATCCTGGGTGCTGGCTCTCATGCCGGGGGCAATGCCCCACTTGGGGTGCGTGATGAGCAGTCCGCCGGCCTGCACGAACGCCATGATGGCGCTCCTGAGGGCCGGGCCGGGGGCGGTGGCGTCGCCATAGATCACCGCCTTGAGGTTGGCGAACGAAGCCGGGGTGAGCTTGTTTTTCAGGATGACGCGGTACTGCTGGTTGGTTCTGGCCACCAGGTTCAGCAGTTCCCCGCCCATGTAGTCGTTGTCGCCGGTGAAGTCGGAGATGATGCCCACCACGGCTTCCGGGGTATAGGCGGACCAGGCTTTTCGGTCGTCGAAGAACTTGGCCGCGGCGGCCATCTTTTTCCAGGAAGCCACGGCCTCCGCCTTGCCCCGCGCCACGTCGGCCGCGAATCCATCTTCCAGCGAGACGATCCAGCGGCCGCCATAAGCGGCCGAATCGGCCAGCGCCAGCGTATAGGAATCCGGCGAGACCGGGCCTTTGGGACTGGCATCCACCCACACTCGGGCGCCCGGATGGCGAACCGACTCGAGGCGGATTTTCCATCCGTTGGAATCCACCCAGGGGTTGCCGGTTGGGCCGGCGGCGGCCGAGTCGTCGGGAGGCGGGCCGCCAGGGGTGGGTGTGGGCGGCGGGGCGGCATCGGCCTCGGCTGCCACTCCCGGCCACTCGCCCTTGGCGATGAAAACGCCGGCCGGGGGCGCCGCCGGATCGACGATGGTCAGGCCCTTCTGTTTCGCCTGTGCGGCCACGGGCTCGGGCACGGCGCCTTTGCTCGCCACCAGGCAGTTGATAGGAGTATCGTTCAGCAAAGCCAGGGCGGAGGCGTCCTTCCAGTTGCCCGGCCACCGTAGAGGGGTCAGTTCAGCGTTCATATTCAACAAGATGCGGTGGTGCTATCACCCCGAAGCGACTCTGGCGTCCCAGGCCGGCCGGAACAGCGGGCCGGGCGCATGGCTGTAGTTACCGCGTATCGTATCAGCTTTCCGTGTTCTTCCTTACTAAGACGCATTCCAGGGCGGCGATGTAACGCCGGTTCTTAAAGAGTCCGGATCGGTCGATTTTCCTTCCTCTCGCTGGCGGCGCTACAGTGGAAGTTGAGGAGGGTCAGTCTCTTGAAGACGATTGCCATTTCCAGTCTGTGGTGCGTTTCGGCTCTGCTCGGGCAGGCCCCGGCGCCGCCGGCCCAACCGGCCGCCGCCCCCGCCAACGTCGATTTCGACGTCAGGAATATCGACCGGTCCGCCAACCCCTGCGTGGATTTTTACCAGTACGCCTGCGGGGCTTGGAACCAAAACAACCCCATCCCGGCCGACCAGTCGCGATGGGGACGGTTCGAAGCGCTGGCCGAGCGGAACCGCGAAATCCTGCGCCGGATTCTGGAAGAGGCCGCCCAGCCCGGCCCCCAGCGCGACGCCGTCACGCAGAAGATCGGCGACTACTACGCCGCCTGCATGGATGAGAAGGCCATGGACGCCAAGGGCCTGGCGCCGCTTCAACCGGAGATCGACCTGATCCGCGCCCTCAAGGACAAATCGGAGCTGGCCGCGGAGATTGCCCGCCTGCATCGCAACGGCGTGGAGGCGCTGTTCGAATTCAGCTCCGGCCAGGACTTCAAGGATTCCAGCCAGGTCATCGCGCAACTCGATCAGGGCGGTTTGAGCCTTCCGGACCGCGACTATTACCTGAAGGAAGACGCCGAATCGGCCGAGCTCCGCCAGAAGTTCGTGGCGCATGTCGAGCGCATGTTCGAGCTGGCCGGGGAGAAGCCCGACCAAGCCAAGGCCGACGCCGCCACGGTCATGAAGGTGGAGACGGGCCTGGCCAAGGCGTCGCTCGACCTGGTCTCCCGCCGCGATCCCGAAAAGGTCTATCACAAGATGACCCGGCGGGAGGTGGAAGCGCTCGACAAGAATTTCCAGTGGAGCCGATACCTGACCGCCAGCGGGGCGCCCCCATTTCAAAGCGCCAACGTAGCCTGGCCGGACTTTTTCAAGGCCCTGGACGGCCAGATCGAGAGCACCAGCCTGGAAAACTGGAAGGCGTACCTGACCTGGCATACGTTGCACGCGAATACCGCGTTTCTGCCCGCCGCGTTCGTGCGGGAGACCTTCAGCTTCTACGGCCAGACGCTCACCGGGCAGAAGGAAATGCGCCCGCGTTGGAAGCGATGCGTGGACTACGCCGACAACCAGTTGGGAGAAGCGCTGGGAAGCAAGTTTGTGGAGCGCACTTTCGGCGCCGAGGGAAAGCAGCGCACCTTGCAGATGGTGGACGCGATCGAAAAGGCGCTCGGACAGGATATCCAAACGGTAGGCTGGATGACGCCCGCGACCCGCGAGAAGGCCCTCGAGAAGCTCAAGGCCATCACCAACAAGATCGGCTATCCCGACAAGTGGCGCGATTATTCGAGCGTGGCGATCGCGCGCGACGACGCCATGGGCAACAGTTTCCGGGCCGACCAATTCGAATTCCAGCGCCAGTTGAACAAGATCGGAAAGCCGCTCGACCGCGGCGAATGGGACATGACGCCGCCCACCGTCAACGCCTACTACGATCCGTCGATGAACAACATCAATTTCCCCGCCGGCATTTTGCAGCCGCCGTTCTTCGACGGCAAAATGGACGACGCGGTGAACTTCGGGGCGGTGGGGATGGTGATCGGCCATGAGCTGACCCACGGCTTCGACGACGAAGGCCGCGAGTTCGACGGCCAGGGCAACCTGAAAGACTGGTGGACTCCGGCCGACGCCAAGGAATTCGAGAGCCGCACGGCGTGCCTGGTGAAGGAGTACTCGGGGTTTTCGGTGGCCCCCGGGGCCAACGTAAAGGGCGATCTGACGCTGGGCGAGAATGCGGCCGACAACGGCGGAGCCCGCATCGCCCTGATGGCCCTGCTTAACGCCATCGGCGACGGCTCCAAGCCGGCGGTGGATGGCTTCACCCCCGAGCAGCGCTTCTTCCTCTCCTTCGGGCAGATCTGGTGCGAGAACATGCGTCCGGAAGCCGCCAAGCTGCTGGTGCAAACCAACCCGCACTCGCCGCCGCAGTTTCGCGTGAACGGCGTGCTGGTGAACATGCCCGAGTTCCAAAAGGCGTTCTCGTGCAAGAGCGGCCAACCCATGGTGAGCGAGAACGCGTGCCGGGTGTGGTAGGGCGCCTGTACCGTAAGCGGCCTTCCAGAACGCCATGCCGGCGTCGTTGCCGGCATTCTTCAACGGCCGGGGGGAACACGCGCTCCCGTTGCCCGCGCGGCCGGCGAGTGAAAGCGCCTGCCCAAGCGAAGCCTGCACACTGAGACCGGGCTGCGCCGCTATTGGGAATTGTGTAGCCTGTCACCGCAAAGGTTGTCACCGCAAAGGTTGCCGAACCACCCACCCATGGTTCGTGCAAAAAAAGGAACCCGAGTGGACACCCGTGTTGCACGGCACGACAAGTCCGAAGCATCTTCCCGATCTGGCTGTATAACGCCGACATGCGTCACTTCGCCAGCCAGCATTCAGCTTTTTCGGCGACTGGCCTTTTGGTTACGCTGGCGATCATCTTCAGGCTTGCCTACGGTTTAGTCAAGCGGTCCTACTATAATGGCCGTATGGGAAACTTTAGTTTTCCGGCGTGGCCGCTGACAGGCGACGAAAAGACAGTAGCGGAACTCTCGCAACTGGACGAACGGGGCTTTTCTGACGTAGAGCTTCTTCAATCGCCCTTTCTTCACGCTGAAAGGGGCTTGCCCGCATCCGTTCCTGAGAAACTCAGGCAACGGATCATTGTCGCCCGTCAGTTGGCTGTGTACGGGTGCTTTTGTTATGAGTTCAATGCCGTCTCCCTTTTTTGGTCTGTGTCGTGTATCGAGATGGCGCTAAGACAGAAGTTTTGGGAACGCAACCCCGGCCCATTTAAACTGATTCGAAAAGGGAAGACCTGTAAGGAGCCGGTGCCGTTCATCTTGCTAGAACAGCATCTTCATCAGCACTGGCGCATTTCGGACATGACGTATTTCGATTACAGCTTCCGGGCGCTCTTGAGGTGGGCCTTTTGCAGGAAGGTGTTGCCCGACGATCTGCCGATTCGTGACCGCCTGATAGAGGAAGGGCTGATAAGCCCGAACTCCACATCTGGCGAAATTCAGGAGTGCTGGAGTGGCCTGTCGGAAGAACAGATGCATAACTACGGGTACAAACTGTCTAAGCTCATTGAGGAATTGCCTAATCGCAGAAACGACATGGCGCACCCAGACTTCTACAATATGGTTGTACCGCCATGTTCGCCTTTGGGTGCATACCGACTGCTCGTGGATATCGTGGGCCGATTGTGGCCGAACGTTCCGGACTAGGGATGTATAACCCGCCGTTCACACTACCGGGCGCAACGGAGCGGCTCTGGGCTTGCCGGCAGTGACGGAACGGACGGAACGGGGACAGTGACCAGTTACCTGGTTTCGCGTCAAGAAAACTGAAATTTGGCGGCCAGCGGGAGGTCTGTGGTGGGTTCCCGCGGTCCGGTGGTTCGGAGCGGCTTGGCCGGAAGAACGCCGGCGAGGACGCCGTCGTGGCAGGCCGGAGGCCCGCTCCACGGGCGGAATCGTGGCGGCACGGGAAGAAAATGATGGACGGTGGCGGCAATCAGAGTAAGGGGCGTGACAAGAGGGTTTTTGGGCTTGGCGTTGCTGGCGGCCGGGGCTTCGCGGACTTATCACCGTGCGTTTCCGGCCGCCACTGGATTGAGCGGCACTTCGGGGGCATTAGGATCGCTGGCTGGCAACCCAGTACCCTCCGATTCGTGCATAGGCCGACGAGCGTACCCGCCGCTCCTACTGAATTACCATGCTCTTCGATACCCGACTATCCCGGCCCTGAAGAACCGAACGGGAAACCGGTCCCGTCCGGTCCTAGAGACCGGGGAGGATCACACTCGCGTGGGGTGTTATGAAGCTAGCTCCAAAGTCTCCCGTCGGGGTCATCTGTCAGTGACCTCCGTAAGGCTTCATGGCTCCGGGAGTTCGATACCAACGTAATGCAACGCATCTTGGCCAAGATGAGGGTTGCGGCCGGGCTTGCGCACGACCACTACCTGATTTGACGCTAGCATGGGGGCAAGGGCTGGTTGACGGAGAATTTGGCTAAGGCTTTTGGAATCAGCGCGAAAAAAAGTTGAATTGCTGGTGAATGAAAAACGGCGGCGCTTGGCTGCGCGCCGGTTGGAAACCGGCGCTCGGATACATGGAGTGAGGGAGACTGCCGTGCAGATGCCAGGTAAGGAAGAGCCATTTCCCTGGCGGGTACCGATGCGGAAGGCGGCGGAAGTTCTGCATGGTTGGACAGTGCGGGAACGGGCGAAGGATTCTCACAACAATCGGGCGGGCCGAGCGCCGAGACGAGTCTCGGCGCGGCAGACACGAGTGTCTGCGCCACGGAAGGCGGGAATGTAGAAATTCCAGGGGCGGGTTTTCAACCCGCCGCAGGATGTCATCCTGCCCCACATGGGACCTAGCGAAGGGTCACGGTGGCGGTCCGGTACCAGGTCTGGCCGCCGGCGTCGTCGGCGCCTTCGAATTCGAAGTACTGGTCGCCGGGCGGCAGGCCAGCGGCGCTTAGGGCGGCCTTGATGACGGCGTTGGCGGCGAGATGGTTGGTCCCGAACCAGGCCGCGATATAGCGGGAGTAGTCCACGCCGTTCGCCCGCAACACGTTCACGGTCGTGCCGGCGCCGGCGGTTTCGGCGAGCTGGATCGTGAAGCTCCATAGGCCGCCCGACTGGTAGGCCGGATTGGGCGAGATGGAGGCCACCACGTTGGATTGACTGACGCTAACCGCGGCGGTCACATTGATGAATTGCGGCGGCGCGGAGCCGGAGAGAATGGTGACCGTGCTGGAGTACTGGCCCGGTTGCATGAGCTGCGCCGGGTCCACCGTCAGCGAGAATTGGGCCGGCTTCCCGGCCGTGAGGCTGCCGGAAACCGTGGAGAGCAGAATCCACGGCGCGTCGGCGCGCAGCTTGAAAGTTGCCTGGGCGGTGGATTGGGTGGTGAGCTGGATGGCCTGGCCGGCGGGCGCCTGGTGGTTGGCCACCGTGAAGCTCACGCCGGACAGGTTGGGAAGGACGCCGGCGGCGGGCAAATCCTCCAGATAGTCCATGACATGCGGATAGGTGTTTGAGAAGCGGCCGTAGCCGGCCACGAAGGGGTTGATCTGGCAGGCCGAGAGAAAGGGCGACTCCGGCCCGTAGGTGAGGGTGCCGACCACCACGCCGGGGCTCGAAAACAGGGGCGAGCCGGACGAGCCCGGCTCGATGCGGCCTTGCCCCCACTGCACTTGGAAATAGAGATCGCCGGGGGTCACGGAACCCTCTACCACTTCGGTGGCATCGGCCACGCGATCGCCGAATGAGATTCGCTTCCAGGATCCTTCGGGGTGGTGGATGCCAACCAGCGAGGTCCCCTGGGGCGGGTCGCCGGTGTCCCATCCGGAGAAGGTCACATCGTTGGGGACGCCGGTGAGCAGCACCAGGCTGTAGTCGCCGTCTTCGAGCGAGCCGCTGGCCAGCAGGTGCCCGCCCAAGGTGGCCGGCTCGTTGGCATCGCGGACTGCCGGGGGCGCGCCGTTGCAGGAAGAAGTCTGGTATTTCCAAAAGACTTCGAGCGAGCGCGCGGAGTCTTCGTTGTTTATGCAATGCCCGGCGGTGAGCAGGTAGGGCTTGAAGCTGTTGTCGCGGGTGGCCACCAGCGAACCGGAGCAGAGGTAACGGAGGCCGTTCTGTTCGAAGGCAAGCTGGGCCACCATCTTCATGGCGGGCTGCCAGTCGGGGTAGCAGTTGGGGTCCAGCTCGCAGTAGTCGGCGGTGTCGACGACGCCCGCGGCGGGGGCGGCGGCGGTTGTCTGGTGCGAGATGGCGTCGATTGAAAAGGGCGGGCTCGCTCCGGTGGCCGCGTCCGGGCCGGGTTCGTATTCGAGGGTCACGGACTCGGAGAATATGGTGGCGCTCCAGAAATGGCCGTTATCGTAGATTCCCTGGCCGGTATAGGGGCCGGCCACCTGCTCTCCGGCGTACAGCCACACCTTTCCGGCGCCAACCGAAAAGTCGCGGAACTCGACGCGAACGCCCGCCGCGCCGGGCGAGCTGATGGACATGCGCCACACGCTCTCGCCATCGGCGGCGGTTTCCCAGGCGCCGGCGCCCAGGACTTCGGCGGGGAGCGTACGATTGACGCCGATGGCGAGCGGAATACTCCGCTGCGCCAGCCGGGCCTGTTCGGCGGAGTTGAGCGGGCCCAAGGCGAACTCGCGCGCCCGGCCAAGAGCGAGCCGCATGCCCGGCGGACGCGCCCGCAAAAGCGATGCGCGCGCTCCTCCGGCATAGTGAACGGGCTCCTTGCGCGCCACTGCCTGCGCGCCGGCGATGGAAGCGCACACCGACGCCGCCAAGGCCGTATAAACGAGGGTTCGCATTGTCTTGAAGGTACGGCGGCGGGACCCCGCGTACAAGATTAGAAAAGGGGGACGTTACGGCCATAACGAACGATAGAGGGAGTCGATAGTAATGGGTAGCATTGCGGACCGCTAAAATGGCTGTTACACAATGATCCAACTCACCGGGGCGGGCAAGCGCTACGGCCCCAAGATCCTCTTTGAAAACACGGACTGGCTGGTAACGCCCAACGAACGCACCGGCATCGTAGGCGCGAACGGGACGGGAAAGTCCTCGCTGCTCAAGGTGCTGGCGGGGTTGGAGGGCCTCGATTCGGGGAGCATCGCGACGCAGAAGGGCGTCACCATGGGCTACCTGCCGCAGGAGGGGCTGACGCTTTCCGGCCGCAGCGTTTTCGCCGAGTGCATGACCGTGTTCGCCAGCCTGCGGGCGCTTGAAGAGGAGCAGGAACAGCTTGCGCACAGGATGGCGGAGCTGGACCCCGAAGGCTCGGAGTACGCCCAGGTGGCGGACCGTTTCCATCGCGCGGAAAGCGAATTCCGCGCGCGCGACGGCTACGCCGTGGAATCGCAGGTGGGGATGGTGCTTTCCGGCCTGGGTTTCCCGCAGCGCGACTGGAAGCGCCGCACGGAGGAGTTCTCGGGCGGGTGGCAGATGCGCATCGCGCTGGCCAAGCTGTTGCTCGAAAAGCCCAATCTCCTGCTGCTCGACGAGCCCACCAACCATTTGGACCTGGAAGCGCGCAACTGGCTGGAAGAGTACCTGGCGGCCTACCCGTACGCCTTCGTGCTGGTCTCCCACGACCGCTATTTCCTGGACGTGACGGTGCGCAAGATCCTGGAGATCTGGAACAAAGGGCTGCATTTCTACACCGGCGGCTTCACCCGTTACGAGGAGCTGAAGACGGAGCGGCGGGCGCAGCTTCAGGCGGCCTACGACAACCAGCGGGACCGCGTCCGCCAACTGGAAGCCTTCATCAACCGGTTCCGCTACCAGGCCACCAAGGCCAAGCAGGTGCAGAGCCGCATCAAGGAGCTGGAGAAGATCGAGCGGATCGAGATTCCGCCCGAGGAGAAGTCGATCCATTTCAGTTTTCCGCAGCCCAAGCCGAGCGGCCGGATCGTGGTGGAGTTCAAGAAGGTGGCCAAGAGCTACGGCGATCACCAGGTGTTCGCGGATGTGGACTTCATCATCGAACGCGGCGACCGGGTGGCCCTGGTGGGGGTAAACGGCGCCGGAAAGTCCACGCTCATCAAGATTCTGGCCGGGACCGAGCCGCTCACCGCGGGCGAGTACACGCTGGGGCACAACGCGCAGCCGGACTACTTCGCGCAAGACCAATACAAAGAGATGGACGGGAACGCCAGGATCATAGAGGACCTGTCCACGGTGGCCCCGCGCGCCACCAACACCGAGCTGCGCTCGGTGCTGGGCTGCTTCCTGTTTTCCGAGGACGATGTCTTCAAGAGCATCGGCGTGCTCTCGGGCGGCGAGCGCAACCGCTACGCCCTGGCCCGCATGTTGATGCAACCCTCCAATTTCCTGCTGCTGGACGAGCCCACCAACCACCTGGACATGCGCGCCAAGGACGTGCTGCTGACCGCTTTGCAGGAGTATTCCGGGACGGTGGTGTTCGTTTCCCACGACCGCTATTTCATCGACAAGCTGGCCACCCGCGTGTTCGAGGTGGAAGACGGCAAAGTGCATGTTTTCCCCGGCAACTACGAGGATTACCTCTGGCGCAAGCAGGGGCAGGCGGGGGCCGCGGCGGGCTTTCAGGCCCTATCGGAGGCAGGGGAGGAAGTGGCCCAACCCTTGGCGGCGGAACCAGGCGCCAGGGCCGAGCGGCGGCTGAACCCCATCAAACTGCGCCAGATGCGAGAACGCCAGGATTCCATCGAGATCGAAGTCGCGAAGCTGGAAGCGGAGATCGCCGAGTGCGAAGGCGCGCTTTCGAATTTCGTGAGCGTGGAGGAAACCGTGCGGGTAAGCGGGGTGCTGGAAGAGCGCCGCGCGGATCTGAGAGCGCTGATGGCGGAATGGGAAGAGGTGTCCCACTCGATCGAAGCGAACTCATAAAAGTGGGATACGCCTCCAGGCTGGTCAATGCAGTGGGATACGCCTCCAGGCTGGTCAATGCAGTGGGATAAGCCTCCAGGCTTGTCAATACAGTGGGATAAGCCTCCAGGCTTGTCAATCCGAGCGAAGCTCGGACCTGGAGGTTTCTTTCAAACGGGCGTCGGCGTGTCGATGCAGGCCCTTGGCGCCTGGACTCTCTGAGGAGGCCCTTTCGCCCCGTTCCGGGGCTTCCGCGGCGCGCCCCTTGTTCCCATGGCTTGCGCCATGGGCTATTTTCTGACACCCCTTCGGGGCTGATGTCCATGAAAGCGACAATGTAGGAACCCGAAGCTCGGACGGTGGTGAACAGGCAGTGGAAACGGCAACCGGCGGGGCGTTTTATTCCTGAAGGGGGGCTTGCTGCTCGATGTCGCGCCAGGCGCTGATTTTCAAGCGGCGGCAGACCCAGCAGAGGGGCTCGGCGGCGGCATCGGCGGTTTCCGCGCCGCAAACCGTGCACTTGGAGCCCTTCGGGATGCGATCCACGGATATGGCGCGCTTGGCCTGCTCCAGGATCTGGGGAGGGACCACCGACTCGAACTTGGGGTTCGACTTCCGCTTCATCGAGCGCCTGCTCTTTTTAACTATGGCAGAAACCGGCTCGCCGAACAACCAAACCTTTGGCCAAATTCAGGACCGTTCGTACCAGCCTAAGCCGCTTCCGGTATCTGAATGACGATGGCGACATCCAGGCAGGAGGCGCAACGGGGGCATTTTTGACCGGGCGCGACGCGGGCGAATTTGCCCTTCAGGTCGATATCGGCCGGCACGGTGTGGGTGCAGATTGGACAGTAGGCTTCACCCAGTATGTGATTTTTGTCGAGTGCTTTCATTTCCCTCACCTCATCTCATCCGACGCAGTTTCTGTAGCAAGGGTTGTGCCAAAAATCGTTAAACTTTTCAAATTGGAACTCACGGTACGTTTTCGGACAAACCGAGGCCCAGAGACGGGGCGGGGCGGGCATGCCCGGCCCGCCGTCGCCCGGTGAAGGAACGGATCAGGCGGTCATGGCGCTACATCGCGCGGTGCGTCTTGGCCTGGCAGGGCTCTATCCACCTTGCTCTTGACCGTCCTGCGGTCCAGGGCCAGGCGGCGGGCGGTCTCTTCGTAGCTTCCCGTCTCGGTGTAGACCAGGGTGACGTAGCGGCGCAGCAGGGCGTCGGCGGTGAGACGGCCGGCGCGGGCGTCGCGGAGGAATTCTTCGGCGGGGCTGCCGACGGCTGTGGCGGCGGGGCGATAGTTGTGCCGGATCAGCACATTCCGGACGCACTGCTCGAGTTCCCGGAAGTTGCCGGGCCAGGGATAATCGGCGCCCAAGTTGGCAGCGATCCACGCCTCGACTTCGGCCGCCAGTTCCCGCGCTTCTTCCCCGGCCACTCGCCGCGCCATGTGGACCACGAGATCGCGGAGAAGGTCCGGGGAGTCGGCCAGTTGTTCGGCCAGCGAGGGCGTGGTCACTTGGTCGGAACACAGGCGGTAATACAGGTCTTCGCGGAACCGGCCCTGGCGCATGGCAGCGGGCAGGTCGCGATTGGTGGCGGCGATCAACTTGCCGCGAAACTGGCGGCCGGCGGTGTCTCCCACGGGATGGAAGGTGCGTGTTTCGATGACGCGCAGCAACTTCACCTGGATGGCCGGGTCGAGATCGCCCAGCTCGTCGAGAAACACGGAGCCGAAATCGGGGCAGATTTCGAGCCAGCCCTTGCGGTCGGCCACGGCGCCGGTGAAGGCGCCGCGGCGGTGGCCGAACAGCTCCGATTCCACGAGGGTTGGCGAAAGGGCGGAGATGTTGATGGGAAAGAACGCCGCGGCGTCTTCGCCCGGGAACGCCAGATGGCCGGCGTCGAAGGGCAGATAGCGGGATTGCGCGATGGCCCGCGCCACCAGCTCTTTGCCGGCGCCCGAGGGGCCGGTAACGAGGGTGGCGAACTCGCCCATGCGGGCATAGAGGGTGCGGCGGTAGCGCCGCATATCGTGGGTGAAAATGGACTGCCAGATGGAAGCGCGAAGGCGGGCGGCGGGCATGGAGCCGCCGATGATGTCCTGAAAGACCCGCTCGAAGGCGCACTGGATCTGCCGGAAGCAGGCGAAGGTGTGGCGCGGGTCGTGTCCGGTGGGGAAGCGGACGCCCTCGATTTGGAGCAGGCGGCGCCAGTCCTGGAGGAAGTCGCGATAGAACCGCCAGCGGGCGCCCGGCTCGCCTTGGGCGAAAGAGGCTTCGAGGAATTTCGGGTAATAGCGCTGGTAGAGCAGCAGCAGGGCGGCGTCCTCATAGAGGGCGAGGTCGGGTTCGGGGGCGCTGGAGTTTTCGGCCAGACGGGGCCGCAGCCGCTCCAGCGCCTCCGCCACCCGCTCCGCGATGCGCCAGGCGTTGGCGCGCGGCCGGTCTTCGCCGCGCCGGCTCCATACCGGCTCGCCTTCCACGAACTCGGGCCCCAGAACGGCGCGCTCCAACTCCACACGTTCGGGGAGAAAGGGATTACAGTATCCTAACCGGGAAACGCTTTGGAGGAAGGCGCGCTCGCGGGCCGAGAGAAAGGCCATGTACAAGGATTGTACGCGTTGTTACACTAAATGTACAGGCCCGACGTCGGTTGTCCCATCCGATCATTGATTTTACGGTGACTTACGCGCGGCACCCGCCGTGCAACTCATAAGGCGATGGCTCACAACGGATTCAAGGACCTGCTCCGAAACGGCGGCTTCCGGGCCTTCCTCTGGACCCAGTTTCTGGGGGCGTATAACGACCAGGTCTACCAGAGCATCGTCATGATGTACGCGCTCAAGGTGCGCGGGGGCGTCTACATTCCCCTCATCCCGGCGGTTTTCAACCTGCCGTTCCTTCTTTTGTCGGGCTACTCGGGGCATCTTTCGGACCGCATCGCCAAGCGCACCGTGCTGCGGAGCGTCAAGGTATTCGAAATTCTAATCACCGCCGTGGGACTGGCGGCTCTCACCCTGGCGCGATTCGATCTGATGCTGGTGGTGGTTCTGCTGCTGGGGGTGCATTCCACGGTATTCAGCCCGGCCAAATACGGCATTGTGCCGGAGATTCTGGCGGACAAGGACCTTTCGCGCGGCAACGCGCTGCTGGAGATGATGACGTTCGCCGGAATCGTTCTGGGCATCGTCACCGGAACTTTCCTCTACCTGATCTGGGCCGGGGCCGCCTGGAAGATGGGTCTGGCCACCATGGCGGTGGCGGTGGCGGGCGTGCTGGCGAGCCGGGGAATCACGCGCGTTCCGGCGGCGGGTTCCACGCAGGCGTTTCGGCGCAATCCCTTCGCCGAGATCGGCGCGAGCACCCGGCGGCTGCTGGGGGACCGTCCCCTATGGCTGGCCGTGATGGGGGTCTCCTACTTCTGGTTCGTGGGCGTGCTGATGCGCGCGAACCTGGAGTATTTCGGAGCCGAAACACTGAAACTGGACACGGTGGGGATCGGGATGCTGTGGTGCTGCCTGGCTCTGGGCATCGGCGCGGGGAACATTCTGGCCGGCCGCTGGTCGGGCGACAAGGTGGAGCTGGGCCTGGTTCCGTTCGGCTCGGCGCTGATGGGCCTGTTCGGGATCGGGCTTTTCCTGGCGCGGGGCTCGGCGGGCTTTTCGGCGGCGTGCGCCACCCTGCTGGCGGTGTCGAGCGGCCTGTTCGTGGTCCCGTTGTTCGCTTACATCCAGCAGAAGAGCGGCAGCCGGGAGAAGGGCCGAATGGTGGCGGCCAGCAACTTCTATCAGACCCTGGGGATGCTGGCGGCTTCGCTGGCGGTGGGGCTGCTGCACAACGTCTTGCACATGGGCCCCGCCGGAATCATGCTGCTGCTGGGCATCGCCACCCTGCTGGTGACATGGTACGCCGTCACGCTGCTTCCGGAGTTCTTCGTGCGCTTCGTGCTGTGGCTGGCTACGCACACCTTTTTCCGCATCCGCGTGGAAGGGCCGGAGAACGTGCCGCAGGAAGGCGCGGCGGTGGTGGTGGCGAACCACATGTCGCAGGTGGACGGCTTCCTGATCGCCGCCTGCCTGCAGCGTTTCATCCGCTTCCTGGTGTGGCGGCCATACTACGAAAAGCGGGCGCTCAACGGCTTCTTCCGGCTGGCCAAAGCCATCCCCGTGGGCGGCGGAACGAGGCGCGACCTGGAATCCATCCAGGTGGCGCGCCAGGCGCTGGCCGAGGGCGAGCTAGTGGGCGTGTTCGCGGAGGGCGCGGTGAGCCGCACCGGCAACATGCTGCCGTTCAAGCGCGGCATGGAGCGGATCGTGGATGGCCTGGACGTCCCCGTGATCCCGGTGCATATCGACCGCATGTGGGGCAGCATTTTCAGCTTCGAGCGCGGCAAGTTCTTCTGGAAATGGCCCAAGCGGGTTCCCTACCCGGTGACGATTTCCTTCGGCGCGGCCCTGCCGTCCACCTCCACCGCGTTTGCGGTGCGGCAGGCCCTTCAGGAGCTGGCCAGCGAGGCCTGGGGGCGGAGGAAGAGCGCGGGCGATCTGCTGGACCGCCGTTTTATCCGCACCGCGCGGCGGCACTGGGGACGTCTCGCCATGGGCGATTCCGCGGGGCGGGAGGTCACCTTCGGGAGGCTGCTGGCGGGGGCGATCCTGGTAGCGAGGTGGATTCGCAAACACGAAGCGGAGGGCGCGGCGGTCGGCGTGATGCTGCCGGCCACGGTGGCGGGCGCGCTGGTGAACGTGGGAATCACGCTGGCCGGGCGCGTTCCGGTGAACCTCAACTTCACGGCGGGCCCGGGGGCCATGGCTTCGGCGACGGAGCAGTGCGGGATACGGACCATCGTCACGTCGAAGGTGTTTCCGGCCAAAGCCAAGATCGAGGCGCGGGAAGGCATGGTATTCGTGGAAGACATTCTGGCGGGGGCCGGCAAGCTGGCGCGGCTGCGCGCGCTGCTCGCCGCGCGCCTGGCCCCGGCCGCCGTGCTGGCGGCGCGGGGCGCCGGCCCGATTCCACAGCCGCCATCCTATTCACCAGCGGCAGCGCCGGCCCGCCCAAGGGCGTAATGTTCTCGCACTACGGCGTCATCGCCAATATAGACTGGATGGCGCAGGTTTTCGGGATTACCGAACGCGACTGCATCACCGGCGTGCTCCCGTTTTTCCACTCGTTCGGCTTCACCGCCACGCTGTGGTTCCCGATAGTCGCCGGCTGTAGCGTGGTCTATCATTCCAACCCCGCCGAATCCCAGGCGATTGGTCTCCTGGTGGAGAAGTACCGCGCCACCCTGCTGATTTCGACGCCCACGTTTTTTGCCGCCTATGCGCGCAAGTGCCCGCGGGAGCAGTTCTCGAGCCTGCGGTTCGCCATCGCGGGGGCGGAGAAGCTGCGCGAATCGACGGCCGCCTTCGTGCGCGAGAAGTTGGGCCTGGAACTTTTGCAAGGCTACGGCTGCACGGAAATGTCGCCGGGAATCGCCGCGAGCACCCCGAACTACGTGGACGGCAAGGAAACCCAGAAGGGCAACAAGCCGGGCGCGGTGGGGCTTCCCGTTCCGGGAGTGGCCGTCAAGGTGGTGGACGTAGTGACGTTCGCTCCGCTCGAGGCCAACCAGGAGGGCCTGGTGCTGGTGAAGGGCACGGGACGCATGATCGGCTACCTGAACCAGCCCGAGCGGACGGCCGAGGCGTTCCACGAGGGCTGGTACATCACCGGCGACGTGGGGTTGATCGATACGGAGGGCTTCATCCACATAACCGACCGGCTCTCGCGCTTCAGCAAGATCGGCGGCGAAATGGTTCCGCACGGGCGGGTCGAGGAGGCCATCGGCGAGATCGCCGGCGCGTGCCCGTGCGTGGTGACCGCGATCGAGGACGAGCGGCGCGGGGAGCGCCTGGCAGCCCTGTATGTGTGCGGGGAAATCACCCCGGCGGAGTTGTGGCAGCGGCTGGCCGAGACCAGCCTGCCGCGCCTGTGGCTGCCCAAGCGGGAAAACCTCTACCAGGTGGAAGCGCTGCCCATGCTGGCCACGGGCAAGCTGGATTTGCGCGCGGTGAGAGAACGCGCGCGGGAATTGGCCGGAACGGCGGCGTAAGCCAAGGAGCCAAGCCATGAACTATTCCGAGCACCTCGATCGTCTGATGACGCTGGAAAAGAGGGTGGCGGAACTTACGGGGCGGGTGTACCGATTGGAACATGTGCAGAGTGGGACAGACGACGAAAACCAAGCGTCTGTGCCAACGACAGACGACGAAAACCGATCGTCTGTCCCACTGAGAGAGGAGAGGAGCCGATCATCTGTGCCAACGACAGACGACGAAAACCGATCGTCTGTGCCACTGAGAGAGGACGAAAACCGAGCGTCTGTGCCACTGACAGTGCCTCGCTTTGCGGAGCCCTGGGAGCCGGCGCGGCGCACCAGCGCGGAATGGGAGGCGCTGCTCGGCGGCAACCTGCTGAACAAGCTCGGCGCGGTCGTGCTGGTGGTGGGGATCGCGCTGGCGCTGGGCTACTCCTTCACCTACATGGGGCCGGGCGGGCGCGACGCCATCGGGCTGGCGGCCGCCGCTGCCATGCTGGGCACGGGCGCGTTGTACGAACGCCGTCCGCGGTACCGGACCTTCGCCCGCGGCGTGCTGGGCGCCGGCTGGGCCACGCTCTACTTCACGGTGTACGCCATGCGGGCGCTCGACGCGGCGCGCGTGATCGAGAGCCCGATTCTGGCCGCCGTGCTGCTGGCGGCGGTGGCGGCGGGAATGATCGTGCATGCCCTGCGCTACCGGTCGCAAGCCGTGGTGGGCGTGGCGTGCGGCGCCGCCTTCGTGGCGCTGGCGCTCACCGAGGTCACCGCCTTTTCCGTGGTGGCGCTCGTGCCGCTGGCGGCGGCGCTGCTCTACATCGCGCACCGCTTCCGCTGGCCGAATCTGGCGTTGTTCGGGGCCATCGCCACCTACGCCACCTGCATCTCGCGCGGCGACACGGGCACGCCGCTGTGGCAGGCGCAGGCGCTGTTCGCCATCTACTGGCTGGTGTTCGAAGCGTTCGACGTTATGGCGCCGACCGCCTGGTTGCTGCCTATCAACGCGCTCGGCTTCCTCTTACTTTCGCTGCTGAAGTGGAACGCGGCAGCCCCGGCCGAGGTTTGGATGTTGCTGGCATCGGCCGCCGTGGCATGGGCCGTGAGCGGCGCGTTGCGCGCGCGCCTGCATCCGGAAGCCAAGCCTCTGGCGGGGGGCTGGCACGGCGCCGCGACTCTGGCCGGCGCATTGGGCGCGGTGGCGATTTTCCAGAAACTGGAGCACGAGTGGCTGCTGGCCGCTCTGTTTGTGGAAGCGGAGGTTTTTTACGTGGCTGGGCTGCGGTTCAAGGCAGGATACCTGCGGGCCCTGGCCATCCCGCTCTTCGCGCTACAACTGATCTACTTGACCGCGGTGGAAGCGCCGCATGCTGCGTGGAGACTATGGGAGCCGGTGGCCGCAATGACCGCGGCGGTCTTTTATGTGAACCGCGCCCTGTGCCCGGCGGACAAGTTTTATGGTTTTGCGGGCGCCGGCGTGGCGGCCCTGATCGGCGGCTATGCGGCGCCTCAGAAGGAAGCCGGCGCCGTATGGTTTGTGATGGCGATCGGCCCATTTGTTTTGGGCTGGTGGCGGCGGCTGGCGGATTTCCGATGGCAGGGCTATGTGCTGGGCAGCCTGGCGGCGGCAGTGACGGCGCTTGTCTGGCCGCATCCGGCGGTCTCGCTCGCCATCGCCGCCGCGGTATGCTACGGGGCGGCCGCGGCAGCCCTGTGGACGGCCGAGGGCCGCTTCGAGCCCATCGAACAGACCCGGCTTTTCGGGACAGCTTCCGCCGCCGGCGCGGCATTTCTGGCCGCGTTTCTATGGCAAATTCTGCCGGCCCCGGCGCACGGACCGGCCCTCGCCGCGGAGGCTCTGGCCCTGTGCTTCGTCGCCGGACGGGTACGGCGCGACGTCCTGGTTTGGCAAGGCGTCATACTATCAGCCCTGGCGATCCGGCTTTCCTGGGAGAATTTCTCAAGCCCTGGGCACATCCTCGCCTGCGCCGCGATGGCAGCCTGCTTCTACGGCGCGCAGCTTCTGAATCCGCGCACAGGCCGCGCGCGCTTGTATTATTCCCTGCTCGGAACCGGCATGGTCTCCACACTGCTGTACCGCGAGGTGGCGGGCAGCGGGCGGACGGTGGCGTGGGGAATCGAGGGACTGGCGCTGCTGGCTTCGGGCTTTCCCCTGCGCGACCGCGTGCTGCGCATCTCCGGGCTGGCGCTGCTGCTGTTCTGCATCCTGAAGCTGTTCGTTTACGACCTGAGTTACCTGGACACCCTCCCGCGCATCTTCTCCTTCATCGTGCTGGGACTGATCCTGGTAGGGGTTTCGTGGATCTACACGCGCTTCCGGGAACATGTGCAACGGTTTCTGTAGCGCCGGCCGGGCCACGGGCGCGCGGCGCTACACTGGGCTTATGACACAGCCCCCGGCCCCCAAAATCCAGTTGATCAACACCCCCGACTACCGGGAGAATTACGCCAACAGCGTCCAGGTGCGGGTCAACCTGTGGGACTTTTTCCTGATGTTCGGCCGCATCAATCAGACGGCGCCGGACAACGTGACGATCCACAGTTTTCAGGGGATCTATGTCAGCCCGCAGCAGGCCAAGGCGCTGCTCAACGTCTTGCAGCAGAACGTGACCCAATATGAAACGGCGTTCGGCGAAATCAAGCTGGAGCCGCAGGGGCCCGGCAGCATCGTGCAGTAGCGGCGGCGGTGGGCAAGCTAAAGCACAATGCCGTTCACTTAGCAGGTCTGCTCCTCCGTGGCGCAGGCTCTCAGCCTGCCGACTCGACACT
This sequence comes from Terriglobia bacterium, assembly GCA_963767595.1. Classification (GTDB taxonomy): domain Bacteria; phylum Acidobacteriota; class Terriglobia; order Bryobacterales; family Bryobacteraceae; genus BOG-224. Next base: position 360,189 of record CAVYEK010000007.1, read on the forward strand.
CGTGTCGAGTCTGGCGCTCGGTCCGCCACCAAGCGTCGAGAAGAGTCTCGACGCGGCAGCCTGAGAGGCTGCGCCACGGAAGAGAGCGGCGATTCAGTGAACAGTATTGCAGCTAAAGCACGCCCTGGGCGCGCTTCAGCCTGCCCGGCGGGCCTCTACCGCAATTCCTCCATCGCCTCTTCCAAAGCCGCCCTGCCGGGCCGGACTCTCGATTCGGGCAACGTCGCCAGCGGCTCATCCGCCATGTTCAGCATTTCCGTGAAGGTGGGTTTGGCGGTATTGATGTAGAGCACCCCGGTCAGCACTTCGGCCTTGGCGTCGGCCTCCTCCAGAAGGGTAAGCGCCGCCAGGCGGTCGGTGGGGTTGTAATCGCGGTGCAGTTTGCGGATGCGCAGGCGCGAGCCGTCGTGCAGCTCCACGTCGCGCACCTCACCCTCGGGGATATCCACGGAAATCTCCTGGAAAGAGGCCACGAAATCGAGTTCTTGCAGCGCTTCCTCGTGGTCCTTCACATAGCTGTAGCTCTTGGTGGAGCCTTCGTGGTCGTTAAAGGTCGTGCAGGGGGAAATCACGTCGATCACGGAAAGCCCCTTGTGCGCGATGGCCGTCTTGATGATCGCCTGGAGCTGCTTTTTGTCGCCGCTGAAGGAGCGCGCCACGAAGGTGGCGCCCCACTTCAGAGCCAGCGCGCAGCAATCGAAGGGAGGCAATTCGTTGGCCGTTCCGGTCTTGAGGGTGGAGCCCAGATCGGCCGTGGCGGAGAACTGGCCCTTGGTCAGGCCGTAGACCCCGTTGTTCTCGATGATGTAGATCATGGGCATGTTGCGGCGCAACAGATGCATGAAGTGGCCGATCCCGATGGAGGCCGTGTCGCCGTCGCCAGTCACGCCCAGGCCCAGCAGGTTGCGATTGGCCAGCAGCGCGCCCGTGGCTACCGGCGCCATGCGGCCGTGCACGCCGTTGAAGCCGTGCGAGAGGCCCAGAAAATAGGCCGGCGATTTCGACGAGCAGCCGATGCCCGAAAACTTGGCCACCGAGAGCGGGTCGATTCCCATCTCGTAAAAGCACTCGACCAGTCGCTCGGAGATGGAATTATGCCCGCAGCCGGCGCAGAGGGTGGTCTTGCCGCCCTTGTAGCTCAGCACCTCCAAACCGAGGCGGTTCACTTTCTTCGGGGGAGGCGTTACGGTGGCGCTCATAGGCCCTCCTGTCGGGCGATGTCATCGGTTACGGTGCGCGCGTCGAGCGGCAGACCGCCGTAGTAGCGCACGCTGCGGAGCCGGGCGGTGAGGGCCGCATCGAAATCCAGGCGCATCAGGCCCAGCAACTGCGCGTCGCGATTCTGATCCACCACGTAGACGCGGTCGTGGCGGCGAATGAACTCCATCAGGCGGTCCGAAAACGGATAAGCCTTGAGCCGCAGGTAGCCGGCCGGAACTCCGTACTCCTCAAACAACTGGTCGCGGCTTTCGCGCACGGCGTAATCCGAGGTTCCCATGGCGATCAAGCCGATCCGGGCGTCCTCCCGAAGCTCGACAACCGGGTCTGGAAGCCGCCCGCGCAGGACCTCGAACTTGTGCGCCAGGCGGTCCATGTTGTTGGCGTAATCGTCTTCGCGCTCGCTGTACTGGGCTTTGTCGTTGTGGCCGCTGCCGCGGGTGAAGTAGGCGGCCGCGGAGTGGTGCGTGCCGGGCAGGGTGCGGTAGCCCACCCCGTCGCCATCCACGTCGCGGTAGCGCGCAAAGCCGCCCAGCCGCGCCAGGTCTTCGGCGTTCAGCACTTTGCCGCGGTCGAGGGGCGTTTCGGGATAAGGGAACGGGCCGGCCATCCAGTTGTTCATGCCTAGGTCCAGATCGGTCATGATGAAGACCGGCGTCTGGAAGCGCTCGGCCAGATCGAACGCCTGAATCGACATTTCGAAGCACTCTTCGGGCGAGCAGGGGAAGAACATGGGGTGGCGGGTGTCGCCGTGGGAGAGAATGGCGGTGGTCAGCAGGTCTCCCTGCTGGGTGCGCGTGGGCAGGCCGGTGGAGGGGCCCACGCGTTCCACGTCGTAGATCACGGCCGGCGCCTCGGCGTAATAGCCCAGGCCGATGAACTCCGACATCAGCGAGATGCCCGGCCCGGCGGTGGCGGTCATGGAGCGCGCCCCGGCCCATCCGGCGCCGAGCGCCATGCCGATGGAGGCCAGCTCGTCCTCCGCCTGCACGATAGCGTAGGTGGCCTTGCCGGTTTCCTTATCGTGGCGGAAGCGGCGCATATAGCCGATCAGCGATTCCACCAGGGAAGACGACGGCGTGATGGGATACCAGGCCACCAGCGTCACGCCCGCGAACATGGCCCCCAGCGCGCAGGCCGAGTTGCCATCCACGATGATCTTGCCGGCCGTGGCGTTCATGCGCTCGACGCGGAACGGGTCGGTCTTGGCGAAGGTGGCGGCGGCGTAGTCGAAACCCGCCCGCGCGGCGTTCCAGTTCATCTCGGCGGCCTTGGCCTTCTTTTTGCCGAACTGTTTCACCAGCGCCCGGTGGATCTCCTCCATATCGATGGAGAGCAGGTGCGCCACCACGCCGTCGTAGATCATGTTGCGCACCAGCTTCCGCAAGCGCGCCTCGGGGCACACCGGCCCCACCAGCTTGTCGAACGGAACGGGGTAGAAGTGCAGGTCGCCGCGCAGCTCGTTGAGCTTGAGCGGTTCGTCGTAGACCAGCGCGGCGCCGCCGGGGAGCTTCATGGCGTCTTCGCGCGCGGTCTCCGGGTTCATGGCCACCAGGAAATCCACTTCCTTGCGGCGGCCGACGTAGCCCTTCCGGCTGGCCCGTATGGTGAACCAGGTGGGCAGGCCGGCGATGTTCGAGGGGAACATGTTTTTCCCGGATACCGGGATGCCCATTTGAAAGATGGCTCGCATCAGCACGGAGTTCGCGGTCTGGCTGCCGGAACCGTTGACTGTGGCGACCTGGATGCTGAAATCGTTGACTACGGAATGTTCTTTTGGCTCCGAGAGAGGCTCGGATGGGGAAACCGCTACAGTTGACATCGATAGGAAATCCTCAAAGTGCGGTATGTAACCCAGCGCACGTTTGATTAGATTATATCCCCGGGGGGCGGGATGCGGGGTTTTGGACCGACGAGAGTTGGAGCGGAAATCGCCGATCCAAAGAACCCTCGGCGTTGTCTCCACGTCTCCGCGACTCCGCGGTGAACCGAGCTTACGGACGGATTACGGTTTGTCCCTTTTTCTCACGCCCGCAGCTCCGCGATCAGCGAATCCAGGGCGATGGTTTTCTGGATGTTGCGGCGCACCAACTGGGCGATCTCATCCACCTTGGCCACGGCCCGGCGGAGCCATAGGAAGCGCACTTTGCGGGCCAGCGCTTCGAGTTCGCCGCGGATATCCCGGTTGGCGATCTCGCCCGCTCCTTCGTGGAGCAACAGCAGGTCGCGCAGCAGTTCGTAGAGCGCTTTCAAGTAGAGATCCAGCTTGTCGGACTTGCCGCGGCCGATGGATTCCGATGCCGCCACCCAGGAAGCGAAGGGGGCCGCGCCGGCGGCGGCCTTCAAGAGGGCCAGCATGGCATCGCGACGCTTGTCGTGGGCTTCCAGGTCGAGCGAAACCGCCAGGCCGGGGCTGCCGGCGGCCAGCGCCACGCGGCGCTCGGGGCGGTCGAGGCCACGCGCGCGCACGAAGGCCTGCATCTGCTCGCCGGAGAGCGGCGCGAAGTGGAACGGCACGGCGCGGGAGCGGATGGTGGGCAGCAGGTCGTAGGCGTTTTCCGCGGTCATGATCAGGACCAGGTGATCGGGCGGTTCTTCGAGGGTCTTGAGGAGCGAATTGGCGGCCTGGTCGTTGGCCCGGTCCACGTGGTCTATGAGGAAGATGCGGCGGGGGCCTTTGTGCGGCAGGAACGGGGCGCGCTCCTTGAGGAGGCGCGACTGCTGGATGGAGATCTGGCGCAGCGGTCCATCCGGCGGGAAGGTGACGAAATCGGGGTGCGAGGCGAACAGCAGCGGGTCGTCGTTGCGCTTGTCGGAGGGCCATTTCTCGCGCCCGGCCACGGTTTCCAGGTTGTGCGGGAGGCTCAGATCGTCCTGTTCGATGCGCTCCGGGTGGCCGAGCAGCCGCGCGCCCAGGCGGCGGGCCAGGGTGGCTTTGCCGACGCCTTCGGGCCCGGCGAACAGCAGGGTCTGGGCCAGGCGCTCCTGGGCCAGCATTTGTTCGAGGGCGTCGGTTACGTGCGGGTTTCCCCAAAAATCGTCGAACATGTTGCGCGCATTTACCAGGATAGCGCCTAGGCGCTACAAAAGCGGCTCGACGATGCTCCAGACCTGGCGCTCGATCGAGTCGATGTCCGCGCGGCCGTCGACGATGCGGACGCGCTCGGGCTCGCTCGCCGCCAGGGCGTGGTAGGCCTGGTAGACTTTGCGGTGGAATTCGATGGACTGATCGTCCATGCGGGTCTCCGCATGGGGCGCGGCGATATTGCGCGCGCGGGCGCGGGCCAGGCTCGATTCGGCGTCGATATCCACCAGCAGGGTGAGGTGGGGCCGGATGCCGCGGCAGGCGATGCGCTCCAGGGCGGACACCGTTTCGGGGCCCAATCCCCGGCCGAAACCCTGGTACACCAGGGAGGAATCGGTGAACCGGTCGGAAAGCACGATCTCGCCGCGGCCCAGGGCAGGCGCGATCCACTGATCCACGTTCTGCGCGCGGGAAGCGAAATAGAGCAGGACCTCGGTGGCGGGGCTGAGCTCCTGGTTGGCCGCGTCGAGCAGGATGCGCCGGATTTGCATGGCGATGGGCGGCCCGCCGGGCTCGACGGTTTCGAGCACCGCCCGGCCCATGCCGCGCAGACGGGCGGCCAGGCGGCGCATTTGCGTGGTCTTGCCGGAGCCATCCATGCCTTCGAACGTGATAAAGAGACCGCGGGTTGCCATGGAAGGATCTATTGTACCCGGCGTTCCCCGATCCGTCAGTAGCCGGCGATTGCCCCAATCCGGGACGGCCGCTGGGGGATATCGCCCAGACGAGCACTCGGACTCCGTCCAAGTGTAGCGATTTCCCCCATTTTTCGACATTGGGACGCTGGTACCTGAAGTGCATCGCCAACTGGGGAAAAGCGATGAACTTCGATCAATGCCCGATGCTGGTGATCTGGGAAGTTACGCAGGCGTGCGATCTGGCCTGCGTCCACTGCCGCGCCTCCGCCCAATCTGAACGCCACCCTCACGAGTTGACCACGGAGCAGGGTTATCGCCTGTTGGACGAGATCCGCTCGTTCGGCGAGCCGCTGATGGTTTTCACAGGCGGCGACCCGCTCAAGCGGCCGGACCTATACGACCTGATCCGCTACAGCGTGGGCCTGGGGCTGCGGACCAACGTGACCCCCAGCGCCACCCCCCTGCTGACGGCAGAAGCCATTGAGGGCTTCAAGGATGCGGGCGTGACGCGCATGGCCATCAGCCTGGACGGGCCGGACGCCGCCACCCACGACGAGTTTCGCGGCATCCCCGGCACCTTCGACCGCGCCATGGCGGCCTTGCGCCAGGCGCGCGATATAGGCCTCGATACGCAGCTTCAAACCACCGTCTCGCGGCGCAACATGGGCCGCCTTCCGGAAGTGGCGGAAATCGCCAGGGAAGTGCGGACCAAAATGTGGAGTCTGTTTTTCCTGATCGTGACCGGCCGCGCCGAGGAAAGCGACGACCTGCTGGGGTCCGAATACGAGCGGGTGTTCGAGTTCATGTACGAGCTTTCGAAGACGGCGCCGTTCGGCGTGAAAACCACCGAAGCTATGCACTACCGGCGCTACGTGGCGCAGCGCATCCGGGCGGAGGGCGGGGCGAGCGAGAACGAAAGCGCGCGGGGCGTGGCATGGCGCACGGCCGGGGTGAGCGACGGCAAAGGGTTCGTTTTCGTCTCCCACACGGGCGAGATTTTCCCCAGCGGCTTCCTCCCGGTGAGCGGCGGCAACGTACTGCGCGACTCGCTCACCGAGGTGTACCGGAATTCCGACCTGTTCCGCAGCCTGCGCGATACCACGCAGCGCGGCGGGAAATGCGGCCTCTGCGAATACACCAAAATCTGCGGCGGATCGCGCTCGCGGGCGTATGCCTTTACGGGCGACTATCTGGCGGAAGACCCGCGCTGCATCTACCAGCCTCATTTGGCGGACGCGATAGCGGGTTGATGGGCGATGGACGCCTAATCCGGAGGTCGAGCACCCAAGGCAGGATACAATGGTCACCAGGGTGACCCCATGAGAGTTAGCACTGTTCGGGAGTTCCGCGACAATGCCACCGGGCTTCTGAAATCCAAGGAACCCGTCTTGATCACCCGCCGGGGACGAATGGCAGGCGTCTTCTTCCCGTCGCCGGAAGGCATGCTCCCGGTTGACTTGAAGCGCGACCTCTTTGAGAAGCTGAGCGCCGAAATCGCGCGGCAAATCGAGAAGAGCGGGGGAACCGAAGGAGAAGTTCTATCCGATTTCGAGTCCTGGCGGAGAACTCGTCGTGAAACTCGCCGCCGACGCTAACGTCCTGCTGTCCGCGTTGATCGGAGGGCAGGCAATGCGGGTGCTTCGCCACCAGGCGATCGAGGAGGTTTTGACGACTGAGGCCACCTTGGCCGAAGTGGAAGAATATGCGGGCCAGTTGGCCCGAAAGCGGCGATTGGACATCGATGTAGTGCTGCTTGCCGCCGCCACCCTTCCGGTCACAACGGTTCCGCGCACGGTCTATGCGTCCTCTCTGGCGGAGGCGCGGAAACGCATTGGCCGCCGGGACCCGGACGACGTGGATCTCCTCGCGCTTGCCATACAGCTCGAGATCCCCGTTTGGTCCAACGACAACGACTTCGGAGAAACAGGCGTGGTTTGGCACACCACCGCTTCGTTGCTCGCCGCCCTGGAATCGAAGTAATTCTTTCCCCTTTCGTGTTTCAATAGAAGGTCGAACACGCGGCGTTTCGCGGGGGACGGGAAACGCGATTCCCGTCCCGCCGACGAGGTTTTTCCGACGATGTTTCTGTACGCCATAACTATTCTGGTTGGCGCCTTCTTGCTCTTCGAGGTGCAGCCGGTGATCGCCAAGATCATCCTTCCTTGGTTCGGCGGATCGGCCGCCGTGTGGACCACCTGCCTGTTGTTCTTCCAGCTCGTGTTGCTGCTGGGCTATCTCTATTCGCACGCCGTGGTGCGCTATCTGAAGCCGCGCATGCAGATGGTGGCGCATGGATGCCTTCTGCTGGCCAGCGCGGCGGCCCTGCCCATCTATCCCAACGTCAAATGGAAGCCCCTCAGCCCCGCCGCCCCCATCCCGCACATTTTGGCGGTGCTGGCGCTTACGGTGGGCCTGCCGTACTTTCTGCTCTCCACCACGGGACCGCTGGTGCAGGCCTGGTACGCCCGCCGCTACAAGGGCGCCATACCGTACCGGCTCTATGCGCTGTCGAACGCCGGCTCGATGTTCGCGCTGCTCAGCTACCCGATCCTGTTCGAGCCCCGTTTTACGTCCCGCCAGCAGGCGGGCATGTGGTCCATCGCATATGGCGTCTTCGTGCTGCTGTGCGGGTTCACGGCCTTGCGCTCGGGCAAGGCGCCGGCGGCGGAGGCGGCGGAGGAAGAAGAAGAGGACGCCGGAGAAAAGCCCGGCTTCCGGCTCTACCTGCTGTGGCTCCTGCTGCCCGCCTGCGCTTCGGCGCTACTGCTGGCGGTTACCAACCACCTCTCCCAGAACGTGGCCGCCATCCCGTTCCTATGGGTGCTGCCGTTGAGCGTTTACCTGCTCACCTTCATCTTGTGTTTCGAAAGCAGCGGCTGGTACCGGCGCAATCCATACCTCCAGTTGCTGGCGGTGGCGCTGGCGAGCATGGCCTACTCGATGTTCGCCGACAACACCGGCAATGTGCCTATCAAGATCGGCGTGCCGCTGTTTCTGATGGGGCTGTTCACCTGCTGCATGGCGTGCCACGGGGAGCTGGCGCGGCTCAAACCGCATCCCCGCTACCTGACGCACTTTTATCTGATGATCTCGGCCGGCGGCGCGCTGGGCGGGGCGCTGGTGGCGCTGGCGGCGCCGCTGTTGTTCAACTCCTATTACGAGATGCCCATCGCCCTGGTGGCGTGCGGCGCGCTGGCGGTGGTCGTCCTGAGGACCTACCCGGACCCGCCGTGGCTCCGCGACCTGCTTCCCGCGCCGCAGTTCCTGTGCGGCGTGGCGACCCTGCTGGTGGGCGGCTACACGGCCTACGCCTGGCGAGGCGAGCTGGTGGACCGCGCGCATACGGTGGCTTCCTGGATTCGAAAGACGTGGCAGCCAACCGACAATTTCGATCAAGCCGTGCTGCTGGTTGTCCTGGCGCTGGGCGCGGCGCTCGCGCTGGCCATCCTGCGGGGCGATCCGAAGCTGCGTTGGGTTCGCCGCGGGGCCGAGTGGGGCGCCTTCGGAACGGAGCTGGCGGCCCTGATCCTGGCCGGCTACGTCGGATACGGGATGCGGGAGGCCACCACCGGATACCGCCTGATGACGCGCAACTTTTACGGCGGCCTCAAGGTGAGGGATTCGGGGCTGGCCTCGGAGCTGGACGCCACGCGCACGCTCACCCACGGCACCATCAACCACGGCGAGCAGTTTCTAAACCCCGCGCGCCGCGATTCGGCCACCACCTACTATGGCCCCAACACCGGCGTGGGCATCGCCATCCGGGACAGGCAGAATACCGGCCGCGCCATTCGCGTGGGAGTGATCGGTTTGGGCACCGGCACGCTGGCGTCCTACGGGCGGTTGGGCGACTACTACCGGTTTTATGAGATCAATCCGCTGGTGCTGCGCATGAGCGTGCCGCCGGCGGGACAGGAGCCCCAGTTTACGTTTCTGGCGGATTGCAAGGCCAAGCACGATGTAGCCATGGGCGATGCGCGCTTGTCGCTGGAGCGGGAGGGGCCCGAGAATTTCGACGTGCTGGCGGTGGACGCTTTCTCGAGCGATTCGATTCCCGTGCACCTGCTCACCGAAGAGGCCATGCAGCTCTTTTTCCGCCACCTGAGACCCGATGGAATCCTGGCCGTGCACATCTCCAACCGCTACCTCGATCTGGAGCCGGTGGTAGGAACCGAAAGCCAGGTTCTGGGCAAGGCGGCCCGCACCGTGGACACCGACGAGGACGAATCGCAGGACGTCTTCAGCGCCACCTGGGTTCTGGTGACGTCTCCCGCGCCGGGCTTCGACGACATGGTCGTGAACGCATCGAAGCGCGTCGAGATGGCGCGGCGAACCAGGCTTTGGACGGACGACTACAGCAACCTCTTCCAGATTTTGAAATAGAAACAAAATAGAAATAGGCGTAAGATAGAAACAGCCGCGTCCCGGTCCGACAGGAGTCGCCGCCCGCCATGGTGCGGAGTGGCCGAGGAATCGTATGGACGCCGTTCGAACGCCGTTAAGTCACAGAGTCTCGATTCTCTTAGCCGCCGTGCTACTGGCCGCGGCTCCCGCCTTCGCCCAGGGCAGCCTGAACGTCAATGGGGGAACGTCGGCGAATGTCTCTTTCAATTCGGCGAACACTTCCTCCGCCGTCCTGGTGACCAGCACAGGGGCTCAAATCGCGTTCACCGCGTCGATCGTTTATAACGACTGCGGCGCGCCGCCGAAATGGCTGAGCGTGGCTCCTTCGGGTCCGGCGCCCGCCGCCGGCGCCGGCTACGCCACGGTCTATCTCTCGATGCCGGCCGCTCCATCGGCGTCCTGCGCCACGAGCCCGTTCAGCGCCACGGTCACCCTCACCGACCAGGCGAATCCCGGCGACACGGCGACCATCAACGTGACTTTCACTTCCGGCACGGGCAGCGGCCCGGGCGGCCCGAGCGGCCCGATAACGGTTTCGCCTTCTCTTCTGGGACTGACCTTGAGCGGGGCCGGCAGCGTGCAAGGCACACTGGCGGTACAGAGCAGCAGCGGCGGCGCCTTGGGTTTTACGGTCTCCACGTCCAGCAACTTCTCCGGCTGGTCGCTCAGCGTGGACCAGAGCGCCGGCAGCGTCAGTTCGAGCAGCCCGTTCTCCCTCAGGGTCACCGCCTCGACCGCGATTGCCGCCGGCGCGACCTACATTGGGACGGTAACCATCACCCCCTCGGGTCTTCCGTCGATTCCGGTCAACGTGACTCTGACGGTGAATGGACCGAGCGCCGATTTGACCGTCACCAACGGCTCTACCACGTCCAGCAATCTGAGCCTCAACGCCACCTACAACACCGGCGACGCCGCGCCTTCGACCATCGCCATCCTCCCGGTGCAGAGCGCCAGCGGCCAGTTGATCTACCAGGTGGTGAGCGTAGCCTATCAGAGCGGCGCGAACTGGCTGGCGGTCGCGGGTTACAACGGAACCACGCCCACCAATTACACCATGTCGACTCCGCTGACGCTGAGCACCAGCAGCGCGGTTGTTGGGCTGGCCGATGGCGTCTACCAGGCCACTGTGAACCTGGGAGAGCCGCCCAGCGCCGGCGCCATCGCGCCGGTCACCGCGACCGTCGCGCTAACGCTTTATAAGAACACTCTGGTCGCCCCGGTGACGGCGAGCCCGGCCCGTTGGACAGTTTCGGTCCTGGTGAACGGAGCGCCGCAGAGCCAGGCGTTCGCCATCGCCACGGTTCTCGGCACGACCCTGGGAACCGTCACCAGCGATTCGAGCTGGATTCTGGCGGGAACGGTGGGCGCGAATGGGACCCTCAATGTCACGGTCAACCCGGCCGGACTGGCGGCGGCTACCTATTCCGGGAACGTGGTGATCCCCAACAGCGCGTCCAGCTCGCCCTTTCTGATCCCCATCACGATGGTGATCTCCGCCACCAGCGTGGGGACCGGCACGCAGGTGGTGGCGCCCAGTTCCATCAGCGTGGCATACCAGATCGGCGGACCGGATCTGTCCCCCGTCACTGTGATCGTACCCGGAACGGCGACTCAGACCGTGTTCGCCACCGTGGATCAGACCTGGATGGTCCTCGACCCGCCCGCGTCGGCGTTGCCCGCCTCCATATTGATCCATTTCAACCCGGCCGGCCTGGCTGCTCAATCCACCCCCTATCTTGGCAATATCACCCTCACCACGCAGAATGGGGTAGCGGTGATTCCGGCGCAGTTGCTGGTGACCACTCAACCCGTGGTGTTGGCCAATCCGGGTTCGCTGACATTCATCCAGACGGGAAGCGGTATCGCGGCCCAGAATGTGGACTTCAGGACCAGCAATTCCAACGCGCTCAGCATCACGCCCAGCGCCCCGAACACGCCGTGGCTGCACTTCAGCATGACGCCCAACTCCTTCACGCACGGGCAAACCCTGAGCGTCTCGGTGGACGCCACCGGCATGTCCACCGGGACATACAGCGGGACTATCCAGGCGACCGCCATCGGGCTTGCCAACAGCCAGGTGATCTACCCCGTGGCGCTCGAAATCAACGGCGGCGGCAACGGCCAGGGCGGCTCGCTGAACCCCAGCTCCAGCGCGCTGACGTTCAACGCCGCGGTCGACGGCGCGGCGTCCACGCAAACCCTTACGGTGGACTCCAACACGGGGGCCACGGCTTTCACGGCTGCCTCGCAAATGTCGAACGGCTCCGGCTGGCTCTCAATTTCGCCCTCCGGCAATCTGGCCACCAGACAGGACATCACCGTCACGGCGAACCCCGCGGGCCTTCCGGTGGGAACCTACGGCGGAACGATTCTGCTCACAGCCGACGGCGCCACCCAGCAGGTGCAGGTTTCACTGGTGGTGAGTTCCAACCTGACGACCGGCGGCGACGTGCAGGTGGCGCCGGCGAGTTTGACTCTGGCCTACCAGATCGGCGGAACCGCGCCGTCAGCCCCGTTGCAGGTATCGAACGTCCTCTCCGGGTCCGCGCAGATTCCCTACACGGTTGCGGCGGCTAACGCGGCCTGGCTCACGGTCACGCCCGCCAGCGCCGAGACGGCATCCACCGTCACGGTGGGGGTGAACACGTCCGGGCTCACCCCCGGCCTGTACAACGGGACGGTTGTGATCAGGCCGACCGGCGGCCACGAGGTGGACGTTCCCGTCCAGTTGACCGTGACGGCGCCTTCCATCTCGGTGTCGACCACCAGTCTGACATTCACATATCATACGGGCGATCCCAAGCCGGCGCCGCAGACCGTGCAGGTTACCGGCGGGCCATATGCGAACTTCACCGGGGTGGTGTTCATTCGTTCCGGCACTTTCGGCGGCGACGGGACATGGCTCTCGGTGACCCCGGTTTCGGGCGTCGCCAACCCCGCCACGCTCACCGTGTCGGTGGATCCCACGGGCCTGGCGGCCGGGAGCTACCAGGGCGGCATCACCGTTACGGGCGTCAACGGGACTACCGGATCGGCCACCATCTCCGTGACTCTGAATGTGGTGGCGCCGTTCCCCACCATTGCCGGCCTGGCCAACGCGGCCAGCGGTTATAGCGGCTCGGTATCTCCGGGCGAGGTGATCTCGATCTATGGGAAAGAACTGGGACCGGGCGTGCCGGCGCTGACGCAACTCGATTCCACTGGCAAGTTCGTCGCCACCACGCTCGGCGGCGTGCAGGTTTTCGTGGATGGATACGCGGCGCCGGTCCTCTACGCCAGCACCACCCAGGTGAACGCGGTGGTTCCTTACGAGGTGAGTTCGGCCCAATCGGTCAACATCTGGGTGACGTACCAGGGCCAGGAGTCGAACTCCGTGACGCTGCCGCTGACCGCGACGGCGCCCGGCGTCTTCACCCTCAACGCTTCCGGCAGCGGACAGGGGCTCATCGTGAATAACGCCGACTCCAGCGTGAACGGGCCGGCGAAACCGGCCGCGCCGGGCAGCTACGTGATCGTCTACGTCACCGGCGAAGGCCAGACGCTGCCGAAAGGAACCACGGGCCTGATTACCGTGGCGCAGGTCACGCCGGCGCCCGTGCTCACGGTGGTGCCGAGGGTGGATGGGCAGGTAGCGTACTTCAATTTCGCGGGCGAGGCTCCCGGGTTCGTTTCCGGAATCATGCAAGTGAACGTCCAGATTCCCGCCAACGCACGTTCCGGAGATCTGCCGATCACCGTGAGCGTCGGCGGAAACATCAGCCAGAGCGGGGTGACCGTCCGGGTGCAGTAGGGGCGCGGGGCCGCGGCGCCCATCGTGGCTCGGTATGGGGCGCCGTTTTCCGGAAATGCGTTAGCCCCTGCTGTCGATAGCAAACCCGGCCCGCAAATCCTCCTCGCGTCCCTAAAAAGGCAGGGGCTGAAGCCCCCTGATTGTGCGCGGTTTGCGGCACGGCTGAAGCCGTGCCCTGATACGAGGTTTCCAACTTCGGGATTCAGGGTCAGAACGCCAATCGGGGGATTGGCGTGCCCAGGCTCCCGCTATACCTTTATACCTTCTGGCCGGTGGGGCCGGGGCCGAAATCGCAGAGCGCGTCCTTGATCTTCAGGCCGGCTATTTCGATGCGGGTCAGGTCTGTCGTGCCGACTCCGACGGCTTCGGCCAGCTTCATGACGTTGTCGCCGCGCAGGAAGGGCTTGGTCCCGCGGTCGGCGCGCGGGTCGTAGCCCATCACCGCGGTGCACACCGCGTCCACGCAGACGGGGTTCTTCCCTACCAGCATGAGGCCGGGCGCGATCTTCTGGACGCCCTGGTTCCAGACGCCCTCGCCGCCGCGGATGGATTCCACGCCGTCCACGATGGCCAGGTGGATGGGGCGCGCGCGTACCAGGTCCGCGACGATGCGCGGGATTCGGAATCCGCCCTCGCGCGGCGTCTCGGGGTGCAGTTCCTGCGCCACCCCGGCGGGCGGTTTGCCGGTTCCGTTGTGGCACACGGGGCCGCGTTCGGCGCGGGGGTCCTCATTGCCGTTGGGGCCGCAATCGCCGCCGTAGAGCGAGCAGGGGGTCAGGCCGAAGTTGTTCTTGAGGGCCATGGTTACGCCGCCAATCCAGTGGTTCTTGAGCTTGGACATGGAGACGAAGACATCGCAGTCGTTGAAAGAGTGGTTCAGATCGTAGGAGGGGAACACGTAGGGATCGGAGGGGACTTTCATGCGGGCGTACTGCTTGCCCTGTCCCAGGTTCTGGCCGTTTTCCCATTCCACTTTGCAGCCCACGTTATTTATGGCGGCGATGTCCAGCTTGTAGCGCGCCCATAGCTCCATTTCCTGGGTGGCGGGAAAGAAGGTCTCGAGCACGCGGATGCGCTGCGCCCCGGCGCGGGCGATGAGCTGCGCCACCGCCAGCACGGTGTCCGGCTGGGTGCGGTACGGCATAAGGGGGTCGTCCGGATAATTGCGCGGGTTCCCGGTGAGGTTCAACTTGATGGCGACGGTTTTGCCTTTGACCAGCGAGCCGATGCCGCCGATCTGGTCGAATTGGGTACGCAGGGTCTTTTCCAGTTGGGCGCGATCATAGGTAGTGCAACGCGCGATGGACACCGTGGACGTGGGCGCGTCATTGGTTACCGCAGCCAAGGCGCGGCGGCCGAGGGCCAGACCGCCCAGCGCGGCGCCGCCGGCCGCGAGCCATTCGCGGCGCGAGAGATCGTGATTCCGCATGCCAGCCTCCTGGGCGCTCATTGTAACTGGTACCACCTCGCGTGGGGTCAAGCCTTCTGGCTTGCCGCCGGGCTTCCGCCCGGCGTTCTTCGTCGGTCCGAAGAACGCCGGCCAAAAGGTCGGCGGCGGGATGAAATCCCGGCCCCCCGCCGGCAGGCTGCTAGAATCGGATCAGGTTCCTATGGACCGTCCCGCCACGACCCATCCCGCCACCGCCCGGGAGGTCATCCTCGAAATCGTGCGGAATATGCGCGAGGGCCTGGAGCCGCTGCACTTCTCCACCCTGGCGCCTTCGGTTTACCACGTGTACCTGCACCCTTCCGACATGGACCGGCTGCGCGCCATCGCGCCGCGCATTGTGGATGAGGCCCGCCGCGCCCTGGATGAAGCGCTGGAGTCTTTGAACCGCGCCTCGTTGGGGGAGCGCCTCAAGATTTCCCGGCGCAGCGAACCGCGCATCGCGCCGCCGGAGGGAGGCTGGCAGATCCGCATCCTCGAAAACACCGACGACGACGTGGCGCCGGGCGATATTGTGATCTACTCCGAGCTGGCCATGCCGGCCAAGCCCGAGTACGGCGGCGGGGCCATGACCAAGCGCATCGCCACGCGGCGCATGGGCGGAGCGCAATCGAGCGCGCTGACCTATCGGAAAGCGCCGGAGGGCCCCGCGCCCGAGCCGGACGCGCGCGCCTACGCGCTTATCGAATACGAAGACAACGGCGGCCGCAAGACCTACCGCATGACCAAGGACGAAATCGTGGTGGGCCGCGGCGGCCGCGATTACTGGACCGATCTGAAGCTCGACACCCTGCCCGACGTCTCGCGCGAGCATTTCCGGCTGCGGCGCGACGCCGCCACCGGCCAGTTCTTCCTTAAGGACTTGAGCCGCCTGGGGACCACCATCAACGGAGAGAAAGCTCCCTCCAGCGTGGATGCCGCCGAGGGCGAGCGGCGCGACCTCAATGTGGAAGCTCCGGTTCCGGCGCAGGCGCGCATCGGCCTGGCGGGGGTGGTGTTCCTGGATTTCCGAAGCGCGTCGCATGACTAATCCGCATACTCGCTATCCGCTCGACTCGAGTAACCGCTTTGTGGGACAGACGATGGGCTTTCGTCGTCTGTCAACTCCGGAGCCGGCCTCGGGCCGGACAGACTACGGAGAGCGATGGTCTGTCCCACCCGGGCCCGCGGTTGCGTCGGATGGTGGAATGTGAGGTACGCGGGCGGGAGCGACCCGGGCCGGGTGCGCCGGAATAACGAGGACGCTTACTACGCCGACGCCGAGCGCGGCATCTTCCTGGTGGTGGACGGCATTGGCGGGCAGAACGCCGGAGAGAAAGCGGCCGAAATCGCCCTGGAGCGCGTGCGCGCGCGTCTGGAGCGCCAGACGGGCACGCTGGAGCGGCGCATCCGCGAGGCCATCGCGGTGGCCAACAACGAAATTCTGCGCGCCGCCCAATCCAACAAGGAATGGGAAGGCATGGCGTGCGTGCTCACCGTGGTGGCGCTGGAGAACGGCTCGGCGGTGGTGGGGCACGTGGGCGATTCGCGCCTCTACCAGATTCGCCGCGGAGAGATTCGCAAGATCACCCACGACCATTCGCCGGTGGGCGAGCGCGAGGATTCGGGGGAGATCGGCGAGGCCGAGGCCATGCGCCACCCCCGCCGCAACGAGGTGTTCCGCGACGTGGGCTCCGAAGAGCACGCGCCCGACGACCCCGATTTCATCGAGATGTTGCGCATCCCCTTCGAACCCGACAGCGCGCTGGTGCTGTGCAGCGACGGATTGAGCGACCTGGTTGCCTCGGCGGACATCCGCCTGGCCGTGGAGCGCAACGCGCGGAATCCGGAGGCGGCCGTGCGCGAGTTGATCGGCGCCGCCAACGGCGCGGGCGGCAAGGACAACGTCACCGTGCTGGTGATTGAGGGTGAAGCGTTCACCGGCGCCGCGGCCGCCGCCAAGCCGCGCTGGAAATACCGGATCAAAGTTGTGCTGGCCTCGGCCGTGCTGGCCGCGGCGCTGCTGGCGAGCGGAATGCAGTGGTATCGGTCGCGGCCGGCCCCGGCGCCGGTGGTCCAGCCGGCTGTGCTTACGGTGGGGCCGCTTGGACCGTTTCGGACGATTGCATCCGGGCTGGCCCAGGCTCGCACGGGCGATACGGTGAGGGTGTCGCCAGGCGATTATCGCGAGCAGATCGCGCTCAAGGCCGGCGTTGAGGTTCGCGGCATGTCGCCTGGCGTGGTCACCTTGCGCGCCCCCAACGGCGGCCCGGCGGTCACCGCGTTCAACGTGGGCGATGCGAGGCTCAAGGGCTTCCGCATCCTGGCCGACCCACAGGCGCCGCTTTCCGCCGGCATCCTGCTCACCGGTTCCATGGTCGAAATCGAGGACGTGGAAATCGCGGGCGCGGCCGTGGGGATCGAAATCCGCGGCGCCACCACCTCCGTGCTGCGCGCCAACACCATTCGCGACTGTTCCGATATTGGAATTCTGATATCGGATTTTGCGCAGCCTACGCTCTCCCACAACGCCATTCGCGGCAACCAGACCGGCCTGAGCGTGCGCGACGGAGCGCGCCCCGTTCTGGTGGACAACGTTTTCGAAAAGAACGGCGTGGAACTGCCGCCCGAAATGCCGCTCGACGATGTGCGCGCGCACAATTTCTTCATCGACGTGAAATTCCCGCGCCTGCCGGCCGCCGCCGGACGCGGCCGCTCCACACGCGCCGCATCGCCGCCGGGGCCCGCGGGCCGCGAAGGCAAGCAACCATGATCGCCCCCGCCGGCAGAAAACTCGGCAAATACGAGATTCAACGGAAGCTCGGCCGGGGCGGCATGGCGGACGTCTACCTGGCGCGCGACACGGAGCTCGACTGCCAGGTGGCGCTCAAGCTGATCGAGCATTCGAGCGACGCCGACACCCGCGATTCCGTCGAGGCCGAACGCCGCGGCGTCCAGCTTCAAGCCCACCTGGCGGCCGTGGACCCGTGCGTGGCGCGGGTCTACGATTCCGGCGACCTGGACGGCTATTTCTTCGTCGCCATGGAGTACATCGACGGCCAGGATCTGGCCGATCTCATGCGCCGCGGCCCCCTGGCGGTGGAGTTCGCCTGCGATGTGGCGCTGGCGGTGGCCCGGACGCTCGACCACGCGCACAACCTCGAAGTCACCCTCGACGGCAAGGATTTCCACGGCATCGTACACGGCGACATCAAGCCCAAGAATATCCGCATCGATGCGCGCGGCGAAGTGCGGGTGCTCGATTTTGGCATCGCCAAGGCCCTCTCGCTTTCGCGGAAGCTCACCCGCAACGAATTCGGCAGCGTGCCCTACGCCTCGCCCGAGCGCCTGGATTCGGGCGAAGTCAACGCCGATTCGGACTTGTGGTCGCTGGCCGTAACGCTCTACGAGATGGTCACCGGCCTTCAGCCGTACCAGTCTTCCACCACCGCGCAACTGGAGCGCATGATCCGCTCGCGCATCGCGCCGCCGCCGGCCCCCGACCCGTGCCCGGAACCGCTGCGGCGGATCCTCATGAAGGCCGTGGCGCCCCATCCGGAGCTGCGCTACGCCTCCGCGCGCGAGTTCGCCGAAGACCTGCGGGCGTTTCGCGCGGGCGAGCCGGTGCGGGCCGTCACCGAAGATTTGGACGCCACGCGGCGCACCGCGCGCCGGTCCGATGCGGAGGAGGATGCCACGCGCCGTACCACGCCGGACGATGCCACGCGCCAGACCGCGCGCGGCGGCCCCTCGGAACCGGCGGCCGTCGAGTGGCCGCACGTTTCCCGTCCCAAACCAGCCAAGCCTTGGCCCATCGGCGTCATGCGCGCCATTTGGGCGCTGGGGCTGGCGGTGGTCCTGTTCATCGCCTGGTCGCTGCTCTCCTCCTACCGGCTCTACGCTCACGGCGCCGAGTTCGCCCGCCAGTTGGAGACCGAGCAGATTACCGATCCGAACGATATTTGGAGCAAGTGGAAGGAACTTTCCGGGGACCGCTCCTCGTCCTGGTTGTTGCGGACCCCGCGCACGCTGGTGAAGCAGAAGCTGGTGGAATCCGCCGACCGAGTGATCGCCACTTATCGCAACGACGCGCAGCAGCTTTTCGAGGGCGACTGGAAACGCGCCCGGGCCGAGCTGGCGCACGCCCTGGAGGCGGAGCCCGATAGCGGGGTGCGCGGCCGCTTGCGGCTCTGCGACGGCCACCTGGCGCGCATCAACGGCGTCACCCACCACAATTCGGCCACCCTCGACGAAGCCGTCGAGGACTTCGACGAAGCGCAAGCCCTGCTTCCCAAGTCGCCCGATCCGGAATTGGGCCTGGCGCGCCTTTACGTATACGGGTTTAAGGACATCGATAAGGCCCGCGACGCGCTCAACCAGGCCGAGAGCCGCGGGTATAAGGCCGGGTCCCGCGACCTGGCGCAGCTCGCCGACGGATATCGCGACCGCGCCGACCGGGTGTGGTGGGATTCGCGCAACGTGCGCGGACTCCCGCAGGAGAAGGAGCAGATCCAGCGCGCCCTGGCGGATTATCAAACCGCTCTGTCGCTCTACCAGGGCATCGTGCCCTATGCCAATTCGAGCGCGCAAATTGTGCGCGTGCAACACGACATGGAGAGTGTGCAGACACGCTTGCAGGAGTTGGACGCGCCTTCGCCGGCGGCTCAACCCGAGAAGACCGCCGGAGTGTTGGGCAGACTGTTGAAGGCGCTGGTGGGTGGCTCCAAGGCGGCGCCTCCGGCGCCTCCCGGCGCGAGTCACTGACATGGCCGTGACGCGCAGCAACTCTAGCGGCCGCGCCGGCGCCCGGCGCTCCGGTGGGAGCCGCGCCGCTTGGCGGCGCAAGGAGTTCGCCTGGAGCCTGGCCGCGGCCCTGCTGGTGGGCGCGGGCCTGCACCTGGTCTATAAAGCCAAGGTCGAGCCGTTCCCCGAGATCGAAAAGGGCCTGGCGGCGAAAACTCTGCTGAACCTCAACGACCTTTCGGAGCGCGAACAACTGCTGCCCGCGCTGGCCGCATTCCCGGATCCCGCCGAGCGGGAATTCGTGGCGCGCAAGATCTACTACATCGCCGGCGGTTTGACCAACGTGGGGGCCATCGCACGCATCCGCGTGACCGCGGACGAGGTTGGCCGCGGCCGCGCCCTGAAGGACAAGCTGGGCGGCCGCGAATCCATGCCTCTGCTGAGCGCCGAACAGGTGCGGCAATTGAAACCCGCGCTGGTGGTGCGCCGCCCCGCTCAATTCCGGCGCGCGTTCCTGGTGTGGACCGGCTGGTTCTTCGCCGCCTTCCTGCTGGCGCACGCCTGGTGGAGCTTGAGCGGGTTCCGCGGCGACCAGACTCTGCTGCCCGTCATCCTGCTGTTGACCGGCGCCGGGCTGGTCCTGATGGTCAGCCTGCGCGACCCCGTGCGCGACAACCTGCTGTTCGTGGATTTCGCGCAGGGCGTGGTGGGCGGCGCGCTGCTACTGGCCATCGCCGCATCGCTCGATTACGAACGCCTCTTCGGGAAGCTCAGCTTCGTGCCCCTGCTGGGCAGCTTCGCGCTTTCGGCGCTGCTCATCCTGTTCGGCTACGGTCCGGGGACGAGCGACGCCAAGGTCAACCTGCTGGGCTTTCAGCCGGTGGAGGCGATCCGTGTTCTGCTGGTCTTCTTTCTGGCCGGGTATTTCGCTACCCGCTGGGACGTGCTGCGCCATGCCCGCGAAACGCGCGCCTCGGTGGCCGCGCTGACCAGGCGTTTCGATATCCCGCCCCTGGAATACACGCTGCCCGTGCTGGCCTGCGTGGCGCTGTCGCTGGCTTTCTTCTTCCTGCAAAAAGATATGGGGCCGGCGCTGGTGTTCGCCTGCCTGTTTCTGGCTCTCTACGGCATGGCGCGCGGCAGCGCCTTTCTGCCCGCCGCCGGGCTCGCCCTGCTGGGCGCGGGCTTCGCCGCCGGGTATTGGCTGGGCGTGCCGCACACCGTGCGGGACCGCGTGGCCATGTGGCTTTCGCCCTGGGATAACCTGGTGCGCGGCGGCGATCAGGTGGCCCACTCGCTATGGGCCTTCGCCACCGGCGGCCCTACCGGCATGGGCATCGGGTTGGGCGACCCGCAGGTGGTTCCGGCCGCGCATACCGACCTGATTCTGGCCGCGCTGGGCGAAGAATGCGGCTTCCTGGGCGTCGCGCTGGCCTTCGCCCTGCTGGCCTGGCTGGTCTACCGCGGGTTTCGAATCGCCCTACGGGCGCGCACCGATTACGAGTTCTTCCTGGCCGCCGGCCTGGCCACCGTCACCGCGCTGCAGGCTCTAGTCATCGCCGGGGGCGCGCTGGGCGCCTTCCCGCTCACCGGCGTGGTGACTCCCTTCCTGAGCTATGGGCGCTCGGCCATGCTGGCCAATTTCGCGGTGATTGGAATTCTGCTCTCGATTTCCTCGCGCGCGGGGGATGGAGAACGCATGGCGCCGTTCCGTGCGCCGGTGGCGGCGGTGGGCATCGCCTTCGCCATTCTTGGCGCCGGCATTCTGGCCAAGGCCGCCTGGACGCAGGTGGTCCGCGACACGGCCATCATGGGCCAGGGCTCCCTGGTGGTGCAGGCCGATGGCGCGCGCCGCTATCAGTACAACCCGCGCTTTCAGGACGTGATGGCCCAGATCCCCAAGGGGACGATTTACGACCGCAACGGTTTGCCGCTGGCCACCAGCGACTGGGACCTGCTCGAAAAGCATCGCGCCGAATACCAGCAGTTGGGCATCGACATCGATGCCGCCTGCCCGCGCGCCGAGAGCCGCCATTATCCGTTCGGACCGCTGTTCTTCGATCTGCTGGGCGATCTGCGCACCCGCGAACGCTGGGGCGCCGGCAACACGGCGTTCATCGAGCGCGATTCGGCGCGGCGGCTGCGCGGCTATGACGACCGGCCCACGCTGGTGGAAGTCCGCAATCCCAAGACCCACGCCATGGAGCGCGTCATCCGCTACGATTACCGCGAGCTGGTTCCGCTGCTGCGCCACCGCCGCGAGCCCGATAACCCGGCGGTGCGCCGCGTCCTCGACCGGCCGCGCGACGTGCGCGTGTCCCTCGACGCCCGCCTCGAAACGCGCGTGGCCGAAATCCTGAGCAAGCAGTTGCAGGCCGCCGGCCAGCAGAAAGGCGCGGCTGTGGTGCTTGACCCGGCCACCGGCGATTTGCTGGCGGCGGTGAGTCTGCCGCTGCCGGCCGCTTTGAACCCGAGCTGATGCCGCGGCCGCGCTGCCGCTCGACCGCGCCCGCTTCGGCCTTTATCCGCCCGGCTCCACGTTCAAAGTGGTGACTGCCATGGCGGCATTGCGCAAGGACCCGGCCCTGACGGGCAAGACCTACCAGTGCATCCGCCTGCCCGACGGCCGCGTGGGCAATTTCATCAACGGCTCCAAGCGCCCCATCCGCGACGACGTGGAGGATAAGAACCCGCACGGGACCCTGAATATGGAGCGCGGCATCGTGGTTTCGTGCAACGCCTACTTCGCCCAGCTCGGCGCGTACGACGTGGGGGCCGAGGCGCTCTTCGCGACGGCCAATCTGCTGGGCATCGCCACCGCTTCGCCCAATACCGCCGCGCAGTTGAAGCAATCGCTGCCGCAATCCTCGTACGGGCAGGGGCAGGTGGTGACGTCACCGTTCCAACTGGCGCGCGTGGCCGCCACCGTGGCCAACGGCGGCGCGATGCCGCTGGGCCGCTGGATTACGGACGAAACCAACGCCCGCACCGGCCCGCCCGTGGCGGTGTTGCCCGGCGCCCAGGCCCAGACGCTGGCCAAATTCATGCGCGAAGTGGTGACCGGCGGAACCGGCCGGCGCGCCGCCGGCGCGAGCGCGCCCATCGCCGGCAAGACCGGCACCGCGGAACTGGCCAGCGCGCCCTCCCACGCCTGGTTCATCGGCTTCGCTCCCTACGGCGGCAGCGCCCGCAAGATCGCCTTCTCCGTGCTGGTGGAAAATGGAGTGTACGGCGGAACGGCCGCCGCGCCCGCCGGGAGCCGAAATCGTCAACGCCGCGGTGAAACTGGGGCTGATCCAGCCATGAGCCTGTTTTCCGAAATCGAAAAGACCATCGAACGCGGTTTCCGCCGCTTCACCGAACGCGTCTTCGGCCCGGCGGAATCGGACGAGTTGTTGCTGGTCCACCGCGCCATTCTGGAAGAGATCGAAACCAAGATCCAGACCCTGGCGCGCGGCCGCCGCGTGTTCCCCTACTCCCGCGTCGACCGTCACCCTGGTATCGCCCGAAGCGGACCGCCGCGCCCTATTTGAAGCGGCTTTCGCCGAAGGCGGCCGTCTGGAAAGCGACATTCGCGAGGCGCTGGAAGGCGCAAGCTGCGAGGTCCCGCGCGCCTTCGCCGTGGAAGTGCGCACCGCCGAAGCGGGACCGCGCGCATTCGAAATCGAATACGGCAACCAGCCGGCGGAGACCCGCCCGAGCGCCGCCGCAGCGGCGGCGCCGCCCCCGCTGCCCGCCCGTCTGGTGGTGGTCCGAGGCAAGGCCGAACAGGAGCAGTATGCTCTCGATAAACCGCGCACCAACATCGGCCGCATGGCCGAGCTGACGGATTCCGAGCAGCGCGTGATCCGGCGCAACCATATCGTCTTCCAGGAAGGCGCCGACGAAGCCAACGCGACGGTTTCCCGCGGCCACGCCCACGTCCGCCAACAGGACGGCGAATACCGCATCTGCGACGACGAAAGCGAATACGGCACCAGAGTCTTCCGCGACGGCCGCAGCATCGAAGCCCCCGCCGGCAACCGCCGCGGAGAACTGCTAAGGCCGGGAGACGAGATCTACCTGGGCCGGGCGTGCCTGCGGTTCGAACGGTAAGGTGCCATCCGCCAGTTTCCGGAAACACCGCTTCAGAGCCACGTGGGCAGGCAGGCTCGTTGTAGGGCAGCCAATCTTGGCTGCCGCCGCCTTTCAGGCGGCGCAAGCGCTCAAAATTCCCGAGAACTCCCGGTCCCTTATCGCGCATACTTCGCATGGCGTACAGCGAACGCCGCTTGCCTCCCGGTGAGAGCCGGCCGCGCGGCGAACCCGGAGGAGTTTCCATGGTGCAGCGCCGCAAAAAGCGACGCCGCCTGAAAAGGCGGCGGCAGCCAGGATTGGCTGCCCCACTTGAGGTCATGAAACGCCACTTGTCACTCTCGACCCTAATTGCGTGGTTCGCCGAGAGCGGCGCGGCGCTTAATTCTCGGTCGGGTTCTTTTCCATGTGATCGATCACAAGAACATCGATCGGACCCTTCTTCTGATCCAACTTGAGGCCAAGCCCTTGGACAGCGGTGAAAAGGGTCGGCGCATCGCTCTCGGGGGGCGGGGTGAGTGCTGGTCTAATCCCGTCAGCGGCATAGGTCAGGGTGAAGTCGTATTTCCCGTTCAGCCCGGTGGCATCGTTCACTGGTTGGCGCAACTGAAGTGACAAAAACTGGGCGAGTTGATCCATTGTCCAAGCGGTCGCGCTGAAGCTCAGGCCCCCATTTATCCGGCTCTGAGACGAACGGTATTCCAAAGACGGTTCTTTCAATTTCAGACCGCCTTTACCCACGACGAGAGTATAGATCTCCATTTCTTTCTTTTCAAAATGCCAAGTGAGCTTGAATCGCTCTACGAGCAGATTCTGCAGCATGGTCCTGAGCTGTTCCTTGGTTGCGCCCGCTGGAACTTTCGCCGTCACCTGATAAGCGTCCCGCGATACCGAGGGGAGTTGGTAGGGTTTCAGACTGAATGCCTGAATCAATAGCGTGCCAATGGTCGCGTGAGCGCAGGTATATTGGCCGGGGTCTTCTGTCCCGGGTCCTCCACGGCATCCGATCAACCCTCCCCCGACGCCGCCCTGAAATGGCGGGGACAACTTGACCGACGCCACTTCAAACGAGAGCGACGGATTCGGCGGCTGCCCGTACGTCAGCCAGCACGCAAATAGGCCCAGAATGGTCCGTTTCATTGCTCGCCTCTCTCCAGTTGATCAAACTGACCATCAATCGTATTTTCTGGAATATCCTCCGAGAATTGTACCTCCGTACCACTTGGTTATCCGCACCGGCGGGCAAACTCCAGAGGTACGGCGTTGCCGCCGACTGAGGCCGGCCAACAGGCAGAGGAGGCCCCGCGCGGGCAGCGCGTCCCCGAGGCGCTCCGGCTGGCGAGGGCGGAATCGTCACGCTAGGGGGAGCCTGCGGAAGCGCACTGCAACGCCGTCGGTAGACACCGCTGCGCCCTCGGCGATGGCTTCCCCGCAGGTCTCCCATACCGCCTTGACGAGTGCGGCTTGCGCCTCGGCGGTCAGTCCCTCGATGCGGACCATGATGACTGACGGACTCGCCGACAGCGCCAACGCGAGGTGGGCGTGAAAATCGTGATCGAGGGTGACGCAGGCCATCCCGCGCTGCCGTGCAAATTCCAGAATGTCATGGTCATCGGCTCGGGATAGACCCACTTCACAGACATGCAGCGCTTCCCACCCTTCCGCCCGCAAGAGTGTCGCTGCCCTCGGCGCCAGGCCTTGGTCAAGCAACACCCTCCTCATGCCACCCGGTTCAGCTCGACCTGCTGCTCATCGATGGAGGCGGCGGCGTAACGAAGCGCCTGCTGGAGGTCCTCCTCTTCGAGGAAAGGATACTCGCGAAAAAGCTCCTCCCGGTCGCGATGAACAGCCAGGATCTCCAACACACGGCGTACGGTGATCCGCATGCCGCGAATGCACGGTTTGCCGGCGCACTTGCCCGGCTCCACGGTAATGCGATCAAACGCCGGACTCGCAGCCATATGCCTTCAGTCTAGCGCTTCGGACACAGGCCGGCGCCAGACTCCTTCCGCCCCAGCCGTTCCAGGAAAACCCCCTTACCGGTGGCCTCCTTCATTCCCCGCCGGCAACCGCCGCGGAGAACTGCTGAGGCCAGGAGACGAAATCTATTTGGGGCGGGCGTGTTTGCGGTTCGAGCGCTAGGGCCGGGGCCGTCCGATTCGCTCCTCGACGTTGCGCGCCGGGAATGCCCCCGTACGAGCTCTATCGTTGACATACGAGCAAGCTCGTAGTAATATTTTGTCATGCCCCCGCTTCCCACCGACGCCGAACTGGATATCCTCGCCGTGCTGTGGCGCATTGGCCCGAGCACGGTGCGCGAAGTCCACCTGGCGCTCGCCAAGCGCAGAGGTTACACCACTACGCTGAAGCAAATGCAGGTGATGACCGAGAAAGGCCTGTTGCTCCGCAATGAGCGTTTCCGGTGCCACGTTTACGAAGCCTGCGCGCCCAAGGAGAACACCCGGCAACAGATCGCCGGCGACCTCTTGCGGCGCGCTTTCGAGGGTTCGGCCAAGGACCTGCTGGTGGGCGCGCTTCAGGCGCAGCCCGCTTCCGACGAGGAATTGGCCGAGATCCGGCGGACATTGAAAGAATTCGAAAAAAGCAGAGGATCCCGATGAGCGGAATAGAGATACTCTTCCAACAGCCCTGGGTGACGCGCGCCGGTTGGGCGCTGGTACACTTTCTGTGGCAAGGCTCGGCGATCGCGATTCTATTGGCGGCGGTGCGTGGGTTTGCGGGGCGATCGCTCACCGCGCGCGGCCGTTATGCGCTTTCGTGCGCGGCTCTCGTTCTTATGGCGGTGGCCCCGCTGGCGACCTTCCTGGCTTCGGGCAGCCCGGGCGCAGCCGCGCTGCCGCGGCCGGCGTGGCCAGTGGGCGGCGGCCCGACCTGGGACCGGCTGCTGCCCTGGTTCGTGGTGGCGTGGTTGATTGGGGTGATCGTGTTCTCGGCGCGGATCGCCGCGGGCTGGCGACTGGCATCGCGCCTGCGAAGGGTAGCTGCCGGGCCCGTTCCGCGCGAATGGCAGCAGGCCCTCGACGAGCTGATCCGCCGCATGCGGGTGTGCGCGCCGGTGCGCCTGCTGGCTTCCGCGCTGGCGCCGGCGCCGGTCGTGGTCGGCTGGCTGCGGCCCGTCATCCTCATGCCCATCGAAGCCATGGCGGGCTTGCCGATCGAGCAGGTCCGCGCGCTGCTGGCGCATGAGCTGGCCCACATTCTCCGCCAGGACTACCTGGTGAACATCCTGCAAAGCATCGCCGAGGCGGTGCTGTTCTACCACCCGGCGGTGTGGTGGGTGTCCGGGCAGATCCGCATGGAACGCGAGTTGTGCTGCGACGACCTGGCGGTGGCGGCGAGCGGCGACGTGCTGACGTATGCCACCGCGCTGGCGGATCTGGACACCCGCCGGCGGGCGCGATTGCGAGCCGTGCTGGCGGCCAACGGAGGTTCGCTGGTGCACCGCATTCGCCGGCTGGCCGGCAGATCCGAGCCGGTCTCTGACAGCCTGCCCGGCCCCGGCGCGGCATGGGCTTTGACTGTCATGTGGCTGGCCGGCATAGGCGCGGTGGCGCTTCATGCCGGGCAGACGCCGCCGGCGCACGTGGCGCTGCGTACCTTCGTGCCTCGTGGAATCGCCGCGGCGCCGCCGGTGGCGTTGCCGGCCCCGCCGCAGATCAAGGGTTCGTCCGCGCCGCCGATGCTGGCCACCCTGCTGTTCGACCCGTTTTTCGCCGCGCCTCTTCCGCAGAGCGCGGAATCCGATGCGGACAAGCAGCTCGCCTCGGTATCCGGGGTGGTCATAACCACTTCGGGGACGCCGGTCGCCGGGGCCCAGGTCATTTTGATTCCGACCTCGCCCCTGCCTTCCACGCCGGGCGGCAGGCCCCCGCAACCCCCCACCGTTTTCAGCGGCGCGGACGGCAAGTTCGCATTGGAGAAAATTCCGCCCGGCGCTTACCGGCTAATGGTGAGCCATCCCGCTTACCTCAGTCCCAGCGGCTCGGCGCTCCCAGGGGCGATGCCCGGGATTCAAGTGACGCTTTCGGCCGGCCAACGGATGGAGAATCTCTCGTTGAAGCTTGCCGAGCCGGCGACAGTCACGGGACGCGTGGTGGATGAAGACGGTGATCCGATGGGGTTCGTGGACGTACTGGTCATGCGGCCCGGGTACTACATCGGCCGCCGCACTCGATTCTCCGTGGCTACCGTCATCTCCAAAGATGACGGAACATTCCGGGTGGAGCGCGTCCCTGCCGGCCAGTACTATCTGCGAGTCTCCGCCAGGGGACTCCACACAATTCCCGAGCGTGCGCCGGTGCCGGCCCTTAAGCCCGGCCAGAAGGACCTCCGGCCCGACTCGACTTACTACGGCGGCGGCCACGAGCCGGAAGGCGCCATGATAATTGACATCGGCGCCGGGCAAAACATCTCCATGGGCGACGTCAAGATGCTGGACGAGTTGTTCGTCCACGTGCGTGGCAAGGTGGTGGGAGATCCGGCCCTGTTGGTGGGCGCGCGCGTGGTGCGGATGAATCGGGAGCCCACCAGCGGATATGGATGGTCCTTTGGCGCGGATATTCAGAAAGACGTCAGCCCGAAGGCCGCATCGCTCGATGGGACCGTGGTGGACGAGGATGGCAATCCGGTATCGGGCACGGTCACGCTGGTTCCGGAACCGGCGCGCCCCGGTCACGGGCGGCTGTATCCCAGCGCCACCGCCGACCAGCAGGGCAGGTTCAGTTTCCCGAGCGTCACGCCGGGCAAGTACAAGGTCTACGCCTGGGAAGACATCGACGCCACGGCGCATTGGGACCCGAACTACATCCGGCCTTTCGAGAGCCGTGGGGAATCCGTCGAAGTGACAGAGGGCGGCCATGCTTCGGTCTCGCTGAAACGGATTCCGGCGGCGGTGATGCGCATGGCTCTCAGAAAGGCGGGGCTATGATCGGCAAATTGACGCTGCTATGCGCACTGGCCGTTGGCGCCACGGCGCAGCCCGCGCAGCCCGCTGTTTCCGGCCGGACGGTGGATGGACAGGGCCAGCCCGTGCGTAAAGTCGCCCTGACGCTGCTACCGCTGGCGAAGAACGCCGCGGACGATGTGCTGCCCCCTTTCGGCGCCACCTCGGACCCAACCGGCCGCTTCGAATTCTATGACGTGCCCCCAGGCCGCTACCGGCTCCTGGCGGAGCGCCCAGGTTATCTGAAGACGTACTACGGAGCGGGCTCGATCATTACCCTCCGCGCGGGGGCGCCAATCTCTGGTTTGGCCATTCGCATGACCGAGCAAGCGGTCATCTCGGGGAAAGTCACTCTCGGCGAAGATGCCGCGTCCACGGTGATGGTCTATCTGTTCCAGCAGAAATACCAGAACGGCGCCCAGGAGTGGGTACGCATTACGTCGGTCGTCGGCGAGCCGGGCGGGGGATTCAGCTTCAACAAGGTTGCGCCCGGCCGATACCGGCTTGGCGCCGAGGCTAGTGTCCTTCAAAGGCCGCCCGGCCAGCGGGCCGAGAGATATGTCCTAACCTATTACCCCGGCGTCGCGGACGTCGGTTCGGCCGAGACCATCGAGGTACGGCGCGGGCAGACGGTCGCCGACCTCCGCCTGCCGCTGAGCAAAGCGCCGCTATTCTCCCTCAGCGGCTCGATAACCGGGAAGCCCTCCAGTTCAGGACGCATGATTGTCTTCCTGTCATCCGCCGGTGTGGGGATGTCGGGGAGCGCGGCTGTGACCGGGGAGACATTCCGGATCGAGGGAATCCCGGCCGGGGCTTATGCCCTCGGCGTTGTGGACATGAGCGGCGGCGGCATGGCGACGGCGGTCGGGGGCGTGGTACGGATGGTCAGTGGTTCGATACGGCTGGCGGCCCAGCAGCCCGTCCAGGTCTCCGGCGATGTCGACGGCCTCACGATTGATCTGGATCCTTCGGCGGGGATCCGCGGAACGGTAGCCGGCGCGCCGGCGGGCGCGAAACTGCGCGTACTACTGTCGCCGATCGACGTTTCGATGCCGTATAACGCGCAGGCCGAAGTGAAAGCGGATGGAACGTTCGTCATCCCAGGTTCCTTCATCGGGCGGTTCCGGCTCCAGGTCGAGGACCTGCCCGCGGGCGCCTACATCAAATCGGCGGTATATGGCAAGAAGGAGGCCCTGGACACGTTGGATTTGGCGGGAACGGGTGGGGACGAGAAGCTGGAGATCGTCCTCGGCGCGGGCGCGGCGCGTATTTCCGGAATCGTGCGCGACCCGAACGGCAAGGCGCTGCAGGGCACGGTGACGCTGATTCCCGATCCCCCGCAGCCGCTGCGGACGTCACTCTACCAGTCGGCCGACACGGACGAAAACGGTCGCTTCGAGATTCAGGGAATTCGCCCCGGCAAGTATCGCCTTTATGCCTGGGAAGAACTCGAGTCCGGCTCGCACCTGGACCCGCAAGTCACGGCGCCGTACCAGGCCTTTTCGGTGGCGATGGAAGCCGCCGAGAACGACCGGAAAGAGGTGACCCTGAAGCGCATCTCGGTGGATCAGATGGAGGCTGCCACGAAGGCGCCGGCGCCGTAGCGCTTGACGCCTTTGCTCATGGCTCAACCGATCTTGATGCATACTGGAATCTGAGGCGAACCGGCGATGAAGCGAACGATCCAAGTGCGCACAACCAACGCCGAACTGGGCCTCATGGCTCCACCATGGCGGCGGGTTCGCGGGCTCACTCAACGCCTGCCCGGCCCCCGCGCGGTTTGGGCGCTCATCGTCTTATGGCTGGCCGGCGCGGTGGCGCTTCACGCCGGCCAAACGCCTCCCGCCTCGAATGCAGCCGGCGCGGATAAGAAGCTGGCCGCGCTCGCCGGCGTGGTTCTCGGCGGTTCCGGACCGGTGGCCAACGCCAGCTTGATGTTATTGCCGGTCTACTCGCAAGGGGGACCAACTTCCGCCTCCGGAACCAGCATTCCCACCGCCCGCACCGACGCCACGGGAAAGTTCTCCTTCGAGCGGATTACGCCGGGCTCGTACATACTAAGGGCAAGCCACCCCTCCTATGGGGCGACGGTTTACGGCGCGCCCGCCGGTTCATCGAGCGGAACCATCCTGACCCTGACCGAAGGCCAGCAGATGACCGGCGTTACGGTCAGGATGATCGAGCCGGGTATGGTTACCGGCAGGGTGGTGGATGAGGACGGCGATCCGCTGGCGCACGCCAAGGTAGAGGTGCTGCGGCGTATCCACTACAACGGCCGCCCGCAGGTGGCTGATGCCGCCGTGGCTAACTCGGGAGACGACGGCGCGTTCAAGGTGGAAGGGGTGCCGCCGGGAAGATACTATTTCCGGGTGGCCGGCCAGCCGAGCTGGAGCGGGTCCGAGCGGGCCCCCGTGGCCGCGGTCAAGCCCGGCCAGAAGGAACTGCGGCCCGGTTCGACCTATCTCGGCGGCACAACCGAACGGGTCGGGGCCACGCTGATCGATGTGGGGCCCGGACAGAACCTCATGCTCGGCAATGTCAAAATGCTGACCGAGACGATTGTCCACGTCCGCGGCAAGGTCATCGGCGATCCGGCGTTGCTGCAAGGCGCGCGCGTGGTGCGGATGACGCGGGAGCCCACTACGGGGTCGACATGGAGCTATGGGGCCGATATTCAGAAAGATGGCTCGTTCGACATGGCCAACATGTGGAGCAGCAGTTTCACCATCGCGGTGATGAAGCAGAGCGGCGAGTACCTGGGATCGACGCCCATTGCGATCAACCACGAACACCTGGAAAACGTGGTAATTAACGCCGCGGCGGGGCCGTTGATCGGCTCCGTGAGGCAGGAAGGCGAAGATCGGGCGGCCGTGGCCGCCGCCGTATCCGCGGGTCAACAGGCCCGGATGGCGATCCAGACATACACACTTGTCCTGACAAACTTCGACGGGCCTTCCGTGATCCGCGCGAGCACGCGAGTAAACCTCGACGGCTCTTTCACGATTCCGTACGTAGGGCCTGGCAAATACGTGGCCGAGGTGACGGGCCTGCCGGCGGGCTCCTATCTCAAATCGTTGCGCCTGGGCGGGACGGATGTCCTGAACTCGGCGCTCGACTGGGGCGGAAGCGACAGGCGGACGCTCGAAGCGGTGATCAGCGCCAAAGCGGCGGTTCTGGAGGGGGTGGCGCTTGACGAAGATGGTAAGCCGGCCCCCGGCAGTACGGTTACGCTGGTTCCCATTCCGCCGAATTTTGGCCATGTTCGCCTCTACCCTTCGACCACCGCCGACCAGCAGGGGCGGTTCCGGTTTTCCTCGGTCACCCCCGGCGCATACAAAGTATATGCGTGGGAGGAGATCGACGATACCGGGCATTGGGACCCGGATTACATCAGGCCATTTGAGAGCCAGGGCGAACGCGTCGAGCTCGACGAGGGCGGCCACGGGAGCGCCACGCCGAAACGCATTTCGGCGGTTGTGATGCAGGAGACCCTGAGGAGGGCGGGGCAATGAGACGCAGGGAGCAGCCTGCCCCAAAAGGATGGAAATCCTGGCACCGATTGGACCTTTTTCCCTACTCCACATACAGCCATTTGCCTTACCTGCCGTAACTCGCCTCACCCTGTTGAAATAGTTGATAATAGGGGCTTTTGGCCCGAAAGTGGGCGATTCTTCGCCCCGCTAGTCGCATGTTAGTTGCAACTTGTTGATATTTCTGACAGCTTGAATGGAAGCGCAAATGCAGTCTATTCTAATCTATGCTCACGTACCTGGGCCCCACCCCACTGCCCTCGGACGATAAAAGATGGAAAATCGTCGAGGCCACTGCGAGGCGGCACGGGCGCGAACCTCACGCGTTGATCGAAACGCTGCACACCGTACAGGAGTGCTTCGGGTACCTCGATGACGCCGCGTTGAAGTTTGTGGCCCTGACGCTGCGCCTGCCGATGAGCCGCGTATACGGCGCGGCCACGTTTTACCATTTTTTCACTCTCAAGCCGAAGGGCAAACACACTTGCGTGGTATGCACCGGTACCGCCTGCTACATCAAGGGCGCGCCGGCGCTGCTGAGCGCCATCGAGAAGGGTTACGGCGTCAAGCCGGGCGAAACCACTCCGGACAATGAACTTTCCGTGTTGACCGCGCGCTGTCTGGGCTCGTGCGGCCTGGCCCCCGCAGTGGTGTTCGACGGCGCCGTGCTGGGCAAGATCGGCGCCGCCAACCTGCTCGCGCGCGTCGAGAAAGGCATCCGCCATGACCATTGAGGAACTGCGCAAAGCCGCCGAAAGCGAACGCGAAGCGCGGAAAAAGTATGTGCACCACGTGTGCGTGTGCACCGCCGCCGGGTGTCTTTCCTCCGGCGCCGACCAGGTTCTCGAGGCCATCAAGAAGGAAGTGGCCGAATCCGGCATGAAGCATGAGGTGCTGGCCAAGGGAGTGGGCTGCATGGGTCTGTGCAGCGCCGGGCCGCTGGTATCGGTGGAATCCGAAGGCCGGCTGTACGCCGGCGTGACGCCGGAAGAAGCCCCGGAGATCATTCGCAGTCTCGATGCCGGCGGCGGCGAGGGTCTCACCGAGTGCCCCACCAACGTGCCCTTCTTCGAACGGCAGAAGAAGATCGTGCTGGAGAACTGCGGCAAGATCGATCCGGAGCGCATCGAAGACTACATCGCCAACGATGGCTACCGCGCCCTGGTCACCGTGATCGCCGAAAAAACGCCCCAGGAAGTGGTCCAGGAGGTGATCCGCAGCGGCTTGCGCGGGCGAGGCGGCGCGGGTTACCCCACCGGCCTCAAGTGGAGTACGGTGGCCAAAACCGGCGAGCAGCAGAAGTACGTCATCTGCAACGCCGACGAAGGCGACCCGGGCGCGTTTATGGACCGCGCGGTGCTCGAAAGCGACCCCCACCGGGTGCTCGAAGGCATGGCCATCGCGGCCTATGCCGTGGGCGCGCAGAAGGGCTACATCTATGTGCGCGCGGAGTATCCGCTGGCGGTCAAGAACCTCAAAACCGCCATCCGCCAGGCGGAGCGCATGGGATTGCTGGGCAACAGCATCTGCGGCTCGCGTTTCAGCTTCCACATCGATATCCGGCTGGGCGCCGGAGCCTTTGTGTGCGGGGAAGAGACGGCGCTGATCGCCTCCATCGAAGGCCAGCGCGGATCGCCGCGCCCGCGCCCGCCGTATCCCGCCGAATCCGGCTTATTCGATTGCCCCACCCTGATCAACAACGTCGAAACGTTCGCCAACGTGGCCCCCATCATCCGCCGCGGCGCGGCCTGGTTCGCCGCCATCGGCACGGAGAAGAGCAAAGGCACCAAGGTGTTCGCCCTGGCCGGCCGGATCAGGAACACCGGCCTCATCGAGGTGCCCATGGGCATCACCCTGCGCGAAATCGTGCATGAGGTGGGCGGCGGCATTCCCGACGGCAAGCGGTTCAAGGCGGTGCAGACGGGCGGCCCCTCGGGCGGCTGCATTCCCGAGCAGCACCTGGATTCCCCGCTCGATTACGAATCGCTCAAGCTCATCGGCTCCATGATGGGCTCGGGCGGCATGATCGTCATGGACGAGACCTCTTGCATGGTGGACGTAGCCAAGTACTTCATGGAGTTCTGCAAGAGCGAATCGTGCGGAAAGTGTATTCCGTGCCGCGCCGGTACGCAACAAATGCACGGCCTGCTCGAAAAAATCACGGCCGGGGAGGGAACCGCCGCCGATCTTACGCTCCTCCAGGAGCTGTGCGACCTGGTGCGCAACACCAGCTTGTGCGGGCTGGGACAGAGCGCGCCCACGCCCGTGATTACGACGATGCAGTATTTCCCGGAGGAATACCAATCTCATATCGACGGCCACGGCTGCGCGGCGGGAGTGTGCGCCTGCGGCCCGAAACAGGCCGATCCCGAGGAGGTTCGCAAATGAGCCCCAGAACGCCGGTGCGCGTAAAGACCCTCACCATCGACGGCCGCGAAGTGGGCGCCCGCGAGGACCAGACCATTCTCGAGGTGGCTCGGGAGAACGACATCAGCATCCCCACCCTGTGCGAGCTGACGGGTCTCACCAACCCGGGCGCGTGCCGCCTGTGCCTGGTGGAGGTGAAGGGCGTGCCGCGGCTGCTGCCCGCCTGCGTCACCCACGTGGCGGAGGGCATGGAAGTGACGGTGCACTCCGAACGCCTGGAGCGCTATCGCCGCGGCATCCTCGAACTGCTGTTCGCCGAGCGCAATCACGTCTGCTCAGTATGCGTCAGCAACGGCAATTGCGACCTGCAATCGCTGGCGCTCACCCTGGGCATGACCCACGTGCACTTCCGCTATCAGTACCCGCGCATGCCCGTGGACGCTTCCCACGAGCGGTTCGTGATGGATCACAACCGCTGCATTCTGTGCACCCGCTGCGTGAGGGTGTGCGACGAAATCGAAGGGGCCCACACCTGGGACGTGATGTCGCGCGGGATCGATTGCCGCGTGATCACGGACCTGGCCCAGCCCTGGGGCAAGTCCGAGAGCTGCACCAGTTGCGGCAAGTGCGTGCAAGTGTGTCCCACTGGCGCGCTCACGGAGAAAGGAAAATCGGTGGCCGAAATGGCGAAACGAAGGCAGTTCCTGCCCTATCTGACGCTGATGAGGGAGGGCCGCAGATGAGCGCCGGCGGCAAAGTTCGCCTGGCCACCGTGTGGCTCGACGGCTGCTCGGGCTGCCACATGTCGCTGCTCGATACGGATGAGCGTTTGCTCGATCTGGCGGCCCGCGTGACGGTGGTCTGGGGCCCCCTGGTGGATCTCAAGGAATTTCCCCGGGACGTCGACGTGACGCTGGTGGAAGGGGCCATCTCGAGCGAAGACGACATCGAACGCATCCGCATGGTCCGGGAGCGCACCAAGTTGCTTGTCTCCCTCGGCGATTGCGCCGTCACCGGCAACGTGCCGGCCATGCGCAACGCCTTCGGCGCCGACGCGGCCCTGCGCCGCGCCTACCTGGAGAACGTCTCCTCGGACCCGCAAATTCCGCGCGAAATCATTCCTCCGCTGCTGGCCGCCGTGCGCCCGGTGCACGAAGTGGTCAAGGTGGACCTGTTCATCCCGGGGTGCCCGCCATCGGCGGACCTCATTTTCACGGTGTTGAGCGAGCTGCTGGAAGGAATCGTCGCCAACCCGGCCGCGAAATTCGGATAAACACAATGCCAAGGCAAAAAATCGTTATCGATCCGGTCACCCGCATCGAAGGCCATTCCAAAATCTCGATTCACCTGGACGAGCAGGGCCACGTCGAGGAGGCCTATTTCCACGTCACCCAGTTCCGCGGATTTGAAAAGTTCTGCGAAGGCCGTCCCTTTTCCGAGATGCCTTCGCTGATGGCCCGCATCTGCGGCATCTGCCCGGTGAGCCACCTGGTGGCTTCGGCCAAGGCCTGCGACGCCATCCTGGCGGTGCGCATCCCGGACAACGCCGTGCGCTTGAGGAAGATCCTCAACCTGGCGCAAATTGTTCAATCGCACGCCCTCAGCTTCTTCTATCTCTCGGCTCCCGACCTGCTGCTGGGCATGGATTCCGACCCTGCCAAGCGCAACGTGTTCGGCCTGGCCGAGGCCAATCCCGCCATGGCCCGGGACGGCGTGCGCCTGCGCCAGTTCGGCCAGCAGGTGATCGAATGGCTGGCCGGCAAGCGCATACATCCTACCTGGGTGGTGCCCGGCGGCGTCAATGAGCCGCTTTCGGCCGAGGTTCGGGACCGCATCCTGGCGGGGATTCCGGAATCGCTGGCCATCGCACGGCGTGCCCTGGACTGGTTCAAGTCCGAGATGGAGCGCTTCCGCGAGGAGATCCGCACCTTCGCCAACGCGCCCACGCTGTTTATGGGCCTGGTGGGCGAAAACGGCGGCCTGGAGCACTACCACGGCAAGCTGCGATTCCTGGACGCGGGCGGCAAGATTGTGCAGGATGGGGTGGAAGGCGACGATTATCCCACCTACATCGCCGAGCTGGTGCATCCCTGGACGTATCTCAAAACCGCCTATTTCAAGCCCCTCGGCTACCCCGACGGCATCTATCGGGTGGGACCCCTGGCGCGGCTCAATATCATAGACGGCTGCGACACGCCGCTGGCCAACCAGGAGTGGGCCGAGTTCCGCGAGCTGGACCGCGGGACCGTGCTCAGCTCTTTCTACTACCATTACGCGCGGCTGATAGAGATCGTCTACGCGCTCGAAAAGACCGACGAGATGCTCCGCCTGCCGGAAATTCTGGATCCCAACGTGCGGGCCTTCGCGCGCGCCAACAACTCCGAAGGCGTGGGCGTTTCCGAGGCCCCCCGCGGCACGCTGATTCACCATTACAAGGTGGATTCGAACGGTCTCATCACCTGGGCCAACCTGATTATCGCCACCGGCCACAACAACGCCGCCATGAACCGCGGGGTGCTCCAGGTGGCCCGCCATTTCGTGCATGGAAACAAGCTCACCGAAGGTATGCTGAACCGCGTGGAGGCGGTCATACGCGCCTTCGACCCGTGCCTGAGCTGCTCCACCCACGCCGATGGCCGCATGGCTCTCGAAGTGAGCCTGCGGGGGCACGACGGAGAGCTATTGGATTCGATCCGGAATTAGAGAACTGGTGGGACAGACCATCGTCTTGCGTGGTCTGTCATGTTTTGGCCGGATGACAGACGACGAAAACCGATCGTCTGTCCCACATACTGCCCATGCCCCGCATCCTCATCGTCGGCTATGGCAACCCCATCCGGGGCGACGACGCGCTGGGCTGGCGCGCCGCCGAGCGGCTGCGCGAGGTGGTGACCCGCCCGGACGTCGAGATCCTCATCCTCCACCAACTCGCTCCCGAGCTGATGGAGCCTCTCAGCCAGGTGGACCTGGCTATATTCATCGACGCCGCCGAGGGACCCGAGCCCGGCGCGGTGCTCGAGCGCCGCATCGAGCCGCGCCCTTCCGGTTCCGCTTCCTTTACTCATCGCGCCACCCCCGAAGCGCTGTTGTGGGCCGCGCGCGCTCTTTATGGCCGGGCCGCCGAAGGCCGCATGATCACCGTGACCGGGGCGGATTTCTCCTACTCCACGGATCTTTCCCCAACCGTCGCGGCCCGCCTGGAAGATGTGGTTGCAGCCGTCCTGGGCCTGATCGGCGAGCCGTCCACCGGCCCGCGCTCCTGAGGGCATGTGCGCCAGCCGCTATCGGTCGTGGTGGTGGTGCGGGTGTGAGTGGACTTCTCCGCCGGCGTGCACGTGCCTGTGGGCGTGAAGCAGACCCGTCCGCTTCAGCAGATCGATATCCCCCAGCACCATCGCCGGCGCTCCCTGCGCCACCAGCCGGCCCGCCTGGAACACGAAGCAATAGTCGGCGATTTCCTCGACGCTGTCGAGATCGTGGGTGGCGGTGACCACCGTCCGGCCAGTGTCCTTCCAGCCGGCCAGCAGGTCAATCGTCTGGCTTTGGCTCTGCGGATCGAGCGTCGCGGTCGGCTCGTCGAGCAGCAGCACCCGCGGGTCGAGTATGAGGACCGAAGCGATGGCCACGCGTTTCTTTTCGCCTCCCGAAAGACGGTGCGGCGGACGGTCTTTCAGATGCGCGATGTTCAGATCGTCCAGCGTTTGGGCTACGCGCCGGCGAATCAGGTCTGGCGGCCAGCGCAGTTGCAACGGTCCGAATGCCAGCTCGTCGAACACCGTCGGATTGAACAACTGCACGTCGGGATTCTGGAACACCAGGCCCACGCGGCGCCGGAAGTCGAATGCGAACGTCTCATCCCGGAAGCGCTCTTCGGTCAACGGCTCCCCGCCGAAGCGGACCGTGCCCGAGCCGGCGAAGTAGAGACCGTCGAGAAGCCGCAGCAGGGTCGATTTCCCCGATCCATTCGCTCCCAGCAACGCCACTCTCTGCCCGGCCGGAATCGCCAGGCTCAGAGCGTCCAGCGCCACCACGCGTTCGTAACTGTAACTGACGTCCTCGATCTCAAAAATCGGCGGTTCCAACTCGCATTCCCCTTTTCTAATGCCCCATCCACATGGCCGCCGCTCCCAGCGCCAGGAAGAGCGCCAGCCAGCTCCAGTCGCGGCGGCGCATTTCGAATTCGTCGAGCACGTACGCCTCTCCGCGGAAGCCACGCGCCTGCATGGCCATGTAGACGTCCCCGGAGAGCTGCATGGTCTTGCCGAGCAACACTCCGGCCGTGGCAACGGCCAGGCGCCGGCCCTCCTTCGCCTCCAGCCTTCCCACCATCCGGCTGCGCCGCGACTCGAACATCTCCTCGGCCGTCCCGATCATGAGGAGAATGTAGCGGTACGTCATGCCCAGGATCACCACCAGGACGACCGGAACGCGCAGCACCCGCAGGGCCTTCAGGACGTGGGTCCAGGGCGTACAGAGAACCAGCAACATGGAAAGCGTCGCGGTTGTCTCGACGCGCGAAACCAAGTAGATGGCGCCGCGGAGTCCTTGCGCCGTCACGGCCCAGCCAAGCATCGGCAGCCGCCCGACGGTGCGGCCCGGAGTGAGAAAAAGAGCCGGCAGTGCGATCAGACCCGTAAAAGCGAATGCGGCCGCCCAGACGCGGATAACCAGAGTCCGAAGCGGCACGCGGGAGCAGATCGCCAAGACGGTGGCAAAAGCGAACACCGCCCCGATGATTTCGAGCCGCCGGGAGGCGGCCGCCGCTACGATCAATCCCAGGAACCCGAGCAGCTTTACGCGCGGATCGAGGCTCTGCAAAACACCGGCGCGTCGCGCCAGTTCTTCGGATTCGAGCGTCCGTTCGAGGACCCGAAGAAAGCCGTAAACGGATCCCTCGATAACGCGATTCGGGCGCACCCTACCCGCTGCTCCGCCGCCGGGCCAGAAAGACCCAGTCCGCCGCCAGCGCCGCCAGCAGGATCAGGCCCGATCCAAACGCCGCGGAAAGGAAATAGCCGAACGAGGAGTTGCGCAGGAACGGCGGCGCGTAGGACGGAAAAGGAGCGGTCCAGACGGAGGACAGGCGCTCCAGCCCTTGCGGCACGCCCGCCGGCAGGGCTTGATTGGCGGACGCCGCGGCGATGTGCCGGCGCGCGGCGCCATCCGCGAGATCGTGCGGCGACCACTCGCCCCAGGCGCTTCCGACGGCCAGGATTCCCAGCGGAGCCAGCAGCATTAAGGCGGCCAGGCCGGCCAGCAAATAGCGGATGGCCACCCAACCAAAGCCGCCCGCTTCGGCTTCGGCCGGCGCGGCTTCCGGCGCCGTGGCGCGCAACAGGGAGGGATAACTGCGCTGGAGCCACGCCACCAAGCCCGCCGACAGAATCAACTCGGCCAGGCCGGCCACGGTGAGGTGTCCGGCCAGCATCGCGGGGACCGCGATTTTCAAGGCGTAGGGCGCATAGAGCGGCGCTCCCGAAACGTCCCGGAACAACATGGGCTGGATTCCCAGCTCGATCCCCGTCAATAGCGCGGCCACGTTGATCGAGAGATAGCCGGCCACGCCCGCGGCAATTACGCGCCGCCGCGAAACGATGGCGCATTTCCCGGAAATGGCGCGATAGGTGAACCAGGCCACCAGCGATCCGGCGATCGCCATGTTGAAGGAGTTGGCCCCGAAAGCGGTGATGCCGCCATCGCCAAAGAAGACCGCTTGAATGAAAAGCGCGATCGAAATCGCCAGGATGGAAGCCCACGGCCCCAGCACAATGCTGGCGATGGAGACGCCCACCGCGTGGCCCGTGGTGCCCCCGGGCAACGGCAGGTTGAACATCATCACCACAAAGGAAAACGCGGCGAACACCGAAACCAATGGGATCAGTTTGGTGGCCAGCAGCCGCTTCAGCCGGCGTAGCGCGACGTACCAGAACGGCGCCGAGGCCGCGTACAGGGCCGCGCACGTCGCCGGACTCAAATAGCCGTCGGGAATATGCATTTCTCTAGGGCCGGCCGATACGCCGGCCGTCCAAATCGTACTACCGCTCTCCAAATCGTAGCACGGCCGCGGGTGGCGGAGTGCGGATGATGCGGCCCAGTCACACCGAGGGCGGCGGCATCAGGTTGAACAGCGGATCAATGAGCCGGAACCAGTTTACTATTCGAACCGAAAGTGTAATGCAACCCGAATCGCACCTGAAACGGTTCGACGGGGTGGAAAACGTCTGTGAATGCCGCATCGGCCGTTGGCGTTATTCGGGAGGTATAGGCGTAGTCAATGTCGTGATCGCGGCGGTTAAGCAAATTCAAGAATTCGACCGAAACGCGCCATGTCTTGTTAATTTGATAACCGATCCCCGCGTTGAGCAACGCAGTCGCCTTTGAGCGGTAAACTCCGTCGGACGTCAAATCGCGCGGGCCAAAGTAACGCAGGCGCAAACTCTCCGAAAAGCCTTTGGGAAGGTGCAGTGTGATGCCCGAGGAAATCACCAACCCAACCGCTTCGGGCACACTCTTGCCGCCCGGGCCGCCCGGCGCCGCGTCATCTCCGTCTATTGCGGTAAAACGAGCCCGGGAGCCGGCAATGTCAAAATCAAAAGTCAAATGTTCCACGGGCGTGTAGTAGTTCGCCAATTCGACGCCGTAGCGGTTGCTCGGCTGTTTTGAAGCGACCGTGCCTCCGGTGTCGCCATCCTGCTGCAGCTCGGAATTACTGTGGAGATACCACAGCGAAACGGTGCTTTGCATATGTGAGACGGCCGAAGTGCGCACGCCGATTTCTCCGCCTTTGGTCTGGATCAGAAGGGGAATTCTCGAGGAGGGCGTATTGGGGTAAGGATTGTCCGCCGAAACCGGTTCCACCGTTTGCGTTGCGCCACGCGCGTCGTTGCTGTGAAAACTGAATCCGCCCTGTGCATAGAACTCAGTATTGGACCACGGGCCGAAAATCAAACTCAATTTGGGGCTGGGCAGCGCCTTGGTGGCCGTGCCGGAATTGGCCGAAGTAACCAAGCTGGCGACGTCAACGTGCCCCACGTCGCCGCGCAGGGCCGCGTCCGTGCGGAATTTTTCCGCCCACTGGATTTTATTTTCCACATAAAAACCTACTTGCGTGTCCGTAAAGCGATCCGCTTCCGTGGTCGCCGGCAGAGTGGCGCCGGTGTCGGAATCGGTTTTGTCCACGCGCACGCGACTTTCCGTCTGGTAAAGGCCGTTGTCGATCCAATCGTTGCGGACCTGCAGGCCGAACGTATTTTCCACCTTGCGGCCAAACCATTGGCTGAAAATCGTGTGGCGTGCGTCCAGCCCAGCCACCCAGCGCCTGTCCTTCTGTTCGAACTGATCGCCGCGAATGGGGTCCGTCAGGAAGTAAGTAAAGTCGGAAAATAGATCCATATCATAGTAGAATCCGTAGGCCATGATTTTGGTCGCGGAGTTTGCGTCTTGGCGATGCCATTCGGCCTGCAAGCTATAACGCTGTGAATTGCCACCGTCCGCCGGGTTTAGTGCACCGAAGAAACCAACCAGGGGCGCGGCGTTATCGGGGATTTGATCGCTCGAGTTCCATTTTCCATGGTAAGCGCGGGCCGTGATGCTGAAACCATTGGCGTCTCCGCCCCGGCTGTAGGTTAGCAGGCCGTTGAATTTGGCATAACCATCCGGATGCTTCCATGGGCCGTTATCGTAATACGCTTCTCCGCCGTACAGCAAACTGCCCGAACCTAGCTTTTGCGATACGCCGAAAACGGCCCGCCCATAGCCATACATGCCGCCTTCGACGGTGAAGAAGTTCTGGGGCAGCGTCTTGAAATACGCCAGATTGGCCGATCCAGCCGAGCCAAAGTTTCCCACATCGGCGTAATAAGGACCTTTCTGGAAATCCGTCCGCTCCACAAACTCCGGGATGACGGTGTTCATGTCCGAGTA
This sequence comes from Terriglobia bacterium, assembly GCA_963767595.1. Lineage (GTDB taxonomy): Bacteria > Acidobacteriota > Terriglobia > Bryobacterales > Bryobacteraceae > BOG-224. The sequence goes on from CAVYEK010000007.1 coordinate 402,353, forward strand.
CCCCTCGCCGTGGGCGTGCGACGGCAGGTTAAGCGGCATACCGTCGAGGGAAATGGCGATATCCGTGCCGTGATCGAGATTGAAGCCGCGAAGAAAATATTGGTTGGCCTTGCCGCCGCCGGCGTGTTGCGTGATGATGACGCCGGGAATCGTTTCCAAAACTTCTCCCGAACGAAGAATCGGACGATCTTCGATTTCCCGTGCGCCCACCGTTCCCTGGGTGGCGGATTCGGCAATTCCGATGAGGCTATCCTCCCGGCCTTGCACGGTTATGGAACTGCTCACGAAGCCCACAACCAGAGAGATGCGCAGCGGGGCCGGCGCCTCGGTCGCCCCAATTGTGACGGGGATTTCTTTGGTTTCAAAACCGGGATTGGATACCACGAGCCGATAATCGCCTGCCGGGAGTCCGGAAATGATGAAGGAGCCGTTCGCGTCCGACTGGGTCGTTATTTGTACTGTACCGTTAGCGCTTAGAACCTGCACGGTAGCCCCGGCAATCACCGCGCCAGACGTGTCAAGGACGGTTCCCGATACCGGGGGCAGGGAAGAGAGAGAAAACCGGCCCGCGGAGTCGCTACTGGTCTCCCGAGTTCCGGCGCCAGGGGATTCGGCGGCTGTCCTGGCGCCCGACACTGACTTCCCTTGCGGGTCGGTCACCTGCCCGCTCACGCTGCCATCGGCTGCGCCCGACGGCCAAGCTGCGAAGAAAGCGGCCAAAGTGGCTGCCTTCGTCCAGGACCGCAGTCGCGCTGTCATGAGGACTCCCGCCAATTCGTGCTACGCATTGAACGTTCATAATACTACTAGTGATACGAATTTACAAGAAGTGCTACAACATATTTTGAAAGGCCGCGAGATCCGAATGCGGAAGACGGTTTTTCAGCACGAAATGAGCAAAACGCAGAACTTCCATGGTGCTCGCGCCCGAGAAGAAGGGCGGCCAGGAGCGGCTCATCGTTTGCAAGATGGAAGCGTGGTCTACGTTCCAGAGGCCGCGGAGGCGGCGAAGCCATCGCCGGAGCGCTGAGCCTCAGCCGCCGGCTTGCGGCTGGACTACGGGCCTTGCACCGTCAGGTACACGCTGCCCGGCGAACTGTAGCCGCCTACCTGCGCGGTTACCAGCAGGTCGCCGTTTTGCGACGTGCCGGGCACCGTCACGTTGAACTGATACTCGCCGGCGCTGGAAAGTACCGCGGACACGATCTTGGCCTGGATGTTGTCGATCCAGATGGTGACCGAGCTGGCCACGGGCAACGACGCGCTTACCAGCATACCGGCCGGCGCCGGCGGGTTGGTGGGCCCGAAGCCCGTTCCGTAGATGACGATAGTCTCTCCCGGCTTGGCTGGTGTGGAAGCGCCGTTGGAAAACAGGGTAGTTGGCCCCACCAGCGACACGTTGTCGGAATGCGTGGCGGCCACGTACTTGCCGCCGAACAGGAAAAAGGCCGGGGCGAAGAGCTGCGCTTGCGCGGCGGCGGAGGAACTGGTCAGCCCGTTGTTCGCCGTCTGCACCTGAAGGGGGCCGGGCGGCAGGTTGGGAGGGGACAAAAAGTCGATCTGCTTGGGACTGATGTAGTCCACGAAAGCCGGCATGCCGTTCAGGGTCACCGAGACGCCGCTGAGCGCCGTGGGCAAGTTGTTGCCCACGAAGTCGGAGGTTGTCCAGGTGCGCGTGGTGGGCGCCAGGTTCGTGCCATAGACGCTAAGCCAGGTATTGGGCCCGATGCCCGCAAAAGCTCCGGCCGCGCCGCCAATCGAGGCGCTGCTGACGGCCGGCGCGGGTTGAAGGACGCCGAAGATCCCGTGGGTCTCCTCCGCCGGTCCGGCGGCGAAGTATACGGCGTTGACGTCTCCGCCGTTGCCGCCGTTGCCCACGATCAATCCCCACAGGCCGGGGATGCTGAGGTTGGAACCCGAACCATTTTGCAGCGTGCCCAGGAATATGCCGGTCGCCAGGTCGTAGGCGTTGATCAGCCCATCGCCGAAGTTGCCCACCAGCAGGTCGTTGGCGAACACGCCAAAGGTGGCCGGGGCGATGGCTACTCCCCAGGGCGCATTCAGGGGTCCGTTCGAGGCCAGGTGCTGGATCAGCTTGCCGCTCAGATCGAACACCGCGACGTAGCCGTTGCCCGGACCCGCGACCTCGTCGTGCCTGGCGGCGTCCTGCTTGGCGTAGGTGACGTAGAGCCGGCCCCCCAGGTTCTGGATGTTGAAGGGCGCATAGCCCGCCGGGACGACCGGGTCCGCGAATGCGCCGGGCAGGGAAACGGGGGCCCAGTTCGTGTCGAACACATCGATGGCCCCGCTGTGGAAGTTGGCGGCGTAGAGGTAGGGTCCCGTGGAGCCGCTGCTGATGGCCAGTCCCTTGTAGACCGCGCCCGAGCCCGAATTGTCCACCTCCAGGATGGCGTGGGTGGCATTTACCGAGGAGTTCCAGCCGGATATCGCGCCGTCCTCCGTCGCGAAGATGAAATTCGGGGTTTTACCGGCGGCGATCGCGAATCCGCCGACGCCGTTGAATACCACGCCCGTGGGGGTGGAAGGCGAACTTCCGGACGCCGAAGGCGGCACGGTCACCTTGGTTGCGTTGATGGAACCGGTGCTGGTGTAAAGGGTCGAAAGACCCGTGCCATTGTCATTCACCCAAAACGGGCTGGAGGATGAGGACGCGATGCCCCATGCGTCCACCAGGTTTGGATCGGTGAAATCGGCCACGCCCGCGACGTCGGCCACCAGGTTATGCTGCACGTAAGCGCTGGCGCCAGCCGCGCCCAGATTCGCCGGAACGGCCGCCGCCAGTACCAGACTCGCCCAAAGCGCACTCGTTGGCTTGATTCTCATGTCCCCCTCGCATTTCCGTCGGATGGACCTCCGAGGATAGTTGGAGGATGTTTCATCTGCGAGAATGGGTACATGTTCTTCCGCCGAAAACGTCCGGTCAAGCCCACTTTCGACGACCGGATCGAGAGCCTTCGGAAGGCCGGCCTGACGGTCGCCTCACTGGCCGGGGCCCGGGCGCGCGTCTCTCGCGACAACTGCGCCGTGGACTTGCGGGAAGTGGACGGCGCCGTCCGGCTATCCGGACGAGCCGGCCTCCTGCTGGGCGGAGAGATTGCGGCCCTGGTGGACGGTGGCTATCAGAAGTTCTTCCGCGCGCCGGACGGGCGGCGGCAGCCCGCCACCGCCGGCGAACTGCAGGCCTTGCACGAGTTCGAGGAAGACCTCAAAGAGGCGCTGGGCGAGGAGAGTTATTACAACGACTCGCTGGGAACGGTGTCGAGTTACTATCAATACGACCGCGTGGAAGACCGCGACCGGGGCGTTCCGAAGCGCGCCTGGGAATAGGGCTCTTGCTTGCGGGGCAGACGATCGGTCTTCGTCGTCCGCCAACTCAGGGGGGCTCGACAGACCACGCAAGGCGATGGTCCGTCCCACCAGGGTCTACCGGCCGGTGTGCAGATTGTTGTGGATGGCGTACAGCGCCAGTTCCAGCCGGTCGGAAACGCCCAGCTTGTCGAAGATGTTGTGCAGGTGGTTCTTCACCGTCTGCTCGCTGATGAACATCTTCTCGGCCATTTCCTTGTTCTTGAAGCCTTGCGCCACCAGGGCCACGATCTCCCGTTCCCGCTGGCTGAGCGGAGAGCGCTCACGCTCGCGCGATTGGGTCTGCGGCATCGACGGCGCCGGCGTTTCATCATTGGCCACGAACTGCCGGATGACGGCCGCCGTGGTGTGCGAATCCAGCCAGATCTCCCCGGCGTGCACTTTGCGGATGCTCTTGATCAACAGCTCCGTCGCGGTCTGCTTGAGGACGATTCCGGATGTCCCCAGCTTCATGGCCTGCACGAACTCGTTCTTGTCGTCCGACGCCGTCAACACGATGACCCGTGTGCGGTTCTTTGCCGCTTGCAGCCGTTGCAGGGTCGCCAGACCGTCCAGGCCGGGCATCTTGAGGTCCAGCAACAGGACATCCGGCTCGAGTTGTTGCAGTACGTCCAGAACCTGCCGCCCGTCCTGAGCCTGCGCCACCACCTCAAAGTCCTCTTCCAGGGCCAGCAATTTGCAGAGGCCGTCGCGGAAGATGGGATGGTCGTCCGCCACCACGATTCGAATCTTGGCTTTGCTGTTGCTGGGAGCTGCCGAAGGTCCATTGAGGGCGATACTGTTATCGGACATACAAATACCGTTCTTGGCTTATTGTAGAGTCCCTATAGTACCAAGTCAATTCGAACCTTAACTATCGACGTAGGGTATTTTCCCCGTGGGAGGGATCGGTGCAACCCACCGGGGACGTCCCAAACTGAGATGGAAGCCCGAAGGCGGGAGAGTCTGGGAGCTTTTTCGATCCCCCTCTGCTCTTTTTCGACCCCTTCTGCTAAGGTGAAAAGAATATGAGCGAAGAGTTGGCCGAAGTTGATTTTCAACGGTTTTGGCGGCGTCTGCAACAGCTTGGGCTGAATGCTTACGAGTCGCGGTCGTACCTGGTATTGCTTGGCCATCCCAAGTTCAAGGCGCTGGAACTGGCGGCTCGCGCCCGCGTTCCGCGGCAGAAGATTTATGAAGTTTTGGACAGCCTGGTGGAGAAGGGCTTTGCCCAGGTAGTGCAAGAGAAAACCAAGCTGTTCTCGGCGGTGGAGCCCAGCCTGGCGATTCCCGGCTATCTGGCGCGCCGTCGCCAGACGCTGGAGCAGGAATTGACCGACAACGGTCGGGCAGGCTCGGCCCTCATGGACGATCTGAAGAACCTGTATTCAGAGGGCCAGGGCGGCCGCGGCACGCTGGATTTCCTGCGGATTGTCACCGATCCGGGGCAGACCGCCGCGGAGTACCGGCGTATGCTGTCGGAAGTGAAACAGGAGTACGTGGAGTTTTCCCGCCCGCCTTATGCCGTGGATCCGCTGGACGAAAAGCTGGTGAAGCAGGTTCACGACGCAGGCGTATCCTGCCGGCTGCTGGCGGTGGAAGAGTCGCTCGACGAGAAGCACTGGCAGCGTTTCAACGAGTACGCCGCGGCCGGAGTGGAAGTGCGAATCGCCACCGCCCTGCCCATGAAACTGGCGCTGTTCGATTCCCGCGATGGCATGATCGCGCTGCTCGATCCGGTAATCACCCGGCCCACCTGGACCTCCGTGGTGTTCCGTCACGAGGGAATGGGCGAAGCCATGAAGGGCCTGTTCGAAGAGCACTGGCGCAGAGGCCGCGGCCTGTAACCGTCAGCTCCGGCCCGCAACCCCGCGCCGCTTCTGGGTGAGGATCTCGCGCACGGCGTAGATGCGGCGATCCTGGCTTTCGAAGTAGGTTCGCATCATCATCTCGCCGATCAGGCCGGTGCTGAACATCATCAACCCGCCCAGCAGGAGCAGGCCGCCGGCGGCCATCAGCGGCCCGTGCTCCATCACGATCTCGTAGCCCAGAACTTTCTCGACGGCCAGGTAGGCCATGATGGCCCCGCCGCACCCCGTTCCGATCAGCCCCAGCGAGCCGAAGAAGTGCATGGGGCGGGTGAAGTACTTCAGCAGGAATTTGATGGTCAGGATGTCGAACAGCACGCGGAACGTGCGGCCGATTCCGTAATGCGAGCCGCCCGCCGCGCGGGGCACGTTGCGGATGGGCACTTCCACCACCCTTGCGCCGTAGAAACTGGCCAGCGCGGGGATGAAGCGATGCAGCTCGCCGTACAGGTTCACATCCTTGAGGATCTCGGCGCGGTAGGCCTTGAAGGTGGTGCCGAAGTCCCGCAGGGCCATGCCCGAGGCCTTGGCCATCATCCAGTTGGCGATGCGCGAAGGGAGCTTGCGGCTGATGGCGTTGTCCACCCGGTGCTGGCGCCAGCCGCTGGCGATATCGTAGCCCTCGTCGATCTTGGCGAGGAGCGCGGGGATGTCCTCGGGGGCGTGCTGCAAGTCGCCGTCCATGGCGATGACGACGTCGCCCTTGGCTTCGTGGAAGCCCGCGGAAAGGGCCGCCGTCTGCCCGAAATTGCGGCGCAGCCGGATCACTTTCAGGCGGCCGTCGGTCTCCACCAGGTTGGCCAGCAGCTCGAAGCTGCGGTCGGTGGAGGCATCGTCCACCAGGAGGATCTCATAGGGCCGATGCAACGGTTCGAGGACCGCCGTGAGACGGTCGTACAAAGGCAGGATGGAAGGCTCTTCGTTGTGGATCGGGATGACGATGGACAGCATAGGGAGCTATCAGATTTCAGACTAGCAGCTTTTGGGAAGGGCTCGGGGCCGGGTCACGGACTATTGCTGTGGAACTGATGCGTTCCACGCGGCGGTCGAGGGAGTCGAAGCGCTGGTCGACGCGGTCGAAACGGCGGTTCATCTCGTTGCGGAGCCCTGTGAACTCGTCGGCGATCGCTTCGACGGCGTGGCCCAGGGCTTCGCGCAAGTCGCTTTTCGTGAGGGGCTGGTCTTCGGGCGTCATGGCGGAGCCGGCGACTCCTTCCTTCTGGTGTTACCTCAAGCCCCTGTATTCAGGAAGCCGGCGAATGTTGGTAGGCTATTGCCGATGGACCGTGTCCCATTCCAGGTCACCCGGGCCGGGGCGCTTTACGATGGCCTCGGGCGGCTGCCGGTCTCGATTCTGCTCGACAACGTCCGCAGCTTGTACAATGTGGGGTCTTTCTTTCGAACCGCCGATGCGGCCGGGGTTGCGAAACTGTATCTTTCCGGGATCACCGGGTGTCCGCCCAAGCAGGCGATCTCGAAGACCGCGCTGGGAGCCGAGTTGTCGGTTCCCTGGGAACACGACTGGGAGCCTCTTCGGCTGCTCGAAGCGGCGCGCGGCGGGGGTTGCGAAATCGCCGCCGTGGAGACTACCGTGCATGCCGTGGACCTGTTCGACTGGCGGCCCCGCTTCCCGGTGTGCCTGGTCTTCGGCCACGAAGTGGAGGGCATCCGGCCGGAGGTTTCCGGGTTCGCGGACACCCACGTTCGCATTCCCATGCTGGGGAGCAAGCACTCGCTCAATGTTGCGACCGCCGGCGGCGTGGTGGTCTACGAGCTGCTGCGCAAGTACCGGGCTCTGGTGGAACAGGGTGGGACAGACCATCGAATTTTGTGGCCTGTCGCGCCGGAATGAGAGTGACCGAATGACAGACGACGAAAACCGATCGTCTGTCCCACATCTGTCCCAGAGCAGGGGAGTTGGGGGCCTCGGGCGCGGTACGATAGGATTTGTCCCAGCCACTGCCGCGCCTTCGCCCCACCCTGGATTTCATGCCGTCGCCTTCCGAGGAGCATCCGGGCCTGCTGATTCGCGATCCGTATCGCTTTTCGGACGCCGTCCTGATAGTGCCTCCGCCGCTGGTGGCCTGCCTGGAATGCTTCGACGGCGGGCGGACGGACCTGGACCTGCGCGAGCTGCTGGTGCGAACCACAGGCAGCCTGGAAGTCGGCGAGATCGAGCGCGGGCTGGTGGAGGCGCTCAGCGGGGCGGGTTTTCTGGAAGACGAGACCTTCGGCGCCATGCGGGAACAGCGGCTCCGCGAATTCGCCCAGAGCCCGGTGCGGGAACCCGCTCACGCGGGCGGGGCCTATCCCGCCGAGCCGGAGGAACTGCGCCAGACCCTGGCGGGGTACATGGCCGGCGATGCCGCCTCGCCGCCGCGCGCGGCCGGCGACGGCCTGTTCGCCATCGCCGCCCCGCACGTCAGCCCCTCGGGGGGATGGAAATCCTACCGCACAGCTTACAGCCTGCTGGGTCCCCAGCACCGCGACCGCACCTTCGTGATTCTGGCGACCTCGCATTACGGCCAGCCCGAGACCTTCGGATTGACGCGCAAGAGCTTCCGCACGCCGCTGGGCGACGCCTCCCCCGACCTGCCCCTGATCGACTGGCTGGCCGCGCGCGGCGGCGAGGGCGTGTCGATGGAGGATTTCTGCCATTCCTTCGAGCACACCGTGGAATTGCAGGTGGTGTTTCTGCAACACGCGCTGGGGCCCGGCGTGCGCGTTCTTCCCGTACTGTGCGGCCCCTTCGCCCACAGCCTGTTGAACGGCGGCAATCCCGAGGACGACGACCGCGTGCGGCGGTTTCTCGATGCGCTGGGCGAGCTTCGCGAGCGCGAAGGCGACCGCCTTTTCTTCATCCTGGGCGTGGACATGGCGCACATGGGCGCGCGCTACAACGACCGCTTCCCCGCCCAGGCCAACCAGGGCGCCATGGCGGAGGTGGCCGCCCGCGACGCCGCGCGCATCGCGCGCATCGAAACCGGCGACCCGGCGGGCTTCTGGGAGCTGGTGCGCCCCGGCGCGACGACCTCAAGTGGTGCGGTTCGTCGCCGTTTTACGCCTTTCTCAAGGCCGCCCCGGAGGCGCGTGGCGAGCTGCTGAGCTACGAGCAGTGGAATATCGACGAACGCAGCGTGGTGAGCTTCGCAGGGATGGCTTTTAGAAAGGAATAGCTCCTACTTCTTCCCGCAGTTCACCGAATAAACGGATTTGGCCGTCTGGAACCGCTGCGGCGACAGAATGGCGAGTTGCACCCAGCCCGACAGGGTCTTCTTGACGGACAACCGCGCCGAGACGTTTTGCCTGGACGCCCTGGGGAAACTGAGGACCTTCTCGAAGTGGGTCCCGTCGCTGCGCAGCCATTGGTAGGTGACTTGGAGCGGGCCGTCGGTCTCGATGTACCCCGTGAAAGTCACTTGGGCCGGGCAGCCCGCGCTTACGGCAGCTTGCGGGTTCAAGTAGAACGCGCGCACTTGGGCGCTCCACGCCACGCACGGCGCAAGGGCCAGCAGCGACCACAGGGGGAAGAAGGGTCGAAGGTTCACTTGTTCTCCTTGGGCCTCGACGGGGCTTTAACCCAGCCAGCGAGGCCCTCGCCGTTCCATGCCTTCCTGCGGGCCGGAGGCGAAGGTCCGGGCCTTCGCCCGCGGACGGCCGGCGCTTTCCTAGTTCTTGCCGCAGTGCACCGTAAAAGGCGCTTTGATGGTCTGCTCCCGTTTCGGCGACAGAATGACGAGTTGCATCCAACCCTCGTAGTTCTTGTTGATGGACCAGCTCGTCGAGATGTCGCGCCGGGACGCCCTGTTGAAATTGATGGTTTGCTCTTTGCCGGCGCCGTCGCTGCGCAGCCATTGGTAAGTGACCTGGAGCGGGCCATCGGTCTCGATGTGTCCAGTGAAGTGGACCACGGCCGGGCAGCCTCCGCTGATGGCAGGAGGCGAGTCCAGGTGGATCAAGTGCACCGAGGCGCCCTGCGCGACAAATGGCGCAAGGGCCAGAAGGGCGAGCATGGGGAAGAGGCGTCGAACGTTCACGGTGTTCTCCTTGGTTTCTGAATAGGCGCCGGCGCGGCAGGCGCCCTGGGTGACAGTGTAACCGATTTACGGAGTCCGCGGTCCGCTTTCGCGCGGCTATTCGCCGATTTCGATTTTCGGCCCTTCCTCCCCGGCCGCTTCCGCGGCGCGGGCGATCACGCCGCGGGCCAGTTCGACGTAAGGCCGGCCTTCTTCGCGCAGGGCCACCGGGTCGCCCGTATCGCCGCCGATGCGCACCCGCGGATCGAGCGGCAGCTCGGCCAGAAAATGCACGTCCATCTGTTCGGCCGTGCGCCGCCCGCCGCCATGGCTGAAAACGTCGATGCGCTCGCGGCAGTGCGGGCACGTCAGGTAGCTCATGTTCTCCACTATGCCCAGAATCGGCACGCGCACCTGGTGGAACATGAAGACCGCCTTGCGCGCGTCTTCGAGCGAGACGTCCGAAGGGGTGGTCACCACGATCGCGCCGGTGATGGGAGCGGTCTGGATGAGGGAGAGCGCCACGTCGCCGGTTCCGGGAGGCAGATCGATGATCAGGTAGTCGAGCTCGCCCCAATCCACTCCCCGGAGAAACTGCTGGATGACGCTGTGCAACATGGGGCCGCGCCAGATGAGCGGCTTGTCGCCGGGGTTGAGGAACCCCATGGACATCAGCTTGACCCCGTACTGCTCGAGCGGCTGGATGCGCTCCCCATAAGCCATGGGAGTGCGATTGATTCCCATCATGAGGGGCACGTTGGGGCCGTACACGTCGGCGTCCATGAGGCCGGTCTTGTGGCCCAGGGAGGCCAGGGCCACGGCCAGGTTGACGGCCACCGTGGTCTTGCCGACGCCGCCCTTTCCGGAACCGACGGCGATCAGGTTCTTCACGCCGGCAATAGGCACTTTGGGCATTTCGCCCGGCTGATTGGGAGTCATTGGTTCCATGGTAGCAGCAGAGGTCCGCGCGGATGCCGGGTAGGACAGGCGCTTTCGCCTGTCACTGGAGTTTCTACATTTGGGAGCGGTTCTCCGGAGTTGTGGGACAGGCGCTTTCGCCTTCAACCCGAGCGAAGCTCGGGCGCCGCCGGATTCGCGGGAGGCTCGACAGCTACGTCCATGGCCACGCTCGCGAGTGCTCGTGCGAATGTGCATCAATCTGGTGCATAATGGTGTCATGAGGACAGGGAACAAGACGATCCGTCAGAGCGTGAGCCTCCCTGCCGGCGTTGCCGCCCAGGTTCGCTCTCTAGCCAAAACCCGCCGGCTCAGCGCGAACCGGCTGCTCGTGGAACTCATTGAGGACGGGATGGAGTCGCAGAAGCGAAAACAGCAGCGGTTCTTCGATTTGGCCGAACGCTTTCGCGGCGCCGCCGATCCGGAAGAAGTGAAACGGCTGGGGGATGAGCTCGGGCGCATGGCATTCGGCGGCTGATGCCTAAGATCGAGACGTGGGACAATCTACCCGTCGCGGTACGCCAGCATCTGATCGAGCGGATGCGTGATCGGTCGATCGGCATCGCGGACCTCAACCAGCTTCGGCTCTGGATCGAGTCCAAACCTGAGGCGCCGGATGGTGATTGGTACAAGGACTTCGGTTCATTCAAGATCTGTGGCCGGGGGCCGTATCCCAAGACGTTCTTGCTTCGCGGGCAAGCCGCCAAAGGCTCGTCCATTTGATCGGTCCGAGGCCCGAGGCCGCTCCAGTCCGGGGCCAAGTTTCCATGAAGCCCACTGAATGTCCACTTTGCTTTGAGGGGCTGAATTGGCGTGATGAGGCTCTGGCGTTGATGTGCGCTGGTAGTTCGGCTTCGCGGCGGCTAATCCTCAGAAACATCTGATCGCATCCCGACAGCCGTTATTCACCTGCTTGTGATAGCCGCCAATCCTGTGGTTTGGCGCGCCCTTGGCGCGCGCTGCGCTATGATGAGGGCGTGCAGGAACTTCGTCGAATCACGGTCAATCCGGCGGTCATGGGCGGCAAGCCGTGTATCCGTGGCATGCGCGTGACCGTGGGGATGATTGTCGGGGCAATCGCCGCGGGTCGCACGATTCCGGAACTCCTGGCCGATTTCCCGTATCTGGAGGAGCCGGATATCCGTGAGGCTCTGGCCTACGCAGCCAGCCTCGCTCAATGGCGCGAAATTCCCCTGGCCAGTTGATGCGCTTTCTGATCGACATGAACCTGACGCCTCGCTGGGTTCAGCGCTTGACGGAGGCCGGGCAAGAGTGCCGTCACTGGTCTGAAATCGGGCCGGGTGAAACTCCGGACACTGAAATCTGCGAGTATGCACGCAAGCACGGCTACGTGCTCGTGACCAATGACCTGGACTTCCCGCAGATCCTGGCACTGACGGCTGAAGCAAGACCCAGCGTGGTACTGCTGCGAGGTGAGCCGCTCTTGCCGGAACTGCGGGCTCCCGCTCTGCTACGCGCTATCGCGGATTGCGCCGAGGAGCTGGAACGCGGCGCGATTCTGACGCTTGACTGGTCCGACAAAGTCAGGGCTCGGCTGTTGCCGCTGCGGTGAGGGGTGGTAACGCCACTTTTCGACCGCCGGTCGGAAACTATGGCGCTATGTTCCTACTGAGAGCTTCGATTTCAGCTCCTTCGACCATCCAAAGCGCACGATGCGCAAGTCCCATACGTGCAGTTGGAAGCCATATTTCGATATCCCCAGCCAGTAGGCGCCCGCCTCCAACTTGGGCAGGCGAAATCGCCCATTCTCATCGGCGGTAATGTCGACGACTAGGGCGTCTGAGCCCTGCCGCTGCACCTGAATCCGGGCCGCCGCAACAGTTGCGCCCGACTGATCGAAGACGGTTCCTCTTAGGCTCCGCGCCCGAATGTGGCGGGAATATTGAATGATCTCATTCCCGCCGCAATACATCCCCTTCGGCCCCGGTGGAACTTGCGCCCAGGCGGTTTGCGATGCCAGGAGTAGCGAAAACATCGCAGACTTGGCCAAACCACGTGAACGACTCACGGAAATAGAGTAACGCGTGTGAACGCGGTTTGCCTGGGTATTTCCGATAACGCCAGGAAAACGGCGTTTGTTTCGATT